>JAPLGP010000003.1 GCA_026390075.1 Campylobacterales bacterium
ACAGAAGAGGGTGGAAAAAGTTTAGCTGTTTTTCCAATCAGTAAAAAACTGCGTTACGCTCTTCCGTTTATAAGTGTTGCAAGTGCCCTAGAGAGCATAAAATCATATAATAGAGAAAATAATTCTGCTGCCATTATCTTTGATGATGCAGAAAAGTTTGGCATGTGGCCTGGGACATATAGTTGGGTGTATGAAAAAGGTTGGCTTGAAAAATTTATCAATGCGGTACTTAAAGATGAAGAAATTGTCTGTGAACA
The DNA here is from genome assembly GCA_026390075.1 of Campylobacterales bacterium. GTDB lineage: Bacteria > Campylobacterota > Campylobacteria > Campylobacterales > Sulfurimonadaceae > Sulfurimonas. Next base: position 258 of record JAPLGP010000003.1, read on the forward strand.
TTATGGCGAATATCTTCAAAAACACAAATCAAGAGGCATCGCCTATTTGCCAAATGTCTCTTATTACGAGATGGGAGAATGGAGTCTTAGAGCTGAGGATGCCCTAAAACTTGAAGCTTTTAAAAATGAGATGGGTGAAGAACGATACAACAAAGGTGGAGTGAAATTTCTCAAAGGCGGCATGTGGAAAAACTTTTTTGTGAAGTATGAAGAGAGTAATCGTATCCATAAGCGAATGTTGGAACTCTCAAAGATAAGAGAAGAGATAAACGATAAAGAGTTTGATGAAAATCTTTATAAACTTCAAACAAATGATGCCCTTTGGCATGGAGTTTTTGGAGGTCTTTATCTTCCAAATCTTCGTGACAACGCCTATAGTTATCTCATCGCCTGTGAGAATAAAAGATATGGCGATACAACGCTTATAAGCATCGATGAGAGCGAAATGGACGGTTATGTAAGAGTCAAAGCTGTTTCGCCAAAATATATTTTCCGATTTGATTCCAAAGTCGGTGGGCAACTCATCGAGTTTCATAGTAAGAAGGATTGTTTTAATTGGCAAAATACGCTTACAAGAAGAAAAGAGGCGTATCATGAAAAAATGCTCTTCCTTGCTTCTGAGCCAGAAGATCTGAAAAAGAGTGAAACACAAGATGGAATTGATACCATTCACAACATTGCACACCGCATTGATGAAGAGATTAAGGATGCTTTGGTGTATGATTGGTATCTGAAAAACTCTTTTATTGACCATATCAGCGATAAATCTATAACACTTGAGAGTTTCCGACATTGTGCTTTTAGAGAGTATGGAGATTTTGTAAATCAGCTGTTTACACATGCCATAAAAGACGATACGATTAGCTTTTTTAGAGAAGGCGGAATATATCTTCCACAAAAACATTTAGCAACTCTTAAAAAAAGTTATACATCTTTGGCATGTGGATTTCATTTTGCAATTGATTTTAAAACAGATTTTGACTATTTTTTTAACTACTTTTTAGAGTTGAATTTTCATTTTGCAGAGTATAGTAAAGTCACAATTAACGGTTCAAGCGTGAGTGTTGGTGGTAAAAAAGAGAGCGTAAAATTAGTGGAAATTGAGGATGGATATTTGAGAAAAAAAATCACTCTTACTCTTGAGCGGGAAGTTGATATTTTATACTATCCACTAAAAACAGTCTCACAAAGCGAACAAGGGTATGATTTAACAATTCAATCTTTAAGTATAGCTTTTGTTTTGCCATTTTCAAAAAACTTCTCTTTTGAAGGTTCGCTAGAGGTAAGTGATGTCTGAAATCCGTTATAACCGACTCGAAGACAGTTATGTAATTATCGCTCCTGAGCGTCTTCATCGCCCTGATTATATGGCGTGGAGTAAAGAGGATGAGAAAGATGCTTCATGTCCTTTTTGTGAGGGAAATGAAGCGATGACCCCCTCTGAAATCTATGCAATTCGTGAAAATGGAAGTTTTAAAGATGAAAAAGGATGGCATACACGCGTCGTTCCAAATCTTTTTAAAGCAGTACAAATTGAAGCACCCTACATCTTAAAACACGAGGGTGCAAATAAAATATGGGATGGCTTTGGTGCGCATGAGATTATTATCGATATGCCAAAACATTTTAAAACAATGAGCGAATGGTCGCAAACAACCTATTTTTATTGGCTCAAAACAATTCAAGCGAGGGTTACAGATTTAAAAAAAGATATACGAGTAACACATATATCTGTTTTTAAAAATAATGGAGCCTCCGGCGGTGCATCACAGTCACATCCTCATACACAGCTTATAGGGCTTCCTGTAATTCCTAGAAACATAGAGAGAAAATATGAGAGGATACACAGCCACTATATGAGCAGTGGACGCATACTTATGGATGATATCATAGAAGAAGAACGAGTGGATGGCAGACGAGTTGTCAGAGAAACAGACTCTTTTATCGCTTTTTGTCCATTTGCAAGTGAATATCCGTTTGAAGTAATGATTACGAGCAGTTCCATCAATGCAGAGCTTGATAAAATCGAAGATATAAAGCTAGAAGAGCTCTCAAAACTTTTACAAGAGCTTTTCACGATGATAGAAATGCAACTTGGAAATTTTGATTTTAACATCAGCATTTCTATTGCCCCTATTCGAAAATCTTTTGATGTGCCGTATAGATTTGAGATTCGTATAATGCCTAGAATATATAGACATGGAGGCTTTGAACTCTCAAGTGGAAGCATGATAAATCCAGTAGAACCTGAGCGATGTGCAGAGCTTTTGAGAGAGTCTTGTGAAAAATAATAGTCTCATTTGCACATGCCACGGCATGTGGAAATAATAGAGTTCTTACTTAACATAAGATTGCTTCGTCGTTCCTCCTCGGCACATGACCGTGATATCGTCATTGCGAACAAAGTGAAGCAATCTATTGCGTAAAAGCAGTTTTTACATAAAGAATATCCCTTAAACTCGAGATTGCTTTATTCCTCGCAATGACAGTGGGTTTGTTTTTCTTGTGTTGGCATGTGGAAGTTGTTGGTAGTTTTTTTATATTTTGATATAATCTTAGCATGACATTACAAGAACGAAAAGATACAGCTGATATTATTGCTAAAGAAGCAGATATAGTACATAAAAAAATGATTCCTCTTTTGGCAACGGCGGCTGGTGCAGGTTCGTATGCTATCATTTTTCTCAGGGATGAGTTATATATATTGGGTTTTTTACTATTGCTAGTATTCGTAATGATGGCAATAGGAATAGTTATCAATTATCAAGAGCTATCAAGTCTTAAAAATAAAATAAAGGAGTTAAGTCATGATGAATGAATTAGCAATATCTTTGGTTCCAATCGCGTTTGGTGTAGCTCTTTTTGTTGGATATTTTGCATACAAAAAACATTGGAAGATAGTGGATTGGTTTTAAAAAAGAGGAGAATGAATGTTGCAAGTTGCTATAAATAATCAACCGATAGAACAGTATTTTAAAACACCTGATGCAATTAAAAGTTTTTTGGAGAGTGCTGTAAATTTAGATTTACTCACGATTATTAGAGAGTTAAACAATGATAAACTTCATCAAAAATCACTAGATGATATAACAAATAAGAATCTTAAATTTTACAAAGATAAAAAAAGTCTCATTGAAGATTTGAATGCTTGGATATACATTTGCTTTTTTAGATAAGTTTAAAAAAGACTATAAAGAAGCAAAAAAGAAAAATCAGACTTTCAAGAGCAGATAAAGGTAAAAGTGGAGGTTATAGGGTTTATTATTACTACGCTTTTAACAATAATATTTACCTTTTAAGGCTTTTCTCAAAAAGTAACCAATCTGATATTTTAATAAAAGAAAAAGTTGAAATCTCTGAGATTATTAAATCTATCAAAGCTAACTATAATGACTAACGCACAAAAATATTTTGATGAACAGATGCAAAACAGAGAGTTTAAAAAAAGCTATGAGGCTGTATCAGAACAAGTTAATATTGTGAGTGGTGCTATCGGTGGTTTTGGTTTATCTATATTTGATAAAGCTTCCGTTGTTGGTTTGATATTACTTTTACCATTCCTTTTTTTATCATTTGGGATTGTATTAGCATATTTGAAATTAAATAAGTTAGAAATATTGATTAAGGATTTAAGAAATGAGTAGTATTGGTATTTTGATATATAGTATAGGATTTATAATATCTGGTGTTTTAGCACTTATCGCATATAAAAAGCATTGGAAAATTGCTGATTACTTTTAAGGTTTTACATCATCCTGCGTAACGACAAAATGTACCAACACATCGGTATCAAAATAAATCATAAATTCACATCATCAGCTATGGATGCAATATCGATTTTTGGAGATATGTGAAATGAGTGTGCATCATTAAATGCTGCAAGAGCAATGATTTCATCAATATTTCGGTTGATAGGAATTTTTTCTGAATTCATCGGCAAAATAATGATTTCCAGAGGAAGACCGCGAAATTGCTTAGGAAGATTATACTCTACGGCAAAATTTGAGTTTTCACCGATAATCATTTTATGGGCATACATTTTAAATCCTTTTTCGTCGTTGCTAAATGGCAATAATTGCTATTGTAATGCATTTTATAGTTTTTGTTTTCTTAGAAATATGATTAAGTGATTATTTTATGTGTAGGATTTACACAAACGAGGGGGGGGGGTTGGCATGTGGGTTTTAGATTGCTTCGTACCTCCAATGACGAGAGTTGTTCTTCTTGTGTTGGCATGTGGAAAGTTTTTATAAAATAGTAATCTTTAGTGAGCGAAAACTTCAGGGTGCGTTGCAGCTATTCCGAGTAATACTCGAGCAGGTCCTTCAGGTTTGCGGCGTGATTGCTCCCAGTTTCGTAGGGTATTTACGCTAATATTGAGAAGCCTTGCAAATTCATCCTGTGTTAATTGCTGTCAACGGCGGAGTTAAATTCGGCAGATTTTGTAAGAAATATTACGAATTGTAACCTTAAGCGACGAGGGTTTAGTTTACTCCTTTTATTGATTTTTTTGCTTTAAACTTATATAAGTCTGAATCGACCATTCCTTCCT
>JAPLGP010000001.1 GCA_026390075.1 Campylobacterales bacterium
ATGTGGATTTGTTCGGCATGTGGATTTGTTCGGCATGTGGATTTGTTCGGCATGTGGATTTGTTCGGCATGTGGATTTGGCTGAAAGCCAACAAGTTAGCTTTCAGCAATCTAAATTAAAAATTTTGATTGTTTCAGAGAGAGAGGTTAATTCTTTTTTCGTTCGATTTATTCAGAGACTGATAAATAGGCATATTTTAAGTTTTATGTTTTGCCAACAAAAGAAAAATTAATCTTCCAAAACTTTATACTCTATGCCTTCATTATCAGCTTTTAAAATCTCAATCTTAAATTTTTTAAATCTGATGATTTTACTTTCTTTTAGGTCATAAGTTAAATCTTGATAAAACGCTATTCGTGCCATATCATCTTTATACTCACGGTATTGTAATTTAATACTGTTACTATCTTTTCCCGTATAAATAATAGAATAACTATAAGAGCCTTTTAGAAAAATTTCTTCTCTCTCTACATGTTCATCAATTCTTTCAAATATTTTTTGATTTGATGTGTTGATGTAATTATTCATACATATTCGACCATCCCAATCATATAAATGATTAGAAGCTAAAGTGCCATCAACATTAATTTTTAAAAATCTAAACATACTGTTTTCTTGATGTGAAAATAAAAATAAATGTGAATTGTTCGATTTTGACTTTCCTCTTACTTCATATACTAAATCTTTTTTAATATTTATACTATCAATCAAAGCTTTATATTTTACATCTGATGTTTTTTCTTTAATTTTTTTGTTATATATCTCAAAAAGAATTATTTCTTCCCCAACATTGCAATGTTTATTTAATCCAATTGTGTAATTTTTGTTATTTTTGTTTTCTACAAACTCTCGAACTTCTTTATTATTCATAATATAGACAAAGTCGACTGGTGTAGATGGTTCAGGTGCACATCCAGATAAAAACAGTAGTGATATAAAAACAATGCTAAATAATTTGATCGACATTTTTCTCTCTTTATAATATTTATATGCTTTGAAGCGTTAAATTTTATTATCTCTAAATAATACTTAAGAAAAAGATTCTTTCTTATTTCTCTTTTACATTATAATTTTTGTTCAACATTATAAAATATTTAATTATTCTCCAACCTCTTCAAAATATCAAAACTCTCCATCTCAAACTTAGAAAAAGCGAACCATTTTTTGCCTAAATCTTTTAGACTAGCCCCTATGTGGTAGAGTTCTTTGGCGTCGATGATGAGAAATCTGTCGTGTGAGGCGTCGAACTTTTTGAGGGTAATTTTTGGGTATTGGGTGTTGTGCTTTTTGATGTCTAGTTCTAACTGTGCGGTGATGTTTTTGGTGTAGAGGGTGGCGGTTACATTTTTTTCTCTTTTTAAGAGCATGGTCAAAACGCTTTCATCGAGGTAGTTGTCTATCAGCACTATGCTTTTTTTGGCACTTTTGATAAGGTTTGAGACGAAGAGATACGCATCGTAAACCTCTCCATCATAAAAGATGCCTTGTGTCGGTTGGATGGATTTTGCTTCTATGGCTTCAAAAA
>JAPLGP010000021.1 GCA_026390075.1 Campylobacterales bacterium
AGGAAGGAATGGTCGATTCAGACTTATATAAGTTTAAAGCAAAAAAATCAATAAAAGGAGTAAACTAAACCCTCGTCGCTTAAGGTTACAATTCGTAATATTTCTTACAAAATCTGCCGAATTTAACTCCGCCGTTGACACATTGTAAGGTTCTTCCTCTGGCTGTTTCGTTTTATTTACCAAAGGATTAAACGATTTTGCATGATTGTAACATATCTAATCGATTATGAAAGATGTTGGCATGTGGAAATAATATAGTTCAATAAAAGTGCCAAAAATTATTCGGCATGTGGAACTAGTTATTTACAAAATAACTCTCTATTCCATCCGCCATTCCAAGAGCTAATCGCTTTTGATAGTCTGAACCAACAAGTCTCGCACCTTCTGTTGGGTGCGATATAAAACCTACTTCTACTAAAACGGATGGCATTTGTGCACCGACTAAAACCCAAAATGGACCTTCTTTTACCCCACTATCAACAACATCGCTATATTTCTTTTTGAGTGAGCTTAGCATTCCTCTTTGTAAATCTATCGCTAACTTATTGGATGCTATTATATTGTGACTGTTTATCGTATTTAAAAAGCTCTCTTTACCATAAAAATTCATGTCACTCATATCCGCAGAGTTTTCTTGTGATGCTACTTTTTTAGCTCTATCCGAACGAGATGTAGATAAGAAGTAAGATTCTATTCCATTTACCCTGTTTGCACCTTTTTTATCAACAGCATTTGCATGGATAGAGACAAATAAATCTGCATGTTTTTGATTAGCAAATTCAGTCCGCTTACTTAGTTTCACAAAAACATCACTATCTCTTGTCATCTGAACTTTATACCCACGAGATTTCAAAATACTTTTTAATTCTTTTGCAACTTGCAATACAATATTTTTTTCTTTATACTCTTTATGTCCTATTGCTCCTGGGTCAGTGCCGCCATGTCCAGCATCTATTACAATAATTTTATTTCTATCTAAACGACTCGGCGTTGAAGCTATTTCTGCTGATGAGGAAACATTTTCTTTTTTATTTTTAGCTTCTTTGCCCTCAGCAAACATATCAATCATAAGTTGATTTGATTCATTTTTAAAGTTTACAGTGAGTTTACTGCTGTTTTGTATTGTGAGTCTGAGCGCATCTCCGCTAAACTGCACAAGGGTAATTTTTTCTATGCCCATTTTTCTTAGTGTTTGTGATTTTGTAAGCATTGCACTTGAAATATCTAAAATATATTTGAATTGTTTCGTTTTAGTATCATATTGAGTTGAGTAATTTATCTGCTTTGAACCAAGTTCACCATCAAATTCTAAAACTAAAGTTTCATTATTAAATTTAACGGATTGCAACTTATTTGAAGATTTAATTTCTACTTTCTTTTCTTCTTTATGTTTAGTTGTAGGCTTTGCTTCGCCATATGGTTTATTTTCTGATTTTTGAGGTTTTAATGTCGAAAATTCTTCCTCGTATGTTGCCACATCGATATGTAAAAGATTTCCACTTTTTACGATACCTTCTAAGGCAGAAAATTTGAGTTTAGAATCATCAGCCATAACAGCACGAACATACAAATTTTTATAATCATTGTAAGCACGAAAATTATTACTTTTGTCTTTTGTTTGCATTAACGAGTTAGCACGGTCTAAAATTTCACTATCATTTAAAGCGTGAAGAGAGATAGCAAAACTAAAAACCAAAAAAACTAGACGAAACATTAGCTAACTATTCACCTAACATTAATTTGTTTATCAACTCTTTTACAGAAATAATTTCTTGAAGTTTATAACCATTTGTACCTGAGAAAAATAACCCTGTTTCAAGATTACCCTCATACGCATCACTTAATCTATCAGCGATACAAAAGCCAACTTCTTTTGCTTCTTCTCCCCGATTACATGGAGAAACACAGTTTGAAATACATTTAATTGCTGGACCTTCTCTTTTTTCAACTAGTTCTGTCAGATTCGTTCTTATACCCTGCGCTGGGTATCCAACTGGAGAAGCCATAAGTTGAATGTCCTCTTTTTTTGCCTTGATAAGTACATTTTTAAAATTCTCATGTGCATCGCACTCATGCGTACCAATAAAACGCGTACCCATCTGAACACCTCTAGCACCCAAAGCAAACATCTGCTCAATGTCATTTTTATCCCATACCCCACCAGCTGCGATAACTGGGATATCTCCCCAAAGGGCTGCTTCTTCTACAACTGGTCTTACAAGATTTTCAAGTTGGTTTTCTGGCATTGCACACTGCTCGTATGTAAAACCTTGATGTCCACCACTTTTTGGACCTTCGAGTACAACTGCATCTGGGAGTCTGTTATATCTTTGTTTCCATCTTTTACAAATAATTTTGAGTGCTTTTGCAGATGAAACAATAGGCACAAGTGCTACATCAGGATATCCTTCGGTAAATTCTGGCATATTTGTTGGAAGCCCTGCTCCTGTTATAATGATGTCTATACCAGCTTCACAAGCATCCTTTACAACACGACCATAATCGTTAATCGCATAAAGAATATTTGCGGCAAGTGGCTTGTCACCACAAATCTTTCTTGCATTTTTTATAATTGCAGCAAAACCTTCCGTTGAATAAAAATTAAGAGCATCAAGTGGTCTATTGGCAACAAGTTTTTTAGCATGCACTTTATTTTCATAATAACCAGTTCCAACTGCACTTATAACACCAAGTCCACCCTCTTTTGAAACCGTTCCAGCTAGTTTATCCCAGCTGATGCCTAGCCCCATGCCACCTTGAACTATAGGCTTTTGTATTACATGTTTACCAATCTTTAAAGACTCAAAACTCATTAGTTAACCTTTAATTTTGCAAATTTTCTTTTTCCAACTTGAAGTATGTACTCACCGCTTGAGAGTTGCAACTGTTCATCAGATACTTTTTCTTGATTTATTTTAACAGCACCTTGCTTAATATCTCTTCTAGCTTGTGAAGTTGAGGGTTCGATGTTACAATCTACTAATGCTTTTGCAATCCAAATAGTACCATCACAACTAAACTCATCTATTTCAGTTGGAATTTGACTCTGAGAGTGTACTTTTTCAAACTCTGCTTGTGCAGATCGAGCTAACGCATCCGAGTGAAATCTTGTCGTGATTTCTAATGCTAAATCCTCCTTCACTTTTTTTGGATGAAGAGACTCATCCGCAACACCAATTTTTAAAGCTTCAATTTCAGTTAAACTTTTTGTACTTAAAAGTTCATAATATCTCCACATGAGTGCGTCAGATATACTTAAAATCTTGCCAAACATATCATTTGGCATGTCAGCTACACCGATGTAATTGTTGAGAGATTTACTCATCTTTTGTACGCCATCAAGACCTTCTAAAATAGGCATCATTAAAACAGATTGCTCTTTACCTATTTCATACGCTCTTTGGAGATGTCTGCCCATTAAAAGATTAAACTTTTGATCCGTTCCACCTATCTCTATATCACTTTTAAGATGAACACTGTCATACCCTTGAAGGAGTGGATAAATAAACTCACTAAGAGAAATAGATACTCCACTTTTATATCGTTTGTCAAAATCATCTCTCTCAAGCATTCTAGCTACATTATAAGTTGTAGTAAGTGAGAGCATTCCAGATGCACCAAGAGCATTTATCCACTCTGAGTTAAAGACAACCTCTGTTTTTTCTGGGTCCAAAATTTTAAAAACTTGTTCTTTATAACTTTTTGCGTTCTCTTGAATTTGCAAAGCACTTAAAGTTTTTCTTGTAGCACTTTTTCCTGTTGGGTCACCTATTTGTGCAGTAAAATCACCGATTAAAAACTGTATTGTTGCACCATATTTTTGAAATGTCGCCAATTTTTGTAAAAGTACTGTATGTCCAAGGTGTAAATCAGGTGCAGTTGGATCAAAACCAGCTTTTACTGTATATGTTTTTCCCTCACTCAAGTACGCTTTTAATAATTTTTCAATTCTTTCATTATCAATAATTTCAGCACTACCTCTTTGTATCTCTCTTAAAGCTTCTTGCAACATGTTTATATTTCCTAATTTAATTTTTATTTATACGCATCATCCGTTCGAATAAGATGAATTATTTTTATTTTTTGTTCGATTTTAATACGCAAAGAATTAATATCGGCTTCTTTTGATTCAAATCCTATCTCACAATAGCGTGTAGATTCACTTTTATTTTTTCCTAACTCTATTTGGTTGATATCAATTTTTAATTTTACTAAAAAATTTAAAAAATCTGCTAAAGTACCTATCCCGCTGTGAAGAGAAACAATCATATTGTAGTTATAAATATTTTGTTTTTCCCACCTAGCAAATACCATAGGCTTTTTTTCTTTGAGATATTTTGCAGCACTTTTACACATTTTATGATGGACATGCGCTTTGCCTTTTTCTAAAAAAGTGATAATTTGATCACCATTTTTTGGATGACAACAGTAATCAAAAACAACATCATTCACATTTTGAGTGCTATATATTTCTATACCTTTAAATTTATATTGCTTTAATTTAAACATATGTCTTGATAAAAAGCCTTTGAACCTATTATTTTGACTTATCTCTTGTGTATATTTTTGTATTACATCGCGAAAATGCTCTATATCTGTGGGAATAGCTGCTCTTTTTTCACAGTTATGTTTATCAAACCACTCTTCAACTCTTGATGCTTTTAAGTTCATCGCTGTTGCTACAATATTTACACTTGATTGTAAATCAATATTTCTTACTCTAGCATTGCAAAGATATCGCATATTTGTTTTTGCTTTAGATGTTTTTACAGCATCTATCCAACTACATCTTGTAATATTATTATTGCTCACTTCTATTTTAACAATATCACCATTATGAAGTTCACTCAAAAGGGATGCTTTTGTTTTATTAACAAGGGCGGATTTTGCATTACTTCCCACATGCGTATGAACAGCGTAAGCAAAATCAAGAACAACCGCTCCACGAGGAAGAGTAAAAGCCTCTCCAGTAGGAGAAAAAACAGAAATTTGCTGTGTATAAAGATCATTTTTTATTAAATCATAAAAATCTTCAGCAGATTCATTTTGATAACTTAAATTATGAAGCCAATCTAGTTTAATGTTATTATTTCCACCACTTTTATATTTCCAATGCGCGGCAACTCCAAGTTCTGCAGTTTTGTGCATATCATAAGTTCTAATTTGTACTTCAAAAATAGCAGTATTGTAAAAAACAGTTGTATGAATAGTCCTGTAACCATTATCTTTAGGAACTGCTATATAGTCTTTAAATCTGGATGAAAATGGCTGAAAATGAAGATGAATAAGACCTAAAATAGTGTAACACTTCACAGGATCTTTGGCTAATATTCTCACAGCTAGAAGGTCTAGCACCTCTTCTATCCCTACACCTTTTCTCTGCATTTTTATGTATATAGAATAACGGTGTTTTATACGAGAGATTATCTCAAAATCATCCTCACAAAAACCATTTTGAATAAGAAGTTTATTAATTGACTCTTTAAACTCATCAAGTTTCATCTCAATAGCATGATAGTTTGTGTCAAGATAGTTATCAATATTGTGTTTTTCTTCTTTAAAAAGATAGGAAAAGCTTAAATCTTCTAATAAATTTTTCAAAAAAGAGATACCTAAACGATGTGCAATTGGAGAGTAAACAACAAGAGTTTCTTCTGCTATACGCTTTTGTTTTTGTTCTGACAAAGCATCAAGAGTAAGCATGTTGTGAAGTCTATCACAAAGTTTTACGACTAAAACCCTCACATCATCGATACTTGCTAAAAGCATTTTTCTAAATGAGAGTGCCGACATAACCAATCGTTCATTGGAAGTAGATGAAATTAACTCTGAATCCCTAATAGAATCAATTTTTGTAAGACCCTCAACGAGATGTGCAACATCCAAACCAAAAAGCTCTTTAATTTCATCTATGTTTACATGGGTATCTTCGACTATATCGTGGAGAAGCGCGGCTATCGCCATGGATTCATCATTTGTTATAGAAGCAACAATACTCGCTACTAAAATAGGATGAATAATATAAGGAAGTCCACTTTTTCGAAGTTGGTTTTGATGCGCTTTTGTAGAGTACTCTAACGCATTTTTAAGAGGTTCACTTGGAGCAATTTGCGAAAAAAGATAAGAAGTCGCCGAGTCAACATCGTGTAGATGTTTGACTATTTCAATATCTACTTGACTCAGACTCAAAGTATTACTTTTCTATATCTACAAAGCCTTTCACTACAACAAGGCCTTCAGCAAGTTCCATTAAAGCTAAATCTGCCGCTTTAATTTTTTTAGGATCAATATTTAACTTACTTTTTGCACCATTTAAAAGTTCATCACATCTTTTTGCTACTGCGAGTGCCAATTGGTAACGATCCATTTTTGGATTATTTTTTAAAACTTTCGCTGTTAATTCTTCTACTCTCATTTTTTGTTTCCTTAAGTTTTTTATCTAACAATAGAACAGTTTTGCATATTTCCGTTTTGTATAATATCCAAAAGATTGCCTTTTTTAAACATATCACATATTAATATTGGTAAAGAGTTGTCTTTTGCCAAGGCTATAGATGTATCATCCATAACTGTAATATGTTCGCTCAGTGCCTGTTCATATGTAAGTTCTGGAAGCTTTACAGCATCACTATATTTGTGAGGGTCTTTGTCGTAAACACCATCTACTTTAGTTGCTTTAATAATAACCTCAGCACCTATTTCTACAGCTCTTAATGTCGCTGCTGTATCAGTTGTAAAAAATGGATTGCCAGTTCCTGCTGCAAAAATAACAACACGACCCTTTTCTAAATGACGCACTGCGCGACGATTGATGTAAGGTTCAGCAATCTGTTCCATCGTAATTGCTGTTTGCATACGTACTTGAAGTCCAGCATGTTCACAAGCTTCTTGCATTGCAATGCCGTTTATAACAGTTGCAAGCATGCCCATGTAATCACCAGAAGTTCTTTTAATAATACCATCTTGTGCAGCAGTAACACCGCGAATAATATTTCCACCGCCGATAACGATACCTACCTCGATTCCAGCATTTACTAATGTTTTAATCTCTTGAGATATGTAGTTTAATATCTGTGTGTCAATTCCATGACCTGCTTCACCAGCAAGAGCTTCACCTGAAAACTTAACCAATACGCGTTTATTAGCCATGATACACCTTATATATAAAATCCGCGAATTGTACTAAAAAGACGCTTTAAAACTGCTTTGAAATTAGAGCCAATCCTCACTAAAACTATTTTGCCAATTTTTTTGCTCTTTTGTAAGTGTAAGATTTGGATTTAGAAAAAGGTCTAACTCGACTAAATTGCTCAACTTTAGTATCTCTTTTGGCAGACGAGTCATCTGATTTCCACCAAGATTAAGTTTCTCTAAATTAGTTAAATGAGATAACTCTTCTGGAAGCTCTACTATCTCATTTCCCATGAGATTCAACACCGACAATCGACTAAGTTTTCCGATCTCTTTTGGAAGCGTATTTAGGTGATTTCCAGCTAAATTAAGCTCTTTAAGGTTCACTAAATTGCCTATTACAATTGGAAGTTTTTTTAGTTTATTTCTAAAGAGGCGAAGCTCACTTAAATATACTAAATTTCCTATCTCATTTGGAATACTTTCAAGTTGATTTTCATCTAAATTAAGCTTTATAAGATTTGTTAAGTTTCCTATTTCACTTGGCAACTCTTCGAGCTGATTTTCTCCAAAATTAAGTACTGTTAATTGCGTTAAATTTCCAATCTCTTTAGGAATTTTTATAATAAAATTTTTAAATAAATTCAGTGTAACAAGATTTACTAAATTTCCTATCTCTTTAGTAAGACTTAAAAGATTACAGCTACTTAAATCAAGGTTTGTAAGCTCAAGGAGTTTGTCTTTATCTCTTGGCAAAACAGTGTCACTTATTGCGTATTTATCCGCCCAAATACAAAGATTTTCTAGCCACTCATCCTCTTCATTTACAATTATATTTTCTCTATAACTTACATCGTATAATACTTTTTTTAACCTCTGCAACTCTTCATTCAACTGCTCTTTTAAAAGTGTAAAATAGTGATTCCAATCATCCACTTCACAAATCGTTGCATAGTTATCTTCTTTTTTTATAGTAGAAATTTCATGCAATTCTTCTTCTATCGTTTGTCTCAACTCAGCTATTTTTTCTTTCAATTTTGTAATATCATTTATACTCTCACTTGCAACTGAAAAAGCCTCTCCTTTTCTTAACATTTGCAGTATTTCCATAACCATCAAAAGGTCTTTTTTTGTATAGGCATCATTAAGATTTTGAAATATTTCAAGTGCTTCTTCTTTGTTTGTTGCAACTACATCGGGATGGCACAGTTTACTTGCTTGTTTATAGTAGTTTTTTAAATCTTTTCGCTCCTCTTCATCGAGTACAAATCGTTGGTATTTCAACTCCTCTTCATATCTATAACTAAAACTCTCATACGCATCTTTCGCAAAAGAAAACTCTTCAGATTGCGTTCCTGCATCTTGTTCAAGTTTCTCTTTTTTTAGATATAAAATCTCTCTAATAATTTCTCCAAGTTCAAAATTATATTGTGCATTAAAGTCGTTAATGAGACTTATGTACTCATTTTTTTCTTGACTTATATCTTGAAGTTTTTTCTCTAACACCTTAAGTTCAAATTTTAAACCCTGAATCTCGCTCTCTTCATAAACGACTAAACCACTCTGCTTTTTTAGATATTTGTCAATAATTGAAATAACTTGCTCATATTTACTCTCACTCATTAACTCTAAAATATACAAAACATCCATGTCACATTGCATCTTTGAAATGTGAAAAACTTGAAGCTCCAGAAGCTCTTCATCCTCTATAGAAATAGCAATCTTTATGATTTCTAAACGCTTAAGTAACTCTTTTACCATCTTAAAATTCCATCTTTTTGCATCCGAGAAAATACACCATCCAAAGGATTCATATGGTTATTTGCTAGATGAATAGTTTCAACTTTTTCTAACTTAGCCATTTCTATAGGAAGATTTTTGAGTTTATTATGTTTTAAATTTATCCAGTTAAGCTTTGCAAGACTACCTATCTCTGATGGCAAAAACACCAAATTATTACCTCGAAGATTTAGCTTGATTAAATTACTCAAAGCTCCTATCTCAAGAGGCAATGTTACAAGCTCATTTTCTAACAAATCCAACTTTACCAAATTTATTAAATTTCCTATTTCGGATGGTACGCTAAGTAGTTTGTTGTGTTTCAAATCAAGTTCTGTCAGATTATATAGATTTCCTATCTCTTGAGGTAACTCCGTGAGTTGATTATTCCACGCATCCAATTTTATCAAATTAGTTAGATTTCCTATCTCGTTTGGTAAATATGCAACTCTATTTTGCCCTAAATAAAGTTCTCTTAAATTTATTAAATTGCCTATCTCTGAAGGAAGTTTTTTCAGCATATTTTTACCAAGGTCAAGCTTTGTAAGTTTCGTTAATTTTCCTATCTCTTTTGGGAGTAAGCCA
The DNA here is from genome assembly GCA_026390075.1 of Campylobacterales bacterium. Taxonomy (GTDB): domain Bacteria; phylum Campylobacterota; class Campylobacteria; order Campylobacterales; family Sulfurimonadaceae; genus Sulfurimonas. The sequence goes on from JAPLGP010000021.1 coordinate 9,496, forward strand.
AGATTCAAATTATAAAGGTCAAGTGTAGTAAGCAAAAGAAGTTTTTCCTCATCTCTTGGCAATCTTTCATGAGAGATTTCATTATAATCCGCCCAATCACATAATCTTTTTACCCAATTTTCATGCATCACATCTGTTGTATTGTTTAATATATTTTGTGTGATTTTAATCAAGCTTTTTGCTTTTAAAAGTGCTGCTTGTGAGTTTTGTTTGGGTACTAAATTTTTTTTCATTCCAACTTCTGTAGCTTTTTAAAGTTAGCGATTTTACTATTTTTTTTCTTATTATTAGATTTTTTTCTCATATATCAAACCTAGTCTAAAGCCAAAACACCCTAAAATACAAACAAATCATTTCAGGAAGTTCCACATGCCGTTCTCTTCACTCAAATTATCATCACAGCTTCAAAGCGCACTTAAAAAAAATGGTTTTACAAAGCCTACGCCTATCCAAGAAAAGGTGATTCCACTTGTTCTGGCAAAGCATGATGTTATGGCGATGGCTCAAACTGGAAGCGGTAAAAGTGCCAGTTATATTTTGCCAATGTTAGAACTTTGGAGTAAAAATCTCACAGAAGGAAAAGCAAAAATAAAAGCGCTTATTCTCACTCCAACACGAGAACTGACGCTTCAAGTTACAGAAGCTTTTAACACTTTTGGTGCAGACTTAAACAAAAAGCCAAAAGTGGTAAGTGTTATCGGTGGAGAGGGCATCGGTGAGCAACTTTATGCGATTCAGCAAGGGTGTGATATTTTGGTGGCAACCTCTGGAAGATTACTCGATGTTGTAAGTAAAAAGCAGATGAACCTCTCGTCAATAGAGTTTTTTGTTCTTGATGAAGCAGATAAAATGCTCAACCTTGGCTTTGCAGAGGAGCTTGAGCTTATTTTAAAAGAACTTCCACTTCATCGTCAAAATCTTCTTTTCTCAGCAACCTACCCTCCAAAGATTTTAGCAATTGCTTCTAAAATCACACATGAACCTATCCAAGTGAGCATAGAACAAGAAGTGCCAACAGTACAAAGTGTCACGCAAAGAGCCATAGAAGTCAATCGCGAAAACCGCGGTCCACTTCTTAGACACTTACTAAACAGCGAAAAATTAGAGCATGTGTTAGTATTTATGGCAAATAAAAGAGCCACGGACAATATTGCAGAGAAGTTTAAAAAGTACGGTTTGAGTGCACAATCTTTTCACGGTGACCTCACACAGGAGGAGAGAAACTTTACCCTCAGTGAGTTTAAAGCCAAAAGAATCCGCATACTTTTCGCCACAGACATCGCAGCAAGAGGGCTTGACATCGACACTATCTCATGCGTTGTAAATTTCGACCTCCCCCGCTCTCCAACCGACTACATTCACCGCATAGGAAGAACGGCCCGAGCTGGAAAATCAGGAACTGCCATCTCTTTCATCGCTCACGAAGACAAAGAGCATTTTGCAGTTATCCAAAAAAAATGTAAAGTTGCCATGGATTTAGAACAAATTGCAGGATATGAAATACAAGGAGAAACACCCATAAAAGAAAAGGGAAAAGCACCAGTGAAGGGCAAAGGCAAAAGTAAAAAAGATAAGTTAAGAGAAGAAGCACTCAAGAATGCTAAATAATTATTAGGCTTCTTGCAAACTAAAGATTCTGAATCAAGTTCAGAATGACGAAAAATCGTTCATTTTGTCATTCCGTGCTTGACACGGAATCTCTTATGAAGTTATACAAGAAGTCTATTTATTAAACATCAACCGCTATAATTTTCACGACAAAATACAAACAAAAAAAGGATATAAATGCGAAAACTTTTACCTACTGTTATCGGATGCTTAGGACTTCTTGCAACTTCTGCTATGGCGGATAATGCGCTTAAAACGCAACAACAAAAAGCTGGTTATATTATGGGACTTGAAATAGGCAAACAGCTTCTTGTCTCAAAAGATGATATTAACCTAGAGGCTATGAATCTTGGAATGAAAGATGTATTTTCTGGCGCGAAACCTAGACTTACAAATGAAGAGATGCAAAAGACGATGATGGCGTATCAAGAGACTAGAATGACAAAAGAAAAAGCGATGATGGAAAAATTTTCTGTTGAAAACAAAAAAGCAGGAGATGCGTATCTCGCTGCAAACAAAGCTAAAAAAGATGTCATAACACTTCCAAGCGGTCTTCAATACAAAATACTCAAATCAGGAACAGGCACAACATCGCCAAAAGCTACAGACACAGTTGTGACACATTACCATGGAACATTGATTGATGGAACTGTATTTGATAGCTCGTATGACCGTGGTGAGCCAGTAAGTTTTCCTGTAAATGCTGTTATAAAAGGATGGACGGAAGCTCTACAAATGATGAAAGCTGGAGATAAATGGCAACTCGTTATTCCTTCAAACTTAGCATACGGTGAGCAAGGTGCGCCTCCAACAATTACGCCAAATGCTACACTTATTTTTGATGTGGAACTTTTAGAAGTTAAATAATAAATTCTTTGGCATGTGGAACTTCCACATGCCGCCAACTTTAAATCTTCGCTTTTTTACTTACGAATTTTAAGTAGCTCTTTACAATATATGTACTAAAATCTGTACATATTTTAAAAAGGAAAAGCAAATGCAAACAATATCATTTTCACAAATGAGACAAAATTTAGCGACTGCTATTGATACTGTTGTCAACAATCACTCCCCAATAATCATCACACGACAAAACAAAGAGCCTGTAGTAATGATTTCTCTTAATGATTACAAATCTATAGAAGAGACAGCATATCTAATGCAGAGCATGACAAACGCATCAAGGCTAAACAGTGCTATATCGCAACTTGAAGCTGGTCTAGGAAATATTCAAGAGTTGATAGAAGAATGAACCTCACTTTTGCCGATGAAGCTTGGGAAGATTATCTGTATTGGCAACAAAACGATAAGAAGATTTTAAAAAAGATAAATGCTCTCATCAAAGAAATACAGAGAGAACCTTTTAAGGGTATCGGTGAGCCTGAACCATTAAAATATAATTGGTCTGGTTATTGGTCAAGAAGAATAACTATTGAGCATAGATTAGTATATAAAATTACTGAAAATGCAATATTGGTAGCTCAGTGTAGGTATCACTATTAAAAGATGCAAAATCTAAAAAAGTTGGCATGTGGAAATTCCACATGCCAACAATCCTAAATCTTCGCTTTTTTAAGTTCCAACCTGTCATACATCGCCAACATATTATAATAATCCTGATGCAGAGTTGTATCTATTAAAAAGTCTTTACCCTCTAAAATTTGCACAGCTTTTTCAACTCTCATCTGCCCAAAAATATTCCACATGCCAAGTTTAAAATCTTCATAATCAAGTTCAAGTTCTTCCATTTTAGCAAGTTCTACGACGATGTGCCCTAACTTGTCTGCTCCATATTCAAGCAATTCAAGAGCTTCTTCTAGGTTGTCATCCAACAAATGAATCTGTGCTTTAAACTCTCGCATCGTAAAGTTATGAAGAAATATTACACCGATATATTTTTCCATATTGAGTGAATCTTCGAGCTGTTCGATGCTCATTAAAATATCTTGCGGGTCGTACTCTCTAAAATTTAAAACCATATCACGAATAAATTTACCGACATTTTTATTGTTATAAATCAAATCTTCGATGGGATAAACTTCAGAAATGCTTGGGACTATCATCTGGCAGGAGTAAAATCCTAAGTAGTTGTACTCTCTTAAGTAACTCTCTTTGCCCATCGTCTTCAAAATCTGCATCAAAAAATCATACTCATCTTGACTTGTTTTACCATCATATCGGCATGTGGAAAATTCAAAACTCTTCTTTGATCTTAAAAATCCAAAGCCCAATTTTCCGTTAGAATCTATAAAATGAGACTCTAAGTTAAAACTATCTGCGACGATGCTCATGTCAAAAGTCGGCACTTCAAAAGTGTCCAAATTTTCTAGTAAACGCCCTTGCATCAACTCTGTCATAGTGCGTTCAAGTGAAACTTCCAAAATTGGGTGCGCTCCAAAAGAGACAAAAAGAGTGGAGTTTTGCGGATTTATAAGAGAGATGGCAGTCACGGGAAATTTCCCGCCAAGTGAAGCATCTAAAACCTCCACAATATAGCCTAACTCTCGAAGTGCACCAACATCTTTATAAACTCTCTCAAACTTCTGAACTTCGGCATGTGGAAATGCTGGAAGTGCGTAACCATTTTTGATAATTTCTATCTTCGCATACCGCTCAAAAATCTCACTCAAAGCCTGAACTTGTGCTTCTAGCGGTGTATTTCCCGTTGCTAATCCGTTACTGACATAAAGGTTACTCAAAATATTGAGCGGGATGTAAACTTTCTCTTTACTCAAATGTGCAACAAAAGGAAGCGCAACAACTTTATCTTCATAATCACTGTTAAAATCAATCAACTCTTCATATCCAAGCTCGGCATGTGGATTGTAAATTTTTCTGAGTGCATCATTCAAATACGCACCGCCAAACTCAAATGCAACCTCATCAGGAAAATACTTTCTGCTTGGCATGTGGAAATCTATAAAAAAGTTATTTGTCTGAAGTCGCTCGATGTATTCACCCAAAGCACTCGCCAAAGAAGCATCTGCAACGATTCCTTTACCGTTTGAGTAAATATGTTTTGGTGCTTCAACAGAAGTAAGATTGACAGAAAAACAGTTCTCAAGCGGATGTTTTTGCTCAGAAAAAGATGTCGCACAACCAACATCTGTCAAAACAGCTCTCATTTTTACGATAGATTCTTCAAGCGGAGCATTTTTAGATAAAAGGTTCATTTGTTATCACTTATGGAGTTAAATATTTTCATCGGAGTGTAGCAGAGGTATATAAAAAGTATATTTAACCCCTTCGTTCGTTTGCAATTTCATTTTGCCAAAATAAAAATGCGACATCAATCTGACATCTTTGCTATAATATACTCGAAATTGATTTTTTTTAGCATATGATTTTGAACGGGGTATTATTTGAGTAAGTTAAATATTTTAGTAGCAGAAGAAAAATCCGTCAATTCAAAAAACCTAAAAAACTATTTAAAGTATGCAAATGGGGGGGGTGAGTATAATGTCTTCTTTGCCCATACAATAGAGATTGCACTTAGCTACATTCAAAACCAACCTTTTGATCTAGTGATAACTGATATACATTTAGGTCATACACATCTCACAGGAATAGACCTAGTAAAAAAACTCAATCAAACAAAAAATATACCTGTCATTTACTTAACTGATTCGGATGATGATGATGATGAAGTTCTTGAGAGTATTGCACAAACAAATCACAGCTACTTTCTAAGCTGTCAAACGAACTGCTAAACTAGGCAGTCAATAAATCACAAAAAGTTATATTTTGATTGTTGAACCTTAAACTAATAAATTAGTTTTGCTAAACTTTAATTTCATTTTTGGAATAGGAGGTTTGGTGTTAAAAAGGAGA
>JAPLGP010000023.1 GCA_026390075.1 Campylobacterales bacterium
CAGGAATCATCAATTCAGACATTTATAAGTTTGGAGCTAAATCTTCAAATAAAATAGTAGAAAAACAAGAGGTGGTTTAAGTTTCAGAATGTAACTTTTTTTTAATTTACCTGCCCAATTTTAGAGTTCGTTTGACATTTTTTACAGGCATAAGAATATTTTAAGTAAAAAAAAGGAAAAAAGTGCTAAAATCCCGCAAATTTAAAATATATGATGCGAAAAGTGAGTAAGCTTAACCCCTTGTTTACTTGAAAGCATTATAAGAGGTTTTTTAATGGCTCTTTTAATAAATGATGAATGTATAGCGTGTGACGCATGTCGTGAAGAATGTCCTACAACAGCAATTGAAGAGGGAGATCCTATCTACTTTATTGATCCAGATCGTTGTACAGAGTGTGTAAGTGTAATCAATCGCAGAACTTCAGTACAAATACAAAAATATATTAAGAGAAGAATAAAGGTTTGGCAAAACGCGTAGCAGTCATTGACATAGGTTCTAACTCAGTTAGAATGGTCATTTATGAAAAGACTTCTCGCTTTGCTTTTTATCTACTTCATGAAGCTAAAAGTAAGGTAAGATTATCTGAAAATGCTTACCAAAATGGTGGCAACCTACAAATAGACCCTATGCAAAGAACATTTGATGCTCTTAGCGGCTTCATGTCTATTGCGGACTCCTTTCAAGCAAGAAAAACACTATGTGTCGCAACTTCTGCTCTTCGTGATGCACCCAATAAAAAAGAGTTTTTAGATAAAGTAAAAAAAGAGCTAAAACTCAATATTAAAGTAATCAATGGTGAAAAAGAAGCATATTATGGCGGAATTGCATGTGCGAATTTACTGCCAGAACAGCAAAATGCTTTAAGCATAGATATTGGCGGTGGCTCTACTGAATTTTCACTTATTGATAAAAATTGCGTTACAAATACAATTTCCTTAGAGTTGGGAACAGTAAGGCTTAAAGAGCTTTTTTTTGACAAAAATAAAATTAAAGAAGCCACAAGCTACATAGACTCAAAACTTTCTGTTTTAGATACCTTAGATGCTTCTACACTCATAGGTATTGGTGGCACTTTCAGAGCGATATCTAGTGCTATCATGTTGAACAATAATTATCCACTCAATAAACTCCATGCTTACGAATGTAGTGTCTCAGATTTTAAAAATTTTATATCCGAAATTTTGGATGCTGATGAATCAAAACTTAAAAAGTTAAATATTAAAAATGATAGATTTGACATCATAAAACCAGGAGCATTAATACTCAGCAGAGTACTAAAAAAACTCTCTATAAAAAACCTGATAACAAGTGGTGTTGGCGTTAGAGAAGGTGTTTATTTGAGTGATTTACTAAGAACTTCAAGGGATAAATTTCCTCACAATTACAATACTTCTGTAAGATACATACTCGATTCTTATATTTTTGATAAAAACTTTTCAAATCAACTCAATCAACTTAGTAAAAAACTTTTTGATTTAACTTTTTCTTACTTTAAAATTGATGAAAAGTATAAAACTGACTTAGCAGTTGCTGCAAAATTATATCCAGCCGGAAGCAGCATACATTTTTACTCCAAAAGCAAACACAGTTACTATCTTCTACAAAGTGTACTAGAGTATGGGTTTACACATAAGCAAATTCAACTTATATCTACATTAACTAGATTTTCTAAAAATAAACTTCCTCCAGAAAATCATTTAGAAAAATATAAAGATTTACTTCCCCAAGCAAATACATTAGAAAACCTTAGCTATCTTGTTTCTTTGAGTGTTGCTCTACTAAGTCACAGACCAAAAAATATTGATTTTGATTTAAAATTTGAGAATGGCATTTTAAATATAAAATCACAAAGCAACCTCTATCTAAGCAAAGAGGCTGTTAAAAAACTTTCAGAGATAAAAGATTTTAAAATTTTATTTTAAAATCTTTGTCCCATAGTAAATTCGAAACTAGAAGTTCTATCTCCAAGTTGTTCATTAAGTGGATTTGCAAACATTAACTGTATTGGTCCCACAGGAGAGAACCATTCAAGTCCCAAACCAAAGCTACCTCGAGAAAACTCACTTATCGAATCCTGACCAATAAAACCCCAATCAGCAAAAGTAACTAAGCGCATTTTTGCTTTAGGAACAAGAGGTAAGCTAAGCTCTATATTATTTGAAAATGTTTGTGTACCACCTGTTCTAATGGCTGCACCAAGACTATTCAGCTTCGTTGGAGAAATAGAGTAAGATTGATAGCCACGAACACTTCCAATACCCCCGAGATAAATCTTTTCATTAGTTGGTAAAAATCCTGTATCTAAAACATTCAAATATCGAGCTTTGTATCTAAAAATTGCATCAAATCCTATGTACTTTTCTAAGCCGTTATATTTTCCAAATGTAGTTTTGCTTTTTAAGAAATCTGCATCTCCACCAATACCTGCTTTTTCAAAACTTTGAGACAAAGTAAGACCTTCACGAGGAAGATAATAATCATCTGTATTATCAAAGCTAAGACTTACAGTAGTTGAACTTTTTGAGTAGCTTTCATAGTACCTAGGGTCAAAATTTATATTAGCTATATCTATATTATAATAAGTATTTCTTGAGTATCCGTATCCTACAAATCCACTTATATGTCTTGTAAATTTATGTCCAATACCACCGGACAAACCATCCGTGTTAACACTATAATTTAAATATTCATACATAGATTTTGTTACAGCAAAATTACCACTGAAATCACTATCATTTAATCTTGGATTAGATATATTAAAAGAGGCATTCGATGTTTTTTGTGATTTTTCTGCCCGAACTCCAACATTTATGCCCGAACCCCATACATTAAAATCATTTACTCCAACACTCACTAAAAGTCCACCATAACTTCCATATCCACCACCAACTTGTATATTTCCAGTTGGAGCTTCTTTTACTTTTACCACCAAATCCATTGTTTGATTATCAACTCTTTTTTCTTCAATAGTATTGCTCTCAAAATAACCAAGTCTTCCAAGTGAATTACGAGAATCTTTTAAATCCGTTAAAGAGTACATGTCACCAGGACCCAGATAAAGTTCTCGTCTAACAATTCTATCGAGTGTTCTTGTATTTCCAGAAATAATAACATCTCTGATTTTAACCTTGTCACCTGGAACAATTTTAAATACAACTTCAGCCGTACTATTTTCTTTATTTTTTTTCAAATCTGGCATAACTTGCACATACGCATAGCTTAAATCTGCAATAAGAGTTTTTATTTTTTCAGCATCTTCACGAAATTTTTTAATATTAAATACTTCGCCATTTTTTAAAGTTATGATATCTCTAATTTTTTGCTCATCTGCTACATTTTTTGCTTGACTAATGGATATGCTACTTATGGTATATACTGTGCCTTCTTCTACCTGATAACTCATATCTGCTTTGTAGTGGTCAAAGTTTGCTCTCACAAAAGGATTGCTTACTTTTGAGTCTAAATATCCATACTGCATATAATAATCACGGATTCTAAGTGGGTCATACTCTAAATCTGCAAGACTCATTTTTCCATCATTTCTTCCCCATAACCAGCCCATAAATTCATTCTGTTTATTTGAAATCACACTGTTAAAGTCATCACTGTTTAACCCTGCTACTCCACTGTAATTGAGCTTTTCAATTACAATTTTTTCTCCCTCATTTACAATAAAAGTAACTTTAACACTTCCATTATCAAGATACTCTTTTTCGATTTCAACAACACTATCTATCTTACCATCTTTATTAATTGCATCTACAATTCTTTTCTTTGCAGCTTCAAGTTTTTGCTCATTATATAAAGAGCCTTTTTTGATTTGAATGATATTTTTTTTAACCTCTTCATCACTCTCTTTCCATCCCTTAAGCTCAACTTGTGAAATAACGGCTTTCTCTTTAAAGTAAAATGTCACATTCCCATTTTCAACTTCAACCCAAGCATCACTGAAATAATCTTGTTTAAAGTACTTTTTAACAGCCTCATCAATTATATTTTCATTGACATCATTACCGACTTCAAAGTCAAGCATTCTTAGTGCAACAGGTTCAGATATATGAACCATACCTACATAGCTAATAGACTTTACTGTAAAAGCAAAAGCATTTATACTGATTAAAGTTAAGATTGATGCGAGAAAAATTTTCATTAAAATCCAATTGTTATAAAATTAAGAGTTGATTTTACCTTTTATGAGGTTAAACAAATGTTAAATTTCCCAAATTATTTAAGGCAGTGCCGAGAGAATGTCGCTTTGATATTCGTATTTACCATAGTTACTTCTCTAAATTTTAAACAAAAATAAATATTCTCATATAATTGCACTGTACTATTTTGGTTACAATCACAAAATAGTTTTACTTATGGAGTTAAAAATATTATGAACTGTTTTTGTGGACTAAATAAAGATTTTGATATGTGTTGCGGGGCAATAATAAGCGGACAAAAAGTAGCTTTAACTGCTGAAGAACTTATGCGAAGCCGTTATAGTGCGTATGTTCAAGGCGATGGCAAATACTTAGTTTTTAGTGCCGTACAAGAAAATCGTTATGAAGAAGATATTGCACTCATTGAAGAGTTTAGTAACTCTGTAAATTGGTTAAAACTCGATGTTATCAAAATAACTGAAGACAGTGTAGAATTTAAAGCGTATTATCGCGATACAAACGGCATTCAAGTTTTACACGAAAAAAGTACTTTTATCAAAGAAGACGGCATGTGGAAATACGCAGATGGAGAACTTTACAACACCAAGATAGAGCGAAACGAAAGCTATCCATGTGGAAGTGGCAAGAAGTTTAAGAAATGTTGCTCTTAAACAGACTTCAAAAAAACATAACTTACCTTCTCAAACTTATGTTTTTCATAAAATCTATGGGCATCTTCTCTCGCAAACCCAGAGGAAAGAACTATATTTTTACACATGCATGTTTTTGCGTAGTCACTTAAGTACTCCAGCATCATCTCGCCATACTTTTTGCCTCTGTATTTCTCATCCGTTACAAGATCAAAAACATAAAGATGTCTTTTGTGATAAAGGTTTGTTTGAACATTCGCCCCCGCATAAGTGATGACTTTTTCACCGTCCATGATTGCAAACATTTTGTACTCCATGTGTCGCATATCGTATATCAAATCCTCAAACTCTTTATAGGACAACCCAACTCGAAGTTGCGATACCACCTCATAAGCACTCAAAAGCTCTTTTAAATTTAACTCTCTTATTTGCATTTCTACCCTTGGTACAACTATATTCTAGAAAATTATACTCAAAAAATTATTTGAATTAGCATGAAAAATTCGCTTAATATAACAATAAGTGATAATCTACTACAATCTATAAAACCACAATTTAAGGACAAAATAAATGCATGATAATCACTACTACAATGTAATCATAGTCGGAGGTGGAATCTCTGGGACAGCCCTACTTTACACACTTTCTAAATATACGGACATAAAAAGTATTGGATTATTTGAAAAATACAACGACATTGCAACACTCAACTCAAATGCAAAAGGCAATTCTCAAACGCTTCATTGTGGCGATATCGAAACAAACTACACTTTAGAAAAAGCCATCAAAACAAACAGAACTGCGACTATGGTTGAGAACTATGGAAAACTTTACGGTTATGAAAACAAATATATGTTCAAAATCCCTAAAATGGCTCTTGGTGTTGGCGATAAAGAGGTTCAATTTATCAAAGATAGATTTGAGCAGTTCAAAGAAGCTTTTCCATACATGGAGTATTGGGACAAGGCTAAACTGGCAAGCATAGAACCTGCACTTTTAAAAGGCAGAGATGAAAACGAAGACATCGCCGCTATGGGAACAGATAAAAGATGGAGTGCAATCAACTTCGGTGAAATTGCTAAAACCTTTGTAGAAAATGCAAAAAAAGAGAACCCAGATATCGAAGTGCATCTCTCAAAAGAGGTGGAAAACATCAGAAAAATCGGCGATAAATTTGAAGTTACAGTAGAAGGCAAACACTATTTTTCTGACTATGTCGTCGTTGATGCTGGTGCACATTCACTTCTTTTTGCTCACAAAATGGGACATGGACAAGATTTTTCTTGTCTTCCAGTGGGTGGAAGTTTTTACTACTCAAAAGTAGATTCTCTAAAATCAAAAGTTTATACTATTCAAAATCCTAAACTCCCATTTGCAGCCGTTCATGGTGACCCTGACATCGTGCATAACAATACAATTCGTTTTGGTCCAACTGCTATCGTGCTTCCAAAGTTGGAGCGATACCACCATGCGCACTTTTTGGATTTTTTAGAAACACTTGCCCCGTCTGCTGAAGTTTTAGAAGTATTTTACGACCTTTTACACGATGATGACATCAGAGAGTACGCCATCAAAAACTTTTTGTATGAAATACCGGGAATAAGAACCAAACTCTTTGCCAAAGAGGTACAAAAAATCGTGCCATTTATGACTGAAAATGACATAGAATTTGCTGAGGGCATCGGCGGATTACGACCACAAGTTATAGACAAAAAAACAAAAAAACTTTTCCTAGGCGAAGCAAAAATAGAAACAGGAGAAGGTATAGTTTTTAACATGACACCCTCCCCTGGAGCTACAAGCTGTTTAGGTAATGCCTACACGGATGCCGAACTTATTTGTAAGTTTTTAGGTGCAAAATTTGATATAAAAAAATTCAATAGGGAGTTAGTTGATGAAAAATAGTATAACCATAACAGACAACCGTACAAACAAATCGTATGAATTCAACATACTTGATGGTTCAAGAGGTCCGAGCGTTGTTGACATTTCAACATTTTATGCCGACACAGGAATGTTTACTTACGACCAAGGATACACTTCTACAGCAAGTTGTAAGTCCGATATCACTTACATAGATGGAGACAAAGGTGAGCTGAGATATCGTGGGTATGACATAAGTGAACTAGCTTTAAATCACAGCTATTTGGAGTCGTGCTATCTTTTACTCAACTCAAACCTTCCAAGTAAAAAGGAGCTTCATGAGTTTGATTTGGAGCTTCGTCACAGATCTTTTTTGCATGAGGGTCTGAAAAATCTTTTTCAAGCTTTCCCATCCAACGCACATCCTATGGCTACTTTAGCGTCTGCTACTTCTGCTCTTTCATCGTTTTATTTTGACCATTTGGACATAAACAACGAAGCCGAATATCAAGAAATGGCAAGAAGAATCATCGCCAAAATGCCTACAGTAGCAGCATTCGCGTACCGCTACTCTATCGGTGCACCGTTTATTCAGCCTGACATCGACAGAAGTTTTACTGAAAACTTTCTCTACATGCTCCGTGCCTACCCTGGTGGAAAGATGCACAGAAATATCAACGGCGAAGATAGAATACGAGAGATAGAAATCAAAGCCCTCGACACAATTTTCACCCTCCATGCCGACCACGAACAAAACGCTTCTACGACAACGGTACGAGATGTTGCTTCCACAGGAGCGCATCCGTATGTAGCCATCAGTGCGGGGATTTCAGCACTTTGGGGAAGAGCGCACGGCGGAGCAAATGAGTCGGTTATCGCCCAGCTTGAAATGATAGGAAGCATTGAAAATGTGGACAAATTTATAGCTCGTGCAAAAGACCCAAATGACGACTTCAAACTCATGGGATTTGGACACAGAGTCTATAAAAACTTCGACCCAAGAGCAAAAATTCTCAAAGAGCTACAAGACAAGCTCAAAGATGAACTAAAACTTGATTCACACCTCATGGCAATCGCAAGTAAAATCGAAGAGATTGCACTAAATGATGAGTACTTCATAAGCCGAAAACTCTACCCAAACATTGACTTTTATTCAGGAGTTATTTTAACAGCTCTCAAAATTCCAAAATCTATGTTCACCCCAATTTTCGTAATAGGAAGAACAGTCGGCTGGATAACGCAATGGATAGAGTTCAAAAAAGACAAAAAAGCAAAAATCACGCGACCGAGACAGCTTTATGTTGGGAAGTAAGGGAACTAAATAGTTCCCTTTTTGGGTTTATGAAGGCTTGTTTTTGTTAAATATTTTTAAAATTTCAATAGAATCTTTTTCAAAATTGATTTCATAAATCAGCGTGTAAGTTTTATAAGTCATGTCTCTGATATTTTTGTCATTGAAATAAAGTGATTGTTTATATTTGAACGGATTATCTAAAATCGACAAAATTGATTTTTCCAATTCATACGCAAATTTAAAACTGGCACTTTTTTTATCTTGTGCTATATAATCTATGATTTGAATCAATTGCCTTTCAAAGGCTGTTTTATAGATTATTTTCATTTTTAACTATGTTTAGTTTTTAAATGAGTGTCTATATTTTTCCATAAATCATCATGTGAAATCATCTCAGCTTTACCGCTTTTTATATCCTCTCTGATTTGTTGTAACTCTGCTTGTCTTTCATAAAAATAAGGGTCATACTCCAAATTTTTGTCTTTCGTAATTTTGATTTTATCTTTACAACTGCCAACAAAATTTAAAAAGTCATTCATAAAATTATCTTCCACCTGAATTGTTAATGTTTTCATACGATTCTCCAATAATTTTTATCTGCCTAATTGTAACAAATCACAAGTGAATATCAAGTTAATTTAAGCTATAAATTAGAACTAAGTTATTTTATATTAAATTTTAATGAAGTGTTTGCAAGTCAAGACTGACAAAAGATGAGCTAGAAAATTGGAAGTCACAATTTGTGACTTCCAATCAAGAGATAATGGACTCAGAAAAATGCCTTTTGCTTTACAAAGCTTGTAATTATAACCGTTACTTTCAATGTTATTTTAATAACATACGACACACTAAAAGGAAAATAGATGCAATCAGCAGATGTAGTCATATACAATACGGGAGAAATTGAACTTAAAATACCTCTCAATGAGAATGATATATGGCTCAGTGCAAATGATATAGCAAG
>JAPLGP010000029.1 GCA_026390075.1 Campylobacterales bacterium
GTGTTTATGTTTGATTGTCTAGGTGGCTATAGAGAGAGGGAAACGCCTGGCTCCATTCCGAACCCAGAAGCTAAGCCTCTCATCGCTGATAATACTGCATCTTTCAGGTGTGGAAATGTAGGTCGCTGCCTAGTTCTCAAAGTTATACTCTTTACTTCTTTTTACTCCTTCAATCATCACTTTTCTTTTTTAATTTTTATTTCACTTTTATTGAATCTACTCTTTTTAACTTTTCTGCTTTTTTTATTGTTGACTTCTTTAGTTTTTGCTTTTTCTTGGCATGTGGAATTAATGTAATATCGATTATAATCACGACATCTTTCTATTATAAGGCTTATTATGGTACTAAACAATGACTGGAAAATATTTTTAGACGATGAGTTACACAAAGACTATTTTATTCAACTTCAAGAATTTATAGACAATGAATATAAATCAACAACTGTTTTTCCAAAGTATGATGCTATTTTTAGAGCTTTTAATTTACTCTCACCAGATAAAATAAAAGTTGTAATAATTGGACAAGACCCATACCATGGAGTAGGTCAAGCAAATGGTTTAGCATTTTCTGTTTGTGATACATGTAAAATTCCTCCTTCACTAAAAAATATTTTTAAAGAGTTGCATGATGATGTTGGATGTGATATCTCGGCATGTGGAAATCTGACTCAATGGGCGAATGAAGGTGTATTACTCATCAATAGTGTACTAACTGTTCTTGAGTCTCGACCTAATTCTCATAAAGATATTGGATGGGAGAATTTTACAGATAGTGTAATAAAAAAACTCTCATTGAATTATAAAAATATTGTTTTTATATTATGGGGTGCTCCGTCTCAGAAAAAAGCTTTATTTATTGATGAGAGTAAGCATCTAATTTTAAAAGCTTCTCATCCTTCGCCTCTCTCTTCTTACAGAGGTTTCTTCGGCTCAAAACCATTCTCAAAAACCAACAGCTATCTCTTGGCATGTGGAAATAAAGAGATAGATTGGTGTCTTAATTAGTTATTACAAACTTTGCTATCACTGGGAGGTGGTCTGAGAAGCCTTTTCCTTGGTGTTTTATTGGTTTCTTTTTTGTTGTTTGCCATGCGTATATCTGATTACCATTAAAAAGATAGTTTGGTTTAAAAGAGGCAATAGTTCCATTTTGATAGTAGAGACCTTTTTTACCTAAAAGAGGTTGAGAAATTAGAATATTATCCATTGCTTCTTTTTTATTTTTAAAAATGTAAGAATATCTATTTTCTTCGTCGGTATCGTACCAAAGATTGTAAAAACTTCCCTCTTCATATTTAGTTTTGTCTGCTTTTTGTGTTTGATTTAGAGTTTTTAAAATATGATTTATTCCTGTTTTACCGTTTGTATCATTGAGCTTTCTATCTCTCTCAAATCTTTTATACTCTTCATAGTCGGAATTAAAGTCACCTAAAAGTATTATATTTTTGTCATAACCTAACTCTTGGACTCGATTTTGAAGTGCTTTCGCCGATACAATTCTTTGGCTTTCAGGACCTGTTTTTGCTTTCCAATGATTTACAAATACATATAAATCTCTGTTATTAATTAAAAATTTAACTTCCAGTATATTTCTTTGTGCGAGCGATGAAGTTACGCCGAGCTCCTTTGCGTAAACAAAAGGTATTTTACTCAGAAAAGCAACTTTTGTTGTTGTATTTTTTTTATCAGAGATTTGGTAATATTGATAATAAACTCCATCTCTTTGAAGCGTCAATCTCAAATCAATAAGTGCTCTAAGTGATTCTATCTCTTCTATGGCTATGATGTCTGCATTCATATCTTTGATAACTTTTGAGATGTTTTGTAGTTTTATTTTGTAATTTTTTTCATTCCACTCTGAATAATAGTTTGGCAAATACTCATCATACTCATATCCATCGTTTTCTAAATCAAATAAATTTTCAACATTATATGAAGCAACTGTTAAAACTTTGTCTCCGAATACAAAACTAAAAAGGAGAAGAAAAATAACTAAAATTTTCATAGTTCAATGCCATTTAATCTTAATAAATTTTCAGGATTTGGTTCTCGGTTTAAAAGCTCTTTAAAGAAAACATCCATACTTTTTGAGCCACCGCCATGAAGTACAATATCTAAATATTTTTGAGCAGTCTGTGAGTTGAAAATTCCCTCATCTACGATGCTAAAAAAGGCATCTGCACTTAAAACTTCCGCCCATTTATAACTGTAATATCCAGCAGCATAACCTCCAGCGAAAATGTGTGAAAAGCCATTTTGAAACTTGTTGTACTCGGGTGGTTTGATGAGCGAAGACTCTTCTCTGATGCTGTCTAAGAGGTTTTGAACCTCCTCTTCATTGTGCAGTTTTGTGTGCAGAACAAAGTCAAATATTGAAAATTCTAGTTGTCTGAGCATTCCCATCGCCGATAAAAAGTTTTTACTTCTTACGAGTTTGCTTATCATTTCATCTGAGATTATTTCTTTCGTTTGGTAGTGCGTAGCAAATAGTTTTAAAACATCTGGTTCATACGCAAAGTTTTCCAAAAGTTGGGATGGAAACTCCACTGCATCCCATTCAACGCCATTTACTCCACTTACTCCACTCTCATTTACCTTGCTGAGTAAATGGTGGATTGTGTGTCCCATTTCATGAAAAAGAGTGACTACATCGTCATGTCTTAGGAGTGATGGAGTGGTTTTTGAAGAGGCTGGAAAATTACAAACTATAAAGGCTGATGCTAATTGCTCCTCCTCTTTTTCATCCATGCAGTGCGCTTGCCAATTGTGCATCCATGCTCCGCCTTGCTTATTTTTTCTCGATTCTAAATCAAGATAGAGTCTTGCTTTAAGAGTATTGTCCAAATACAAATCATAACTGCTTGCTTTTGTATCCCATAAAGTTTCATCCACTTTTTTAAAACTTAAACCAAAGAGTTTATTTAAAAATTCAAACATTCCATTTACAACACTTTTTTGTTCAAAGTAAGGACGGTAAAGCTCCTCATCCAAATCATACTGCTCTCTTTTTAGTAACTCACTATAGTAGGCTGTATCGAAGCTTTGGAGTGGTTCTTTAGACATTTTCTGAAGCGTTTTTAACTCCTCTTTTGCTTGAGCTTTTGATTTTGATACGAGAGTTTTTAGAAACTCGAGTACACTTTTTTCATCTTTTGCCATTTTACTCGCTAAGGAGTACGCAGAGTAGTTAGGAAATCCTAAAAGTTGGCTCATCTCATGTTTGAGTGCTAAAAGTTCATCAATGATTTTTGCATTTTCTGGCGCTCTTGTAACATACGCTTTGTAAAGTGCTTCTCGTATCTCTCTGTTTTTCCCATAAGTCATATAGGCGATGTACGAGGGCATTTGAAGGGTGAATTTATATTTTACAACTTCGCCATTCACCTTGAATTTTGCATTTTCTATGTCACTCTCTGGTAAACCTTCAATATCTTTTTCGTCCGTGATAATATACTCATACGCATTGGTAGCATCTAAAAGATTTTGCGAAAAGTTGTTTGTGAGCTCACTTTTTTTTATGTTTATCTCTTGAAGTCGCTCTTTTGTTGTATCATCTAAATGTGCCCCGCTGAGCTCAAAGTTTAAAATATTGAGCTCGACAACTCTTTTTTGTTCATCATTCAGTGAGTTTTTTTCTTTTGTTTGAATCTCTTTATATGCTTTGTAAATATCTATATTTTGCGATAATTTTGTAGAGTATTCGGTGATAATCGGCAAAAATTCTGTATAAACTTTTTGCGTTAGCTCTGAGTTATTCACTGAGTTTATATGTGTGAGCGGTGTGAAAAATTGGCTTAAATACTCATCCATCATCTCCAATGGCTTTACAAAGTTTGCATAAGTTTTTTCTTTTATCTCTAAAAGTATCTCAGTTTTTTTTGTATTTTCTTCTAATCTTTGTGATAACTCTTCTATAAAACTCTCTAAATCTATTTTAAATTCTAAAAATCTTGGCATGTGGAAATTTCCTTGTATTGTTTTTTTAATCTTCTTCATCTCGTTTAAGTTTAATTGCACCGAATTTTTCTATCAAAATATCATCATATTTATCCGAAGACTCAAAAAGCAACGATTAAGTACGAGAGATAAATGGCATTTTCACTTATAGAAAATTGTAAATAAGAGAGTTTATTGTTCTCATCCAGCATATAATCATAGAGGGCATCTATGTTTTTTGTAGGGATACCACAAAGTTTTGAATCACCGATTATGACACCATTTTCGTAGTAATTTATCTCAATTCTAGCCGTACCATGCTCAACTCTCCATGAGGATTGGCTTCTTCTTGAGAGAGTGACATTTATCTTTAATGCGTCTAAAATCCCTTCTATGAGTTTCGTTGCACCGCTTGGTTTGTAGCCTTTTTTTCGTAACTTTGCAACTTCTAGTTTAATTCCACATGCCGGACAATAATCGTTGAGTATATTTTCATCATTGATTAAATTTTTACATGAACTACATTTAATGACATTTTCTCTGCCGAGTGCTTTGAAGCTATCAAGCGCATCTTGCACATAAAAGTAAGGCAGTGCAAAGCCTAAGTTGTTTGCATTTTGTATGATAAAAGTGTTCACTCCAACAACATTTCCATCCGCATTTAAAAGAGGTCCGCCGCTATTTCCCGGATTTATGGCTGCATCGATTTGTATATATTCTAAATCGCCTTGAAGTCTGGAAGCTTTTGAGATAATACCCTCAGTCGCTGTGTAGTTCAGACCATAAGGATGCCCGATTGCTATGGTTACATCGCCATCTTCTACATTTTTTTGTGAAAGAGTAAGATTGTTCTTTGGCATGTGGAAGTCAAGTTTTATAAATGCTAAATCATAATAAGGGTCATCATAAACAACTTGTGCGATGCTTCTTTGTATCTTTTTAGCGGAGATGACAACTTCTTTTAATCCGCCTACGACATGGGAATTTGTAACAATCAAATCCCCGATGATAAAGCCCGAGCCAGTTCCATAAGGCGTCATGATTTGTATGATATTTTCTATGTATGTTTCTAAAATGAGTTGAGTATTCATCTAAATCTCTTCAAAGTTTAAGTCTTGGAGTTGCAGATAAAAGCTGTTACTAAATTCATTGAGCGTTGTATAGTTTAGTTTGTTGCCAAAAGGTTCAAGGAGTTTAAATTGTTCTTGGTAAGGCTCTATGATCTCATTTATTTTTGAGATAATGACTCTTTTTGAAAAGGAGTTTGTATCTTCATTGTAAAGAGCTGCATATCCGAGTGCGGCAAAAAAAGTTTGATTTTGAATCTTTACCAAAATATGCATTAGAGCTTTTGTAACGGGATGCAAACCATAATTATATAAGATATGAAATGCTATATAGCCGTAAAGAATAGGGATAATTTGATTGTAGCGGTTATTTTTATACCATCTGATTTTTGAGAGCGATTCGCCGATAAACATACTCAACTCTTCGTTGGATGTTTTTTCGCTTGGATTAAAAGTGTATTTTGCATCATAAAAATTATCTTTAAACTCTTCAAAAGGCATGTTTTTGAGAATCTCAATATACTCTTTTAACTCTTCATTTTTTGCTTCTATGGTTACATTTTCTTCACTAAAATATTCTTGAATTTTTCTGTTCATTTTGTGATATATTTCATATTTTGGAGTGAGTAAATAATCTATTTTAAAATAGAGGTACAAAAATGCGAAAGCTTGCATTCCTGCATTGTCATTGGATGGAAAAGTTGTGATTTTATTTGTAATTTCTTCTATCCATTTTTGCATAAAATCATATTTTATTTGTAACTCTTTTATTTGTAGAGGCTTTACATGTGCGATATCTTCTAGGATAATATCTGTAAATTCACATCGGGTATATTCTTTGTCAAAGTCTGCATTTAAGGCTAATTCTCGAAGAGGAAAAAAAACTTTTTGAGGACTCATTGTAATGTTGTCATGATAAAGTTTTAATTTTAAATAGGCATCATCACTAAAATAATTTGTGTAAGTGAGCTGGTAATTTCTCTCTAAAATATACCTTTTTAAGGCGACATTTGCACTACTTTTTTTTGTAAGAATAGACTCTGCGTAGAGATGCTCTTTTGTAATAGTGCCAATGATTTTTGCACATCCTTGCAAAATTTCAAAGCTTAGTTTGTCTTCTTCTCTTTTTATTGTTACATTTTGATTTGATATGCCGTTTGTGAAGTTTTCAAGAGATTGGAACAAGTAATCATAGGCATCGAGTATCTCTTTTTGCTCAAACGCTTCATACGATTTGTTGAAAAGTTCTTCTTCATGTTCTGAGAGATTTGCATTTATCCCTCTTCCAAAGGAGTGTTTTAGCTCTGTTTTTGTATCAAAAAAATTAAACCAGCTCAATTGTATTGTTTTCCATATTTTATATAAATTTTTGAATAAGGATTATAGTCAATTAAGTCTTATAAAATCGACTTGCATATTTTATGATTAAAACACTATAATCAATTTAATTTTTTTAAGGGAAAGTAGATATGAAAACGATGTTTATGGGATTCTTTATTTTATTCATATATAGCTCTTTAGGTGCTTCTTCAGAGCTTGAGATGAAAAAAACACTTTGCCCTAAAGTGTATCCGCTGAAAATTATTTTTGGAAATTATTTACAAAAAGATAAAGCAGAAGCAGTATTGAAAAAGTTTCAAGCAGATGAAGCGTATGAAAAGCTTGGCGTTGTGGCAAAAGAGAATGATTTGATAATTGGCATGCGTCCTTTGGCTGGTTATACTATTTTAGTGATTGAACCAATAATCAATAATGAAATACGCGAAAAAGTTATGAATGTAATGAATTCAAAGTTTGAAGATGTTTATAGCGCATGTGCAAAACTGAGTAAATCAACTTCTCAAGTAGCGCAAAAAGTGCAAGAAGTTGAAGTCGTACAAAAAATTCAAGCAGTTAAGCCAGTAAAAGTAGTCGAACAAGTTCAAAAAGAAGTCAATGCAACACTGAGTGAAGTAAAACAAGTAGAAGCTCAGGCAGTAGCAAAACAAGTGGAAATACCAACACCTAAAATGGAAGAAAAAGCAAAAGAAACAGATGCATACTCTTTTCAAAAACGCTATATATGGTTTTTCATTTTAGCTGTGCTTTCTGCTTTGTTGCTTTTTTATAATATAAAATATGTAAAAAAATAAAGAGTGTTTGGTAGTGATTTTTTAGTGCGAAAATATATAAAAATAGTTTTTTTCTTGTTTATGTTTATCAATCTTTGTTCTCTAAGCGCAGAAGAAAATTTGGATGCTTTTCCAAAAAAAATAGTTTTTGCAACTTATCCTAAAATCAGCGAAGCAGAGTTGGTAATGAATGCGTTTGAAAAACATAAACTCTATACTCAACTTGAAGAGTTGGCAAAAAAAAATAATTTTAATGTCCACATTCTTCCCTCAGGTAAATCAAGTATTTTAGTGATAGAACCACTTACCAATCCAACTATCCATAAAGAAGCTCAAAAACTTATAAAGCAAATGTTTAAAGATGCTTATGATGTGAATGCAGATGGAACTACTCAAACAACTAAAAAATTGAGTAAAAGTGCAACAAAGCTTGTTAAATCGGATGCCATAAGTACTCAAAAATATCAACTCAGTGAAGAAGAAATTCGTTTACAAAAAACAAAAGAATATGAAAGTGCAGAAGTGAAAAGTGCCCAAAAAGTAGAGTCAAGAAAGAATATCTTTGCTACTACTGAACTTTTTGGTTATTCTATCCTCTTTATTTTAGGCATTGTAACCAGTATAGTTATATTTTATTTTCCAGAGTTTAGACTCATTTATATAAAGAAATGAATTTTTTCATTAGACCTCTAAATTTAATAATAATTTTGTATCTTTTGTAAGTAAACTAAATATTATAAATGTATAATAATACAAATTCAAGCAAAGTAGTGATTAGTAAACATGCAACAAATAATTGAAGAGATAAAACAGCTCTCTGGTAATATGAATTTATTATATGTGGAAGATAATGATGGTTTACGGGAGAATGTAGAAAAATTACTCAGCAGAATATTTGGTAATGTTATAACGGCTGAAAATGGTGAAGATGGGTATAACGCTTTTGTTAAGTTCAAACCAAATATTTTAATCACTGATATTAATATGCCAAAAATGAATGGCTTTGATATGATAAAAAAAATTAAAGCCAGTGAGCCAGAGTGTAAGATAATCATTCTTTCAGCTTACGACGACAAAGAGTATCTGCACTCTGCGATTAACTTAGGAATATTTCGTTATTTATCAAAACCAGCAAAAGTTCCAGAACTTGTTCAAGCTATTTATGATTCGGTTATAGATATTCATAAAGAAGAAAATCGTCGTCTTTTCTTCAGTCAAATTCAAACTATCTTTAATTATTAAAATAACATAGTTGTCATGATGTATGAAGGAAAGTTTATACTTTCAAATAAACGCTTTTTAGAATTTTTTAAAGTGGATGATTTAGAAAGTTTTACGAAAGAATATAGTGATATTGATGGATTATTACTTGAGCATAAAGACTTTTTATATACGACTACCGAATCGAAATGGTACGATACTGCCGTAGCGAATTCAGGAAAGCTTTTTCATACAAAAATGAAAAATTATAAAGGTGAAATGCGTCATCTCATCTTAAAATCAAGAGATATCCCTGAAAAAGATGGGCATAGTATTTTGTCTTTCGATGATGTAACAGAGTTGAACCTTATGGGTCTTTTTGATAATGATGCAACCAATAGTGATACGATAAGACAAGATAAAGAAGCTATTCTTACTTTTATGAAAATAGTAAAAGATAACTCAGCAGAGGTAAAAATACACAATTTTTACAAAGGACTGACCATTGTAAATCCTGCTGTAATTTCAGAAATTACGGAGGATGAGGTAACTTTAAAAACATCTTACCCACAGTTGAAGATTGTTAAATTAAGCAAATTTATGACTATAAGTTCTGAAATATTTCCTAAAAGTGTTGTTTGTAAATCCATAAAATCTATAGACTTAGACAACCAAACTATCGTGATTAATCAAATGAGTTTTGCTCCAAGAAGTTCAGTAGATAGAAAATTTATTCGTTTAGAACCAGAAGAAAAACATGGATGCACACTTTTTTATAAAAATATAAAATTTGCAGGGGATGTTCGGATTATCGACATAGCTGAAGTTTCTGTAAAAATTGAAATCAATGCTTTACCTCCTGGTATGAGGGTCAACGATATAGTGAAAATCTCTATAAATTTAACACTCCATGCAAGGTTGATATCCGTAATTACAGATGCAACTATTTTTAGAATTGATGAGAACCTGCGTAGTTACGACATAGTATTACTTTATAAATTAGATATAAAAAATGCTGATACTATAAAAGAGTATCTTGCAAGTCGTCAAATGGCACTTATTAGAGAATTTAAAAAGATGGACAGTGTTGAAGTTAAAAAAGCGGATATACCATGCTACGATTATCAGATATAAAACAAATGCGGAGTGAAAATATTACTCAAAGTGACGACTATCCTTTAATGGATAAAACGGATGAAATTAAACGACTTTTAGACACTTTTGACAAATATATTATCGCTTCAAAAACGAATGTGAACGGTATTATTACCTATGTAAGTCGAGCATTTGAAGATGCTTCTGGTTATTCAAGAGAAGAATTAATTGGCAAACCACATAATATAGTTCGCCACCAAGATATGCCAAAAGAGATATTTGATGGCATGTGGAAAACAATTCAAAGTAGAAATACTTGGAGTGGAGAGATAAAAAACAGGACTAAGGATGGGAACTTTTACTGGATTAAAACTACTGTTTCTCCAGATATAGACAGTAAAAATAATATAGTCGGGTATAAAGAAGTGTGTGAAAATATTACATCTGCTAAAGCCTATGAAGAGCTCTCTAAAACACTTGAAAATCGTGTATTGCAGGAGATAATCAAGAATAATGAAAAAACTGCATATATGCTTCATCAATCTCGTCTTGCGCAGATGGGAGAGATGATTAGTATGATAGCGCACCAATGGCGTCAACCGTTAGCTTCTATATCTGCTATTTCTGGAACACTCTCTCTTGATGTGATGATGCACAACTACAAGGAAGAATTTTTTCAAGAACGCTTAAATGCTATTGGTGAACTCTCTCAATATCTTTCACAAACTATTAACGATTTTCGTAATTTTTTTAAAAAAGATAAAATAGTAGAAAAAGCGAATGTTAAAGACATTATAGAGTCTTGTTTACATGTTA
The DNA here is from genome assembly GCA_026390075.1 of Campylobacterales bacterium. Classification (GTDB taxonomy): domain Bacteria; phylum Campylobacterota; class Campylobacteria; order Campylobacterales; family Sulfurimonadaceae; genus Sulfurimonas. Next base: position 10,226 of record JAPLGP010000029.1, read on the forward strand.
TTGATTTATCGCTAAAAAGTAAAAATATTGATGTTATTATAATCATTGATGAAGATATTGTTTTAGAGAGTTATGTGAATGAGCTAAAGCAAGTTATATTAAATATACTTAAAAATGCTGGAGATGCATTGCTTGAAAAAAGTACACAAAAAGCTACTATATGGCTTAGTTCGTATCAAAAAGAATCAAAAGTTTATATCCTCATTGAAGATAATGCGGGTGGAGTTCCAGATGAAATAATAGATAAAATTTTTGACCCTTATTTTAGTACTAAAGAGGCTAAAGATGGAGCAGGTTTGGGTCTTTATATGTCAAAAACTATTATAAAAGAGCATTGTAAAGGAAAGTTAGAAGTGCACAATAGTGAACGCGGAGCAAAGTTTATTATCGAGCTTCCGCTCAATATCTTAGAGTGCTAAAATGCAACATTTGAAAATATATGATTTTTTAATTATCGGTGCTGGAAGTGCTGGGAGTTCTATGGCTTATTTCTTGCATAAAGAGGGTAAAAGTGTTGCTCTAACAGATAGAGAGGGCATAGCTGGAGGTGCGAGTGGAGCTGCGGGAGCTTTTTTATCACCACTTCCTGGGCAAAAAAATATTTATAACTCTTTGGTAAATGATGCTTTAGACTTCTCTTTGGATTTTTATAAAACATTACTTTTAGAAGCAGTGGATGCAAAGGGTGTTTTAAGAGTTGCAAATGATAATTTTGCGCAAGATAAACTGGCACAAAACAACATAAAATATGACTATTTTGACACGCAAAAGCTAAAGAATATTTCTGATGATTTTATGAATATTGATGGATATTTTTATGAAAATGCAGCAGTCATAGAACCTATACAAATTTGTAAAAAATTAACGCAAGAGTGTGATTTTTATAAAAAAGATATCAAAGAGTTAAGTTTTAAAGATGGATTTTATATCGTAGATGAGGTGAGGGCAAGAAATATTATCTTGGCTCAAGGTGTAAGTAAATCCTTAGTAGAGATTCCATACATGCAGATAGCACCTATTTTTGGGCTTAGAATTGATGTGAAAACAACTACAAAAATTCCTTTTAATATTCATAAATCCATTTCCATTTCAACAAATAAGCAAGATGGCACAGTATCTATCGGAGCGACGCATGAGAGACACGATAGTGTAAAAATGGAGTGTATAAGCACATGTGAAAAGTGTGCGTTTTATGAAAATAGTGACCAATCACAACTCCAGACTCTTTTAAAACAAGCAGATGAGCTCATAAAACTCAAAGATTTGGAGATTGTAAAAATATATAAAGGTGCTAGAGCAACAATCAAAAGCTATTTCCCAGTTATTGGCAAAGCGGTTGACTATGAGAGTAGTTTAGAGAAATATCCTTCTATAAAAAATGGAACAAAAATCCCACAAGAATCTCTAAATTACTATCCAAATCTATACATCATAAATGCTTTAGGTTCAAGAGGTTTTGTATTTGCTCCCTATTTGGCAAAAATTTTAACTCAAAATATCTTACACAATGAACCGATACCCAAAGATATAACAACGCAAAAACTTTTTTATAAAATGGCTAGGAAATAAAAAGTTTAGTATCAGCTTTAAGTATAAGTCCTATACAATGTGTGAACAACTCTACGATAAACAAATCTAAACAAAGGGGATATTGTGGCAAAAGGTCAAGATGCAAAAAAGTCAGTTAAAAAAGCACCGACAAAAACTTTAAAAGAAAAACGCAATGATAAAAAAGCAAAAAAAGATTAAGTCACAAAGCCCTTCAAGCTAAAATTTGGGTTTTAAAACTCACTTTTTGTGCTTAAAATATTTTCTTAAGCACAAAATTAGTAATTTTCCTCTACTCTACAAAAAATCAAAATACATATTTTTAGAAGTAGGAATTCCACATGCCAAACAGATTAGAAAAAGAAGATTCTCCCTACCTGCAACAACATAAAAACAATCCTGTAGATTGGTATCCTTGGGGCGAAGAAGCTTTCGCTAAAGCAAAAAAAGAAAATAGAGCAATATTTATAAGCATCGGGTATAGCTCGTGTCACTGGTGTCATGTGATGGAAGAGAGCGTTTTTGAAAATCAGGAGTGTGCTGATATTTTAAATGAAAATTTTGTTTGTATCAAGGTGGATCGTGAAGAGCGTCCAGACATCGATAAACATTACCAAGAAGTCCACATGCTGCTCAATCGCAGGGCAGGTGGTTGGCCGACTTCTATCTTTTGTACGCCTCAAAACAAGCCATTTTTTGCAGGAACTTATATTCCACCTGAGTCAAAACAGGGGAGCATTGAGGGGATGGGTTTTAAAGATTTGACAAAACTCATCGCACAAAAAGTGGGCGAGAATGACCAAAAACTATTTGAAAATGCGGATGAAATTGAAAAGTTTTTAAAGCACAAAGAACACCCAAAAGAAGCAACAGTTCTCAAAGAAGATATCGTAAAAAATTTTATGCTTCAAGCAAAAAATAACTATGATACGAAGGATGGCGGTTTTTCCTCTGCACCAAAATTTCCACATGCCAGCACTTTAACTGCACTTCTCACTATAGACCGACTTTATGATGACAAAAGCGCAAAAGCGATGGTAGTGCATACATTGGAGTCGATGAAAAAAGGTGGAATGTACGACCTAATCGATGGCGGATTTTGTCGTTATTCCGTGGATGGCATGTGGAAAGTTCCGCACTTTGAAAAGATGCTTTATGATAATGCCCTTTTATGTGGAGTTTACACACAAGCCTATCTCACTTACAAAGAGGTGCAATTTTTAGAAACTGCTAAAGAGATAGCTGATTTTTGGTACAACTTTATGAGTGAAGATGACCTTTTTTACTCTGCAAGTGATGCTGATAGTGAGGGAGAAGAGGGAACTTACTTTGTTTATAGTTATAGTGAAGTCAACCGTGCTTTGTTAGAAAATGGATATGAAGATGTAAAAGAAATGCTGAGTGAAATGGATGTCACACTCGGAGGCAATTTTGAGGGTAAAAACATCATTCGTTTTGAGAGTGGTGTAAAACCTGCGTGGTTTGAAGATGTCAAAATGCTTCTTCAAAATATCAGAAAAAAACGAGAGTATCCGTTTATAGATAAAAAAGTTCAAACTTCATGGTCGGCTATGATGATAAAATCACTCTTTGAACTCGGTGCGATTGATGATAAATATAATCAAAGAGCTATCAAAAGTCTTGAAGCTCTTTTAGAAAGTATGTATATTAATGGAGTTTTGTATCATACGACACTGATTCATAAAACACCCAAAGTAGAGGCTTTTTTGGAGGATTATGCGTTTTTGGTACAAGCGCTTCTTAGTGCGTATAAATGGACACAAAATGAGCTGTATCTCATCGATGCACAGCGATTTGCAAACAAGGCTTTAGAAGAGTTTTACAACAAAGGCGAGTGGAATTTCAGTATAGGAGAATTTGTCACAAAAGCTGAGACAACAGACAACACTTATACCAGTTCTGTGAGCATTATGATAGAAAATCTTATCTCTCTTAGCACGCTCCTTGAAGATGAAAAATATGTACATTTTGCTTTTAAAACCATGGAGTACAACTCGTATGAATTAGGGCGAAAACCAATCTATTTCCCGCAAATGCTCACACAAATGCTACGCTATTTAAAGGGCGATAGAGTTCTAAAATCGAATGAAGAGAGTTTTAAAATCAACTCCTATGAGTTGGTAAGTTTGGAATATCCTTTTGTGCAATTTAAACTTACAGCGGACAAAGCATTTATGTTATGTGGTGAAAAAAGTTGTTTTGCAAACACAGAGGATGTAAGTAAATTGAATGAGCTCATAAAAAACTCTTTTTAATATTGCTTGGCTTATAATAGAGTTCTTGCAAAACTCAGATTGCTTCGTTATTCTTCCTCGCAATGACGGTCATTGCGAACGAAGTGAAGCAATCTTATGAGAGAGTATTGCAAGAAGTTTAATTAAAAAATATAATTACTGGAGTGAGAGATGGGACACAAAAGAGATATGATTGACCATGAGTTGCAAGAAGATTTAGCTATTGAGAAGATAGTGCATCCAGATAGAAGAAAGGATGAAAAAAAGCAAAAAGAAGAGTTTGAAAAAAGAAATAAAAAAGGTGCACCTAAAAGGGTTGCTGTTTGGGTAAAAGAGAGTGTTGTTGAGTATGAAAATGAGCTAAAGAAACTTCAAATCGACCTCTTGAAGATGCAAAACCATGTGAAAGATACGGGGCAGAAGATATTAATGATTTTTGAGGGTCGTGATGCTGCTGGAAAAGGTGGAACAATCAAGAGAATCAACGAACACCTCAATCCTCGTGGTGCGCGAGTTGTGGCACTTGACAAGCCGAGTGATGTTGAAAAAACGCAGTGGTATTTTCAAAGATATTCGCATCATTTGCCTTCTGCTGGGGAGATAGTTCTTTTTGACAGAAGTTGGTACAATCGTGGCGGTGTTGAGCCTGTCATGGGATTTTGTACGCAAGAACAGCATAAAGAGTTTTTGCATGATGTTCCAGAGTTTGAGAAAATGCTCATAAACTCAGGCATACAGATTTTCAAATTTTACTTTTCTGTTTCAAAAGAAGAGCAGGAAAAAAGATTTAAATCAAGAAGAGAAGACCCTCTTGCACAATACAAACTCTCGCCTGTTGATGAGCTTTCACAAGGACTTTGGGATAAATATACTATCGCAAAATATTCTATGCTTTTAGCGTCTCACACAGACCATGCGCCATGGATAATTATTCGTTCAGATGATAAGAAAAAAGCTAGAATTAACTGTATAAAACATATATTAAATCATATAGAGTATCCAGACAAACTCAAAGAAAAACATTTAAAAGCAAGTGATTCCATTCGCATAAACGCAAGTGATGAGATACGAATTATGGAGTCGGAGATGTCTCTAAGAAGGGACACACCTAAAAAAGATAAAGAATAAAATTTTTATTGAGCTTTTATCTCGTCTATAGAGATGTTTAGGAACATGCAGACTTGCTCGAATATATCTTTAGCAAACTCGTAGAATTCTTTTGCATCTTTTAAAGTGGGTTTGCCATATGGGAGGAGTCCGAAACTCCCAGGGTAGCGAGAATCAATGTATAGTTGATTGAGCGTATCTAGCATATCACTATTTTGAACTGTAAATGAGTCAGAAATCAAAGAGTATAGCTTTAATAAATCATGTTGTTTGTTGACCTTGGAGTACTTATTTTCAACAAGAGCCTTAAAAGATTTTTCTATCGATTGTTGCGCGTGAAAAGCCGTAATGGAAGTAAGATGCTCAACCGATACAATATAGCGCATACTTTCAACATCCAAGTAAGCAGCCTTAATCCATTCTTCTATCATATTCATAGTAAGATGGCACCTTTTGTAAAGAGTTCCTGAGCAAAAGAGCTGTTAAGGTCTTTGAATTTATCCGCCATGGCTCTTGTATGTACTATCAAATCAATGGCAGACTTACTTCTTAAGTCACGAATTTCTCTTGATATATTTAAGTAGAGATTGTTGTTTTCTTCAAAGCTCTGAGGAATAAATTCATCCTTTGTAACAACATACAAGTCAATATCACTATCTTCATTAGGCGTACCATAAGCATAAGAACCAAAGAGTATTATTTTATCAAGATTAAGAGGTTTAAGTCTCTCTATAATTTCATGCTTGAACACTTCAATATCTATCATCTGAACCCTCCTATGTGTAATTTAGCCGATTATACACAAAAATAGATAAATCAAACAAATGAGATAAAAGTGTAGAGCAACAATAATTGAGGTTTAACAATTTTAGCTATAATTTTCCCTTTCAAAAGGGGGAGATTATATGCTAAAAACACTCGGCAAATATATATTTATGATAGAACTTGGATACAAGTATATTAACATTTTTAAGAAAACATTTTTTCATCCATTTATCTCACAAAAGCCAGCGTACACAAAACTCTCACACGACCGTCAGGCATATTCAAATAGTGTCTTGGAATTTTTAAATATAGAAGTAAAAGTTATCGGTGAACTTCCAAAAAAAGACAAAATTCTCTATGCCATAAACCACCGCTCACTTCTTGACATCATAGTCATGGAACATGTTTTTTCACTCCACCATAAAACAGGTGCATGGATCGCAAAAGAGGAACTTCTTAACGCTTTTTATGGAGATTTTTTCAAATTTAGCGGTTGTATCAGTGTGGATTTAGAAACTGGAAAAGGGCTTCTGAGTTTTTTTAAAAAGATAAAATCAACACTCACCAAAGTGGATACGCTTAATATCTATATTTTTCCAGAGGGTGAGCGAAATAAGACGAATAAACTTGGAAAATTTCAAAATGGTGCAGCTAAAATAGCAAAAGCAAATCATCTTGAAATTGTTCCTGTCTTTATAAATGAACCTTTAGAAGTAGTTTTCAAAAATGCACCTTATGCAGAGAAAAAGGTTGTGCATGTGCATGTTGGAGCAAGTATAAATCCTGATAATCTTGAAAATGAGTATATAGAATTTATGAATAAAGCAAAAGAGGCAAACAAATGAGTACAATGAAACTAGGCGTAAACATCGACCATGTGGCAGTTTTAAGAGAAGCTAGACGCGTAAATGACCCTGATATACTGCAGGCTCTTTTTGTGGCATGTGGAAATGGTGCTGACCAAATTACTATTCATTTACGAGAAGACAGACGACATATTCAAGATATGGATGCGAAAAATATTATGCAAAACTCGAGTGTGCCAGTGAATTTGGAGTGTTCGATAAATAGAGATATTTTAGACATCGTTTGTGACTTGCGTCCGCATCGTGCGACTTTAGTTCCTGAAAAAAGAGAGGAAGTAACAACAGAGGGTGGATTGGATGTTTTTGGGTACGAAGAGGAAATTCGTTATGCTATCGAGCAGTTGCATGACTCTATAATCCCTGTTTCACTTTTTGTTGACCCGACACTTCTAGCGATGGAAAAATCTCGTGAGTTAGGTGCGGAGATGGTGGAACTTCACACGGGAACTTTTGCAAATCTTTTTGCCATGCTCAACTCTTCACTTCCTTACTCAAACCACTCAGTCAAAGAGCTAGAGCTTCCTCGCTATATACTCTCAGAACGACTTGAAAAAGCACTTGAAGATATAAAACATTCTGCAAAACATGCCAAAAAAATCGGGCTTGAAGTTGCTGCTGGACATGGACTGAATTATCATAATGTGCATGAGATGATGAAGATAGAGGAAATTATAGAGCTTAACATCGGGCAGAGTATCATTGCAAGAAGTGTTTTTAGCGGTTTGGCGGATGCAGTCAAAGAGATGAAACGACTTACAACCCGATGAAACCTAGCATCGCAGTAAGCATTGGCGACCTCAATGGCGTTGGTGCAGAGATAGCACTCAAAGCCCACGCAGAAGTCTCAAAACTCTGCAATCCAATCTACTGTATAAATTCCCACATGCTCGAACAAAGTGCAAAACTTTTAGGTGTTAAAGTTCCAGATGATTTTTCCACATGCCATGTGGAAGGTGAATTTAAAATCAAAATTGGAGTCGTGGACGGGGCATGTGGAAAGTACTCGTACGACTCTTTTATGCGTGCGATAGAGCTATGTGAAACAAAAGAAGCGGATGCTGTTGTGACGATGCCAATCCACAAAGAGGCGTGGAAATTAGCAGGACTTCATTATGTTGGGCATACGGATTTGCTAAGAGAGTATTTCAAAAAAGATGCCATTATGATGCTCGGATGTGAAAAGATGTTTGTCGCACTTTACACCGAACACATTCCGCTCAAAGATGTTCCTGCCACGATTCAAAAAGAGAAAATCACAACTTTTTTGCTTGATTTATATAAAAGCATCGGGAACAAAAAAGTAGCCGTTTTGGGTCTGAATCCACATGCTGGAGACAATGGCGTACTAGGCGATGAAGAGAGAGAAATAGAAGTGGCGATAAAAATTGCAAATGAGACGATAGGCAAAGAACTTTTTTACGGTGCGATTGTTCCTGACATCGCTTTTACCCCACATTTTCGATCAAACTTTAACTATTTTGTAGCCATGTACCACGACCAAGGTTTAGCTCCGCTCAAAGCTCTTTATTTTGATGAGAGCGTAAATATATCGCTGGGCTTGCCAATCATTCGAACCTCTGTTGACCATGGAACAGCCTTTGATATAGCTTACAGGGGCAAAGCAAAAACGCTGAGTTACATCAATGCAATCAAGAGTGCTATCGGGTTTATAAAGTAACAATTCCCCCCCCCATTTAGCAAAAATCAAGTAAAAAAAGATATATTTTTTTTATTTTATGGTACTATATTTGAAAAGCGTCGTAGGGAACTTTATGAAGACAACTCTATTTATTCTCCTTTTGAGTATTTCTTTACAAGCAGAAACAACATCTTCAGATATTATCCGTTTTAGCGGTGGTACAACTATCCAGCCGATTATAGAAAAAATAGCCGTTCCCTATGAGCAAACAAACAAAGAATCGCTGTATGTAGAAGGTGGAGGAAGTGAGGTGGGATTGCAAAAAGTCATGAACCATAGTAGCGATATAGCAATGATTGCGCGCAATTTAAGTGAAGAAGAGAAAAGTCGTTTTGCTTATATGACAATCGCTATTGATGCAGTGGCAGTTATCCATCATAAAAGTCAACCTATCAAAAATTTAACAAAAAAAGAGCTGATTGGGTTTTATGATGGCTCAATAACAGAGTGCCAAAATAGTGGATGTGAGTGTTCAAATCTAATCATTATCTCAAGAAAAATTGATCGAGCAACTCTAGCAACTTTTGAAAAATACAGTGGTTTAAAAAGTCCAAAACGAAAAAATTTACCACCAGATGCAAAACTTATCCGCGGGGATGCTTGGGAAGCGGAGTCCAACATAAATACTCTTCTTTGGGTTGCTGGACTCAAGGGTGCAATCGCTATTGTCTCACATGCAGAGGCGATTCGGTATGAACAAATGGGCTATCCAATTCGCATTAGTGAAATTGAAAATGTTTACCCTTCTCCTGAAACGATTAAAGATGGAACTTATCCTATCCAAAATGATTTAAATCTTGTGTGGAACAAAGACAATTTAAAAGTGGAACGATTTATTGGGTGGGTGAAGAGTGGTGGTATGGATTCTAGTATAACTGAACTTGGTTTTGTGGTGGTGGAAAGATGAAACGCTCGTATTATACACTCTGGTTACCAACTCTCATAACAAGCATTATGGTAGTTGCTTTGTTTTGGGCTATGCATATTTTTTTACATCACAACTTGGCTGAGATGATTCAAGCACATAAACATTCGCAAGAACTCACTAAAAAAATAGAAAAAATGGTTTCTTCAACGCTCAACGCTACCTTTTTGGGAAATGAAAAAGGTTTTTTAAAAACAGTAGAACTTTCTAATCAAATCCATGACGATATATTGCTCATAAAAAAAGATAATATGTACGATACAGACTCTTTGTTTAGGAGCTACGAACAGCTCTACAAAAAGCTTATCAGTGCGGTTTCATACACTAGTGAAAATCGTCTTGGAGATGCAAAAGTAGCACTTGAAGAGGTTGAGAGTTATTCTAATAATCTTGAAATGCAGATGAGTGGATTAAATAATTATTTTTCTCAAAGAGAAAAAGAGGTTGAGAGAACACTTTTTATCATCATGATACTCTCGGGTGGATTGTTGGTATTTATCGCACTTTTTAATGGTTTTTATTTGATTCCTCGTCAAGTTATTCGTCCTCTTGAGGAGTTTGCAGAAGCACTTAAGGGGAGTGAAGAAAAGTATCGTATTGTTGCCGATTGGACTTATGATTGGGAATACTGGCTGGATGTCGATAAAAGTATAGCTTATATTTCTCCATCGGTAGAGAGAATCACTGGATACACTCCAAATGAATTTATGCAAAATCCCTCTTTGCTTGTTGACATTATCCATCCTGATGATACTCCTAATTGGAGTAAACATGTGAGTGAAGCCCATTTGCCTAATCGCCCAGAAGAAGATGCTCAGGAAGTTGAGTTTCGTGTTGTTCGCAAGGATGGTGCTATTATTTTTGTAGATCATATATGCAGACCAGTATATACGCATGATGGAATTTACATGGGAGTGCGTGTCGCCAACCGAGATATAACCCAAAAAGTAGCGATTTTAGATGAGTTAAAAGAAAAAAATCGTCTTCTTGATACTTTGGCTACTACGGATGGATTGAGTGCTCTTTTTAATCGTCGCTATTTTGATGAAGCACTCATTAAAGAAGTAGAGTATGCTAGGAGAACAGCAAATGCTTTAGCTCTTGTCATGTGTGATATTGATTATTTTAAACTTTATAATGACACTTATGGTCACCAAGAAGGAGATAAGGTAATCAAGCAGGTTTCTGATGTGCTAAAAGCAACTTTTAGTCGTACCATAGATGTTGTTGCCCGTTATGGAGGAGAGGAGTTTGTGATACTTCTTCAAGCAACGCCTCCAGCAGAAGCATGTAAACTTGTAGAATTGGCAAGAGAAAATATAGTAAAACTGGGTATTAAACATAAAGGGTCAAAAGTAGCACCGTTTGTTACAATGAGTTTTGGCGTTGTAAGCTGTGTTCCTGATGTACTCTCAAATGGAGATAGATTACTTACTCAATCCGATAAAGCACTTTACCAAAGTAAAAAAAATGGGCGTAATTGCACTACACTTTTGGAGTGTTGAGAAGTTTATGCCAGCTATGTTTATCCTCTTTTTGAGCATGCTATTACAAGCAGAAATAATGCCTTCGGATGCTTTGCATTTTAGTGGTGCTACTACCATTCAGCCAATTATAGAAAAAATATCTCGTGCTTACTTCTTATCTGCTGGAGGGTCGTTGCAGATAAAAGGAGGAGGAAGTGAAACTGGATTAAAAGATATTGCCAATCAAAGTAGCGATATAGCCATGGTATCACGCAATTTAAGCGATGAAGAAAGAGCTAATTTCACTTATATGACGATAGGATACGATGCTTTAGCAATTATTTATCATAGTTCCCAACCTATAAAAAATTTAACAAAAAAAGAGCTTATAGAACTTTATGATGGCTCGATTTGTGATTGGAAAGAAATCGGAGGTAAATCCATAAATCTTATTGTTATCTCAAAAAAAATAGATCGCGGAACTTTAGCAGTTTTTGAAGCATATACTGGTTTAAATAGTCCTAAGCATAATAATTTACTCCCAAATGCAAAACTTATTCGAGCAGATGCTTGGGAATCAGAGGCTAATATTAATGCCACACTTTGGGTTTCAGGATTAAAAGGTGCTATTGGGTATGTCTCTTATGCAGAAGCAAATCGATATGAACAAATGGGCTATCCAATTCGTATTAGTGCGATTGAAAATGTTCATCCATCTATTGAAACGATTAAAAATGGAACTTACCCTATAAAAAGAGAATTAAATCTTGTATGGAATAAAGAGAATTTAAAAGTTAAACAATTTATTGGGTGGGTTAAGAGTGGTGGTATGGATTCTACTATAGCTGAACTTGGTTTTGTGGCGGTGGAAAGATGAAACGCTCGTATTATATATTTTGGCTGTTAACTCTTGTGACAAGTTATAAAGTGGGGGGATTAAATCAAGAGAGTTATTTTGGGTGAAGTCTGGACAAAAAATTGGTTGACCCCACCCGATAAAGTACTCTGGCAAAATAAAAAAAATGGGCGTAATTGCATTACACTTTTGGAGTGTTAAAGAGTAGACTTCTTGCAAAACTCATTTTTAGATTGCTTCACTTTGTTCGCAATGACGGTCATTGCGAGGAAAGCGAAGCAATGACCGTCATTGCGAGGAAGAATGACGAAACAATCTAGGTTTTGCAAGAAGTCTAGGTAATATTTAACTTCTTTTTCTATAAAATTCTGCTTTAAACTCCGCAAATCTATCCTCTAAAATAGCCTCACGCACTTCTCTCATAAGGTTTAAATAGTAGTGTAAATTATGAATAGTTGCAAGTCTAAAATAGGTAATTTCTCTTGAGCGAAAGAGGTGGTTTAGGTAGGCTCTTGAGTATTTTTGGCATGTGATACATTTACATTCAGGGTCGATTGGCAACTCATCCTCTTTAAACTTTGCACCTTTGATGTTGAGCTTTCCAAATGAGGTAAAAAGTGTACCGTTTCGTGCGTTTCTTGTGGGCATAACACAGTCAAACATGTCGATGCCTCTTTCGATATTTTCTATCAAATCCTCAGGTGTCCCGACACCCATGAGATAACGAGGTTTGTCTTTTGGCATGTACTGAACCGTGTGTTCTACTGTGTCGTACATTTCGTTGTTTAATTCGCCGACTGACAATCCTCCGATAGCAAAACCATCATAATCAAGGGCGCAAAGTTCTGTGGCACTTTTGGTACGAAATGCTCTGTCTGTTCCGCCTTGAATGATAGCAAAGATGTTTTGCTCTACGCCAACACCCTCTTTTTGTTTGGCTCTGAAATACTCAATGGACTCTTTCGCCCAAGCCGTTGTTCTCTCAATACTCAGAGCGATTCTCTCTTGCGTCGCTGGAAGTGCCACCAAATCATCCAAAATCATCATAATATCTGAGCCTAGATTATGCTGAATATCTATCACTTTCGTGGGTGTAAAAAAGTGTTTTGAACCGTCAATATGAGAGCGAAACTCTATGCCATTTTCACTTGCTTTTGAGATGTCACTCAAACTAAATGCTTGAAAACCGCCACTGTCTGTTAAAAAACTTTTTGGATAGGTTGTAAAACCGTGAAGTTTTCCCATCTTAGCAACAGTTTTGTCTCCAGGTCTGAGGTACATGTGGTAAGTATTTGCCAAAATTATTTCAGCACCGAGCATGTTTAAAACATCGTCCATATCGAGTGATTTTACACTTCCTAAAGTTCCAACAGGCATAAAAACTGGCGTTTTTATAGTGGAGTGCGCTGTTTTGATTGTACATGCACGGGCATTTTTTGAAGTGGCTTCGAGGGTAAATTCCATAGTTATTTGTATCCTAAAATGTATTATTTTTTTTGTAATTGTAGCATCAAACTTATTGCAAAACTAAGATTGCCGCGCTTCGCTCGCAATGACGGAAAAGTTCTTTGCAATGACTGTCATTGCGAGCGAAGCGAAGCAATCTAAAAGAGAGTTATTTTGTACTATTTTTTTCGCCAAATAAAATTAAAATCAAAATCTATACTACATTTTTCTAGCTCAAATGTGTAGTTCTCATCTGTGAAATCGCCAATTTTTACATATTTGAAATTTTCTAGTTTATAAACTTTTGCTTTTTTTCCATTTGGATAGACCAAAATATAATACTTTACACCTTCATTTTGATAAAGTTCAAATTTGAGTTGTTCATCTCTTTTTGCTGTACTTTTTGAAATCACTTCAAAAATTATCTCAGGAGCTTTGTTTAATCTATCTTGTGGTTCATAGCATATTACAAAAGAGTCTGGTCGCACAACAGTTTCTTCACTAAACTCAACATCTGTTTCAAATACAGCATAGCATTCACTACAACCGTCAAGTTTTTCATCTAATTGTCTTGATATTTTTAAATTTATAAACTGATGGTCAAATATAGGCGAGGGCGACATGGCATAAGCAGAGCCATGTATGAGTTCCCAATCGCCTTCCCATTGATTATAATCACTTTTATTGTAGTGTTCTGCGTAAGCTAAATTTGACATCTGAGAACCTTTTGCTAATTTTTCATTGATAAGTATTATAGCTAAAACTAGTTTTTGCTTATATAGAAAAAATAGACTAGTGAAACTTAAGCGCTTTTTATGTAAAATTCCGAAATTATTTTTAAAAAAGAAGGTGTTTTATGGCAACTGTAGGCATGAGTGATATCAAGAAAAATGTTCGTCTTATTGTAGGCGAAGTACCATATAAAGTAGTAGAATTCCAACATGTTAAACCAGGCAAAGGTGCGGCATTTGTTCGTATGAAGATGAAAAGTTTTTTAAATGGCAAAGTAGTTGAAAAAACTGTTCATGCTGGTGATAAATTTGAAGTTCCTGAAATCACTTTTACAACGATGCAATTCCTTTATGACGATGGTGAATCATTCCAGTTTATGGACAATGAATCGTACGAGCAGTTAGCTCTTTCGTATGAGCAGTGTGATGATGCTTCAAAATGGTTCAAAGATGGAATCAATGTTGATATTATTTTCTTCAAAGGCAACGCTATTTCTGTAAGTGCTCCTGAAGTTATGGAACTTGTTATTACAGACACGCCTCCAAATTTCAAAGGCGATACTTCAAGTGGAAGCAGAAAACCTGCAACTTTAGAGACAGGTGCAGTGGTTCAAGTTCCTTACCATGTTCTTGAGGGCGATACTATTAGAGTAAATACTGTAGATTGTGAGTATTTAGAAAAAGTGAAATAATTTTTTTCATGGCATGTGGAAAGTTCCACATGCCACAGAGTCTAACTCTTACTATAAAACATCAAAAGACTTCTTGCATAACCCATTTTTAGATTGCTTCACTTCGTTCGCAATGACGGTCATTGCGAGGAAGAATGACGAAGCAATCTTGGGTTTGCAAGAAGTCTAAAGAAAAATCGATACTTTTATATTAAAATATCGATTTTACTCAAAGCTTGTTTAAAACTGTCCGTACTTCCTTTTTCCATAGCCATCTTATTTTCTTGAATACTTTGTTGAATATCAGGACCAATCGAAGAAGCTTTGTTTGAATCAACATTGCTCATTGCAGTTGATTCAGACATGAGTTTGTAAACCATATTTGTGCTTGTACTAAGAGATGCAACCATCTTTAACTCCTTAAAATGTGTATAACAAGATTATACAAAAAGATTGTAAATTTAATACGAGATTTAATCTGACAATAAATATTTTACTAAAAATATTGACAAAATACTCCTTGATATTTGATTTGCACATGCCATGCTCTATTAAGCATTTATATAGTTCTTTTATTGGATAATACCATTTCCTCGAAAGAGAAAATGCCGATGATAAAAAAGGAATAAAAGTGAGTCGTATCCCATTTTTTATTATTTTAATAACTTTACTTACACTCTTCTCTTCGTGTTCAGATGATAAACCGCTTAAAAATACAAAAAATTTACAAACAAATATCTCCTCAGTTGCACCAAAAGTACAAAATACAAAAAAATTAGCTTATATTGTTACAGATAGCAGTATCCCATTTTGGGCGATCATGGGGCGTGGTGTTAAAAATCGTGCCGATGCATTAGGTTATGAACTTGAAATTTATAATGCTGAAAATAGCGCAAAACTTGAATTAGAACTTACTGTCAAAGCGATAAAAGAGAATGTTTCTGGAATTATTGTATCTCCAAGTACCTCCTCGGCATGTGTAACTATCTTAAAACTTGCGAAGGGTGCTAATATTCCCGTTGTGATATCTGACATTGGTA
Organism: Campylobacterales bacterium; assembly: GCA_026390075.1. GTDB lineage: Bacteria > Campylobacterota > Campylobacteria > Campylobacterales > Sulfurimonadaceae > Sulfurimonas. The sequence goes on from JAPLGP010000029.1 coordinate 25,601, forward strand.
CAGATAGCGGTGAGTATGTTTCTTATATCTCTTCAAATAATAGAGAAGGGGCTTATGATATAGGAAAAGTTCTTGCTAAAAAGATGGTTGCCCTTGGCTTTGAAAAAGGGAGAGTTGGGATTGTAGCTATACCTCAAAAAAGGCTCAATGGACAAGCAAGAACAGCTGGTTTTATGCAAGCCATGGATGAAGTAGCAATTAAAGGTGCGGATATTAAGCAGTTAGTAACTTGGAGCGAAGAGGAAACTTATACTTTTTCCAAAGAGATGATAGAGAGTTATCCTGACCTTCGTGCAATATGGTTACAAACTTCTAATAGCTACAACGGAGCACTTCGAGCAATTGCTGAGAGTGGTAAAAAAGATGAAATTTTATTGATTGCATTTGATGCCGAGCCTGAATTTTTAGAGCTTATTCCAAAAGGAATTCTTGCTGCTTCAGCAATGCAACAGCCTTATTTAATGGGGCAAGAGGCAGTGAATGCAATGGATAAGTACCTGAGTGGCAAGGAAGTTCAAAAAAATATTCAGTTACCAATTCTTTCAATATCTGCAGAAAATATAATAAAAAACTTACCTACAATTCAAAGGAATGTTCTTGGAATTTAAAAATATTACCCACGAACGCTCTCTTTATGTAACGCTTGGAGTGATTATTGTCTTAGTTGTTACGATAATAATGTCTATACATACTGCTTATGTCTATATGGATACAAAAAATAATATATTCCAAGGAATGAAACAAAGCTCAAGGCATATTATTGTTTCATTGCAAAAGAATGTTATGGATTTAATGAAATCGTATTCTATAAATGAGTATGACAAGCTTGTATTGAATGAAATGGAAGGTCGTGATAATTTTGCTATTATAGTTGAAGATTATAACATGGGTAAAATTTTAGGTGAAAAAGCATTTTTAAGCGGTAAGATTCGAGATGCTGAGGGAAACATTATTGATTATGATTCAAAAAATAGTGAACAAAATAAACAATTAGAAGCATGTTACTATTCAGATAAATATGATATTACGACTGACTCAGGCGATAAACTAGGCACTATTGCTATTTATATTTCAAATATTTCCATGAATGCACAACTCAATAAAATAATTATAGGGAGCATCATTAACCTAGTTTTACTATCTTTGTTATTTCTTTTGTCCCTTTTTATAATAATTCATTTTTTTATCTTGAAACCACTTTCCGATATTATTAGCTGTATTAAGCATAGTGATCATGATGGAATACCAGTTGCATTAATACCTAACCATGGCTCTAAAGAAATTTTTCTCCTTTCAAATACGATGAATAATATGATTATTTCTATAAGAGACTCAAGAGTCGCATTAAAAGCGCAAAAAAATGCCCTGCATTATCAAGCTAATCATGACGCTCTCACAGGATTAGCAAATCGTATTCTCTTTAATGATAGGCTAGAACAATCCATAATAAAAGCTAAAAACAATAGTACCAAAGTCGCTCTTTTTTTTATCGACCTTGATCACTTTAAAAAAATAAATGATTCACTTGGTCATGAAATAGGTGATAAAATTCTCAAAGTAGTAACACAAAGACTGAATGAAACGATATGCAAAGAAGCTACTTTAGCCCGTTTAGGTGGGGATGAGTTCAGTATAATTGTTGAAGATTTAAGACAAGGTCAAGATGCTTCACTTTTAGCAAATAAACTTATAGAACTTCTTTCACAACCTCTCACTATTGAAGATAATCTTCTTTATATATCGAGTAGTATTGGTATAAGTATCTATCCAGATGATGGTGTATCTGCTCAAAACCTTATAAAATATGCGGATGCAGCTATGTATAAGGCTAAAGATGAGGGAAGAAATAACTTTCAGTATTACAGTGCAGAAATGACAGAATTAGCATTTGAGAGAGTTGTAATGGATACAAGTCTTAGGGAGGCACTTAAAAATGGAGATTTTGTAGTTTATTATCAGCCTCAAGTCAATGGTAATAATAATAAGCTTGTAGGTATGGAAGCGCTTGTTCGATGGCAACACCCTATAATGGGACTTGTTGCGCCATCAAAATTTATTCCTCTAGCAGAAGAGACAGGAATGATTATACCATTAGACCAATATGTTATGAGATGCGCTATGACACAAATAGCAAAATGGTATAAAGAGGGATTTAAACCAGGAGTTGTAGCTCTTAATCTTGCAATGAAACAACTGCATCAAAAAGATTTTATATCTATACTTGAAACTATGCTCAAAGAGACAGAATGTAAAGCTGAGTGGATAGAGCTGGAAGTAACAGAGAGTCAGATTATGACAAATCCAGAAGAGGCGATTAAAATCCTAAAACAGATTAACGACATGGGGATTAAGCTCGCCGTAGATGATTTTGGAACGGGCTACTCTTCTCTCTCTTATCTCAAACGATTGCCAATCGATAAGCTGAAAATTGACCAGTCCTTTATAAGAGACCTTCCTGAAGATGAAGAAGATGCGAGTATTACAAAAGCCGTTATTGCTCTTTCAAAAAGTCTCAATCTTAGAGTTATAGCTGAGGGCGTAGAAACAAAAGAGCAAAAAGAGTTTTTAATAGAAAATGGATGCAACAATATTCAAGGATATTTTTATGGCAAACCTATGCCAGCGAATGAGATGGAAAAAGTTTTATCTAAAGGTTTTAACTCTTAAATTTTTCAGCTCACTTCCACATGCCACAATTTTGACATGGCATGTGGAAATTGCTATTTATTGAAAAGTAGTTCCACCATCGATAACGATTGTTTGACCAGTGAGCCATGAAGATTCATTGCCACATAAAAAGAGACATGCACCAGTTAAATCTGTAGCCTCGCCCATGCGTGAGAGAGGAGAACGGCGAACCACTTCACTTTTTACTTCTTCATAATTTGGAAATGCTTTGAGTGCGTCTGTGTCGATTGGACCGCCACTCACTGCATTTACGCGGATATTTTTTTCGCCAAGTTCAGCAGCAGCGTAGCGAACCATCGCTTCAACGGCCGCTTTGTTTGTTCCATGCCCTGCATAGTTTGGCGTGTAAACTAGGTTACCAGTTGAACTCATACTTATGATACTTCCACCACCCACTTTTTCCATTCTCTTCGCTGCCTCTTGTGCGCCAACTACAAAAGCATCCACAGTCGCAGTATAGATGTTGTTTAGCCCTTTTGGTTTGAGTCGCATAAATGGACCAAAGCCACCAACAACAGCTCTTCCGGAGATAATAGCGTTAGATATAAAATAATCAAGTCTATCAAAATCTTCATCAAAAAGTTTATATACATCTTGATAGGTTAAGGGCTCTAAAATATCGAGTTTATACGCTCTACACTTCACACCATATTGCGCTTCCACATCCGCAATAATTTTATCTGCAGTATCAGCGTTTGAAGCGTAAGTAAATGCAACATTACAACCTTTTTGTGCGAAAGCGTAAACGATAGCTTTACCAATCCCCCGTGTTCCGCCACTTACAAATAGAGTTTTTCCTTGCATGTTATAGTCCTTTGATTTCATAGTTTTTCATAATAAGTTCAAGCTTTTTCATATTTTCAACGCTTGGATGTACGAGTGGAAGTCTATACTCTAAAGTTTCAATAAGTCCTGCGATATACATAGCAGCTTTTATCATCACTGGGTTTGATTCTAAAAAGAGAACTTTGTTGATAGGAAAAAGCATGTCATTTAAAGCTTTTGCACCTGCAAAATCACCAGCCAAAGCTTTATCGACTAATTGGCTTTTCAAATCAGGCAGTAAGTTTGAAGTTACAGAAGTTATTCCAGCCCCACCATTTGCTAAAATAGGAAAATCAATCGCATCATCTCCGCTAAATACTTTTAGCTCAGGTCTGCGTGAAAGAAGTTCAATAGTTCTCTCTAAACTCCCCGTCGCCTCTTTGATACCGTAGATATTTTTAACATCATCAAAGAGTCTTATAACAGTGTCCGCACTTATGTCAACAACGGTTCTCCCTGGAACATTATAGAGCATAAATGGAACTTCACTCACAGAAGAAGCGATTGCTTTGTAGTGTTGGTAAAGTCCCTCTTGGGAGGGTTTATTGTAGTAAGGTGCAACTGAAAATATCGCATCCACACCACATTTTTGAGCAGTTTTAGCAGCTTCTATCGCCTCAGCAGTTGAATTGCTTCCAGCACCTGCAAGAACTTTTGTTTTAGTTCCTTTACATACTGCAACAGCTATCTCCATACATCTTCTATCTTCATCGTAAGTGAGCGTCGCACTTTCTCCCGTAGTTCCAACAGGACATACTGCATTGATGCCATTTTTTATCTGTCTTGCTATAAGGTCTGCATAAGCCGATTCATCTAATTTTCCATTTTTAAATGGTGTAATTAACGCTGTTGTTGAACCTGTTACAATGTCCATTTAGTTGCCTTTTTTTAATATTAGAGTTGTTGACTTGTCAAAGTTGAAGTATTTATTCGCCACTTCTTTTACTTTTTGTGCTGTAATTTTGTTGATATTTTCTTCATAATTTAAAAGTGGAGTTAAATTGCCTCGTACAAAATAGCCTCCAAAAAGTTCTGACACTGAAGTTGAACTCTCCAAAGAGGAAATAAAGTCAGATTTTGTATTTATTTTTACTTTTTCTAACTCAGCATCGGTAACTTCTGTAGTTTTCATAAGTTCTATTTGAGTGATAAGCTCTTTTTCAACATCTTCAGCTTTGACACCTTGATTACAAGTTGCCAAAAATATAAAGAGACTTGGGTCAATAGCTTCCATATTGTACGCATAAACAGAGTTTACAAGTTGTTTTTTATCTACTAACTCTTTATAAAGTCTTGAACTTTTTCCAGAGTATAAAATCTCAGAAATCATGCTCAGAGTTGGTTGGTCTGCATCTTTAAAGTTTGGAATATGAAAAGTTATTGCTAACATTTCAACTTCATTCTCTTTGATAATATTGACTCTTTTTGCACCATCTTGTTCAGGCTCTACGAATTTAACCTCAGGAATTTTTGCTTTATTCTTTATAGTACCGAACTCTTTTTCGGCTTTTTTAAATACCTCTTTTGGCTCAACATCGCCAGTTACCATCAAAATGGCATTACTTGGTTGGTAGTAAGTTTTATGAAAATCTTTGATATCTTTTATCGTCCATGTGCGGATATCATTCATGAAACCTATGGGTGTCCAGTGGTATGGGTGGTAAGTATAGGCATTGTTGAACATTTTAAAGTAAAGGTATCCAAGCGGAGAATTATCTGTTCTCCATTTTCTCTCTTCTGTTACAACATCGCGCTCTGGCTGAAACTCTTTATTTTTTAGATTGAGATTTTGCATGAGTTCTGCGAAAAGATGTACAGATTTTCCAAGATTTTCTGTACTTGATTTTATGAAGTAGTGCGTGTAGTCGAAGCTTGTTGAGGCATTGTTTACTCCACCAACACTTTTTACTTCTTTGTCAAATTCACCTGCTTGAAGATTTTTTGTGGATTTAAAATTCATATGTTCTAACATGTGAGCAATTCCAGTTTTGCCCATTACTTCGTTTCTGCTTCCAACTTTATAAAAGATGTCCGTGCTAATTACTTTGGTGTTGTTGTGAAGTGGAATGACAACGATTTGCAGTCCATTTTCAAGCGTTTTTGTTTCGTATTTTGGTAGCGATGATGCCATTAAAGTTCCTAAGATAAGTGTTATGCTGAGTAAAAATTTCATATTATTTTCTATTTGCACCGATAGCTTGAGTGATATTTGTATATCCATCCGTTTTTAAGAGTTCAATCAACCCTAAATTTACATCTCTAATCATATCAGGACCATGAAACACAAGACCGCTATAGATTTGAACAAGCGAGGCACCTGCTTTTATGCGTCTGTAAGCTTCTTCGGCAGAGTCGATTCCACCAACGGAGATAAGTATTGTTTTTCCATAAAGTTCCGCAGCTATTGCGTCAAAAATCTCAAAACTTTTCTCTTTTAATACAGCACCGCTTAACCCGCCAATATCTTTTGGGTTTTTAACAAGCGAATAATCTATCGTAGTATTTGTAGCGATGATACCGTCCGCCCCTTTTTCAACAGCCATTTTTGTAAGAGCAACGGCATCTTCTTTGCTCATATCAGGAGCAATTTTAAGTAAAATCGGTTTCTTTGTGATGGCTTTAGCTTCGGCAAAAAGTCTTGTGATAAACTCCTCATTTTGTAAATCTCGCAGACCTGGAGTGTTTGGTGAAGAGATGTTTATAACCAGATAATCTCCCAAAGAGTGGAGAGCTTTTATGAGCGTTGTGTAGTCATTTATAGCTTCGCTCTCAGGTGTGAGTTTATTTTTACCGATGTTTACACCGATAGGAGTTGTGTATGGATAGACTTTTTTGAGTTTTTGCTGTGCTTTGAGTAAACCATCATTATTAAAACCCATGGCATTTTGAAGCGTCTCTTCTTCCACATGCCGAAACATTCGTGGTTTTGGATTTCCTTCTTGTGGTTTTGGCGTAACCGTTCCGATTTCGCTAAATCCAAAACCGAGTATTTGTACACCTCGAACCATTGTAGCATTTTTGTCAAATCCCGCACCAAGACCGACTGGATTGTAAAAAGTACGACCAAAAAGTTCTTGATTTAAAATTTCATCGGCTATAAAGTGAGAGCTAAGAAATGCGTTAAAAGGCATCTGACAAAAGTTTGGAATTCGAAGAACACATTCAGCTAAATGGTGAGCAGATTCGGGCTGGAGTTTAAAAAGAAAGGGCTTAATGGCTTGATAATTTATCATTTATGTTTTATTCCACTTTTAAAATTTACAGATTATACTAAAATAAAGGTAAAATTATGATAAACAAGGAGTTGCTCATGAAGAATGTAAAAGTATTAGTTCCTTTGGCATGTGGATTTGAAGAGATTGAAGCGGTGAGTATCATTGATGTTTTGAGACGAGCAAAAATAGAAGTATTGGTTGCTTCTTTAGATGAAAAAGCTTTTGTTTCAGGTGCGCATGGCATTACTGTTCAAGCAGATTTGGAGCTTATAGATGTTGATGTCGATATGCTGGATATGATAGTTCTTCCTGGTGGCTGGGGTGCAACTAAACTTCTTGCAGGAGATAAAACTATACAAAATATTTTACAAGAGATGGATAAAAAAGGCAAAAATATTGGAGCAATTTGTGCTGCTCCGTTTGCTCTACATAAAGCGGGAGTTTTAAAGAAAAAATACACCTGTTTTCCATCCATCGAGCAACAAATACGAGAAGATGGCTATATGAATGATAGTGCAATGGTTGTAGAGGATGAAAATATTATGACATCAAGAGGACCTGCTACGGCACTTTGTTTTGCTTTACAAATCGTTAAAAAGTTGAGAGGTGAAGAGATGTTTTTGAGTTTAAAAAGTGAGCTTTTGGCTGATTTTTGTGAGTAAATTCTTGTTATTTTAAGTCACTTGTCTCTTTGTTTTGGCATGTGGAAAAATCCACATGCCAAAGATAAAGAAATACTTTTAAAATTGAGCTCCATAAAAACATACATTTTTCATAATTGCATCACTTTCATAAACAATTTTACAATCGATTACGCTTCTGCCATTAATCGGAGTCTCTAGCGTAAGTGTTATTTTCTCACCTTTACTTTTTTTGATTTGTTCATCAGCAAAATAAAAAGATACCCCAGTTTCAGAAATGTCAAATATATACGCTTGTCTATTGTTATTATCTAAGGCTAAAACAGGAGGAGTTATAACCGTTCTTAAACTTCCTCTTGTGTTTAAAACGACTTCAAATCCATCAGCCAGTGTTTTAAGCTCCGCACTTTTATGTGAGATGATTTCCATAATAGTTTTTGTTGATTCTGCATTTTCTGACAATAAGTTGCTTGAATTTTCAACATCAGTCAAGTTTTTATCTACTTCCTTGAGCATTTTTGATTCATCAAGAAATTCATCGTTAAAGGTATGAAGTGAAGATGAAATTAGATCAAAACTTACTTTTATTTCATCAAAACTTTTGTTAATATTGTGAGAATTACTAATGAGCGAGATAACACTCTCTTTAGAAGATATACCACTTTTTACAACCGTATCTATTTGGTTTTCAATTCGAGTGAGTGTTGAAGACATATCCAACGCATTTTGGCGTGATACATCGGCGAGTTCTCTAATCTTATCTGCAACTACAGAGAAACTTCTTCCATGTTCTCCCGCTCTTGCCGCTTCAATTGCTGCATTTAAAGAGATGAGATTTGTCTCATCGGCGATATCTGTTATAACTCCAACCATCTCTGAAACTTCATTGGAGAGGACTCTTAATCCATCAATGGTTCTTGATGTTTCATCCATAGATTCAGCTGCATTGTTTCCTCTTTGGAGATTGTTATTTACATCTATTTGACTCTGTTCTATGATTTTTTTAGAGCTATTTGAACGATTTATAAGGTTATCAAGTGAGCCTCTCATCAGCTCATTTTCATGTAAAACATCCATCAACTTTTCTTTTGAATTTTTTATATGAGTGTTTTGCGCTTGTACATGACCATTTGTTTTGTCAATTTTAACATAGCTATAACTTGACTGAAATGCCATGTTTTTACTAGTATCTACAACATTTGTGATAACTGGTTTGAGTGTGTCCACCATTGCTTTAAGGTGTCTAAAGAGTCTATCCACCTCATTCTTACTACTTCCATGTGCTAGTGATTCACCTTTAATAATATCATCTATTACAAAGTTTCCTTTTTCTACTCTAAAGATGAGTTGTAAAAGTTTGTTAATTCTGCTTGAAACATGTTGGTTAAATAAGAAGTGTGTGAGAACCATTATCATGAGTATATTTATAAAACCAGTCAATATATTTAAGAATATACTATTTTTAAGAGCGGAGTGAAAATCGTCCATGTCTATTCTTACATTTTCCATCGCAATAACATCGCCACTCGTCCATGTTGGATGACACATTTTACATTTATCCTCTGCAATCATAGGACGAGATAACATATAGTAATCTTTACCAGAATCAACAACGATTTTTTGTATCTCTTTGAGTTCTTTATTTTTTGCAAATGCATCAATTACTTCTGACTCATATTGTGTTGCAAGATTTTTGGAGCTAGTTGGTGTTTTTGAAGCTTCTTTAAAAAATACTTTTCCGCCAGACACGGTAGTAAATTTATCAAAAACTTCATTTTGTATAATCTGAGGTGTTTCCGCTGATTCTCCACTAAAAAATTTCTCATTTCTTGAGTCAAGCAAAACATCAGCAAAATCTAAAACAGATTTGGCTTGTGATTTTAGGTTTACATTCAAAGCATCGACTTGCTTTAAATAGTTATAATAGTAAAAAAGACTAGAAATCGCTATGAATGCACCAGCAAACATAATGGAAAACATTGTAGCCAATTTGAATTTTTGAATTTTTTTATGAATACTCATTTGTCACTCTCTTTATTTTAAATATCTTTACTAATTGTAACGCACACCTTTTTAAATTAAACTTGTTCCCAAAAAGTTCCCTGAGGCGTATCCATAATTGTAACTCCACATGCCAAGATTTCATCACGAATCTTATCCGAGGTTAGAAAATCTTTTACTTTTTTAGCTTCATCTCTTAAAATAATTAACTCAGTTATTTTTGCTTTAGTTTTTTCATCAATTCCACTTTGAAAATACTCAAAGGGATTTTTTACTCCAAAGCCTAAAATTTCCTCTATGTACGCCAAGTTTGAGAGTGTCGCAGTTTTTAGCTCTTTATGTTTTCCTGCTGTGTCTAGCGTTTCGTTGGCATGTGTAATCATCGCATCTATGAGAGCCAATGCGTTTGAGATATTCATATCATCACTTAAAGCTTTTAAAAGTTCTTCAGTAAAAAGAGTTTTTTCATTTTCAAAAGCAAGCCCAAAAAGGCGTTTTTTGAGTCTGTAAATTTTATCGAGGCGTTTTTTTGAAGCACTCAAATCCTCTTCATTAAAATTAAAATTACTTCTATAGTGTGTACTTAACAGATAAAATCTCAGCACTTCCCCATCATAAATTTTCAGAGCATCTTTTAAGAAAAAACTATTTCCTAAACTTTTTGACATTTTTTCGCCATCAATATTTACAAAACCGTTGTGCATCCAGTAGTTTGCGAGTGTATGGTTTGTTCCACATCTTGTTTGTGCCGCTTCGTTTTCATGGTGAGGAAAAAGCAAATCTGCTCCGCCGCCGTGGATATCCACAGCAAACTTGGTACCCCAAGGGCATTTGTCGCTTTGCTCGGGCACATGTTCCTTTATAAAGTGTTTTTCTATCATCGCAGAACATTCCACATGCCATCCTGGGCGACCTGCACCAAAAGGAGAATCAAAAGTCAGAGTGCCATCTTTTACATTTTTCCATAGAGCAAAGTCAGCACTGTTTTTCTTGTGTGATGAGTTTTGGACACGGTTTATTTTGTCCTCTTCCTCTTGAACTCTTTTACTAAGGCTAAGATATTCGCTATCACTTGAAGTGTCAAAATAGACATCGCCATCCACCGTTTTATAAGCGTGATTTGAGTCGATAAGCTTTTGAATGAGCGTAAACATAGCATCCAAACTCTCAGTTGCTTTTGGCTCTAAATCAGGTCGAGAAACGCCGATAGCTTCCATCTCTTTATGAAAAGCATTGGTATAAAACTCTGTAATCTCTTGAATAGTTTTGTTTTGCTCTTGTGCCTTTTTGATGATTTTATCGTCAATGTCGGTGATGTTTCGAGCGTAAGTGACAGCATAACCATTTGCTTTTAAGACACGAGTAAGTAAATCAAAAACCAAAGCACTCTTGGCATGACCTAAATGTGCATCATCATAAACAGTTGGTCCGCAAACATAAAGAGTTGCTTTGCCCTCATTTTGAGGAGTAAAAAGTCGTTTTGTTTTTTGTACTGAGTCGTATATATACATGAATTATTTCCTTTAAAAACCAGTTATCATAAAATCTATTGCTGAGATTATTTCATCTCTTTTATCTTCTACAGAACAGACAATTGAGCCTAGGTTGTTTGTTGCTATACCTGCAAGTTCGGCTGTGGACATGGTAACTTTTGAGCCGTTTATTTCAAACTGTGGGTTGAGTATTTTTGCGGGTTTCATGTTTAAAACCAGAGGCACAACTACTCTTGTGGATAAGTTTTTTAATATATCATTTTGAATGTCGAGTAAGAACGGTATCTCTTGATTTGTTCTTGTATTTAGGTTCTCATAAATATCAAATTGCGCCATCAAAAACTTCTTATTTCATCGCTAAAAGTGCCATTTTTTGCAACTCTTTCGTTATAGCTGTGGATGGAACTTTTATTTTGAGACGCCCAGTTTTTCATCTCTTCTTCTTTAATAATCTCTATAAGTGTTTTTTCTAAGGAGTTAGAGATATTAATGTGAAGTTCTTTTGCTTTTTTGAGCAAATCAGAATTTATACTAAGATTGGTCGCTCTTTTTTTGGCATGTGGATTATACAACGCTGTCATTTACATCTCCTATGTGTATAAAGTATGTGTATGATTGTAGCACATTAAATCTTTTTTTAATTTACTAAAGAACTGTAATCGTTTATGAAACAAATTGAGCTAAAAAATCTTTAAAAATTATAAGTAAAATTGTAAATAAAATTGAACTTGCGACCAAATAAACAGCATATTTGTTTAAAAGTATATCAAAAAAGTTTTTTGCTCCAAATGCTTTGATTGTTAAAATAAAACTAACAAAACCGCTAATTGTACTTGCGAGAGCTAAGCCACTTGCTCCCATCGGTGTGACTAAAGAGATTGAAAAGAGCATATAAGCAAGAAGTGAAAAGGTTGAAATTTTTGCAGCACGCATTTGCATCTCTTTTGCGTAAAGCCAGAGTAAAAGCAGTTTTTGAAGTCCAAAGGGGAGTAAGCCTACCATGTACATTTGTAAAACAAAAGTAGTAGTTTTTGTGTCTTCTTTAGTAAAAGCGCCTCTCTCAAACAAAAGCCAAGTTATTTCATGCGCTAAAATATATCCTAAAATAGTGCTTGCAGTGAGTAAAAATGCTAAAAACCAAAAAGCTTTTTTCATGTAGCCAAGAGCTTTTTCTTCATCAGAATTTTTCAAAAATCTTGCTATTTTAGGAAAAAGAGCTATGGAAACTGCAATGGCAAAAATGGCTAAAGGAAGTTGAAAGATACGATTTGCATAGTAGAGATAACTGATAGAACCACTGACAAGAAATGAAGCGAAAAAAGTGTCTAAAAATCCACTTATTTGTGCGGTGGAGTTTCCCCAAACGGCAGGAAAAAATTGTGAGCGAAATTTTTTACTCTCTTTTTTTATGATTTTTGATTTTACTCGGAGGTATTTAAAACCACCAAAAATAAGTTTGCATAAGCCAAGTTTGTAAATAGCGATGGCATGTGCAATAAGCTGTAAAATCCCCCCAATTACAACACCAAAACTAAGATAATAGACTATTTCGTTTTGGCTTTTATGTTCAGAGAGATAAAGAGCTAAAATAAGTGAAATATTTAAGAGCGCTGTAGAAAAAGCGGATATCGCAAAATGATGTTTATACTGTAGAAGAGTGCTTAAAAAGGTTACTATAAAAATAAGAGGAAGATACCAAAAATTTATAGCGACAAAAGGTGCGGCTAGTTCTATAGTCGTTTCATCAAATCCAACTGCTACAGCTTTTGTAGCTAAAGATGGCAAAAAATTTACAAGGAGTGTTATGATGAGTATGATAGATAAAAAATTTACAAATATATTGACTGAAAAAACAGATTTGTGCGATGAACGGGCAAAAGCTGGCATAAAAGATTGTGTAAAAGCACCCTCGGCAAAAACACGACGAAAAAGATTTGGTAACTTAAAAGCGATAAAAAAAATATCGCTATAAATGTTTGCTCCCAGAGCCGAAGCAGTCATTAAATCTCTTAGAAATCCCAATATTCTTGAAACTAAAATTCCAGAACTGTTGGTAAAAATAGCTTTAAACATTTGAACTTCTTATTTTTTTACAAAATTTTAACAAATATTTAGTTAAAATGGAGACTCAAAAAATTGAAAATTGAAAATTCGACAAGAAGGAAAGTGTATGTCATTTTTTGGCTCGAGTGATAAGAGTGTAACAGCATCTAAAAAAATACGACCAATTGTTGTACGCACTCAAAATGTTGCTAAAGAAATAATTGCACTCGCCAAAACGCATGATGAAAAAGTTGAAAATATAGATTTTAATATTTTTGAAGTTCAAACCTATGTAAGAACAAATGCAGACGCTAGAGAGAGTGAATGGGAAGAAATATCAGCAAATGAACTCTATGAACTCGATGAAAAAAAAGAATTTTTAAATCCAAATTTTCAAATTAAACAGATGTATGAGATTGAATTGTTTCACAAAGAGGATGAAGAAGAGGACATATATAAAGATTTTCATCTTGCAGTAGGTGCAAATGCCACAAAATGCAAGGTGTATTTAAGCATCAAGCAAGGCTCAAAAGTTCAATATAATCAAAATTTCACTAAAGACCTTCTTCTTATGATTAACAAAAGAAAAGTGCGTGCGGGTATATTAATAAATATTTTTGATGAAATGTTAAATGATGCGGTCTCTAAAATATCAGCGCATGTGAGAGTAGAAGAAAAAGTTGTTTATGATAAATCTGAAACTATTCTTATTGCGCAGAGCTATGAACCTACGATAACGATAGATGATAATTTGATTTTGCATTACAATAAAGAACAAGAAAAAGTAGTTCAAGAGAATGATAAAATTGATTATTCTGCTAGAGGATTTATAAATAGTGTCATCAAAGAAGAATTACTCATAGAATATATAAAACCAAAGATGGGTAAACCGGGAAGAAATTGTCGTGGTGAATATATGGTACCACAAGAGCCTGTAGTTAAAAATGAACCTACTTTTACTTTTGATGACACTATAAGAGTTGTTGAAGATGCAGTAAGCACCAAATATATCGCGAATGTAAATGGCTATATTTCGCATGAAGGAAATAATTTCACTATAAAAAAAGAGATGGATGTTGCTACAATAGATTTTAAATCAACAGGTTCTATTTCGGCTGGTTTAAACTCCGATGTTACCATCAGTGTGAAAGAGGCAAACTCCGATAAAGATGCTATTGGCAATGGCATGGTCGTTGAAGTTACTGAAATAAATGTGGATGGAAATGTTGGTGCTGGTGCAAAAATAAATGCTATAAAAGCAGTTATTCAAGGTCAAACGCATACAGAATCTATGGTACGAGCGGAAAATTTAAGAATAAATATCCATAAGGGAGCTGCTTATGGAAAACAGGTTTATATAACAAGACTTGAACATGGTATTGTGGATTGTGATGAAGTTACGATTACACAGGCTACAGGCGGTAACATACGCGCTAAAGAGATTACGATTGAAATATGTACATCGCATGTGAAAGCAACAGCATCAAGATTGATAGAGATAAAAAAACTTTTAGGTGGTGAAAATATTTTTACCATTGACCCACTTCTTAAAAAAGATGCAAGAGCTTCTTTAGATAAAAATAAACATGAAATAAATGAGCTTGAAATAGAATTAAGAGATATTAGAAAAGAGATACTCAAGTATGAACAACTTGTAGAAGAGAATGCGGCTGCTTTTAATGATGTTAAAAAAAGATTATTGCACTATAAAAAAAATGGTGTGAAGATGCCAGAATCTTTTGTCAAACAATATAAAAGCTTTACTTCAGTGCAAGAAACACTCTCTACTTTAAAAAAAGATTCTGAGAGTAAACAAGATAAACTTGCACTCCTAACTGTGGGTAAAACATTATTGCAAGAAAATATTTTTGATGCAAGAATTATAAATAGAAGTCCATGGACTGGATACAATGAACTCAGATTTAAGTTAGTAAATCCACCTATTGAACTAAAATATTTTCCAAAAGAGGGCTCAAAGGATAAAGTTTTTGGTCTTGTTGAGGTTTCAGATGGTGAGTTTGAGATACAGGTAATGGAACAATGATTGTAGGTTTAAGAGGTGTTGTTGCGTATAAAGAACCAGCTTTTGTGCATGTGGAAGTGAGTGGTGTTGTATATGAAGTTTTTATCTCTTTGCAGACATTTTCAGCACTTCCACATGCCGAGGTAAAACTTTTTACATCCCAAATCATTCGTGAAGATGCACACCTTTTGTTTGGATTTTTAGAGATGAGTGAAAAAAAACTCTTCGAGAGACTTATTAAGATAAATGGCGTTGGTCCAAAGGTTGCCATCGCAATTTGTTCGACTTATACACCCTCTCAGTTCGCAGCGGCGATAAATGCAAAAGATATCAAAGCGATTCAAAAAGTCCCTGGAATAGGTCCAAAAAGTGCAGGGCGCATACTTGTTGAGCTCAATGGTTTTGATGAGGAGATGTTAAGTGTCTCTTCTCCTAAGACAAAATCTTTCAATGAAGCAAGTGAGGCACTTGAATCTTTAGGATTTACAAAAGCAAAAATACTCAAAGCTCTTAGCGCATGCAGTGGAAGTGACACCGCTGCACTTGTTAAAGAAGCACTAAAATTATTACAAACCATATAAGGATATAACTGTTGAAATTAACTATTTTATTTGGAGGTGCTAGTTACGAACACGAAATTAGCATCGTAAGTGCGATAACTCTCAAAGCAAAGTTATCTGGATTTGATTTAAGTTTCGTTTTTTGTGACCAAGACCACACTTTTTATTTTGTGCCCTCTTCAAAAATGAAGGCGACTACTTTTTCAAAAGGCGAACATAAAAAAATGCCAAAGTTGAGCCTTGAAAATGGTTGTTTTGCCCAAAAAACTATGTTTTCAACTGTGAAACATAAAGATTTAGTGATAAATCTTATCCATGGTGGTGATGGCGAAGATGGAACTGTTCCTGCACTTTTAGACTTTTTTTCTATCAAATATATTGGTCCACGCGTGAATGCAAGTGTATTTTCGTATGACAAAAGATATACGAAGTACCTCTGTGAAGCAAAAGGAATAAAAAGTGTTTCGTATGAAACTTTAAGTGCAAAAGAGCATAAAGATGTCACTTTGTCGTATCCAGTAATCATCAAACCTGCAAGTTTGGGTAGCTCTATCGGTGTGAGCATAGTACGAGATGAAAGTGAACTTGATTATGCGCTGGACAGTGCTTTTGAATTTGACAATAATGTACTCGTTGAGCCATTTATAGAGGGTGTAAAAGAGTATAACTTAGCTGGATTTATGGCAGATGGGAAGATGCATTTCTCCATAGTAGAAGAGCCTCAAAAAAATGAGTTTTTAGATTTTGAAAAAAAATATATGGATTTTTCAAGAAGTGAACAAGTTTTAAAAGCAGATATCAGTGAAGTGTTAGTGAGTAAACTCAGAACAAATTTTGAAAAAATTTATAGAGGTCTTTTTGAAGGTGCTCTGATTCGATGCGACTTTTTTGTTATAGATGGAGAGGTGTATTTAAATGAGATAAACCCGATTCCAGGGTCTATGGCGAACTATCTTTTTGAAGATTTCAAAGGGTGCATTGAAGCGTTGTCAAAATCACTTCCACATGCCAAGAGAGCAAAAGTTTCTTACGAGTATATTCATTCAATTTCCAGTGCCAAAGGGAAATAATGGCTCTAAAGTCGATTCAATACAATCAACATACGCTCGAAATAAGTTATGAAATTTTAAATCCACATGCCAAGGTTGACTTGATAATCTTGCATGGTTGGGGAAGTAACAAAAACTTGATGAAACAGGTTTTTTCGCCTTATATGGATAGTTTTCGTCATATTTATATTGATTTACCAGGGTTTGGAAACAGCACTTGTAACACTCCACTTAAAACCGCGGACTATGCAAGAATAGTGGAGCTTCTCATGGTGCATATCAATGCCTCAAAAGATATTATTTTAGGGCATTCGTTTGGTGGGAAAGTGGCACTTTTGCTTGAGCCGAGAGTTTTGGTTCTTGTTGCGAGTGCAGGGATTTATGTAAAAAAATCTTTCAAAGTCCAAGCAAAAATCGCACTTTTTAAACTCCTTAAACTCTCTGGATTTACCATGCTTAGAAACTTTTTTGTTGCAGAAGATGCAAAAAGTTTAAGTGAACCGATGTATCAAACTTTTAAAAATGTTGTCAATGAAGATTTTAAAAATGAATTTGCGGGTTTTGAAGGAAAAGCACTTCTGTGTTGGGGAAAATCTGACACGGCAACGCCTCTTAGTTCTGCAAAAAAGATAGATAAACTTATCAAAGACTCTTCGTTAGCAGTGTATGAGGGTGACCACTACTTTTTTATGAAAAATGCAGAGGATATTTCTAAAAAAATAGAAACAACATTTTTAAAAACTTTGGAGCATTAAGATGCAAGAATATGAAATTTTAATCGCGTTTATTACAAATGTTCTTTTTGTTATGGTTTTGGGTTGGTATTTAATCACAAATCTTCAATGGTATGACTATAAACTCTCGCGTGTGCTACTCAAACATCACAAGCCACAGTGGCATTTTTTTTACTTTTTTATCCCTTTTATAGCCTATTACACGATGGGACAATTTTTTGTTATTTTCTTTTATCTCGCTCTTCTACCAGCTATGTTTCTTTGGCATAGAAAACTCGATAAAAAGCTTGTTTTAACATGGCGAGTGAAAAGATTTCTCATTCTTTTAATCTCTTTGGTACTTTTTTTCGATGTGCTTTGTACACTCAAGTCGGCATGTGGAATTTATGGTGTATTTATGCCTTTAGCTTTAGCGTATATCTTGAGTACGATGGTGGAAAAGTTTCTTTTTATGGTCTATAAAAAAGAGGCAAAAAAGAAACTCTTTGAGATGAAAAACTTGCAAATCATCTGTATAACGGGAAGTTACGGAAAGACAAGTATTAAAAATTTTGTTGCGCAGATTTTGGCTAAAAAATACAAAGTTTATGCAACACCGCGAAGTGTTAATACGCTTGGCGGAATTATGGGTGACATAAACAACGCACTTCCAGCAGATAGTGAGATGTATATTTGTGAAGCGGGAGCGAGAGAAATGGGCGATATTTATGATATTACTACATTTATCGAACCTCAAACGGTGGTTGTTGGTAAAGTCGGCGCGGCGCATATCGAGTACTTTAAATCGTTACAAAATATCATAGCAACAAAGCTTGAAATCATGCAATCGCCTCGTTTAGAGAGAGCCTTTATCCATACCTCTGTAACCAACGAACCACATGCCAAAGTTACATTTTTTGGGGATGATATAATAAATCCACATGCCACACTTGATGGAGTAGATTTTGATTTGAAAATTGATGATGAAGTTTTATCTCTGCATACAGATATTTTAGGTGAATTTCAAAGTATGAACATCGCTGTAGCGGTGAGAATCGCTAAAAAATTTGGCATGAGTAATGAAGAGATAATCAAAGCTGTAAAAGAGTTAAAACCCGTAGAACACAGACTCCAAATGATAAAAGCTGGTGGAAAAATCATAATAGATGATGGCTACAACGGAAACATTGACGGAATGCTCGAAGGTGTACGACTCTGCTCACTTCATGATGGACGCAAAGTCATCGTAACACCAGGTTTAGTTGAGAGTTCTGATGCGTTAAATCTAAAACTGATAGAAGCCATAAATAAAGTTTTTGACATCGTTATAGTGACAGGAAGTCTTAATGCAAAACTCTTTGAGAAAAATTTGGATGTAAAAACAAAAATAATGCTAAGTGATAAATCAAAACTTGTAGATGTATTGGCAGAGCAAACGAAGGCTGGAGATATCATTTTGTTCGCAAATGATGCACCGAATTTTATTTGATGAAATCAATAATAGGTTGATATTATGAAAGACATTTTATACGCACCATGGAGAGATGAGTATATTGCTGGGCATGAATACGATGGGTGTGTTTTTTGTCATATAAGTTCACACGCACAAGAGGATGAGGAGTTGCAGGTGCTTTATCGAGATGAGCACTGTTTTATTGTTATGAACCGATACCCTTATACTCCGGGGCATTTTATGATAATTCCACATGCCCATACTGATAAACTTGAAACGCTCAATTCTGCTGTTTGGTTGCACATGAGTGTATTGGCTCAAAAATGTGTACGGCTTTTAAAAGAGGGGTTTCATGCTCAGGGTGTAAATATAGGAATGAACCTTGGAGCTGCCGCTGGAGCAGGGATAGCGGAACATATCCACATGCATTTAGTCCCTCGTTATAACAGAGATACAAATTTTCTAACTTCTATTGCTCAAAATAGGGTTTATTCCACAGATTTTTTTAAAATATACAAAAAACTTCAAGCTTTAATTCCTAAATATTTATAGAAACTAAAAAATAAAGTTCATGCTATCACGATGAACAAGTACATATAGTTTTTAGTTATAATACAAAGAATGCAATAAAAAAAGGAAAGAAAATGAAAAAATTAGTTTTAGGGTTAGGTTTAGTATTTGGTGTAAATTTATGTGCTGATTTAGTGTCTGATGGGTTTGTACAGTACAAAAGTAACAATTATAAAGAAGCTATTGCATTATGGAGCGCGGCGTGTGATAGTAAAAATATGGATGGATGTTACAACCTTGCATATATGTATGAAAATGGCAAAGGTACAATGCATGATGAAGTAAAAGCTACAGAAATTTATGCTGTTGCTTGTGATGCTGGAGACGCTAGAGCGTGTTCTAATTTAGGAGTTATTTATGAAAATGGAAAAGGGAGTGTAAAACAAGATTTTTCCAAATCGAGCCAACTCTATGCAAAGTCTTGTAATGCTGGAAATATTAATGGATGTTTTAATCTAGGAGTTGCGTATCATAGGGGAAGAGGTACATCAAAAGATTATGAAATGGCAAGTGTACTTTATGATTATACTTGTAATCAAGGACAAATTGAAGGATGTTATTCTTTAGCTGAAATGTATAGAAATGGTAAAGGAATACAACAAAATAAAAGTCAAGCGAAAAAACTCTATGGAAAAGTTTGTGATATGGGAAGCAGTAGTGGATGTAGTAAATACAGAAGACTCACGGATGAGGGCGTGCAATAGCACTCAATAAACCCACATGCCAACTTCAACTAGAAATGGTTGGGGGTTTTCTTATGCGTGCCGTAATTTGTAACTGTTTTAATAATAGTCATCATTGATACAGCTGCAATCATCCCCGCAATTACAAGTGCATAATACTCAGTAGGTGTAATTGCATTGGCGCTTTTTCCAATCGTTGCTACCGCCAATAAAAAAGTGAGTGGCATCGAATCTCCCATCGCAAACATAAGCGTATTTTTAAGTCCGAGTTCTCTTAAATATATCATTGAA
This sequence comes from Campylobacterales bacterium, assembly GCA_026390075.1. Classification (GTDB taxonomy): domain Bacteria; phylum Campylobacterota; class Campylobacteria; order Campylobacterales; family Sulfurimonadaceae; genus Sulfurimonas. Next base: position 45,849 of record JAPLGP010000029.1, read on the forward strand.
CTTACAATGCGTAATGCTAAAATGATACCTACGATTTGAAGTGCTAGTAGCATAATAGAGGAAGATACAAGGGCTTTTAAATCAACTGTAGAGCCAACATAAATAAAGAAAATTGGAACAAGAAATCCAAATCCAAGGGATGAGAGTTTATGTGGCAAATCTGTTTTATGTTCAAAGAAAGTTGCAATGAACATTCCAGCGATAAAAGCTCCAAGAACCATATCAAGCCCAAGATGTATCATCACTCCAATCATTATAAAAAAGAGAGCCATCGAAATACGAACATCTTTATCGCTTCTATCGCCTTCAGGCATAATCGTTCTTCTTGAATTAGGAAACCACCAAAAAAGAATTTTTGCTATTTTAAATATCAAAACTGCCACAACTAAAAATAAAATTAATGTTCCAATTGCTAGGAAAAAGTTTTTAGTTAAACCGTACTCTAAAACCCCACTCAGAAGGGTGAGTGCTGCAATACTAATAAGCTCACCCAAAATCCCAATAATTAAAACAAGCCTAATCCAAGCTTTTTCTTTACCAAGTTCCTTTACTAGAGCCATAATCATACCCAGTGACACGATAGGAAAAGCAACAAGGTAAATAATTGAAAAGTCAAATCGCCATACAATAAAAGCTGAGAGAGTATAAAGGATTACAAAATAGCCGATAGCCCGTTTAAGGAGTGATGATTGCATCGTGAGAAAGGCTTTAAGATTTACTTCCATACCAGCTAAAAACATGAGAAATAAGAAGCCTGTTTTAGCGATGATAGGAATATACATATTTCCTTCTAAAATACCCAAGTAACCAACGCCACATCCTAAAAGAATCTCAATTACAGCTAGTGGCATACGCAGAGTCTGTGCAATAAATGGAGCAAAAAGAACAACTCCAGAAAGGGTAATGATTATTAAAGGAACATTTGTCATATTTTTTTACCTTTTTTTACTTCGCGTGATTTGATTAATGTATAGTAATAAAATTAGATTTTTTATTTTTGTTAAAATCATAAATAGTTCTTGCAGAGTTTATGGCATGTGGATTTATTTCCACATGCCAAGATAATTAATTTAGATATGATAATTTGGTGCTTCTTGCGTGATGATAACATCGTGAACATGAGATTCTTTGAGTCCTGCACTTGTGATTTCTACAAATTCTGCTTTGTCCCAAAAAGTAACTATGTCTTTACTTCCACAGTAACCCATAGAAGAACGAAGTCCGCCCATCATTTGATGCACGATTCCAGCTATTGAACCACGGAACGGAACACGACCCTCGATTCCCTCAGGCACGAGTTTGTCAGCTGCTGTTCCCTCTTGAAAATATCTATCCGTTGAGCCTGTTTGCATCGCACCGATACTTCCCATACCGCGATAAGATTTGTATTGACGCCCTTGAAACATGATAGTTTCACCTGGAGACTCTTCTGTTCCTGCTAAAAGTGAGCCAGCCATGATACAACTCGCTCCTACTGCTAAGGCTTTTGCGATGTCGCCAGAGTATTTTATACCACCATCCGCGATAACCGGCACACCGTGTTTTCTCGCCGCATCCGCACATTCAGCAATAGCAGAAATTTGAGGAATGCCAACACCAGCAACAATGCGAGTAGTACAAATTGAACCTGGTCCAATGCCTACTTTTACACCATCCGCTCCAGCTTCAATGAGAGCTTCAACTGCTTCAGCTGTTGCAATATTTCCAGCGATTACATCCACTTCCATAGTTTCTTTGATTTTTCTAACCGTGTCTAAAATGCCTTTTGAATGACCATGTGCAGAGTCTAAAACTAAAACATCACAACCAGCATCTACAAGTGCTTTTGCACGGTCAAGTTGCCCAACACCGATAGCTCCACCGACTATAAGTCTGCCAAAAGCATCTTTATTTGAATGAGGGTATTCAATGCGCTTTCTGATATCTTTGATAGTTACAAGACCTTTTAAAAAACCTTCATCATCAATAATAGGGAGTTTTTCAATCTTGTTTTTGTGCATAATATCTGCTGCATCATCCAAAGAAATCCCTTTTTTAGCGGTAATGAGAGGCATCTTTGTCATAACTTCACTTGCTAATTTGCTCATATCTTTCTCAAATCTCATATCACGATTTGTTAAAATACCTAAAAGTTTATTATGTTCATCTATAACAGGAACGCCAGAAATTTTAAACTCTTGCATAAGTGCATCCGCATCTGCAAGTGTTGCATCAGGATGGACATAAATAGGGTCTATAATGATTCCGCTCTCAGATTTTTTCACTTTTCTAATTTGTTTGCATTGTGTTTCAATATCCATATTTTTATGAATAATTCCTATCCCGCCAAGTCTAGCCATAGCGATAGCCGCGCGGTATTCAGTTACTGTATCCATAGCCGCTGAAACCATAGGAATATTGAGTGTGATGTTGCGAGTAAGTTTAGTTTTGAGACAAACTTCTTTTGGTAATACTTCAGAATATTGTGGTACTAACAATACATCTTCAAAAGTGAGGGCGCGTTTACGAATTTTCATGGTTGTCCTTTTAAGGGGTAAAAGTTATTTATGTTGCTATAAAATTCTTTGGATTATAGCTTTGTTAGGGTTAAAAAGAGGTAAAGGCATTTAAAACAAGAATTTGATAGGAGATATTTTAGTTTACTTACGCTAAAAAGTATAATATTTACATGCAATTAATCTAAAAACAATCAATTGTCAGATATAATCTCAGCAATTTTTATGTAACAGAGGATAGGTAATGGCGTTCGATAACGAATTATTTGAAGAAGAAGAAAATTTTGCGGAGATGTTTGCAGCTAGTGAAAAGCAGCAAGAGACCAGTCGTATTGTAGAGGGTGAGATAGTTGAAATCCAAGAGGATGAAAACAGAGCATTAGTTGGTGTAGGCGATAAGCTAGAGGGTATTTTAAGTCTTGATGAAATTCGTGGTGAAGACGGAACATTGAAGTTCGCAACTGGCGATAAGATAAAAGTAATGGTTATGGGATACTACAATGAGCGTCCTAAAATTTCTTATAGAAAAGTTTTAGAGCAACAAAAAACTATAGATTTTATTGATGCACATAAAGATAATTTTGAAGAATTAATTATCGACGGTATCATCACAAAGAAAAATCGTGGTGGATATGTTGTAGAAGCTGACGATGTAGCTTTCTTTATGCCTCGTTCATTAGCAGCATTTAAAGATACTGATGATGTTGTGGGTCGTAAAATTAAAGCACAAGTTGTGAAAATAGACCCTGCAGAAAACTCAATTATAGTTTCTCGTCGTAAACTGTTCAACGAAGAGAGAAAAAAGAAAAAAGAAGTTATTGACCAGTTAATGGAAAGTGGCGCAATAGTTGAAGGTACTATCAAAAAAATTACTAGCTACGGAATGTTTGTAGATGTTGGTGGTGTTGATGGTTTAGTTCACTATAATGAAATCAGCTACAAAGGTCCAGTAAACCCGTCAAAACTTTATAAAGATGGCGATGTAGTAATTGTTAAAGCTATTGGCTATGACAAAGATAAAAGACATCTTTCTTTATCTATAAAAGCTGTTCAATCTGACCCATGGGCAGAAGTTGAGAGTGAATTAGATGAAGGCGATACAATTACAGTGACTGTTTCAAACATTGAAGCATACGGTGTATTCGTTGATTTAGGAAATGATATCGAAGGTTTTTTACATATTTCAGAAATCACATGGAATAAAAATGTTAAAAATCCTAATGACTATTTAACTGTTGGTCAAGAAATTGATGTTGAAGTTATAGAAATAAATTCTAAAACGCATAAACTTCGTGTTTCATTAAAAAGACTTTTAGCGAAGCCTTTTGATGAATTTATGAAGAATCACAAAGAGGGTGACCTTGTAACTGGAACGGTTACTTCACTTACTGATTTTGGTGCTTTTGTTCGTATCGATGGTGTTGAAGGTCTTTTACATAATCAAGATGTATCTTGGGATAAAAATGTAAAATGTAAAGATATCTTAAAATCTGGCGATGAAGTTGAAGTGAAAATCGCTAAAATTTCTCCAGAAGATCAAAAAATATCTTTAAATCGTAAAACATTACTAGAAAGCCCAATAGATAAATTTGCTACTACACATACAATGAATTCTATCGTAACTGGTACTATTAGAGATATTAAAGACTTCGGTGTTTTTGTATTACTAGAAGATGGTGTAGATGCACTTATTCGTGATGAAGACTTAGCACCTTTGGTAAAAGAAGAGTTAGAAATAGGTCAAAAAATCGAAGCTGCTATAGCTGTTATTGATACGCGTCGTGACCGTATCCGTTTATCTGTTAAAAAATTAGATTATATTAAAAATCAAGCTTTACTTGAAGAGATTAATGATAATCAGTCACACTCGTTAGGTGACTTGATAAAAGATAAATTTAAGTAATCGTTATCATGCAAAAGATATTAAAATGGTTCGCTCCAGTCCTAGCACTCGGGGTTGCCGTTTTTATTGTCTTCTTTTTACTTTCTATAAACTCTTCAGAAGAACTTCACTCTAGCGATCCTTTAGTCTATAAAAGTGAAGTAATTCCAAAAGAGCAAGAAAAAGTTTGGTTAAATCAATTTTCTCAAGTTGAGAAATTGGGCTTTTCTTATCCTGTCAATGAAGTCTATATCCAAGTAGATTTAAATGAAAAAACAATTAAAACTATCATATATAAATTATCCGCTTCTCTTTTAGATCCCTATCAGCTTTTTTGTTTAAAACAAGAGTTGAAGCAACATCAATTAAAGTATTATCTTCAAAAAGATAAAAGTGGGATAGAGTTACTTATTTATTCAAAAGATATTGATAAATTAAACTCTTTGATAAAAGTATTGAAAAATTATCAAATTTCGGCAACTCTAAAGCCGTATAACGAAGAAGTATAATTAGACGCAATAAATCTAATAGAAAGTGAAAAAATGAATAAAAAAATTCAAGAAGTTTTAACAATCTGGCATGCGCATTTTGCGCATGATGAAAATCAATACTCAGAGTTTGAAAGCTCGGATATAGAGTATTTTGTGGGGTGTATGCTTTATAACCATTTTGCGTTTTCAAAAGCACTTGAAAATCTCAAAACTATGGATTTGTCGTATGATTTTTTGTCGGCATGTGGAAATGAATATGATGTTATTAAAGAGATAATAAATGCTATAGAGTTCGATGATGAACTTCAAAAATTAGAGTTTTTACAAGGTTACATACTAGAGTCAAAATCAAAATACTCAGGCGATGCACTTTATCTTCTGAACCGTTTACAATACCATACCAATGCTATGGCAGAACGCTATACTAAAGGTGTAAATGCACAAAAAGTTGATTTTAAAAACCCACTTTATAGATAACTTTTTTGAAAAAATACCTCATAACCGCAACGCCATTTTGCGAAGAACAGCTTCAAACCCACATGCCAGACTATGTTTTGTATAGAGATAAAACAACTCCTTATTATGAAACACAAGCAGAGCATTTTATGGAAGTTTGCTCAAATTTTGAGGGCATAAAAAGTTTTATACATCGGCATGTGGAACTTGCATATAAAATAGGTGCAACGGGCGTTCATCTCACATCAACGCAGTTTGAAAAAATAAAGCGTGCCAAAGAGTTGGGGCTTGAAGTTATCATCAGTACGCATACGCATGAAGAGGTTTTAAAAGCTGAGCGTTTGGGTGCAGATGCAGTTACTTACAGCCCAATTTTTGTTTCGCCAGAAAAAGGTACGCCAAAAGGTGTAGAAGATTTAAAAGAGTTGCTTCAAAAATGTACTCTAAAAGTATTTGCTCTTGGAGGAATTGTTGAACCTTGGCATGTGGAAATGATTGAGGAAACCAAAGTTTATGGTTTTGCCTCAATTAGATATTTTACAAATTAAAATTTTTTATGCTTTGATTATTTTTTAGATGCGATTTCTATAATGGCATCTAAAGCCTTTTGTAAAGGTTCTATTTTCAGTCCGCTCTTTATGAGTAGTGTTTCAATTTTTTTTGGTATGACAGGTTCTATTTCACCGTTATATTTTACCAATCTATACACAATATGATTTGCAAGACAAAGAGTATAAATCTCCTCAGGGGCGTTTTGTGGATAATCACTAAAGCGAACTGAATCTACAATATCTTTATCCAACTGCCAATAACTTAGAATGTCACTACTTACACATGCCGTAGTTGTGTGCATAAACTTCTCTTCTGTATGTTGTACATCTTTTTCATTTAACTCTTTTAAAAAATCACTTTTTATATTTAATTTATCAACTTCTTGAGCGATAAGAAGTTGTCCTATATTGCCTAAAATAGCTGTTGTAGAGAGAACTGATAAGGAAGAAATAGAGACTTTAGAATACCATTTAATCATAAGTGTCAATCGCAATGCCGACACATTTGAAAAAATGGATTGTATGCACTTAAATCTATTTTGCCAAACTCATCCACCATCTGACTCAGAGCAATAGCTTGAACTCGCATCTTTCCAAAAATACTTATCGCACGGTCAACCGTATTTACTTCCTCCAAACAATACAAGGGATTTCTTGCCGCTTTGAGTATCATGCCAGAAATTATGGGGTCATTTTTAACCACTTTTATAAGCTCTTTTATAGACATTTCATCATCATTGCACACCTGTTGTATTTGCAAAATAGATGCAGAAAGAGGTTGAAGATTATCTATAAAATCTTTTATTTTTTGATTCGTTATGAGATAGCGTCTTGAAGTAAAATGAGAATCTGTAACAGTGATAAGTTCTCGATTAAGGACATCTAGCATAATTGGATTGGTGATTATATGATACACGCCTTCAACGCCTAGTTTGAGATATGTATTGCGGTCAGATGTATCTAAAATTACAATGATTGCAGATGTAGGAACATGCTTTTGACATAATTTTGCTGCTGTGAGGCAATCATCACCAAAATTGATTAAACATATATTTGGTTTTTCATTTATGAGTTTCTTTTGGAAATCAGCTAGTTGATTTGTTTGCTCAACTTTTAAAAATCTTTTTTCTAACTCAATAACTACTTGATTGGTACGCTTTACATTTGTATCCAAATAAATTATTGACATTTTTTTCATTATTGAGGATGGTTTTTCATCCGAAGTAGTTATAGCAACTTCTTTTAGTAACAATGGATTTGCTTGAGAAAATTCAGTTGCTTCACTTTCCATCTCCTCCATCCAAACACAACATTGTTCTTTGACTTTTAAAAGCCACTCAATTATATTTCTATCTGCAGGTCCACTTTCATCTCTCAGTGAACTTAGTATTTTTTCAACTTTGTCTGCAACAATTGTGATAGGTTCAAAATGAAAATAACGGCTATTTGCTTTTATACCATGAAATATTCTAAATAAATTGTTTACTGCAATTTTATAAGTTGCAATATTCTGGAGTTTAAAAATATTTTTTTTGAAATGGGACATGTTATATATAAATTGGTCTCTAAATATTTCATAAATTTCATATTCATAGCTATTTTTATCTATCATTGGAATTTGTTCCTTATTAAAAAAATTCTAAAATATCTTCGTCATTTATCTTTTTTTCATTTACAAGGATATTTACATTTTTAGCGTTCTCTTTGATAATTTGTGTAATAATATTTTTCATAATTTCATTCCTTATCGTATTTCATTAATACTTTCTGCAACTTGACTAATCTCAAGTTCCACATCAACCGCACCTATCTCTTTGGCGACTCTGGGCATTCCATAAACAACTGCAGATTTTTCGCTCTCTCCAAAAGTTTTTGCACCAGCTTCACGCATCATTTTAAGACCTATCGCACCATCACTCCCCATTCCAGTTAATAAATAGCCATAGGCATTACTCAGAGCAGATTTTGCTACGGATTTAAACAAAACAGTAACACTTGGTTTATGTGAATGCACTTTAGGAAAATCTTTTAAATGCACTTTATAAACATTTCCAATGCTATAAACCTCCATGTGGATTCCCCCTGGAGCGATGAGCATCTGACCATCTTTAACGATATCATCATTTTGAGCTTCTTTTACATAAGCGTAGGGTGCGATTTGATTTAATCTTTTGGCGAATGAAGCGGTAAATCCTTGAGGCATATGTTGTGTTACTACAATTCCTGCATGATTTTTTTTGAGTCCTAAAACAATTTTTTCTAAGGCTTGAACTCCGCCTGTTGATGAACCAATTGCCACTACTATTTTACTAGGAATAAGTGCATCTATATTTTTATCATTGTTACTTATTGGTTCTTGAATATCTTTTATAACTTTAACATGTGCATTAATGGCTGATTTTATTTTTTTGCTAAGTTCATTTTGATAATCTAAAAAAAAGTTTTCTAAATTTACTTTTGGTTTTTCAATAATATCTACCGCACCGTAACGGAGTGCATCAATGGCAGCATCAGACCCTTCTGTAACTAAGGTTGAACAGATAATTACTGGAATAGGTTTTTGTTCAGAAATTTTTCTTAAAAAAGTGATGCCATCCATTTTTGGCATTACAATATCTAAAATAAATAAATCAGGAAACCCAACTTTTTTAAAGACTTCAAATGCATCAATAGGATTGCTAGCTTCTGCAAAAAGTTCAACACCAGAAATTTTACTAATCAATTTTGAAAAACCACGGCGAACTGCCATCGAATCATCAATCACCATCACTTTAATCATTAAAAAAACTCCAATTCACTTTTAGTATCTTCGCGATTGTTTAGACGATTAATCATAAAGATTATGGAATCTTGTAAAGAGTGTTCAAACACATAAACATCCGAAAAAATCCGTTTTACAAAAAAGTTGTCAATGTAACAACGAATATCTTGTAAAATCTCGACTAAATAATCGAACCCTTCTAATGCCTCTATCTCAACATCATCAAAACTATAAATACGCAAAAATGCAGCCATCTCATCAAATACTGTTGTCATGTGTGCAGTATAGTGGTGATAGGCAAAAATTTTACCTATTTTTTCTAGCTCACTTGCAATTTCACAAAAAAATTCATGGCTTAGTTCACCACTTTTTACTCTTTCACTTAAAGCAGACAGTATTTCAATAAGAATTGTAATATCTCCCTGATAAGCGTCTAAATAAGCATCTATCCCTGTATCATTCAAAAACTTTTTATGAGTATTTATTGTATGCATCATTCCATAAAGCATTAATTTTGCACTTAAAGCAATACTGATTTTTTTATTCAAAGTTTCTGTTTCAAAAGGTGCATATACTAGGGTGTCAGCGAGATTAGCAATTTTTAGACATGTTTCATTATGCTCTTCAAGAATAACTGTTATAACAATATTTTTGTCATATTTTAAAATTTCATTGCATAAGTAGAGGACTTTTTCATAATCATTTGAATAAATTAGAACCATGTCCACTTTAACAGAAATTAATATATTTGAGATATGAGAAATAGCGGCATCGTTGACATTATTGTAGCGATAAAGCTCAAAAGCTTCTAAAATATCTTTATGATTTTTTAGAAGCTTTCCATCATCATAGACCAGTAAATGGCGTGTTTTCGCCAGTAGAGAAATAAAATTTTTGTAGTTATAATTTATCATATTTGTACCTTTTGGTAAATGGAAGTATCCACTTGTTTAAGCATTCTGTTGTTAATGTTACGAAGATTTTCTGTGAGTGAAATTATTAAATATCCGCTATTCTTAAGATTTTTGATAACATTCTCTATAACCAAAGCTTTAATTTCATCATTAAAATATATGAGTACATTGCGTAAAAATATAATATCAAATCTACCTATTTCTGATTGAACTTCAAGTAAATTAGCCTGTGAAAAATAAACATTTTTTTGTAATTCATGATTTATCAAAAACTGCTTATCGTATTGATTTTTTCCTTTGAGACAATAGCTTTGTTTATATGCATTGGATATTTTATCCGCCCAAGACAAAGGATAACACCCTTTTTTTGCGATTTGTAGTACTTCTGTATTTATGTCTGTTGCAAATACTTCATATCTTGAATCGCCCAATATACTATCGAGTACCATGGCTATTGAGTATGCTTCAGCTCCAAGTGAAGTAGCGGCACTCCATACTCTTAGCATTTCATCAGCTTTTACTTGTTTTACTATGTCTTGTAAAAAGTCAAAGTGAACTTGCTCACGAAAAAAATAAGTTTCATTTGTTGTGATTTGATTTATCATCTCCGAAGCTTCATCACGGTTAAACTGAGCGATACGAAGATAATCACTAAATTTACTCAGACCATAAAAATTTAAACGCTTCATTAATCTATTTTTAACTAAGCTTTTTTTACTTTCATCGAGTGTAATGCCAACATTTTTAAAAATCAGCTTCTGAATAAGGACAAATTCTGAATCATATAATGTTATATCATTCACAATACTCATAATATATGCTCTGTGCATAGAGGTTCGGCATGTGGATTTGTCGCTATTGTATCCTCGCCATATAAATCATATAAAAGTTTATCGGTATCAAAGATAGTACATAGAAGTGTTTTTTTGCCAATAGTTATTTTCGCTATAAATGTTGTTAACTCATTTTGTTTGGAATTGCTAAACATTTGCTCAGCATTTATACTCACTATATCAATGACTTGTTTTACTATTAAGCCTAAATATCCTGAAGAAAAATGACACAATATAAGGAGTTCATATGCCGTTTTTTCAAAGTTTTTATTCCCAAACCATGCATCAAAATAAATTAAAGGTGTCATGTGGGAACGAATGTCAGCTGTGCCGATAATGATGTTTTTTTTGTCATTATTTACAGCAATATTATCTTTTTGAAAAACAAATAACTCTGTGACTTTTGCAACATTTATAGCATAATACTCTGCATTTGAACCCTCAAATATAACATACTGACTTGCAATATCAGCGCTACTACTGACAAGTTTTACAAGATCTATCTCGTCTTCATCAAGATAAGCTTCAGATAGGATTTGTGTATTGTTATGTGGCATGTGGATTTTCCCTTTGACTTAGAAACTCTATGTCAGCTACACTCTTTAACGACAAAAGAGGAATAAAGTCACCTTTATAAGGTATCATGGCTTCTACATATTTTGAATCAATTGGTAAGCCAAAACTAGGAACACTTTGGAGTTCATTTGCTTCAAAAACTTCAACTTCATAGACTTCATCAATAAGAAGACCTATTTTATGAGAAACTTCTTCCTCTGCTACTTTTACTATTACTAAAGAGGTGCGGTTTGTATTTGTGAAATCATTTTGCATTAAACGCTCGGAAATATCAAGTACCCCAACAATAGTTCCACGAATATTACAAACACCTTTCACACAAGGTTGCATCCATGGGACTTTAGTAATCTCTGGCAGTTCAACAATCTCAGTGATACATTCACCTCTGAGTGCAAAAAGATTTGATTGTAAATAAAATAGCAAATACTGAGGACCCTCTTTAATTGCCATTTCATCGTCATCATCGATGAGTATCTGCGAATACATTTGCACTCCTAAAAGCGTTCAAAATCTCGTAAATCGAGTGTATCTTCTGATTCACTTTTATTACCGAGGGTATAATCTTGTGAAGTTCTACCCATTTTTAGTGAACTTTTTTCTTTCACAGAGGGGTTGATGCTATGGATATTTAATTTGAAAAATTTCATCATATCTGTTAAAGATGATGCTTGTCCATTGAGCTCTTCAGCAATAGTAGCAAGTTGTTGTGAGGATGAAGCATTTTCCTGAGTAACTTGATCAAGTTGATTCATAGCAATTGAAATTTGTTCTACACCTATCGCTTGTTCACTTGCTGCGGCTGTAATATCTCTCACAAGTTTTGCAGTTTCTTCAATTTTTGGCAGAGTAGTGGAGATGAGCATTCCAGCTTCTTCAGAGATAAAAACACTATCTTGTGTTATTTTACTTATCTCTTGTGCGGCGATTTGTGAGCGTTTTGCTAGTTTTCTAACCTCAGCCGCTACAACTGCAAATCCTTTTCCATGCTCACCAGCACGAGCAGCTTCAATCGCAGCATTGAGTGCCAATAAATTTGTTTGATAAACGATATCTTCAATAACCTTGATTCTTGTAGAAATATCATGCATAGCAACCACTGTTTTACTTACAGCTTCTCCACCTTTTTGAGCCATTTCAGATGCATCTGAAGCTAATTTATTTGTTAGTTTGGCATTCTCTGCAGTTTCTGAAACTGAGCCACTCATCTCTTCTATAGAGCTTGTTGTTTCTTCGATTGAAGAAGCTTGCGTCTCCGCTCCAGAAGAGATAGAACTAGAAGAGCTGCTTACTTCACTTGAAGCGGTACTGATTTCATTGGCACTCATAACTATCTGTGTAATAATTTCAGAAAGGGATTCAATAAATGAATTAATAGAATTTTTGATTTCGTTAAGTTCACCAGGCATTTCAAGAGAAATCTTTTTTGTAAGATTACCGTTTTTCATCTCATGAAGAGTATCGCGTAATTCAGTAAGAATCTTACTGAGGATAACAATAAAGCTATTTGTTGATTCCTTGATTGCATCCATGTCTCCAGGGAGATTCACATCGATGCGCTCAGATAAATGACCATTGCTTAGTTCTCTCATAACTCTTGTTAATTCAACAATAGAGCTTTGCATCATAGAGGCTAAGCCATTCACAGCCTCAGTAATGACAGCATAATCGCCTACATATTCTGTTTGAATCTTAGCATTAAAATCGCCATGACTAAGGAGTACAAGGTTTTCTGTGACCTCTTGCAATATACTGACAACAGCGTCCATAGTATCATTTAAACCAGAACAAATTAATGCATACTCACCTTTGTACTTAGATGAATCAAGGCGTACTGTAAGATTCCCTTGACGCATAGCGGTTGTTGCGAGTTTAGCATCCACTGCAAGACCATGCAGACTTGCTATTACGGCATTTACAGATTCTTTGAGTTTATCAAATGCACCATAATAAGAAGTAGTAACTCTTGCAGAAAAGTCTCCATCTGCAACACGATCCATAACCAAAGAGATATCACTCAATAAACAAGCAATTAAATCAACATTATAATTAAAAGCATTGCTTAAATTACCAAGCATCCCATCATAATTTTTCATATCAATTCTCTCAGTCATATTCCCTAATAAAACTGCTTCATTGATACTATTTACATCATTGTTGAGTGTTCGCATCTTAGCACGCATAGCGTCGATTTTTAAAAAAAGAGGAGTAAATTCCTCACTATTTGCACTAAATACTTGTTCAAAATCACCATTCATTATTGCATCAACAGCCTGTTCTGCTAAATAGATATCTTTTGTATGCTTGTTTTTCATAATTTTTTTACTCATTACAGACCCTTTTCTTCAACATAGTTGTCAATCACATCACGCAAAGCAGAAAATAATTTTAATGTATCTTTTTCAACTTCAACTAAAATACTATCAAGTTCTTCTTTTGAACTGTTTTTATACGCTCTATCTACATATTTTTGCATTAAACTATGGACATTATTGTGGTGCTGATGCACCTTGCTCCACGAAGGATGCGCTGTAAATGACATTCCTTCTAATGATTTTAATTTTTTTCCAAAATTACAACAACAAGATTCTGTTACAACGACATCTTTTTTGCCAAGCGATACACTGCGAGATATATTTGTCTTAAAAATCATATGGTCTATGTAATAGCTATCTATATCTATGTTCAAAGCATCAGGACTACTGACTGAGCGATTGAGTGTTAATCTATCAATAAATTGTTCATAAGTTAAATTTCTGTCTTTTAAATAATGAAGCATAAATTCAAAAGTTTCATTAAGAGAGTGTGATTTTTCATGTTCCAATAGTACTTTGTATAATTTTGTAATCTCTTGTTTTACAAAAGAACTAATCGGTTTTCTGTAAGAAGTAATACGAATAATTTCTCCATTCGTTATAATTGGAGCTACATAAGCTTTTACCCAATAATAATTTCCATCTTTTGTACGATTTTTAACAAAAGCTGTCACGGGTTTACCCCTGAGAACAGTGTCCCATAGCAGTTTAAATATAACGCGTGGCATATCTGCATGACGAACTATATTATGAGGTGCACCAATTAACTCATTGCGAGAATAACCTGCAATGTGACAAAAAACATTATTTACATAAGTAATTTTCCCCTTTGCATCCGTCATACTTACAATTAAATCATGTTCATCAAACAAAACCTCTTGTTCATTTATCGTATCCATATTTATTCTCCTTAATTATTTTATCTTTAGTATTTCAAACAAAGTTGGGATATCAAATATCAAAGCAATCTCTCCACTTCCTAAAATGGATGCACCGTAAAGTCCTGGTGCATTTTTAAAAAGTTTCCCTAGTGGTTTTATGACGGTTTGGTACTCGCCAAATAATTCATCCACTAAAAGACCTATTTTATGATGTCCATACTTTACTACAATAATATTTTGTCTCTCACACATTTCACAAGGAAGTTCTTTATAGTAATTTCTAACATCCAATAAAGGCAATAAAGTACCACGCAAATCAAATAACTGACTCTCTCGAATATTTACATGGTACTCGGATGTGTATTCTATAACTTCAGAGACCATATCAAGCGGGATAATATAATGTGTTTGACCTACTTGAAATAAAAAGCCATCGATAATTGCCAATGTTAATGGCAAACGGATTGTAAAACAACTCCCTTTACCAACTTTGCTTACTAATGCTACTTCACCTTTTAAAGCTTCTATGTTCTTTTTAACGACATCCATTCCAACGCCACGACCTGAAATATCTGAAACAACTTCAGCGGTTGAAAAGCCAGGTTCAAAAATCAACTTATAAGCCTCAGCATCTGAGAGTTGCTGTGTTTGACTGATAATTCCTTTTGCTCTTGCTTTAGAAATAATTGCATCGAGAGCTAAGCCTTTCCCATCATCTTCTATTTCAATTACGATAGAACCAGATTCTGGATACGCACGAAGTTCAACAGTTCCATATTCAGGTTTGCCGTTTTGAACCCTTTGTGCTGGCAGTTCAATTCCATGGTCAACAGAATTACGCAGCATGTGCAAAAGTGGGTCAGCAATCTTTTCAATGACTGTTTTATCGAGTTCTGTCTCGCCACCCTTGATGGTAAAATTTATTTTTTTATTCAGTTTATGCGCAACATCGTTTACAACTCTGCGGAATTTCTCAAAGGATTCACCTACTTGAACCATGCGAATATTCATCACATTATTTCGTAACTCTTCAAGCAATCCACTCAGTTCTATTGCGACTTCTTCAAGTTCTGCATCTGCATACTTTTCAACATAGCGATTGACTTTAGCATTTGCTATTACCATTTCACTAATCGTGTCAATGAGGATATCAATTTTGCTAGAATCAACACGCAATGACTGTGAAATGGGAGTGATTTGCTTGTTATTTGATTCTTGTTTGGGTTGTATATCTTCGATTTTTGCTTGTAAAACTTCGATAATAACAGGTTTAGTTTGTTCTGGAAGTTCTTCTTTTTGAGGTTCTTCTTTTTGTATTTTATCAACTGAAAAAACATTTAACTCTATATCATCTTCAACAAATTCAAATACCTCTATAATATCTTCTTTTTTTACATCGCCTTCAAATTCTATTTCAAATCCGAGGTAGGGTTTATACGGGTCGATTTCTTCTAAAGTTGGAAGATTTTCTACGAGAGTAGATACACTATGCAGAGTTCCGAGGCGTTTAAGAAAAGCTATAATGGAGATTAAATCCATCCCAGTTTCAAAAAAATATTCCTTTAAATGAAGAGAGATATGCCATAGATTTGAGCTTATAGTCTCTATTGGTAAGGTTTGAGTTGGTACAAATTTCTCTGGTGGGGATTGTAAATAATTGTTGATTGTTGCTTTAAGAAGTTTATCTTTATCGAGTATATTTTTAGGTAATGGAGCAGATTCTACCGCGTAATCTACCAATGTGCTTACATGGTCTTTACATTTTAAAAGAAGCATTAATAGATTTTCATCTAATTCTATCTTCCCATTACGAACAGCATCCATCAGATTTTCTGCGATATGAGTAAACGAGATAATAGCATCAAAACTGAACATTCCCGCAACACCCTTAATGGTATGCATTGCACGAAAGATAGTTCCTATATATTCATCATTTACACCTTTGTCCATTGCATCGAGTAATGCACTCTCCATCATTTGAAGTTGTTCTTGAGCATCCTCATTGAAATATTGTAGTTCTTCACTCATAAGTACACTCAAATAATTTAGAACATCCACAAAGCTCAAGAGCTTCTATGACACTGTTTGTACAGTTGATAAGAGTCATATTGCGATTTTGATTATGAAGGCTTTTTTGTAGGCTTAAGAAAAGTTGTATGACAGATAAGTCAATTTTATTTATATTACGAAGATCCAATTTTACTGTAGGTTCTTCATTTTTAAGGCACAGCATCAACGCATCTTTTATCATCTGTGCCTCTTCAACCTCAAGAACATCCGATTCAAATATCATGAAATCAGCCTAGCAACTTTTGAAGAACCATTACAAATTTTTCTTTATTAAAAGGCTTTAACATCCACGCTTTAACTCCAAGTGCTTTGCCTTTTTCTTTGAGTTCTTCAGAACTTTCAGTAGTGAGCATAACAATGGGTATAAATTTATAGGCTCTTACTTGCTTAATATTTTCAACCATTTCAAGTCCGCCCATTATCGGCATATTTACATCACTAAAAATTAAATCAAATTGATGATGTTTTAATGCTTCAAGCCCCTCAGCACCATTTTCAACAACAACCGCTTCATGCCCCACCACTTCAATCGCTTTTTTAGCAACCATTCGGATTAAACCTGCATCATCAGCTACTAATATCTTAGCCATAAAATTCCTTTTGAAAAAAATTAAAAATTATTCACTACTAAAATATTATATCAAGTTTTATTCAACTTTAACATATAAAAATAAGTTTTATAATCTACTTTTGTAACATACCCGCCAACGCTCCACTAGAAAAAGACCATTGTAAGTTGTAGCCCCCACATGGACCATCAAGATTCATAACTTCTCCACAAAAGTATAAGCCATTTATAATTTTACTCTGCATCGTTTTAGGATTTATCTCTTTTAGATGTATTCCTCCACGCGTTATCATCGCCATTTTAAAGCCATCATGACCCGTAACTGTAAGTGGTGTCCATGCTAAAAGTTGGATGAGTTTGGCTCTGTTTGCACCCTCTATCTCTTTGTTCTTGGCATGTGGATTTATGTTTGAGAGTAAACAAAGTTCATGAGAGATGGCATGTGGAAGGAGAGTTGTGATGTGTTCAATTATCTTGGCATGTGGATTTTTTGCTATTTCATTCTTTATATGCATTGCGATTTGCTCTTCATTCATCCCTTTTGTGAGATTTAAAAGCAGAGGAACTTCGCCATATTGCTCTAAAAGTGGAGTGATTTCTCTTGCAAAGTCCAAAATAACTGGACCTCGCAAACCGTTGTTTGTAAAAATCAAATCACCGAGTGCTCTTAGTTTTTTATGTTTTGGTAAATCCACTCGAAGTTCAACTTTTGCGATGGTGTCCGCACGACAATTTTTGACCCACTCCTCTTTTACTTTGAGTGGCATCATGGCAGGGTGAAGCTCAGTTATTTTATGTCCAAGTTCACTTGCTAGAGTGTAGCCATCTCCCTCAGCCCCTAAAGTTGGGTAGCCTAAACCGCCTGTTGCAACGATGACATTAGGTGCAAAAAAGGAGTCTGTTTGCGTTTTTACACCTGTGATTTGATTGTTGTTTTGGAGTATCTGTTCTACTTTTTGTGCGCATTTTAAATCAATGTTCAACTTGTTCATTTCATTTTCGAGTGCCAAAATAATGGTTAATGCACTGTGTGAAGTTGGAAAAATTCTAAATCCATCGGGTGCGTGTGTTTCAACGCCGATTTGCGCAAAAAAACTTACTAAAGCAGTAGAATCAAATGCTCCAAGCGCATCTTGCATAAAACGACCATCGCGTCCAAACTGACGCATAAATTCTTCATTTGATAGCGTGTTTGTGAGGTTACAACGACCGCCACCCGTTGCTTTGAGTTTCGAGGCGATTTGCGGGAGTTTTTCTAAGAGAAGAACCTTTTTTCCTGCTCGTGCAGAAATTATGGCAGACATCATCCCCGATGCTCCAGAACCGATAACTATAAGGTCGTATTTCACACTCAAATCAGTTGCCTTTTCTGCAATTAATAGTATTAGACTTCTTGTAAAACTAAGATTGCTTCGTCGTCCCTCCTCGCAATGACCGTCATTGCGAACGAAGTGAAGCAATCTAAAAAGAGAGTTTACTATCTCATTTTACCATTTATCATCGCTAGAATCAGACATATCATCGGAAGAGTTATCATCCCATGAAGAGTCGTCTTTTATTCCAAAATCGTTTCCTCCCATATCATCAGAAGAAGGATTGTTATTTACAAATGATTGATTATTCATATTTTCATGCGGGGCAGTTGTCGAACCATCCATAAAATGATGCATCAATGCTTCTCCTGCGACAATACCAACTCCCGCAGCAGCTCCTGTTGCTAGACCTGTCATAATTCCGCTTCCCAAACCGCCACTTTGTTGAGGATAAGGTTGTTGTGCAGCACCAAAACCTGGTTGTGGATTATTAGAATTATTTTGGTTAGGATATCCGCCAACACCATTATTGCCATTGTTTTGAGCAGGGTAAGTGCCTGTATTGCGTGTTGAAAAAGCTCGAATTGCTAACCAAATTAGTAAAATAGCACCCAATCCCAGAATCACCATCATCCATGGAAAAGGTTGACTACTTGAGTGAGCAGTTCCCATGGCAGTACTTTTATGAGCGGTTGAAGGATTGTCAAGAAGCTGTTTTAAACTCTCAACTGCTTGGGGTTTTGCAAACGGTAAACCAGGAGCAAGTTTTTCAGCTATTTTAAGTTCATTCTTAGCCTCAGATGCATGACCCTGACGCACAAGTATCTCTGCATCAACGAAATGTGCTTTTGCACTTTCAGGATGTTCTTTTAATACTTGCACAGCCATTTGATGCGCACCATTAAGATCTCCAGATTCGACTGCTTGATAAATCTGGTGTATTGTAGGAACATTATCAGCAAATGCTATGGTTCCAACTATTATTGAGAATGCTACTAATTTAAATAAAAACATATATATCCTTTGGATTACTCGAATTGTAATTTGTCTCGAATTATAGATAAAATATATTAACAAATGCGAAGATTTTTATCACACTTCGTTTCTTTATAATCTAAAATCTTCACGAAATCTTCATTTTTAAGTTATATAGTTTTGCAATGTAAAAAAGGAATTAGAATTGCTTGTTGTCTAGGTCTATTTTTTTTTACATTTTAGATAAATTTCAAGGAGGTTATTATGAATATCAATAGTATGACTCAGTCTAACAATTTAGCTCAAATGCAGAGCAGTTCAAGGGTTCAAAGTCAAAGTAGTGCGAGTGGTATGGCACCAGAATCAAAAAGTGCTTATATGGATAAAGCAGAGTTTAGCCAGATGGCTATGCAATTAGCACAAAATCAAAATGCAGATTCAAATCAGATGCCACCGATGCATAAAGCGTCAAATACAAATAATATGCAATCAATTTTGATGAAAAACATATTATCTGCTTATGGTAGCTAAAAAGCGTAAAAGAGGTGTTTTTTTATAATTTTGAAGCTTTTACTTCTGTGTGTGAACTCCATATAGGGATTGCAGATAAAGCTCTCTCTGACACAGTAGCGCATGCGATTTATTTGAATGCAAAAAGATTAGAAAACGAATACAGCTTTTTTAAAACATCTTCACAACTCTATGCATTAAATCATAGAACAAAAAATAGACAAGTTGTGAGCGATGAGTTAGCTGGTCTCATGCAACTCTCACTCTTTTATAATAAACAAACAGATGGTGCTTTTGACATAGCAATTGCAGGAACACTCAAAGAGGCATCATTTGCATCATCGCTTCAAGAGTACAATAAAAAAATAGCTACATTACTCCCATTTGCTTCCTCTTCACATCTAAAAATCAATGAAAATGAAGTTACATTTTCAAATAATTTTACAAAAATAGATTTGGGTGGCTTAGTAAAAGAGTATGCCGTTGATGCGTCTATCCTCATGCTCAAAGAAGCTGGTATTTCATCTGCTTTGGTAAATTTTGGCGGTGATGTGGCGGCATGTGGAACGATTAACTCCTCTTTATGGTGTGTAGGAGTACAAAATCCAGATATACAAGAGCAAAATCTTTGTGAAGTTCCACTGGGCGAAAGTGCACTCTGTACTTCAGGACATTCAAAGCGTTTTTATCAAATAGAAAAAGAGAAAAAATCTCATATTATTGCGACAAAACAAAAGTATTACTCTCAAATAAGTGTCATAGCACCAACTGCAACGGATGCTGGAGTTTGGAGTACTGCAATGCTAGTAAATCCAAATTTAACCCTTCCATCCCATGTAAAAATAGCTCACTCTGTTTTTTAATTTTTGCTATTTTTAAATCCTCCTCTTTACAATTCATAAATCATAGTATTATTCCAATAATTTTTTAAGTAGGTTTAGCGATGCAAACAGAGTTCAGAGATAGAGAAAAATGCTACTCTTGTTATAGACCAAAAACTTCTTGCATGTGTGAACATGTCCATACCATAGACACGCAGACAAAATTTATCATACTTATGCATCCAAAAGAGTTTAAAAAAGTAAAAAATGGAACGGGGCATTTGACGCATCTTTCCCTCAAAAATTCAGAACTTTTTATAGGAATTGATTTTACAAACCATAAAGAGATGAATGAGATTATCGCTACACATGAGAGTTTTGTTTTGTATCCATCCAAAGATGCGATAAATTTAAGTGACACACATCCACATGCCGAACTATTTCCACATGCCAAAAAGATGGCAATTTTTATCATAGACTCAACTTGGGCATGTTCTTTGAAAATGTTGCGAGAGAGTAAAAATCTACAAGTTTTAAAACATCTCAGTTTTGAGAGTACAAAACTTTCACAGTTTAAGATAAAAGAACAACCCGCAGAATATTGTCTCTCAACCATAGAATCGACTTTAGAAGTGCTGGAACTTCTCAATGTTTGGCATGTGGAAAGCTTAGAAAAAAAAGACTTAGCGATGTTTTTAAATCCTTTTCATAAGATGATTGCGTATCAGTTGGAGTGTATAAAAAATTCATCCAGACAAGCTGTTAGATTTTAAAATTTAGTTATAATCCTAGCTTAAATTTAGTACAAAGGTTTATGAATGAAATTAGGAAAAATAATAGTTAGTGGCTTTGTAGCGACTTTTTTGAGTGTCACACTTTTAGCAGATGGACATGGAACGCACTGGGGTTATACAGGGCATGAGGGTGCAGAAAACTGGGGTGATTTGTCTCCTGAATACAGCATGTGCAAACTAGGGAAAGCGCAAACGCCAATCAACATAGAAAAAAAAGTTCTTGCATGTACAAATGATTTACAAAAAATAAATTTTAATTATATTACAGCTTCGTCAGAGGTTATTAACAACGGTCATACGATACAAGTAAACATAGAAGATGGCAGTAGCATAGAAATTGATGGTATCAAGTTTACTTTAAAACAATTGCATTTTCACACACCGAGTGAAAACCAAATAGAAGGTAAAAATTTTCCACTTGAAGCACATCTTGTTCATGCTTCAAAAGATGGTGCATTAGCGGTTATAGCTTTAATGTTTGAAAATGGAGCAGAAAATCCACTCATTAAAAAAGTGTGGGAAGCAATGCCTTATGAAGTTGATAAAAAAACTCCATTAGTACTCTCAGCTAAAGATATTAATGCATTCTTACCAGAAAAAAGGGAATATTACAGATTTGATGGTTCATTAACAACTCCCCCGTGTAGTGAGGGTGTGAGATGGTTTGTTCTTAAAAAGTATGCAACTATTTCACCAGCACAAGTTGAAGAGTTTTTACATACGGTTCATCATGAAAATAACAGACCAATCCAGCCAATAAATGCTAGAAAAGTAATGAATTAGCGAGATGCGTTTATAGTTTTTCTATAAACGCATTACTTCTAAGTATTACTTATTCGCTATAGATTTAGCCCAACTTTGTGTTAGTTCATGGAGTTGTTCGTTGGGAACTTCCAAAAAGTCTATCATAAATGAATTTTCTAGTTCACTCACTCCTATGCTTCTTGGACGAACTGCCAATACTTTAGTCGTAGGAATTTGTTTTCCAAAACAAAAGATTAAGTTTTTTGCATCTTTTATTTCAGGATTTATAACTCCATCTGGCATGGAAGAGGTATGTTCGTAGTGGTCAAAAATAGCTATATAAGTCGCTATTGGATGTGTGTCAATTAAATCTTTTAAATAACCAATAATCCTATTTTTTGCCTTTAGTGTTATTTGGAATTATTTATTAAACATTATAGAGCCAAGTCTTATCATATTTGAGCCACATTCGATGGCTAGTTCAAAATCTCCGCTCATTCCCATAGAACAAATTGTTGCCCCGTCGCATTGTTTATAAATAGCGTAAGTTGTCTCAAAACTTTTTTTGATTATCCCTTTATCTTCGCTGTGTGCACCGATGCTCATAACACCTTTGAGATTTATATTTGGGCACTCTTTTTTGATTTGTTCGTAAGTTCCACATGCCAACTCTGGCATAACTCCGTGCTTAGACTCTTCTTTTGCGGAGTTTATTTGCAGAAGTGCATCTAAAGTCATATTTCTAGCTTCAAGCTTTTTTTGAAGTTCTTGTGCCAACTCGAGTGAATCAAGCGCATGAAAGAGAGTAGGGTGTATGTCGAGTAAATTATTGATTTTGTTTTTTTGCAGATTTCCTACAAAGTGCCATTCAAGCGGCAAATCTTCAAGCTCATGTGCTTTGGTTTTTAAATCTTGAACCTTGTTCTCGCCATACGCTCTTTGTCCAATTTCATAAAGTTTTTTTATCTCATCCGAGGTTGAATATTTGCTAATGGCTACGATTTTAACGATGTGATGGGGGCTTACTTTGAGCCTTGCATTCTCAACTCTTCGTATGACATTATCTATATATATTTTGTACTCTATCGTGTTCATTTTTTAGCCTATTAGTCTATTTATATCGTTGAAAAGCCCAAGTCCCATGAGTGAAAAAAGCAGAACCCATCCAGCGATTGTGAGCTTCATGATGACAGCTTGGCTAGGTGCGCGTCTTGAGATAAACTCATAGAAGTTAAACATAATATGTCCACCATCAAGTGCAGGAATAGGAAGCAGATTTAAAACGCCTAAGTTCACAGAAATGAGTGCTGCAAAAAACAAAACACTCATCCAGCCCGCATCTGTAGCATCGGATGTAAGTTTTACAATGCTGATTACACCGCCAAGTTCTTTTGCAGGAACTTCCCCAATGATGAGCTTACGCAGACCATTAAATATAAGTGTCGAGGCAAAAACTGTCTGCTCTGAGGCATAAGCAAAAGTTTCACTTAAACCTAATTCGAGTTTGTGTGAAACCCCAGCACTTCCAATGCCTATCATTTTTTTCTGAACTACTTCGTTGTACATATTTGTAGCTTCTCGATAGCTTGGAGTGAGAGTTAAAAATTTGATAAGTCCATCTCTGTGTACTTCTATGTACAAAGAGTTGTCAGATTTTTCGATGATGTCCGCCATCTCTTTCCACGATGAAATCTCTTTGCCATTGATTGCTTTGATAGTATCGTTTGTTTGAAGTCCTGCAATTTTTGCGGGTGAATTATCAACAACTTTTCCTATGACAGGAGATAAAACACTAGGACCTCCAAGTGCTATCGCAAAATACAAAACAAAAGCTAACGCAAAATTTGCAAGAGGACCAGCTAGGAGTATAAATATTTTTTGCAAAGGAGTTTTAACTGTGTAGCTATCAGCATCTAAGCTTATATTTGTTGGGTCGCTATCATCTTGACCTTTCATTTTTACATAACCGCCAAGAGGTATCGCCGAGATGCTCCACTGTGTTCCCCATTTGTCAAAGGAGAAGAGTTTTTTTCCAAAACCGATACTAAAAACTTCAACAAAAACACCCATAGATCTTGCTGCAAGGTAATGACCTAACTCGTGAAAAAAGATAAGGGCTGAGAGAACTAAAAGAGAAACCAACCAACTCATGAATTATTATCCTTTGAAAGTGCAGTTTTAAAGCCATAAAGATACTCTAAACCTGAATAAACCGTGAGGGCAACAGCAAACCAAAGAAGCTCACTTGCAAATGCCCAGTGCATAAGTAAAAAACCAATAGCTATCATTTGTACGACTGTTTTTACTTTTCCAGCTAAAGAAGCTTTGACGCTAATGCCTTCACTTATAGCAATCGTTCGTATTCCCGTTATAAAAAGCTCACGAACAATGATGATGTAAATAGCCCATGCACTAGCTTCGCCAATCATCATAAGCCCTAAAAATGCAGCAAGTGTAAGCATTTTATCTGCCAAAGGGTCTAAAATAGCTCCAAGCATAGTGGATTGATTCCACTCTCTCGCGATGTAACCGTCGAAAAAGTCTGTTGCACTTGCGAGAACAAATAAAAGTGAAGCAGTATAATAATTCCAGCTTATGTGGTAGCCGTTGTCAGTAAAAAATTGCGGGTTTAATATAATCCAAAACATAAGTGGTGCTAAAAGTATTCGAAGGGATGCTAAGGCATTTGGGAGATTTAACAAATGTATCCTTGTTGTTATTTTGCTGTGATTTTAGCTTTTTATTACTTATTTAGACTTTAGACTATTTTTCTTGTTCTAATTGACAAATATCAAGTTAAATTTCAGATTATCAATATACAATTAGCAATCAATTTTAGGAGATGTAAAATGAAAAAAATAGTTGTATTATTCGCGGTTTTAGGTTTAAGTTCTGTATTAATGGCAGATGCGTTTGCAAAATGTGCTGGTTGTCATGGTGCTGCAGGTGAAAAAGCTGCACTTGGTAAAAGTAAAGTAATCGCTGATATGAGTAAAGCAGATATCGCGGCAGCAATTAAAGGGTACAAAGATGGAAGTTACGGTGGACCTATGAAAGGCTTAATGGTAGCTCAAGTTAAAGATTTAACTGATGCTGATGTAGCTGAAATTACTGGTAAAATCGGTAAATAATTTCTTCCTCATTTCCCAAGTTTTACTTGGGAATGTTTCCTCGTAACCTAACAACTTCAACAAAAAAAAGAGTTTAAAATGACACATATTTGTCCACTTTGCGGTACTATTGGACATGCCTATTTTCAAGATAAAACTGCAAAGTATTACCATTGTGAAAATTGCTATGGCATATTTGAAGATGAAAATGATAGACCAAGCCATGAAGCAGAAAAATCACGCTATGAAATTCATACGAATGATGTAGAAGATAAAAGTTATCAAAGATTTGTCTCACCAATCACTAAAACTATTATAAAAGATTTTACTCCAAAGAGTTGTGGACTTGATTTTGGTGCTGGAGCAGGACCAATCGTTTCTAAAGTACTGCAAGATAATGGTTTCTCAGTTGCTCAATATGATCCCTATTTTCATAACCACCTAGAGTTATTGGAAAAAAAATATGACTATATAGCTTGTTGTGAAGTGATAGAACATTTTTATAATCCAAATAAAGAGTTTAAACTCCTCAAATCCTTGCTAAAGCCAAATGCAAAATTATACTGCATGACAAATATATATAATGAAGATACCAATTTTGCTTCGTGGTACTATAAAAATGATCCAACGCATGTCTTTTTTTACCATAAGAAAACATTTGAGTGGATTAAAAAAGAGTTTGGTTTTTTAGATGTGAAAGTAGAAAAAGCGCTTATTATTTTTAGCGTTTAATTTCCACATGCCATGTCAAAGTTGTGGCATGTGGAAATAGTTACTCTTCAAGACCTGATTGAAGTTTTACAAATCTATACTGTGTAGGCTTTAGAAGTTCTATCTCATGTTTTACTTGATTGTTTTCTAGGGGAATATTGTATTCTCTATTCCCTTTTGTAATAAGATTGAAAAAATAATCAATACCGATAGTAGTTGTATAGTTAATCCAATCATACACAATGTCATTATCGAGTAAAGAGTTTGTTTCTATAAGTGTGTTATTTTGTAGAGTTATAGAGTTTGCCACTATCATATTTTTTCTATCGTCATATTGCGTCATAGAGAGTAAAAGTGGGTCGTAGTTTATCTGCGTTGACAAAACATTTGTAGCACTTACATCATAGAGTGTGAGTTGAGACATAATCATACCCGTTTTAACAATAGGGGTATTTATAAAATACGACCCATTTTTTATATTATTTTTATCTTTTAGATAAGTAGATAGATTTGTAGTTGTAGCGGGAATAGAGTAGTTAATAACTCTTGAGCTTGGTAACTCTCTCTTTTTAAATTGTTCTTCTTCATATAAAGCGAGTTTACTGCTGATAGATGATTTGTCATAAAAGATGACTAAAGGTGATACTGCTTCTTTGGTTAATAATTCACTCTGTGCTTTATAGTCAATACCGCCAAAATAGAGATAAGAAGATTGTGTGTTTGACTCATTCTTATTTATAGTAGGAAAAAAGATATTGATATCAGGATTTATCTTGGCAACTGTGTCTGCACCCTCACTAGTAAGCGGAGCGATGATATATATAAACCCATCTTGTTTTATTTGAGTAAGAGCTTTTTGAATGTCGTTTATGGATTCACTCTCTATTTTATAACTTTTAAGTTCAAAAGAGTGATTTTTAGCGATGAGATACGAGAGTACCGCATTTGTAGTCGAAGCAGCATATTTACCTATTTTTTTATAAGGTAAAAGTATTGCAATTTTAATGTCACCATTTATAACGCTTGGATTTACATTTGTAGTTAAAGCTACACTTATTGGCTCTACATGTGTGTTTATCTCAGTATTTGCATTGGGAGTTATATTTGCAATAGCATTTGTATTTGAAGGTACATTTGGAGTAAAACTCACACTTGAACCTAAATTTAAAATGGCAATTTGTTTTGTTCTTACTTCCTCATGTTTTGGATTTTCTAGCGTAGTGTTTGCATGAGAAAGAAATGAGAAAATCATTCCATTGTTTAGATACATCTGCATACATTTTTCATTACATGGATAAGGGTCTAAGTCCTGAATGTATGTACTCGGAAGAGGAACAGGCGACACAATGTGAGTTTTTGCATAAACAATGATTGGAAGAAGTAAAAGTGTAGAAATCAGTTTTTTCATAGGCAGCTCTTTATGGTTTTTAAATCGTTGAGTGTTATTTTTTTTAACTCAGGGTTTCTCAGTAAAAATTGAGGATGATACATCGGAATAAGTTTATACTTTTTACAGTCTATAACATGTCCTCTTACATTTTCAAAGTTTTCATGTTCACCCATAACTTTATAGTAGGCATCATTCCCAAGCGTTACAATTACTTTTGGTTTGACAAATTCTATTTGTGAAAAAAGATAGGATTTACAAGAATCCCATTCTGACGAAGATGGAATATTTGAGTTGAGTGTTTTACATTTTATGGCATGTGTAAAATAGACATCTTCAATGGTTAAACCTAAAACATTTTCACACATATTTTTCAAACTCTCGCCTGAGCGACCAGTGTAGTAGCCATTTTGTGAGTCGTCTGAATGTGAAACAGTAAAATCAATAATCATCAAATCAGCACTTTCGTTTCCATAACCACTCATGCTTTGCGTTCTTGATTTACTCAAATCACAAAGATGGCATGTGGAAATAGTTTGGCAGAGGTGTTTTAAGTTCATAGGCACATCATCTGAATTTTTTTCATTCACAGAAAATGGGTCACTGTACTCAAATCCGAGTGCTTTTAGGCGGTAAAGGTTTTGAAGTAAAACAAGATTTTGAAAAGACTTCAACGACCATCCTTGAAGAGTAAAAATATTTATGAGAGTATAGTTAAAATGCAGTTGAATCTGGCTTAAAGTTTTGCATCTATCTATCTTGGGATTTAGACATAGTGAGTTGGAAAATGATATAATGAAAAAATAAAAATATAGGTGAGGAAATCTATGAATGAAATAAAACTTTTAGTAAAAGATGAAAATTTAGCAACTGTATTGACTGTATTAAATAATTTAGAAAGTGGGTTGGTTAGTACAATTGAGACTACATCTAAGGTTACTGCTCGTGCATGTGATATATCGAACAAGACTAAAGTGATTAAAAATAATTATATTGATGTTGATGAAAAAAGAAAAAAACTTTTTTCTTTTGCATTTGTTACATTGATTGTGTTATCTATAGCAGCTGTATATTTTGAAGTTTATGATAAAACTTATGTACCTCCTTTTTTAAGAGTTGTTTTAGCAGCGTATTGGGTTTATTCATTCATTGGAATTATAATATCGAAGCGGGGAAGTGATTATTGGGTATCTAAAGTATATTTTAATGTATCAAAGTAAAAGATGATTGCTACTCCACATGCCAAAGAGTTTAAAATGGCTGTTTTTGTAGTAATTCTATAAAATCTTTTTCACACATAGGTTTAGCAAAGTAATAGCCTTGAATGATGTCACACTCTTTATCTCTAAGATAGTTGAATTGATACTCCTCTTCAACTCCCTCTGCTATGACAGTTAGCTTAAGGCTTTTTCCCATTTCAAGGATTGTATTTATAAGAAGTGATTCATTTTTAGTGTTATCTCTACTTATGTCATCTACGAAACTTTTATCTATTTTGAGTGTATCTATTGGAAATTTTTTAAGATACGACAAAGATGAATAGCCTGTTCCAAAATCATCCAAATATAAAGAAATACCTAACTTTTTAATTTTTTCTAAAATGGATACAGCAGTATCTACATACTTAATCATTATTCCTTCCGTTATTTCGATTGCTAATTGTTTTGGATTTATTTCATTTATATTTATCTCGTTTTCCAAATCTTTGTATAAATCAGAGTGCTGAAACTGTCTTGTTGAAATATTGATAGATATGATTAAATCATGAAAACCTAAGTCATTCAATCTTTTTATAGCTTGAGTACTCTCTTTTATAACAAAACTGCCCAAATTGAGTATAAAACCTGTACTCTCAGCAAGAGGAATAAATATATTTGGTCCAATTAAGCCTTTGCTATGGTGTTGCCATCGTATGAGCGCTTCTGCTCCAATTATTTTTTTAGTTTTTGTATCTACTTTTGGTTGGTAAAAGAGTTTAAATTCATTGTCATAAAAGGCTCTTTGCATATCATTGATAATATCCACTTCAGTATGTATTTTTTTGTTGAGTGTTTGTGTGAAAAAGCTAAAATTATCTCGTCCGTCAGCTTTTGCCTTATACATGGCAATATCCGCATATTTCATAAGTTCTCGCACACTCGTTGCATCATCAGGATATATGGAAATCCCAATACTCGCCGAGAGCCTTAAAGAGTACCCTTTTATAAATAACTCTTGTCTAAACACATTGAGTAAACTCGTAATGGTTGTCAGTAAATTATTTGTATTGGTAAAGTTTGAAAGTACTATTATAAATTCATCTCCGCCGATTCTCGCAATAAGAGCATCTTCTGTAACATTAGTTTTTAAAATATTGGCAACTGTTTTTAAAAGTGCGTCTCCAACATCATGTCCTAGTGTGTCATTTATATTTTTAAAGTGATCCAAATCTAAAAAAATAATCGCAAATTTGTCACTGTTCTTAATCGCATTTTGTTTTATAGTTTTTACTTGTTGTCTTAAATAAAGCCTATTTGGAAGATTTGTCAGAGAATCATGCAAAGAGGTATGTTCAAGTTCTTGGTTTAATTTGTTTATCTGATTTTGAGTTATATTTAAATCAATATGATGTTCTCTTTGTAATCTTATAATGTACCCTAAAACAGCTAATTCACTGAGTACAAAAATAGCATGTAATAAAACAATATCAAATCCACAACCGTAGTTAAATATCATCACTGGCATATCAAAAAGTGATACTTCATAGAGTTGCAAATAGTTAAAGATTAAATGGTGCAGTACAGTTGTAGTTGCTGCGATGAGGAGTGGAAAAATATCTTTGTAAAGTGTTAATATAGCCATTGCAATAAAAACATGAAAGTGCATCTCTATGCGACCTAGATATTGTTGAATATATATAACAGAAAAGAGCATCATAGCTATTGCAATAAAATATCTGAAGTATTTTTCACCCTTAAAAAATGGATATAAAAATAAAATAGGTAAAACGACAAGCGCTCCGCCAAAAAAACCGTAAAAATAAGTGTCGTATTGAACAGATGTTACAAAGGTAGATATGAACCACTGTAAGAGAAGTAAACCTATCATCACTTTGTCAGATTGTATATTGAAAAGTTTAAAACTATCTTTTGCAAATTGTGGCATTTTCGGATAGGAAAATATATAATTTATTACTTCTTTCATTTATTCTACTCTCATTTTTTATTGCTTGTTACTTGTATAATATCATTTATTAGCTTTTTTGTTTTTAAGGGATGTGTTAAATAGATAGTTTTAAGTACTTTATTGTCTGCATTATTCTCAATGAGGTAAATATTGTCTGTATGGTTCAGTTGTGTCTTGTCACTCAAATCTTTTGAAAAATAGACTCCAAAGACTCTTTCGATACTGAGTGTCTCTTTTTTTGAGAGATAGATTCCTTTGAAGTTTTTGTTAAAAAACTTTGCAAATAAATCTGGTTGCAACTCTTCTATTTCAGGTGTAAGATTAACAAAGATAATTTCCACATGCTCTTTGAGCGTTTCAAACTCTTTTGATTCATATAAACTATTGAGTTCTTGCAAGAGTGGTGTACAAATATCTTTACATCCAACATATCCAAAAAAAACTAAAACAAATTTCTTATCGCTTTTGATAAAAGATGCTTCAACGCTTTTGTTTACTTCTATAGCACCCTGTTTATCGGTACTAAATAAAACCGATTGAAAAAATGGCACAGTAAAAAAAAATAAAAACACCAATAAAATAGCAAATAATTTATATTTACTATTTTTCAAATTTAATGATTCCTATAAGTAACGATGCTGCATCATGCATCTCTTGTGTATAAATTAAATGAGTTGCTTCTAAAACAACTTTACTCGAAGTAATAATTCTATGGTTAAACTTTACAGATGATTTTGATTGCTTTGCTAATTTCAATTTTTCTTTAAAGAGTTGCTTGTCATCTAAATGTATAAAATAAAAGAGTAGATTTGAATCATCTTTGTATATATCATCTTTTATTTCCAGTATGTGAAATAACTCCTTTGAAACAAAAAGTTTGTTGGTTAGAGTATCGAGTTTCCAGTAGCCAACATCATTAAAACTAAGGAGATTTTCTAAAAATTGCTCTTGTAAATTGAATGTTACTTTTATATTTTCAAGTTCTTGTAGCTTTTTCGCTTGTTTATTACATTTTTTTCTTTGTAAGGCAAATATTGTTATTGCTCCAAAAATAGAAAAAACAAGAGCAATTGTAAGAATATTTAAGAGCATAGATCGATTTTTTTCTACAAAATCTTCATTTTTACCAACAAAAGTTGCATCTCTCGCAATATATTCCGAGAGTATAATTCTTGAATTTACTAGCTCTTTAGAATTAAACATATAGACATTTGGGCTTTCTGCTATGGATTCTATATTTAGAAGTGATTTTTGTCTTAAGTATTGCAAAACTAAATGGGCTGCTTTTTTACCTTGTTTATTACCACTCGTTACATAACCACCTACAACTCCTTGAATCATGTAGCTGTCTTGCATAGTTAAAATAATTATATTTTTATTTTCTTTTATCTTTTCTATGGACTCTTCGATTAAAAGTGTTTCATTGTTATCATTTTTGAGGTGACCGATAGTCGTTAAAACTACAAAACTTCTTGGAGTATTTGGTAACATTGCTTGGATGTTTGAAATGTGTTCGTCACTTATAAAATGGAAGGTTAAATTTTTAAAATTTTCTTGTTGGAGTAAAATCTCTTTTTGCATGTTCAAATAAGTGCTTGAGCTATCACCTATAAAGTATATATCTCTAGTTTGTGGAGAAAATTGTTTGATGAGCTCAATATTTTGTCTTATCTCTTCTACTTGATAAACACCTGCAAAATGCTCTTTAGGTAAAATAGTTTGCATCTGCAAGTTATTGATCCCTGAAAAAAAGATAGGTATGTTGTTCGCATCGTTAAATAATTCTTTATAGTTTCTTAGTATAAATTCAAGTGCATCATCATCCGTTACATAGATGACATCTGGGTTTGTATCTTTGTATTTATTTTTTAAATATTCAAAGAAATTTTTTTCATATTCTGGAGTGAGTTGTACTCTTTTTGTATCCAAATATTCAGTGTAAAATTCAAATGTTTTATTTGTTATATTCAGTGCCGATACAAATCCCACATGCTGATTTTTTGTCCAAGCGTACTCTTGCGAATAAGAATGCAAAGCAAAAACTTTTACCTTATCTGCACTCAACAAGGGTAGGGTTAAACATAAAATAAATAAAATATTTTTAAGAAATTTCAATAGAACTACTTTTTTTGAGATTTTAATACTTTGAAAGTTTATAATTATAATGCTAAAAAAGTGTTTACGATGGGACAATACGAAAAAAAAGTTTTAGGAATCTACCGAACAGCAACTCGTTTCATAGGTGGTTTATAGTTCGGGTCTTTTCCCTCTACTGTCCATAACTTTTTACTCAAAGCACTCGTAGCTTTAAAAAAATTCTCGTCTATTAAATCTAAAGATTCAAGTTTTGGAAAAAATCGTTCCAATAGCTCTTTTTCATACGCAAATTGCTCTTGTTCACTTAAGTTTTTAGTCTCGTTTGGTAGTAGTTTTAGAGATTGATTTGTTTGAAGATTTGCTAAAAGCCACATGCCAAGAAATCCCATAGAATATTTGTTGAGTATGTGTATGGAAAATTCCTCAAAGTCCTTGTAACCGCTTTGTTCATAAGTGATAATGATGAGAGTCAGAAGTGCGTGAAGATGCACCAGCGGAACCATTGAAAAAAGCATGCGTCCAACGCTCACACCATGCGAATGCTCCGCACCGATGAACACTCTCGCACCGCCTTCGGTATCGCCAAAGTTATTTGTTTTTAAACCAATAAGTCCAATGTCTGTATGATGATGTCTTGCACACCCTTTTGCACATCCAGAAAAACCAACTTGAATGCGGTGTTTGGCTATAAGTTCAAGTGGAAGATAGATGGTTTCATTTTTAATGCTCCAAAATGAGTAAGGACAAAGATTTCCTGCACATGCCAAGATTGTCGCACTTTGTTTGGGTGATGCGAAGGGTGTTTCACTTTCTTGAAGTCCAAGTAAGTATATATTTTGGTCAACTCCGATGCGAATCTCTGCTTTATGTTTTGTTGCGTATTCTGAAATTTGTTGTATCTCATCTGCATTTACGCGTGCAAAATCTGTATGATAACAAAATGCGTAAGTTCCATCTTTGAGTATTTCACTTTGAGAGAACTCTTTTTTTTCAAGAAGTAACGCTCCAGAACTCTGGAGTTTGTTTACATATTGCGTTTGGATAAGTTCTTTGAGTGCGTTCATACCGACAGTCTCAATCATATCAAAGAGACGAATTTTTGCGCGTGAAGTGCGCGGACCATGCAGATAAAAAGTTTCAACAAAGGCTTTAAAAAAATCAAACACGGCATGTGGAAGTAAAAAGATATCAGCATCCTCTGCCACTTCTGAATTTTTCCCGCCCATATAAACATTAAAACCGAAATTTTCATCTTTTTGTGCCAAAGCAAAATAGATGTCATTGGCAAAAAATGAAGAAACATTCGCACGATTTCCAGAAAGAGCGATGGACACTCTTCGTGGAAGCATCCCAACATAGCGAGGATTTTTCAAAATAAACTCTTGCATCTGCATGATAATCGGGTAAGTTTCAATCTCACTATATTGCCCACGACCATCATAGACATCGGTTACGATATTGCGAATATTATCGCCAAAACTTTGCCATGAAGTAAGACCAAGAGCGTTTATTTGTTTGAAAATTTCTAAAATATTGTGTGATTCAATGCCATGAAGTTGAATACCAGCTCTCGCTGTAAGAATGATGTGAAGGTTATGTTTTGTCGCAATATCGCCAATAAAAGAAAATTGCTCTGCGCTTAATCTTCCAGCAGGAATACGAAGTCTGAGCGTAAATTCATCTTCTAAAAAATCAGTTGTGAAGATACCAAAATCTTGAAGATAGTACCTATCTCCCTCTCCAAGATTTTCAAAATCAAGATTTTCAAACTCTGATCTTGCATGCAATGCTCCAGTTTTATAAAAAGAGAATGTTACATAATGAAGCGATACTTTGGGATGATATGTGTCAATAATCTATCTTGTTCAATGGCATGTGAAAATTTCCACATGCCAATGTTTTATCTCCAAACTACCTCAATATCATCCAACAAGAGTGAATCATCAAAAGAGTTGGAAGCTGATGTAATGTCACCAATATTGTTTTGGGTATCTAAAAATTTTTGTAGATAATATTTTTTAGTATAACCTCTACTTTTTAAATCTTTGATGATATAATTTATATCTTCTTCATTCAGCAAATCCGCATGTACCGTTGTTCGGACTTCAAAATCTATAGAGCTTTCTATGAGGTATTGCAAAGTTATTGAAAATACATTGAATTTATTGGATTTTGTAATCTCTTTATGCTTGTAAGCAGGTGCTTTATAGTCAAGTGCTATAAAATCTATGAGCTTCGATTTGCATAGGAGTTGAATATTTTTGAAATTCGTACCGTTTGTATCAAGCTTTATTTTAAATCCAAGTTGTTTAATCTCTTTACACAATTCCACTAAATCGTAATCTGTAGCTTCTCCGCCTGAGAGAACTACACCATCGAGTAAATTAACTCTTTGTTTTAAAAAGTCAAGCACATCGTGTAAGCTAAAGTTCGCATCTTTTGCAAAGACTATATCCTTGTTATAGCAGTAATCACATCTCATGTTGCAACCTTTAAACCAAATTACACATGCCAAATGATTTGGATAATCAAGATGTGTAAATTTTGTTATGTCATAAACAATTTTGTTGTTCAACAAACTGTTTTCTTTGTCTGTGTTCACCTGTTTTTCCTACATTAAAACTCTCAACTGGTCTGTGATACCCCATAACTCTTGTATAAACTGTACACTTTTGTCTTTTCTCATTTAAGAGCACTAAAATTTCATTTTTATTCATTTTAACTTCCTTTATTTTAGTATCTAAAATGAAGGAAACCCTCCATTTATTTTAGACGATGTCGGAAGTAATTCCGCCATCTACGCTAACGCTTAGTTTACCTCGGCGGTAAGCCCACGCACCTCGGTGCTTTAATTATGATGCAATTTCTTGCTGTTGTATCAACGCATCATCACATTTTGGACAGTATTCATGTTCTCCTGCGATATATCCATGTTTTGGACACACGGAAAAGAGCGGAGTGATAGTGATGTAGGGAAGTCTGAAATTTGTGATGACATTTTTCACAAGTTTGCGACAAGCCTCAGCAGAACTTACTTGCTCTTGCATGTAAAGATGTAGCACCGTTCCGCCAGTGTATTTGCACTGTAAATCATCTTGAAGTGTGAGGGCTTCAAACGGGTCATCTGTCAAATCTACTGGAATTTGTGAAGAGTTTGTATAATAAATATTTTCATCCATTCCAGCTTGAAGTATAGAATCACCATATCTTTTCTTGTCTTCTTTGGCAAATCTGTAAGTTGTTCCCTCTGCAGGAGTCGCTTCAAGGTTATAAAGGTTTCCACTCTCTTCTTGAAATTCAACCATTTTATCTCTCATATGATTTAAAATTTCAGTGGCAAACGCTATTCCTTTGGGCGAACTAATATCATAAGTTTCACTCGTGAAATTTCGTATCATCTCATTCATTCCATTTACGCCTATTGTTGAAAAGTGATTTCTAAATCCTGGTAAATATCTTTTCGTGTAAGGAAAAAGACCTTTATCAAACATCTCTTGGATGAAGACTCTCTTTTTTTCTAAGGTTGATTTTGCATGATTCATTAACTCATCAATTCGAAGCATAAGAGCCTCTTTATCACCCTTATGTAAAAATCCAAGTCTTGCCATATTGAGCGTTACCACGCCGATACTTCCCGTCATCTCCGCACTACCAAAAAGTCCACCTCCTCGTTTTAGTAACTCCCTTAAATCAAGTTGGAGTCTGCAACACATACTTCTTACATGCCCAGGTTTATAGGCTTCTTCATTAGGAACTAAGTCTCCATTATCGCCTCTTTTATACTGACTTCCTATAAAATTCTGAAAGTAGGATGAGCCAATTTTTGCGGTGTTTTCAAATAAAACATCTGTATTTTCTCCATACCAGTCAAAATCTTCCGTAATGTTTACTGTTGGGATAGGAAAGGTAAAAGGTTGCCCAGTTTTGTCTCCCTCTGTCATGATTTCATAGTACGCTTTGTTGATTTGATTCATTTCGCTTTGAAAATGTTTATAGGTCATGTCTTCAAGTCGTTTACATCCTCTTTTATTTGCTTCTTCTATAAGTTCACTATCGAAACTATCTTTGAGTAAGTGGAGTTGTTTTCTAGTAGGAATTTGATTTTTCAAATCATCAGGCACAGTCCAGTCAATAGTGATGTTTGTAAAAGGAGACTGTCCCCATCTTGCAGGAACATTAAGGTTGTAAATAAAGCTACGCACAGCTTTTTTTATCTCTTTATAAGATAATTTATCTCTAAAAACATAAGGTGCTAAATAGGTGTCAAAGGATGAAAAAGCCTGTGCTCCAGCCCACTCACTCTGAAGTATTCCTAAAAAGTTTGCCATCTGTCCAAGTGCTTCACGAAAATGTTTTGGTGCATCACTCTCAACTCTTCCTCGCACACCGTTAAACCCTTCATCCAGAAGAACTCTTAAGCTCCATCCAGCACAATATCCAGTTAAACAATCAAGGTCATGGATGTGATAATCACCATTTCTATGTGCATAACCTTCCTCTTTTGAGTAAATTTTATCGAGCCAGTAGTTTGCTATAACTTTTCCAGCTGTGTTATTTACAAGACCTGCATTTGAGTAACCAGTATTTGAATTTGCTTTGATTCTCCAGTCACTTCCATTAATGTACTCTTCGATTGTTTGCGTAGAATTGATATAAGTCGTATCTATTTCTAATACGCTATCTCTTTGCATTTTGTGCATGTGGCGGTAGAGTATAAAAGAGCGCATGACATCAAAATATCTTGCTTTGTATAACTCTTTTTCTATTAAATCTTGAATATCTTCGACAGCTATGACTCTTTTGTTTTTTAGTTTTTCTAGTACATTGAAAAATATTGAATTATCATAAGTTATATGTTCGCTATTAAAAGCTTTTTTAATTGCATCTTCTATCTTAAATGCAGCAAACTCTTTACTCGTTCCATCTCTTTTTAAAATGCTCTGAATCATCTGTTTTCCTAAACTATTTTGGCGTAGTTTATAGAAATGTGAATTAAGAGCGTATAATAAAATGTGTCACGACAATGTCACGAGAAAAATAGATTTTATCTGATTATTTCGTGCTATAATTTAGTCATAAATTTGCAAAAGACAAGTATCTAAAGGAAAAAAAGATTGAAATTACATAGTTATCATATTGACCAAAAATATAAGACGAGTGTTGCTTACTTTTCGATGGAGTTTGCTATACATCAGGGGTTAAAGATTTATTCTGGTGGATTGGGGTTTTTAGCTGGTTCTCATTTGCGCAGTGCGTATGATTTACATCAAAATACAATTGGTATCGGTATATTGTGGAGTTTCGGTTATTACGACCAAGGGCGTAAGTCAGATGGTAGTTTAAATGCCGAGTTTATTAGAAAACATTACTACTTCTTAGAAGATTTAGACATTACGGTAAAAGTTAAAATTCATTCTGAAGATGTGTATATAAAAGCATGGTTACTGCCGCCTGATGTTTTTGGTACGGCTCCACTTATACTACTCTCAACAGATATTGAAGAAAATAATTTTTTAGCGCGTACAATCACGCATAAACTTTATGATGCAAATGAAGAGACGCGTATATCTCAAGAGATAGTTCTTGGAATTGGCGGTGTGAAAGTTCTCGATGCACTTAACCATAAAGTAGATATGTACCATATGAATGAAGGACATGCCTTACCAATGGTATATGAACTTTATGCACAACATAAAGATATAGATGAGATTAGAAAAAAAGTTATTTTTACAACACACACACCAGAAGATGCTGGGAATGAAAAGCACAATATATATCTACTTCATAAATTTGGCTTTTTCAATGGTTTATCTATAGAAGAAGTGCGTCAAATTACGATGATAAATGATGATGATTTTTCACTTACTGTAGGTGCTCTGCGAGCAGCAAAAATTTCAAATGCAGTTTCAAGGTTTCATGGCGAAGTATCAAACCGCATGTGGAAAGATTGCACGGGTAAGTCAGAGATTATCTATATTACAAATGCACAAAATCGCCGTTTTTGGACAGATAGAGGAATGCTGAATGCCTTTGATGCACATGAAGATTATGAACTCATTGCTAGAAAAAAACATTTAAAACGCCAATTATTTGATGTTGTAGCGGATCAAACAGGACAGATGTTTGACCCTGAGGTGCTTACGATAGTTTGGGCTAGACGCTTTGCAGAGTACAAGCGACCAGGGCTTTTGAAACAAGATTTTGAGCGATTTAAAAAAATGATTTCCAGAGTAGATTATCCAGTCCAAATAATTTGGGCGGGGAAGCCTTACCCTTTTGATACAAATGCTATCAATAGTTTTAATGAACTTATTCATTTGAGTAGTCAGTTTAAAAATATAGCCGTTTTGATTGGATATGAACTTGAACTCTCTCGCATACTTAAAAAAGGAAGTGATGTTTGGCTTAACACACCACGCGTTTCAAGAGAAGCGAGTGGTACAAGTGGAATGAGTGCAAGTATGAATGGTTCAGTGCATCTCTCCACTGATGATGGATGGCATCCAGAGTTTGCAAAAGATGGCGTAAACTCTTTTACAATACCTCCTGTTGATAGCTCTTTATCCATAGAACAACAAGATCATGAAGACAATAAAAATCT
The DNA here is from genome assembly GCA_026390075.1 of Campylobacterales bacterium. GTDB lineage: Bacteria > Campylobacterota > Campylobacteria > Campylobacterales > Sulfurimonadaceae > Sulfurimonas. The sequence goes on from JAPLGP010000029.1 coordinate 84,867, forward strand.
TTTAGATATCATAGAACATAAAATTATTCCACTCTATTATGATGAACCTAAAGAGTGGATAAAAATTGTTAAAAATGCAATGTCAGATGTTATTCCAGCCTTTGATTCAGGGCGAATGGTGCATGAATACTATGTTAAGATGTATGATGTATAAAAAGTAAGTATTTTGTTTTTTTGAGTTAAAAGAGTTACAAATAAGGTCAAGAGATAATTTTTAAATTTAATTCATAAAAAGGGATGTATAAATGAAAGCAGTAGTACTAGCAGGTGGATTTGGTACAAGAATTCAGCCATTAACAAATTCATGTCCAAAACCAATGTTGCCAATCATAAATAGACCGATGATGGAACATACGATGATGGCGTTAAAAAATCTTGGAATAAAAGATTTTATTATTCTTCTTTATTTTAAACCAGAGGTTATAGAAGATTATTTTGGTGATGGAAGCAAATTTGGTATCAATATTTCTTACATCATTCCAGATGATGATTATGGTACGGCTGGCGCAGTAAAACTTGCACAAGAGTTAATAGGGGATGAAAATTTTATTATTATTAGCGGTGACCTTGTAACAGATTTTGAGTTTGAAAAAATATTTGCTTCTCATAAAGAGCGTCAAGCAAAGTTAACCATAACACTGACTTCTGTTAAAAATCCTCTTCAGTTTGGTGTTGTAATTGCAAATGAAGATGGAAAAATTGAAAAATTTTTAGAAAAACCAAGCTGGGGTGAGGTTTTTAGTGACACAATAAATACAGGTATTTATATTATAGAACCAGAAATATTAGATTATATTCCTAGCAATACAAATTATGATTTTGCAAAAGATTTATTTCCACTTTTAATGAAAAAGGATATCGACTTAAACGGTTATAGCTTATCTGGATATTGGAGAGATGTCGGAAATCCTGAGAGTTATAGAGAAGTGTATGATGATATTTTGAGCGGCAGAGTAGATTTTAATTTTGGTAGTGATGAAAAAGTTTTTCCTGATGGCATACTTTATGGTGGCAAAGAGTATGAACAACTCAGTGGGATTGAAATATTAGGAAAAGTAGTTTTAGGAAAAAATGTAACTATCGGAAAGTGGGTTAAACTTCATAATGTAGTTATTGGCGACAATACTGTAATCGGCGACTTTTGTAAAATAAGAAACACAGTAATATGGAATGACACAACGATAGGAAATGATGTAGCACTTGATAGCTGTGTTATCTGTAACAATGTTTCTATTGGAAATAACACCCAAGCCAAAGCTGGTATGATTTTGGCGGAAGGGTGTGAGATAGGTATGTTGGTATCTGTAGATAAAGATATTACTATCTGGCCTAACAAAGTTATAGATAGTGCATCTATTGTCACAAATAATGTAATTTGGGGAACTAAATATAAAAATTCTATCTTTGAAAATGGGGTAGTATCGGGTATTAGCAATGTTGAACTTTCATGTGAAATGACAACAAAACTGGCAGAAGCGTTCTCTTCTCAACTTCCAATTGGAAGTAAAATTTATGTTGCAAGAGATTATCATAAAAGTTCAAGAATGCTTAAACGGGCATTTTTGGGTGGAATTTTGGCTTCGGGTGTAGATGTTATAGATTTGCGTTCTTTCCCCTCTTCGGTAATGCGATATAACTTAGCTGCGAATGATATGATTGTCGCTGGGGTTCATTTTAGACAACATATTGAAGATCCTGCAAGTACTAAAATTGTATTTTTTAATGAAGATGGATTGGAAATAAATTCAAGTATGGCAAAAAACATAGAAAAAGCATTTTTTAAAGAAGAGTTTAGAAGAGTCAATTATAGAGAAATTGGTGAAATTTTTGAAACGCAACATAATCATAATGAGTGCATGAGTTACAAAAAGTTTATTGAGAATAAAATTGATAAAGAGGTTCTTAGTAAAAAACAGTTTCACATCATAGTTGACCTTATGTTTGGTGGAACAGCAGAGATATTTCCAAAAATTTTAAATATTTTACAAATAAATAACATTGTTTTAAATGCCTATGCGGATGAGCGAAGATTAGGAAATATACAAAGTGTAGTAAAACGCTCAAAAAAAGAGGTTTCAGCTATTATAAAGAGTCTCAATTTAGATATTGGACTTATGATTTATCCAAATAACCAAACGCTTACAATCATAACAGATGAGGGTAAAGTTCTAGAGAAAGAAATGGCACTTTTTGCAATTCTCTATCTTATGAACAAAGAAAATAAACAAGTAAAACAAAAAGTTCTTTTGCCAACATGGGCGCCTGATATCATGGATGCAACATTTGAAAATCTTGAGATAGAACGCGGTAAATCTTTAGAATATAAAGCATCTAAATTAAAAGAGTATGATTTAATTGCTACTGTCGATGGAAATTTTGCTTTTACGGAGTTTACTCTTCATCATGATTCTATGTTTGCTGGTCTAAAAATCATTGAATTACTTATCAAACATGATTTGAAACTCTCAGAGATTGTGAATCAGATTGAAAATTTTTACTATAGTTATACAAAAGTTCCATGTATTCAAGCTCTTAAGGGAACGATGATGCGTAAATTCTTAGAAGATGCCAAAAATAAAGAGTCCTCTTCTTTAGATGGTGTGAAAATATGGACAGATAAACATGATTGGATACTTATGATACCTGATCAGTATGAAGATGCACTTAACCTTTACATACAAGCAAAAAGTAAAACAAGCGGTGAAGCACTTTATGAGATGTATAGAGCAAAAATAGAAGAGTGGTCAAAATAATACAATGAGCAAAACAATGAAGCTCTCTTTTTTATGGCATATGCACCAACCTGATTACAGAGATGCTGATGGTGTTATGAAGATGCCATGGGTTTTTCTACATGCGATAAAAGATTATTATGATATGCCTTGGACACTCTCTTTATTTCCTACACTTAGAGCAACATTCAACCTTACCCCATCTTTAATTGAGCAGTTAAGACTCTATAGTGAACCTCTAAAATATGATTATTTTTTACAACTTTGGAGTAAACATCCATCCGAACTCTCATTTGCTGAGAGAGAGTGGGTGATTAAAATCTGTAAATCTCCAAACTATGAGACTATGATTCATCCAATGCCTCGTTTTGCTGAACTTTATGCTCTTGAATCACTTGATGATGAGCAGTTTTTGGATTTGCAAATGCAGTTTATGCTCTCTTGGTGTGGTAATTATCTGCGTCAAAATAGTGAAGTCATAAAAAGTATGTTTATTCAAGAGAGAGATTATGCTTTTGCTGATAAAGCTCGTTTGTTAAATACGCTTACAACTTTTGTAGGCGAGATACTTCCCTACTATAAAACTTTGTTGCAAAGCGGAGTTATATCTGTCTCTACAACACCTTATTTTCACCCGATATTGCCACTTCTCATAGATATGGATAATGTACAAAAAGCAAATATTCACACGAAGCCTCCACAAAATGCTCTCTCTTTTAAAGCCGATGCCATAGAACATGTGAGAAGAGCAATCGCACTCTATAAAGAGACTTTTGATACAGACCCCATTGGCTTTTGGCCAGCAGAGGGAGCGGTGGATGAAGAGAGCGTCAAGATTTATAAAAATGAGGGTATAAAATGGATTGCAACAGATGAAGCTATTCTTTTTAAATCTCTTCATAACACATCAAGAGACAACCTCTATAAACTTTATAATTATGATGGACTTTGTGTTGCTTTTCGTGACCATGGAATAAGTGATTTATTAGGATTTGATTATAGATTTAAGCCTTCAGATGAAGCTACAGAACATTTTGTCCATACAATTAAATCTATCGCTTTTGATGATGAAGATACGACACTCTTTATTATACTTGATGGAGAAAACGCTTGGGAATATTATCCACAAAACGCGTATCCATTTTTTACACAACTTTATGAAAAACTTTCAAATCTCTCTTGGTGTGAAAGCGTTCGTATGGATGATTTACTTCATGATGAGGTTGCACCACTTCATACACTAAGCCCTGGAAGCTGGATAGGTGGCGATTTTTCGACATGGAGTGGGCATGTGGAAAAAAATCGTGCATGGGAATTTCTCTTTCAAACACGCCGAGATGTAGATAATTATACGCATGAGATAAATGAACAAAATGCAAAACTCATAGAAAATCATTTTTTAGCAGCCGAGTGCAGTGACTGGTTTTGGTGGTATGGGGATGATCATTTTACAGATTTTGCTATGGAATTTGATGCTCTTTTTAGAAAACATCTTATAAGTATCTATCATCTTTTAAACATGCAACCTCCAGCGGATTTGTTTGAACCTATCATAAAACACAAAAGTACAGCCTCTTTTATGGTACAACCACAGGCACCTATTTATCCAAAAATTGATGGAAAGTTTTCTTCATTTTTTGAATGGATTGGATGTGGTGTTATCGATGAGAGCCGCCTTTTTTCTACGATGGACAGAGCGCGTGGACCTATTCAAACAATTCGTTATGGACATAATGAAACTATGGTTTTTGTAGCTTTTTATGGAGATATTATTCACTTAGAGAAAGAAAAAATCACTGTAAATATTATTATTGAAGAGTTATCAGAAGTAGTTTCGTTGAAGTTAAATCAAGAAAAATATCCACATGCCATAATAATGCAAGTAGAGAGTAGTTTTGAAATTGCTTTGCCAAAAACAATGTTTGCAAAATTACAAAAAGTACATTTGCGTTTTGAGATTGAAGAAGATAAAAAGATTATTCAAACTCTTCCTGGATTTGGCGCGCTTGAAGTGCAATTAAATGAAGATTACAGCTCTGTCTGGTTTATTTAGGAGTTAATTATGCAACACAGAACAACACTTTTATTTGGAATTCACATGCATCAGCCTGTTGATAATTTTAAAGAGGTAATTACACATGCCGTAGATGTTTGTTACGCACCCTTTTTTGAAGTGTTAAGTCGTTATCCAGATTTTAAATTTTCAGTCCACTGCAGCGGTTGGTTGATGCAACAAATAGAGACCGACCATCCCACACTTTTTAAAACCATACAAGAACTTGCACAAAAAGGGAGTATCGAATTTTTGAGTGCAGGGTATTATGAGCCGATACTCAGCGTAATTCCCTCTTGTGACCGTGTGGCACAGATAAATAAACTTAGTGAGGACATACAAAAGAAATTCAATCAAAAGCCAGAAGGACTTTGGCTCACGGAAAGAGTTTGGGACGCTTCACTCATTCCTGACCTTAAAGAGGCAAATATCGCCTATACCGTACTCGATGATTATCATTTTCAAGCCGCTGGTTTTGATGAAGAGATTTTGGATGGATACTACACAACAGAAGAGGGTGGAAAAAGTTTAGCTGTTTTTCCAATCAGTAAAAAACTGCGTTACGCACTTCCTTTTATAAGCGTTGAGAGTGCGTTGGAGAGTATAAAATCATACAACAAAGAAAATGATTCTGCCGCCATTATCTTTGATGATGCGGAAAAGTTCGGCATGTGGCCGGGGACATATAGTTGGGTGTATGAGAAAGGATGGCTTGAAAAATTTATAAGTGCTGTGCTCAAAGATGAAAATATTATTTGTGAGCATTATGGCGAATATTTTCAAAAACATAAGCCAAGAGGCATCGCCTATTTGCCAAATGTCTCTTATTACGAGATGGGAGAATGGAGTCTTAGAGCTGATGATGCCCTAAAACTTGAAGCCTTTAAGAATGAAATGGGTGAAGAGCGATACAACAAAGGCGGAGTGAAATTTCTCAAAGGCGGCATGTGGAAAAACTTTTTTGTGAAGTATGAAGAGAGCAATCGTATCCATAAGCGAATGTTGGAACTCTCAAAGATAAGAGAAGAGATAAACGATAA
>JAPLGP010000016.1 GCA_026390075.1 Campylobacterales bacterium
GACTTACTTATTCCTTCTTTGAGCCATTTATGTATCATTTTTATATCTCTCCTTTTTAACACCAAACCTCCTATTCCAAAAATGAAATTAAAGTTTAGCAAAACTAATTTATTAGTTTAAGGTTCAACAATCAAAATATAGCTTTTTGTGATTTATTGACTGCCTAGTTTAGCAGTTCGTTTGACATTATTCGTGTAAGTATTACTTTAAAAAGTCATGTAATCGAAAAAAAATATAAATAAGGAAACAAAAATGCCTAAATATCGCATCCAACTAAAACAAGGTAAACGAACCTTAGTCGAACATGGCGAGTACAAAAGCGTAACTGCTGTACTCGCCCACTTCCAAACAATTTCAACTATGAAAGTAACTGAGATTTTAAAAGTAGAATATGAAGATTTAACACTTCCGCCGATTGATGATTATAATTACTACTCACTTTTTAAGGGTATTATAAAAAATTCAAATAGTCGCATGAGCAAACAAGTTATATTTCATAATATCAAACTCACAAAAAATGAAACTGATATTTACAATAGTTGTATGTTAAATATGGAAATAAATAACTTGATGGTAGATTCTTGCATGTGCTCACTTTTCAAAAAATAAAAAACAAAACTCAAAGCTTCTAAAGAGCGAGAATAAGCCTTGCATGTGGGTTTCCCACATCATGGCGCAATTCGCTCCATTAAAACTCAGTTTTTGCGTAAATTTCCGCTATGTCTAAAAACACTAGCTCGCGTGCAGCGGATAAGCCGCCTCAACACTGCTACTTACAAGATTGTTTTTTAGGCTTGGAAGTTCTTGCGTACAGTCACAAATCTTTCCCACTATAAGCAAAAAAGACAATGGCTACTTACTTACAGTTTCCTAGCGTTAGCTTTAGATTAAATTACTGCTTAATATTCTTGGCATGTGGAAATTTTTACATTACAATTTTTAAAGGATTTGCAAAACTTGCACCTGAAATATAATTATTGTCTATCCCATCTATTTTACAGTTATGTGCTATGTTCATATTATAGTTATGAGAGCTATAAAAATTCACTCCACTTATAATTTCAATACTGCTAAATGCAAAGAAATTAGTAAAATCTATTTTAAAACTTGTAACTGTTCCATTTCCTGTAAGTGCAAGATATTTTCCGTCATTTATATTTTGTCCCTCTACAAATGGCTTTAATGGATTTAATCCATTTTCAACTACATAGCTCCCGTTCCACGGTGTAGAATTTATTAGTGTTATCACATAAGGCACTAGTAAAGGATTAACTAGATTTCCGTTTGCATCTTTAAATGTTATTTTTAAAACCATTGCATTATTTGCCGATGAAAAAGTTATGCTTCTTGCTCCTGTTTGTGGTCTTATCAAGCTACCATTTGTGCCATTCCAAATATTTTTCCCCGCTGTGATATCTGTACAAACGAATATTTCTCCGCTCGTCTTGTTTAAATATGTAGCTCCTATACTTGATGGATTTGTCAATATTGTTGGATTTACAGTGTCTTTATAATCAAACATTCCACTTTTTGGAATTCCATTAATAGCATTTGTTAGTTGTTTACTCGTAATATATTTTATATCATTTGCTGTTGTAAGTGCTGATAATACATCATCAATTTTTTGTTTCAATTTCAAAGATGTCACAAACTTCGTATCATTCGCACCGTCTAAAACTTCTTGACTAGATGCAATAATAAAATAAATATTTCCTACTTTGTCTTTAACTGTTACACTTCCATTTTCAACGGTAAATGAATATCCACTTTTTATAAACTCTCCAGCAATTCCATTTCTCATGCTAGAAAAATTAATCAGATAATCTTGTAAATTCATTGTATGATTATTTACACAAACCATATTATCTGCATTTCTCCATGAACCTTTTCCACATGTGAAACATCTTAAGCTGTCTAGTGGATTTCCTCCACTATCTACACCTTTATCAATTGTATCTACTACAACACTAAAACCGTCTTTCATTACTTTGTCAAATTCCGTTATCAACATTTCTAGCCTCTTTTTATATAAAATTTAAAAAACATCATATAAAAAAAAGCTCACTCGATAAAAGTGTAACTTATACCCCTCTAAAATCTCGTACTTTATGGAACAAAAAAAGAAAAAAGTTACACTTTACAAATAAAATAAATAATTATAAATTTCCCCTGTCCAAAATCAAAAAAAAAGAGGTTAGAAGATGATTATTGCTCAAAAAGCAAATGGTAAATCTATCAAGTGGTTTCAATTAGACGCTACTGCTGGTGATGTTGCTGATTTACAAGCTCTACTAGAAGGTGAAGTTACACTTTTTAATGAAGAGAGTAGAAATGGTACGGCTGGTTCTGTAACTCCTACAGATTTCAATCGTAAAAAATTTAGTGTTGGAAAACACGGTGCAGGTCTTTCTTGTTCTGTAACTGTTCCACATGTTAAGCTTACAGCTAAAATCAACAATATTGAAGCTGTTGTTATAGGTGCATTTGATGCAACATTTGAAGTAGCTACAGCATGTGACTACATGAACTATCTTTATGATAGAAATAGCAAGTAAGGGGTAAAGAATGAAATCAATGATTAGAAATAAAGTTGGTAACAAAATTTTTACGCTCTATGTTCCTGCTTCTCATGCTAACGCTCAGGCTTTCGCCGATGCTGTTCTTGATGGCGAGTCAATTGTTTTTTCTCAAGGTTCTGTAACTGGTACAGGTGTTGGTGTTGTTTCATATCGTGATGTAAGTCTTATGATTCAAAACAACACTACTGGGCAAAAAGCTTATTTAGGTTTTGCTATTAAAAGCAACAAAAATGAAGATGATGTTATTTCTGCATTGCTTAACAAAACTTTTAACGGTGTTAAAGCTGAAAAAATTGTTATTACTGGCATGAGAACGGTAACTCTCTAATGTCTTACGAGATTATAATTTCAATAGTTGGCATGTTCTTGGTTATTCTTGGACATGTTATTTATATTGCAAATTATTTATCTCGCCTTAGTTCAAGACAAGATAGCTCTGAACAACATATTAAGGTTCTTTTTGAAAATGATAAAGTACACAATACTGAACTTAAGACACTCAGTAAGCTTGAAGCACAATTAGATATCTTAATTAAGCACTTAATCCCTAAAATTTAGGGATAGTGTTACCAAACAACTCACATTTCTTTAATATACAAACTTTCTCTATTGCGACCTATCTATTTATTAAAGAATCTTATATCTAAGTTATATATGCCCGATTTATATCAAAATATTGCTTTATAATTTTTTAAACACTCGTTATTTAGTTATTTCTTGGCAAGATACATGAAAGTTTTGAATCTAGTTGTAAAGAAGCAACTGTACCCTCAATCCCATCCTTTCTATTTTCAATTTTTATTTTAGCACCCAATGCATCTGCTGCACTTTTTGCTAAAAATAGACCAAGTCCAACTCCAGATTTATTTCCTTGTCTTTTAAACGGGGCATACAAATCTACACTCTCATCAATGCCACATCCCTCATCTATGACTTCAATCAATAAGCCAGTATCATCCTGTGAGCTTTTAAGTGTTACAGCTTTATCTTGAGGTGTAAACTTGAGAGCATTTTGAAGAAAATTTTGTATAATTTGGTTTAAAAGACTTACCTGAAGTGTTGCCATAAATCCATCTGGTTCAAAACTTATCCTGAGTGTTTTGGCTTCATTTTCAGCTAAAAGTTTAAAATCATTTGCTTTTTGTTTGAGCACTTCTATAACATCTATTGTTACAGGCTTATCAAGCTGAGCCCCTTCTTGTCTTCCAATATTGAGTATGTTTGATACTATTATATTCATTTCATCAATCGTTTTATTTGTAACTTTTAGAGCCTCTATATACTCTTGTGGCGTTCTAGTTTTTATGAGTGTTACTTGGTTTTTTAATTTGATAACTGCAAGAGGAGTTTTTAGCTCATGTGCTGTTCCTATAAAAAGCTCTTTTTGATATTTTACAAAGTTTTGAATTCTTGCGATGAGATGGTTTATGGTTATTCCAAGTGGTTCAAACTCTTCTGGTAACTCTTTAACTTTTATTTGTTTAATAAGATGTTCATTCATATTCGAGAGTCTAGAATTGAGTGTTTTTATTGGGGAAACTAACATCTTTGAAAGAGCTATAGCATATAAAATTACAAGTAAAAAGCCAACTATATTGATAAAAAATATATAGTTTAATATTTTATCTAAAAGTATTTTTGTTGGAGTAATTTCTTTGGTTATTTTAAGATAGTTAAGATTATCTAAATTAAATGGGTAAATAAGTGTTAAAAAGACTTGCTTTCCTACCTTGTTTTCATATAAATCAACATCTAAATGAGGTTTCTTGAGAGAAATTATTTCTACATTAAGAGCAAGAAAAAAGTCGGGTGATGTGTCATCCATCTGCATGATAGATTTATTATTTGCAATATTTTTAGCATATTGAATAAGTTCTAGTCGTTTTTCATCGTATATGGAATTTTCTATGTATAAATATAAAAAAGAAGAAAATATAACTATTAGTGAAGCTGAGGAAAATATGAGTTGGATTAAAAAATTTCTTCTGATACTTCTTTTAGAAAACATATTTTTACCTTTAAAATAATTGTTGTAATTATAACTGAGTAAATTTAAAATAGAAAAAGTATGTGGTTTTAAGCCAAAAAAGGCTTAAAAGGGTGGTGGGGGAAAGTATTAGTTGATTTCTTTTGGAAAACAAAAACGGTAACCACGACGACGAACAGTCTCAATCGTTGTGATACCTAATGGTTTATCCATTTTTTGTCTAATTTGGTTAATTGCTACTTCAATTACATTTGGAGTTACAAGTTCTGGTTCTTCCCAAATAGCGTCAAGAAGTTGCTCTTTAGAAACAATTTGGTCACGGTGGCGTGCTAAGTGAGTTAAAACTTCAAAAGGTTTACCTTTGAGTTCAATTTCTTGTTCTTTATAAGTAATTTTTTCTTCTTCAGGATTGATAATTAAGTCGTCAATTTCTATGATATTGCTACCACCAAAACGAAGACGAGCTTCAATACGAGCTATAAGAACATCAAAATCAAATGGTTTACGGATATAATCATCAGCACCACTTTTTAGAGCTTCTATTTCACTCTCATTATCATCTCTTGCAGATAAAACAACTACAACAGTTTTTGGAGTTTTAGATTTAATATCACCAATAATATCAACAGAATTTCCATCTGGAAGCATCCAATCCATTAGTACTAAATCATAATTACGAATGTCTAAGTAGTACTCGCCATCTTTAAGCGTTTCTACCACATCACTTTGGTAACCAAATTCCTTTAGTCCCTCAGCAAGCATCTTGTTTAATGTAACTTCATCTTCTATAATCAGAATGCGCATCAATATTTTCCTATATATGAATATTTTGGCGAAATTATATCATACTTTTAGATTACTTTAAAGTTTTTTTCAATTTTCTTTAAAAAAACTTTTATATCTATTTAAGATTGGAGAGTAAAAATTGTGCTTACACTTACCTTCGCATCTCGTAAAATAGAGGGTTTTGTGATTTTTAAGTTTATTTTCTGAATGGATGAAAAATTGTTGACTAATTTTGTAGTGAGATTATTTAAAGCGTCTTCTATTAAAAAATATTCATTAAGAATCATCTCATTTTTTATTAAATCTACAACTTCTACATAATTAATAAATTTATCTTTTTTGTAGTCATAATCAAGGACTAAAGTAATAATTACATCTTGAAGAGTAACTCTTTCAAAATCTAAAATTCCAATAATACATTGAAATTTTAAATCTTCTATATGGATAGTCATTAAATTACGCGTTTTTCTTCGCCTTTGATTATGCGAATAATATTTGGTATATGTTTATAAAAGAGGATAAACCCTATAAAAAGAGCAGGTGCATGTGCCATTTCAGGGTGAAGAAAAAAGCTAGAAATCATCAACGCTGCAATTCCAAGTAAAGAGGAGAGAGAAGAAATTTTTATTGTTTTAGCTGAAATTCCCCATACAGCTAGTGCGATGAGAGTTTCAAGAGGTAACATAAACATCATCATACCCATTCCAGTTGCAACACCTTTTCCACCTTCAAAATTGAGGTATGGACTAAAACAATGCCCAATAACAGCTAAAACAGAAATACCCCAAAGTGTAGCTTCACTTAAACCCATAAAATAGGCAACAGCTAAAACTAAAACACCTTTAAGTGCATCAAGCGCTAAAGTAGCAATGCCGAGTTTTTTAGCAAGTGCAGGATTCGTCTCTTTTACAACTCGAAGTACATTTGTAGCACCAATACTTCCAGAACCACTCGACTTAATATCTACTCCAGCAAATTTCTTTGCAAGTAATAAACCAAAAGGAATCCCACCCACTAAATACGCTGCTATAAAAAACTGAACATTTGTGTTAAATAAAAAATCCATGAAATACCTTACATATATGATTATAGCATTCTACTTGAACTATATTTATAATCTGATAAAAATTGAAAACTCTGATTAATTCTTCAAAAAATTTTAGATTTGTCTCTATCTTTTTTGTATGAAAGTCTTGGCATGTGGAACTTTATTCCCACATGCCAACACCTTCGTAAACTTCACAAAAAAAATTTAAAATCTTCCATTACACAAAAGAAATTTGATGCTATAATAGTGCAGGTTACTAAATATTAAATTACAATTTGGGGGTGTCGTTTGTTAGAAAAAGAATCGGAGTTGCATAAAAAATTTTGGGAAATTTTTTCCAAGCAAGATAGACAAAAAATAGACGAATTTCAGACCTATATGGACAAGTTTGCCGTAAATTTCAACCTTTATAAAGATGGTAATTTTATAGAGCGATCACTTCCTTTTGATGTAATTCCACGCATCATTTCAACACAAGAATTTAGTAAAATAGAAAAAGGTCTCCAGCAAAGGGTAACAGCTTTAAATCTCTTTTTAGAAGATTTATATACGGATGCTAAAATAGTAAAAGATGGAGTTATTCCTGAGGAATTTATTCATCAAGCAAAAGGGTACTTAAAAGAGTTTGTTGGTTTTTCTCCTTCTAAAAAAGTGAGAACGCATATCAATGGAATTGACCTTGTAAAAGATAGCGTAAATGATGAATGGGTTATTTTAGAAGATAACTTAAGAGTTCCAAGTGGCTCAAGTTATCCGCTCTCAATTCGTGATACTTATAGAAAAATATATCCTGATTTTTTTGAAAGTTTAAAAATAGCACCGATTAAAGAGTACCCAAGCTACATAGAACAAGCAATGAATTATGTAAACTGCGGTGGTATAAATGTTGTTCTTACACCAGGGCGATTTAATGCAGCTTATTATGAGCATAGCTATTTGGCAGAAAAAGTAGGTGCGCAACTTGTTCGCGCGCATGAACTAGTCGTTGTAGATAAAAAGTTATACTTTAAAAACTATAATGGAAAGCTAGTTCGTGTTGGTGCGGTTTATAGAAGACTTGACGATGATTTTATTGACCCTGCATTTTTTAATCCTGAGAGTCTTATCGGAGTTCCAGGTTTAGTTGAAGCGTATTTAGCTGGAAATGTTGCACTTATGAATGCCATAGGAAATGGAGTTGCAGATGACAAAGGGATTTATTATTTCGTTCCTAAGATGATAAAGTATTACTTAAATGAAGAACCAATTCTTAAAAATGCTCCTACTTATTTGCCATATTTTGATGAAGATAGGGAATATATTTTTAATAATATAGAAAAACTTGTTATCAAAGATGTTGCAGAAGCGGGTGGATATGGAGTGCTATTTGGTCACACGATGACTGCGTTGCAACTAGAAGACTTAAAAGCTATCATCAAAGCAAATCCTAGAAGATTTATAGCGCAAGAGCTTATAGAGTTTTATGATGAACAGTGTTATCTTAATAAAGAATTGCACAATAGAAAAGCGGACTTTCGAGCGTATGTTGTTGTTGGCGAAGATGTAAAAGTTTGGCAATGTGGTTTAACAAGATATGCACTTGAAGCAGGAAACTATCTTGTAAATTCATCACAGGGTGGTGGTTTTAAAGATACATGGGTAATGGAGTTATAAGATGGGACAACTATTAACAGCGAATGTCGCTACAAATCTTTACTGGCTTGGAAGATACATAGAGAGAATTGAAGCGACACTTCTACAAATTGTAACTGCTTATGATTGTATTATTGATGTTGATAAACAGGCTGGGGTAAAGCTTTATAAGTCAATTGGTGTAGATTTAGAGTATAAAAATGCTCAAGAATTTTTATCTCAATCTATTTTAGGTGATCACGCGGCAAATTTAAATGTGTTGATGGGATATGCGAGAGAAAATACTATCATTAGTCGTAACTACATAGACCAAGAGGCTTTTGGAGAAATTATTGCTCTTCATGCGCTATTCCAGGGCATATCAAAAAGCCACATGAGTATTGATTACAATTTTATAGATAATGCACAATCTTTAATCTGTGAAATTTGGGGTCAGATTTCAAAAAGAGAACTTAGAAAAAATAGTGATTATTTTTTACGCTTAGGGAAACTTGTAGAAGAGGCAGATTTCCATTTTAGATTTGACAAAGATAAAGAACTTGCAATGATTATTGTAGATGAAATTCATGCAATAATAGATATCTTATCTACGGACGCTCAAAGTCAGTCACAATCACAAAAACAAAGTGAAAATACAGAAAATATAATGGATTCTATTCACAAAAAAATAGAAGGTATAATCGTAATTTAAAATGCAGATAACAGAAATTTTTTCCTCACAACTTCCAGTTGGCGAAACACTCAGCATCAAAAGAAGCAGATTTGAGCCAACACAAAAAAAAGAGAATTTAAAGAGAATCAGTATAGTAAGCGGAACACATGGAGATGAGCTCGAAGGTCAATATGTCATCTACTTACTTGCATCATGGCTGAATAAAAATCAAAGCCTTATCAACGGTATCATAGACCTCTATCCAGCCGTAAATGCTTTGGGAATTGACTCTATTACGAGAGGTTTTCCACTTTATGAAGTGGATTTAAACAGAGCGTTTCCAGGCGGTAAAGAAGAGTATCTTCCAGGGCAGGTTGTTTATGCTTTGGCACAAGATGTCAAAGGAAGCGATATCGCGATAGATATTCACTCCTCTAATATTTTCTTGCGTGAAATTCCACAGATACGAATTAACAAAGAGTTCTCAGAGTTTACACTTCCACATGCCAAAGAGTTAAATTGTGATTTTATTTGGATTCATGATGCGGTTACCGTACTTGAAGCTACTTTTTCACATACACTCAACCAAATGGGAACAAGAACTTTGGTTGTCGAGATGGGCGTTGGAATGCGTCTGACAAAAGAGTATGGAGTGCAACTTCTCAATGGGATTTTAAATCTCATGAAAAAAGAGGGCATTATCTTAAGTGATGAGGTGTTTGAAGCACGAGAGCCATTTCTCTCAGAAGTAGGGGAAGTTTTTTATATCAATGCACCTACGAGTGGACTTTTTGTACCAGAGTTAAATCACTGTGCGGTTATAAGTAAAAATGAAAAAATCGGAACTATTGTAAACCCGCTAGACGGTGCAATTTTAGAGACTATTTATGCACCAAGCGGTGGAATTTTATTTACTCTTAGAGAGTACCCGATTGTATATGAGGGTTCACTTTTAGCGAGAATATTTGGAAATAATGATGAAAAAAATTGAAATATTACGCATAAATTCACTCAATCGTGCCCCTCTTATTGTGGAAGGATATTTGTTTGAAGGAAGCAATCCTGATGCTCCAACGGTTGCGGTTGTAGGAGCAATGGAAGGTAAAACGATTTTACCACTTTACACAGCTTCAAAGTTAGTTGATTTTTTGAAAAACAGCATGAGTGATTCTCAAAATATACTTGGAAATATTCTTGTTATTCCATCGATTAATCACTATGCACTCAATATAAATGAGCGATTCTGGCCACTTGATAAGACAAATCTCAATACGATGTTCCCTGGTTATGCGGAGGGAGAAACGACACAAAGGATAGCAAAAAGACTTTTTGATGCTATTAGTGGCTATACACATGGGATTATTTTGGAAAATAGAGAGGATTTATCGACATGTTTTCCTTATGTAAGGCTTTTTCAGTCTGGCTATGAAGATATCAAAAATGCTAAAAAATTTGGTTATAAAATCGTGCATCACAAAGAATTACGACCTACAGATACGGTTTCTCTTCAATACAATTGGCAACTTTGGGGTACAAAAGCATACTCAGTAATGTGTCCAAATGAGACGCAAATCGATATGAATAGTTCCAATGAAGTTTTGGAAGGAATTATCAGTTTTTTGAACAAAAATAAAATTATCAAGTACAAAGTTTTGAATGGATACGAATCGACAGTTGTCACAAAAGAGGATATAGAAATCGTAAAAACTCCAAAAAGCGGTATCTTCATCCCTACTAAGCAGATTGGTTCACATGTCATCAAAGATGAAACAATAGGAAAAATCATCCATGCAATTGAAGGCGAAGTAATTCATCGCATTTTGGCACCAAGCAATGGCGTCATAGCATGCCACTATAAAAATGGTTTAATCTTTGAAAATGCAGTAGCTTTTAGAATTATCAAGAATGGGTAATCCACTCTTACCATTGCGTCTGAATCTGCATCTGGCTTTGATTTTGGCTTTGAGTTTGCCCTTTTTGCATTTTTAAAATTGCATTATTTTCTTCTCTTTTCACATCGACCATAACAGACAGATAACTACTTCCGCTACTTTGTACAACTCCTTTGAGCGGTGCAATATCTGCGTAATCTCGCCCTTCACCCAAAAGTATATGTTGTCCGCTAGGAATAATGTTATTGGTTGGGTCAAACTCCGCCCATCCGGCATGTGGAATATAAACTGCAAACCAAGCATGAGAAGCATCTGCGCCAAAGAATTTTTCTTGTCCCTCAGGTGGAAGTGTTTCTATGTAACCGCTCATGTATTTTGCTGGTAAGCCAATGGATCTGAGTGCTGAGATTGCAAACTGTGCGAAATCTTGGCATACCCCTTTTTTGGCTTTAAATATTTTTTCAACAGGTGTTGTGACATCACTAAATCCTGAGAGAAATTCAAAGTCGTGAAAAATGCGTCCCATAAACTCATTTGTTGCTTCAAAAAGGTCTCTATCTTTATGAAAGGACTCAAGAGCGTAGAGCTTAATTGCTTCAGAATTCGTTGGTATAAGCTCTGATTCAAAAAGAAACTGTTTTGCAGCTAAATCATTTATTTGAAATTTAGATAATCTCTGCAGCGCTTCAGAGTAAGTAATGCTATTTGCTTTGATTGCATTGATATTTTCACTGATAATCTCTGGAAAAATTTCTACTTTTGATTTGCCAGTCACTGAGAGAGATTGATGTGCTTCTCGAATCAACAGGTGCTTATTTGTATTTCCAAACATATCTACAAACTCATGTTCTTCGTAAAAATTTGGCTCAATTTCCATAGAAAAATCAAGTAATTTCTGGTGGAGCGACTCTTTGGGCTTGAGCCTTGTTATGTTATGACTAAAAGTTACCATGCTTTGGTAATGGAATACTGTTTTGTGGTAGATATTATAAATCATGTTTACTCATCATAATGTGAAAAATAGGTTTTTGAGAACTCATTGGAGCACTCAATGTAAAGTTGAGACAATTGTGACAAAACACTGTCAAATTCAAAATATATAAGCTCATTATCGTTCATTTTTATCAAATTTTTTATATCTAATGATTTGAGTAATTCATTGGCATGTGCAATTGGTTTTTCATACGATGTCAAGGCATCTTTTGATTTTGGCAATAACTTTAACTCATTCAAAAGTTCATTTGTTCTATACGCAAGTGATTTTGGAAACTGCTTGTTAAAAATCAAGAATTCTATAACATTTTCAAGAAGTAAGGAACTTTTATACTTGGCTCTATAGGCATTAAAACTCTCCTGAGAATTGAGTAAACCTTCGAGTATATCGTATTCAACAGACTTTTCCACATGCCAACATAAGATAGACCTTGCTTTAGAAATAAGAAGTAAAGCACTCTCTATGTTATACCCTATATCATACAAAATAAGACCTTGTTCTTTATAAATACTCTCCTTTACAAGCCCTTTGTATGCAATCATATACACAAGCATTTTCTCAAGGTCATTCGCCATGGAGATATTTGAATAGCTTGTTTTTTTTGTAAATATCGCCCACTCTTTTTTCATTTTCTCATATACTTTTGTTGATTCAATAGCTAAAATATCTTTGAGATTAATATTGGTGCTTGAGAGCATTGACAAAGTAAAAGATAAACTTCCTTGTCTTGAGGCATCTTTGACAACTGATGCTATTTCTATCATAGGATTTCTAATTAACTTTTTTTTATTTTCTTCGTTAAAAAATCCTGGATAAGTCATCGTTAAATGCGTTAATGATTTTTGTAAAATTTCTTGTGATTCTTTTGAAGTAATCCCCTCATATCTGTAAAAATTACTCATTTTTTTTACAATGTGCAGAACAAACCGAGTCGTTGTGATAAGTCGTGAGAGATAACGACCAAGCCAAAAAAGATTTTCTGCTTTGAGTGTGGATAAATTATTTATAAAAGTATCTGAATATTTTGAGTTTTCAAAAATATTAGTAAAATTCATTTCTAAATCTTCTTTTCCGAGTATCCATAAATCCTTACTTGTTCCACCTTTTTGTGAGGAGACAAGCAGAGCATCTTTTATAGAGGAAACCCTTACAAGTCCGCCATTCATGACAGAATAATCATCTTCAGATTTAAGACTAAATGTTCTAATCGTAGCACTTCTTGGCTCTATCGTTCCATTTGCATAATAGGGTACAGTAGAAAAATCTATCTCTTCTTGTGCTACGAATTGGTTAGGATTTTGAAGGAGTAAATTTTTAAGATTTTCTCTCTCTGTGTCAGACATTTTTTTACCAAAATAGACTTGAACACTCTCCGTCCTATCTATTTTTTTGATGATAAGTTTATCAAGGTTTTCAAGTACAAATTCGAGCTCTTTTTCTTGACCACACCACCATGTGGCGATTTGGGGAAGAATGAGCGTTTCATTTAAAAAATATTGAGATACTTTTTCCATAAAAGGGTTCAGACCAATATTTTCTAAAATGGCACTTCCGACTGGATTTATCATATTGAGATTGTTTTGTCTTATTACATCTACAAGTCCAGCAACTCCAAGTTTAGAACTACTTTTTAACTCTAAGGGGTCACAGTACCTGTCATCCACTCTTCTTATAAGCGTATCTACTTTTTTAAGACCGCCTAAATTTTTGAGCCATAGAGAGCCATTTTTTGTTAATAAATCTTCCCCTTGAACTAACTCAATATTTAAAAATGAGCTTAAATAAGAGTGCTCAAAATAGGTCTCGTTGTAAGGTCCAGGGGTAAGAAGTGCAGCAACAGAATCTTCATCATGTTTAAATTTTTTAAATAAGTTTTTAAACTCTTCAAGAAAGAAGAAGAGCTTTTTTATCTCTATGTCAGGATAAAGTTCTTTTGCAATAACATTCATTGTGAGACGATTTTCAATCGCATAACCAAGTCCTGAGGGCGCTTGTGTTCTGTCATTTATAACCCACATTTTTCCATCAGGGCCACGAGCGAGGTCAGTTGCATAAAAGTACAGATTAAAATTATCTCTGAGTCCAAAATCATAAACTTCAGGTGAAAAACCTTTGTGGGAGAAGATAACTTCGGCGGGAATAATATTTTCTTTGATAAGCTTTTGCTCAGAGTATAAATCTTTTAAAATGAGATTGAGCAGTTTGGCTCTTTGCTGTAGCCCTTTTTTAATCTCACTCCACTCTAGTTCGGAAATAACAAAAGGGATAGGGTCTAAACTCCAAGAACGGTTTGTACTGCCCTCAACACTATTGTATATGTTGTATGTAACACCGTTATCTTCAAGTAGCCAATCAATCTCGGCTTGTTTTTCTTCTAAAGTGCTAAAACCTGCAGATTTGAGTTTATGAAGAATCTCACTCCAAGGTTCTTTGACTTTTTTTTCTCTATCAAACATCTCATCGCAAGATGATTTTAAAACATAACTATCAAAAATTGGCATCTACTGTTTGGCCCACTTTCTTCTTAAATCTAATGTGTTCGGATATTCCATACTTGGCGTAACATTTTGGAAGTGGAATATTTTTTTATCTTTAATTTTCTCTTTTGTGAGAACCGCTCTTTTGGCACCATTTACATCGACTAAACTCTGTTTTACTAGGGCTGCAGAGACATATTCTACTTCACCTTGCGTATGGTTAAAATCCCAAAATCTATTGATTCTTCTTGCTTCTGCCTCGTTAGAATTTACAGGGAATGTGTCATAAGTTCTTCCCCCTGGATGCGACACAAAATAGCTCATTCCACCGATCGAACGCTGGTTCCATTTATCTACAACATCAAAAACAAGAGGAGTATCCACTCCAATAGTTGGATGAAGTGCTGACCAAGGTTGCCAAGCTTTGTATTTTACACCCGCAACAAATTCACCCTCAATGCCCGTGGGACTGAGTGGAATAACTACAGAATTACAAGTAAGAACATATCTCTCAGGTATAAAATTTGTTACTTTTACTTGTACGCGTTCTAATGAAGAGTCCACATATCGAGCCGTTCCCTGAGAACCGCTCTCTTCACCTAGCACATGCCAAGGTTCAATCGCAGCGCGAAGTTCAAGATGAAAATTCTCAAGCATACCCCTCCGCATTTAAAAACTCAACAATATCCCTTATGTCCTCTTTTACATAATGCTCAAGTAAAAATTTGTCATGTAGTTGCGTTCCCCATCTTACAAGCTTATGTTTATAAGGTTTTTTCCAAAATGCAGAAACAAGCGTTCTTACTAAAAGCATCTGTAACAGTGCCATTCTAGGATGTGGAGGCATATCAAATGCACGAAGTTCTAAAATCCCTAATCTTCCAGAACTAGAATCAGGTGAGTAGAGTTTATCTATACAAAACTCTGAACGGTGTGTATTTCCAGTAATATCAGTAAGCATGTGACGGAAAAGTCTATCCGTAATCCAAAAAGGCACATCCTCTTCTTGAGGTATCTGTGAAAAGGCAATCTCAAGTTCATAGAGGTTTTCTAATCTTCCCTCATCCACGCGAGGTGCTTGAGAAGTTGGACCGATAAAAGCACCTGAAAAAAGGTAGGATAAACCAGGATGATGTTGCCAAAATGTAATTAGACTTCTCAAGAGTTCTGGTCGTCTGAGAAGTGGACTGTCTGATGGTTCTAACGCACCGATGGTCACATGATTTCCACCACCTGTTCCCGTATGTTTACCATCTAACATAAACTTTTCTGTGCCTAAACGGGATTGTCTTGCATCATCATAAAGAGTAAAAAGATTGTCACTCAAATCTTTCCATGATGTAGCAGGTTGAATATTTACTTCGATAACACCAGGGTCTGGAGTGACTTTTATCCTATCGATTCGTAAATCATGAGGTGGTTCATAACCTTCTAAAACAACTTTAATATCTAATTTTTTAGCAACTACTTCTATGGAAGCAACAAGGTCTAAAAATGCTTCTGTATGATTTAATGGTGGTAAGAAGATATATAATTTGCCATCTCTTACTTCTATGTTTAAAGCGGTTCTTACAAACATATCATCTTTCATTTCATTGACTTTAAATCGTTCTGCATTTTTAAATCTTTTTTTAGCATCTTTTCTAAATTTACCAAGTTCTGGCACTTCTGCAAAAAGGTCTGGCTCAAAATGCAAAGGCAACTCATGTGTTGGTTTTTGCACTAAAGAGTCCATTGGAAGTCTAAGTCCTAGAGGCGAATCTCCAGGAACTAAAAAGAGATGTTCTCTCCTAAATGACCATCCTGAACTAATCCATTTTGTCTCTCCAAAGTTGAGAGGTAAAACAAATCCTATAGGAGTATTTAAACCTTGACTAAGCACTTTAGCTATGTTTTTTCGCTCAAGAGAATCTTTTAAATCAGCTTTCATTGGGTCAATATCAAGAGGAAGATTAGCTTCTTTCATAATGTAATGATAAGGGTCTTCATACGCATCGATGACATTTTTATCACTTACACACAGCGTCAAAGCTAAAGTTTTTATGAACTTTTGTGCATCTTCATTTGTGTAGGTATATGTTTCGTTCATATCTGCAAAAAGCTCAGGGTCTTTCCATATAGCTTTTCTGTCTTTTCTCCAAACAATAGAAGTTTGCCATCTAGGAATAGGCTCTCCAGGATACCATTTTCCTTGAGCATAATGGAGTAATCCGCCTTTAGTAAAAGAGCCTACAAGTCTTCTTGAGAGTTTGTCCGCAAGTTCTCTTTTGTGTTCACCATCTGCATCTGTATTCCATTCTGGTGATTCCATATCATCGATTGAAACAAATGTTGGTTCCCCACCCATAGATAACCTGACATCATTTTCTTCTAGTTCTTTGTCAATTTCAAATCCAAGTTTGTAAATAGCATCCCATTGATCATCTCTATACGGTTTTGTAACGCGAGGTGATTCAAAAATTCTTGTTACTGTGTTTGAATATTCAAATTCAGTTTCGCACTTATCACTCATTCCTTCTATGGCATGTGCACTTTCAAAAGATGGAGTACATGCGAGTGGAATATGCCCTTCTCCTGCAAAAAGTCCACTTGTAGCATCAAGACCGAGCCAACCAGCACCTGGAATATAAACCTCTGTCCATGCGTGTAAATCTGTAAAATCTTCTTCTGGTCCACTCGGTCCATCAAGTGATGCAACATCTGCTTTAAGTTGCACAAGATAACCGGAGACAAATCGTGCAGCGAGACCTAAATGACGAAGTACTTGAACGAAAAGCCATGCATAATCTCTACAACTTCCAAGTTTATTTCCGAGTGTGATTTCACATGTCTGTACACCACTTTCAAGTCGTATGGTATAGTTGAGGTGTTTGTAAATTTCTGTATTTAAATAAACTAAAAAATCATTTATTGGTCTCTTTTTTAAATCAAGCGTTTTTATAAATTTATGTAATTTTTTCCCATCTTCTGTTATTTCAAGATAAGGAATAAGCTCTTTTTGTAACTCATCATTGTACTTAAATGGGTAATTTTCTGCATATTGTTCGACAAAAAAATCAAAAGGGTTTATTGTAATCAAATCAGCAATAATCTCTACATCAATTCCAAATTCTTTAACTTTTTCAGGGAATACTATACGAGCCAAATAATTACCAAAAGGGTCTTGTTGCCAATTAATAAAATGATTTTTGGGAGTAATTTTTAAAGAGTAAGAATCTATAGGTGTTCTACTGTGTGGAGCAGGACGAAGTCTGATAACATGCGGAGATAATGATATATATTTGTCATATTTGTAGTGAGTTTTATGTGAAAGAACAACTTTGAGCGCCATGTTTTTCCTTTAAAAAGCGATAGATAAAAAACCATCAACAATAATTTACTAATATAGTAACATTTATAAATATAATTGTTACCTAAAATTTGCATGAATAATTAAATTAGTCTTATTTCGTACCAATTTTTTAACTTTATATTGTTAGAAACAAAGAAAATAAGGTTAAATATTTAAATAATTTGTAGTTAAAATGGTACAATTCATAAAAAATAAAGAGACAATATGGAACTTTGTGTAGCCCTTGATTTACCTACAAAAGAAGAAAATTTAGAGTTAGTTAAAAAAATAAAAGAGTACGATGTTTGGCTGAAAGTTGGTTTTCGTTCCTATATTCGCGATGGAGCAGAATTTTTAAAAGATATTAAAAAAATAAATCCTGATTTTAAAATATTTTTGGATTTAAAACTTTATGATATACCAAATACTATGGCAGATGCTGCGGAATCGATTATGGGACTAGATATTGATATGTTTAATATTCATGCAAGTGCTGGTGTAAAAGCTATGAAAACAGTAATGCAACGACTCTCCATTTATGAGAAACGCCCTATTGTTTTAGCTGTAACTGCACTGACATCATTTAACGAAGAAGATTTTACAAAAGTTTATGAAAAAAGTATAGTAGAAAAAGCCAACCAATTTGCAAAAGATGCTTATGAGAGTGGACTTGATGGAGTTGTTTGTTCCGCTTATGAAAGTGAGTCAATCAAAAATAGTACTTCAAAGAACTTTATGACTTTAACACCAGGTATCCGTCCTTTTGGAGAAGATGCAGGTGACCAAGAAAGAGTGGCGGACATAGCGTATGTGCAAAGTGCTTTAGTTGATTTTATAGTTGTAGGTCGCCCTATATATAAGTCTGAAAATCCAGCAGAAGTAGTCAAAAAGATTTTAGAAAAAATTTGATTTATTTTTACAATTTTTAAGCTAAACATTATATAAATATGATTATAATTGCCCTCTTCAAATGGACGAGTGGGTGAGCGGCTGAAACCACATCCCTGCTAAGGATGCGTACGGGTAACTGTACCGAGAGTTCGAACCTCTCCTCGTCCACCACTGAAGATTAAATCCCCTAAAATAGCCTTTTCTAAACCATCTAAAAACTTACTGTGTCATTTTTGTGTCAACTTGTGACATTACCTATCTAAAAAACAAGCTCTTTTGATATCTCTTTGCGGAATATATCTAGCATACTTTTGAAGTGTAATTGAACTATCCTTATGACCTAACATCTTAGAAACCCAAAGTATATCTTCATTATTTGAAAGCATCTGACTTGCAAAAGTATGTCTCATTTGATACAAGTTTCTGTAAGTGTCAAACGAACTCTAAAATTGGGCAGGTAAATTAAAAAAAAGTTACATTCTGAAACTTAAACCACCTCTTGTTTTTCTACTATTTTATTTGAAGATTTAGCTCCAAACTTATAAATGTCTGAATTGATGATTCCTG
>JAPLGP010000042.1 GCA_026390075.1 Campylobacterales bacterium
AAAAAATATGTGCTACAATAAGAGTCTCTTTTATTGATTATCATCGTAGGAAATGCAGGCTTTGAGCCTAATGTTCTAGTTCAATCTTGAAAGAGGAGAGGATGGAAACAACATTGCAAACGATCTTTAATGATCAATGACTGTTTAGTCTTTCTTCGTCCTCTTATTTTCTTCTTATCATGCTTTATAAGTCTATCTTTTTTTAGCACTTTTAATTATACGATGACGGTCATCGCGAATGAAGTGAAGCAATCTAAAAAAGTTTATTTTCCTATAACAGGCAGAGTGTTAATCTTCTGTATATGTGACTCTTCTACGCTTGAGTTGTTCTCTTTTTTATAAACCTCTATCTTTTCAACATACTCTTGAATCTTAAAATCTCTTCCTTTATCTTCATTTTTAACTTTTATAGTTTCATTTTTTTCAACTGTAGGTGTCCATTTTTTTTCAAGCCAAGTATCAAGTGAATTTTGCATCGTACCTTTTATATGGGTTGCTTGATTGGATGTGCTAACACTATTTAAAGCTTTATTTTGAGATGGATTTACAGTGGGTGAAGAGCTACAAGAACTCAGGGACAAAAGTGCGAATGTCAGGAATGTTAATGCTGTTAAATTTTTCATGTTCTAATTATACTGTAACCAAATGATTAATTTTTAATCAATTTACTGAATAATTAATAAATTATCCGTGTTAGAATTGCTCCATACATTCGTAAAACAAAAGGAGAATATATGAAATTTACAAAAATGAGTTTAGTAGCTGCGCTACTAATCGGTTCAAGTGCATTTGCAATTGAGAATATAAAAGTTGCTGGTGATGCTAAGTTATTTTATACTACACAAGATGACAAGTATGCTACAACGGATGCTTCACTTTTTGATAAAAAATCATCAACTGGACAAGCTGCATTAGGACTTGGCGCTACTGCTGATTTAACTACTGGTGTATCTGCTGGTGCACATTTGACAGGTTTGTCAACTTTAGGTTTGCAAGAACAACTTGTTAATAATGTTTGGGAAGGAACAAATGGTACAAAAGATTACTACTTGTTTGATGAAGCTTGGTTAGCTGGAACTGTTGCAAATACAACAGCAAAAGTTGGTCGTATGACTCTTGATACTCCACTTGTATTTACCGAAAAATGGTCGATTGCAAAAAATACTTTTGAAGCAGGTGTTTTATTAAATACTGACATTCCAGATACAACAGTAGTTGGTGCATATGTTGGCGGAACAAATAGTAATAACATTGTAAATCCAGTAACAGGCAGTAGTAGAGAAAATGGTTCTCAATTTACTGGTTTTGGAAATGCAGTGGGTACAATGCAAAAAGTTGATTCAAAAGGTCAAACAAACTTCTCACAATTTTACAATGGCGCATATGCTATTGGTGCAATAAACAATAGTTTCAAGCCATTAACAGCACAAGCTTGGTACTACAATGCAACACAATATTTGAATGCTTATTGGGTACAAGCAGATTTAAGCATCAATAATATTTTAGCTGGTCTTCAATATACGAGTGTGAACTATACAAAAAGTACAGAATTACCAATAGCAAAAAATGCAAGTAACAATGCTGTTGCAGCAATGTTGGGGTATGAGTTAAAAGATACATTTACTGCAAAAGCTTCATACTCTCAAACTGGTAAAGAAGAAGATAGTGGATTACCACATGGACTTGGTTCAGGTGGAAACTTAGCTGGTTCTCAGTCTAAACTCTACACAGAAGCATGGTGGAACTATGGTAAAGTAACAAAAGCAGATACAAAAGCATTTAATATCACTTTAACTGCACCAGTAGCTGATTTATTTACTACAGGTCTTTACTATACACAAGGAATCAATGGTAAAAATGGAGTTAGTAATCCAACTGAAATTGATTTCAAAGAAGCAACTCTTGAAGCTACTAAAGCATTTGGTCCATTAGCTGTTGGTATTTATTACATCTATACACAAGATGATGGAGTGAATATAAAAGCTGGCGATACTAAAGGCAGTGCATACAACACTGTGCAAACATATTTAACTTATAGTTTCTAATTTCCACATGCCATGCCTTTATGGCATGTGCATTTTTTTCATTTATTTTTATTCCCTGTTTTTATTCACTTTCTTTTCCTGTTTTTTAAGAAAGTGAATTTTTCTCTTACTCCGCACTACTTTTTTGCTATAATTTCCACATGCCAAAACTACTCAAAAAACTTTTTTATCTTTTGTTTATGCTTTTGTTGATTTCAATAATTTCATTTTTAGCTATTCACTCCGCACCCAATAGTTTTTTTGGAGCAGGGGAGTTGAATCCAAATATGACTAAAGAAGCGATTGAACAACTCAAGGCTGTTTATGGGCTTGATAAGTCGCTGTCTCAGCAATATATAGACTGGATTTTTAATATGTTCAGACTCAATTTCGGTGTCTCTTTTGTAAGCGGTCAAGATGTGAGTGCTGAAATATTTAAACGACTGCCTGTGACTTTGAGTATGAATATAACAGCTTTAATCGCTGTTTTTGCACTCTCTTTATATCTCGGTATAAAATCAGCACTCTCCTATGAAAAAAAATCTGATTATATTATTCGTCAAATTTCTTTAGTCTCTTTTTCTATGCCGTCATTTTATCTTGCACTTTTGCTGATTATAGTTCTGAGTGTCAATTTAAAGATATTTCCCATAGCAGGGCTTCACTCCATTGAAGAAAAAGTAGGAGTACTTTATTATGCAGATATGGCTTGGCACTTGGTTCTTCCTGTTGGCGTTATGGTGTTTGTTGGACTTGGAAGCATGATAATTTATATTCGTTCCCTTACTTTAGAGATATTAAAAAGTGATTATTACTACTTTGCACTTTCTCGTGGTTTGAGTAAAAAAACATTGCTAAGATTTTACATTTTGCCAAATTTATTTCCTCCCGTTGTGACACTTTTAGGTTTATCTCTTCCAGGACTTATCGGTGGAAGTGTTATTTTGGAGTCTATTTTTGGGATTGAGGGGATGGGACAACTCTTTTTTATGAGTGCTCTGAGCCGTGATTATCCCGTAATCATGGGAACTTTGATGATAACAGCATTTTTAACACTTTTGGGAAATATGGTAGCAGATTTACTTCTTTTGAAATTAAATCCATATATGAAAAGAGGGTAAATAGAGACGGCATGTGGATTATTTCCACATGCCATGACTTAGAATAAAATAGACTTCTTGTATAACCCTCTTTTAGATTGCTTCACTTCGCTCGCAATATTCTGTGCTTAAAGTCAAGTCTTTTTAACAAATCTCTACCATTTTTCTTTCGTAGATATAGTTTGGAGTAAATGGTTTATTATGCTTTAAAACTCCAAATGCAATTCTAAGCAATTTATGAG
>JAPLGP010000045.1:0-39687 GCA_026390075.1 Campylobacterales bacterium
CTCCTTTTTAACACCAAACCTCCTATTCCAAAAATGAAATTAAAGTTTAGCAAAACTAATTTATTAGTTTAAGGTTCAACAATCAAAATATAACTTTTTGTGATTTATTGACTGCCTAGTTTAGCAGTTCGTTTGACACCTAATACCATTGTGCGGTAATAGTCAAAGCTTGCAAGTGATGCAAATAAACCAGCTGGAGCAATAATTGAAGCAATGTTATCTGCCTTTTCTCCAAAAAGAATTGTAATAACAATGGCTATGGCGATACCAATAGCAAAAATCATCAAGCCTTTTTTCCACATTCCTTTTGTAAGATAATAAATAAGACCAAACATGAAAGCCCAAATATTAAACTTAATACTAAATGGTAGCTGTTTATATACCGTCTCTTTTCTAAGCATCATACTATAAGTTATTGGCTGTCCTATTTCAGCAAGAGTCCGAAATTTAGATTTCCAGTTATCACTTACATCTAAAGAGTTGATTTTTTCTAATAGCTCCACTTCATATCCTTTTTCACATAATTTAATAATTCACCATGGTGAATTGCTTGAATATTCTACAATCTATAAGCTTACATTAAAATTACACTGTAGTGAAATCAATAAATGAATTTAGAAATAGAAATATCAAAATTAGAGATAGAAGCTATGCATCGTCGTATTGGTTTTAATGTGAAAAAATTGAGACAAGAAAAGGGATTGAGTCAACTACAACTTGCTCTTGCAATAGGTCAAAAATCAGTTTCGACTGTAGCAAAAGCTGAAATTGGTGTAGAAAATAAACATTTCAATCTTGAACATTTATATAAAATTGCGAAAGTATTAGAGATTGATATGAGTGATTTTATCGAGATGGACTAATAGAGTGAAGCGACAACTCTTGTATCTCATTTACTGAAACAAAGAGTTACAAAATAGTTTAAAACCGTGCAGTCATTGCATCGACTTCATCCCATGTGAGTGCAGATTTTTGGTGTGTGATGATGTGTGCAATATAACGGGCGAACATATCTGTTTCGATATTTACTTTTGAGCCTTTTTTATAGTTCTTAAAAAGCGTTTCCCTCATTGTGTGTGGAATGATTGTAAGTCTAAAATTATCTGCACTTACATCATTTACAGTCAAGCTTACTCCATCAATGGTTATCGAGCCTTTTGGTACGATGTACGCAATAAATTTTTTCTCAACTTCTATAAAAACATCAAAAGAGTTGCCATTATTTTTAATCTCTTTGATAGTTCCAAGCGTATCCACATGCCCCTGCACCACATGCCCCTCAAATCTATCGCCCATCATCATGGCAGGTTCGATATGCACTTCGTTTTTGTAGTTCTCCAGCGCCAAAAGCTTTTGAGATTCGGGTGAGAGTTCCACGCTAAACCCATCTCCTAAAACTTTGACAACAGTCAAACATGCGCCATTTATAGCGATGGAATCGCCAACTTTTGCCTTATGTTTTGCACGGATAGTAAGCGTACTCCCTGCTAAACTTTGAACGGTTGCTATTTCTCTTATAAGTCCTGTGAACATTATATCGTGCCTTTAAAATACAATTTTTCCATCTTCTTGTAAGCCTTTGATAATCTCTTTTGCTTTTATGTGCCCTTTATACGCGGCTTTTCTACAATACTCTAACGCCATGTCGTTGTTCATTTCACAGCCTATGCCTTGGTCGTAGAGCAGTCCTAAATTGTAAAGCCCTTCAGCTAAACCACCCTCAGCAGCACGGGAAAAACAAATAAAACATTTTGCCTCATTTTGCTCTACGCCATGCCCCTCTTTATAAAGTACACCGAGGTTATTAAAGCACTCTAAGTTTCCTCTTTTTGCTCCCTCTTCATACCAAAAAGCAGCCTCGCTGAAATTTTGCAAACAGCCAAGTCCGCGTTCGAGCATGAGGGCAACTTCGTACATGGCATGTGGAACTTCACGGATTGCCGCTTCCATAAAAAGTTCATACGCTTTAAATTGGTCGTGTGCCACTCCACCCAAGCCACCTGTATAAAAAATTGCCAGATTGAAAAGTGCATAAGGTTGCAAAGATTCGGCTGCTTTTGTATAGAGTTCTAGGGCTTTTGCCTCATTTATTTCGCACCCTTGAGCATTTTGGTACATGTAGGCGAGTGAAGTTTGTGCATCCGCATTTCCATTCTCTGAGAGCTTTGAATATATCTCAAAAGCGGTTTTAAAGTCTTTCGCATTGTAGGCGTTATGTGCTTTTTGTATCATTTATTTTTCATTCTCTGTGCGTATATTTTGTCTAAATGTGGTTTTATTATTTTTTCTGGCAGCTTTTGCATTTCTGATTTGTTCTAGTAAATTTTCTTTTATATTGAGATGATTTTCTCTGATTTTATGCTCATCACTTCCATCAATCTCTTCGTCATACTCGACAAGTTCGGGAATATAATTTTTTAAAAAATCCTCTGTATAAACGGGTTTATGGATTTGTATCGGTGTTGCTAGGTTTTCTTTTTTCTTTGTTTTGCTCTTTTGATTGTCTCGTGGATATTGTGCATCAACATCCGCATCGTACTTTAAAACTTCAGGAATATAATCTTTAAATAAATCTTTTGCTGAAATTTTTTTATCTTGCGACATCTTAATAACCTTGATTAATTTTGTATATTTTAGAGAAACTATACTTAAAAATGATAAAATCCGCTTTAAATAAAATCCTCATACGGAAAATATAAATGAATTATGATGTAATCGTTGTCGGTGGTGGACATGCGGGTGTAGAAGCTGCACTCTCAAGTGCAAGAATGGGCAACAAAACTTTGATGGTCTCGATGCTTGCCGAAAATGTTGGAGCTACGAGCTGTAACCCTGCTGTGGGCGGTTTGGCAAAAGGGCATTTAGTGCGTGAGCTTGATGCACTTGGCGGTGAAATGGGACTTATAACAGACCAAGCAGGTATCCA
Source organism: Campylobacterales bacterium (assembly GCA_026390075.1). Taxonomy (GTDB): domain Bacteria; phylum Campylobacterota; class Campylobacteria; order Campylobacterales; family Sulfurimonadaceae; genus Sulfurimonas. The sequence continues at coordinate 2,927 of JAPLGP010000045.1, forward strand.
GTTTCGCATACTCAACCAGACTAAAGGTCCAGCAGTCCGTGGAAGCCGTGCACAGATTGACATGGACAAATACCGTGTCATTGCTAGAAACACAGTTCTTACAACTCCAAACTTAGACTTGGTGCAAGAGATGGTTGAGAGTTTGCTTGTGGAAGATGGCGAAGTTAAGGGTGTCAAAACCAATCTTTTAAACGAGTACAGTGCAAAAAAAGTCATCATCACAACTGGAACATTCCTTCGAGGTGTGATTCACATCGGTGAAATTAAACAAATCGGCGGTCGTTTTGGAGAGCAGAGCAGTGAGGGTTTGAGTGCTTCACTCTTGGCATGTGGACTTGAAATGGGAAGGCTGAAAACAGGAACTTGTGCAAGGATTGACAGCTCTTCGATAGATTTTTCAGTGATGGAAGAACAAGACGGTGACGCACTTCCAAGTCCTTTTAGCTTTAGAACTGACCGTGAAAATTTTCGAGCGACAAAAAAACAATTGCCTTGTTTCATCGCTTACACAAATGAAGAGACGCACAATATTATAGAGAGTAATTTTTACAGAGCACCGCTTTTTACGGGTCAAATCGAGGGAACAGGTCCGAGATACTGTCCAAGTATAGAAGATAAAATAAATCGTTTCCGCGATAAAGACAGACACCATCTCTTCATTGAACCACAAACTATGGAGAATACAGAGTGCTACATAAATGGCATGAGTACATCACTTCCACCTGATGTGCAACAGCAGATGATTCACTCTGTAAAAGGGCTGGAAAATGCAAAAATTGTGCGTTATGGGTATGCGATAGAGTACGATTTTGTAGATCCAAGAGAGCTCAAACACACACTTGAGACGAAGAAAATCAAAGGGCTTTATTTAGCTGGACAGATAAACGGAACAACGGGTTATGAAGAAGCGGCGGCGCAGGGTTTGATGGCGGGTATCAATGCTTCTTTGTCACTTGCAAAAAAAGAACCTCTTGTTTTAAGACGCGATGAGGCGTACATCGGTGTTCTCATCGATGATTTGGTAACAAAAGGAACAAAAGAACCTTACCGAATGTTTACCTCTCGCGCAGAGTACAGACTGCTTTTGCGTGAAGAGTCAGTGTACTTAAAAACCTGCAGATAAAAGAGGGTGCATTGGCTTTGGAAGAGACGAAATTCACGCCAAACAAGGAGTTCGTTGCATTTTTAGAAGCTATGGATGAGTTACCTATTAAAGACCTTTCAACTGCGCAACAATTAATCGCTAGAAAATCTTTTGATATCCAGAAGATGCTCAAACTCATGCCAGAATTTGAGAAGTATGATGAATATATCCAAGAAGAAATTTTGGTCGAGGGTAAATATGCTCGTTATATAGACAAGCAAAGTGAAGAGATAGAGCGAATGAAGAAGTATCTCAAAGTTGCAATTCCGCAAGATTTTAACTTCAAAGGTGTGAGCGGATTATCAAAAGAGATAGTAGAAAAACTGGAAAAATTCAACCCACCAACCCTCCAAGCGGCTATGAACATCAGTGGTATAACTCCTGCTGCTGTGGAGATACTGCACATTTATATACGAATTGCGAGTAAGAGAAGTTAATGAAAATATATTACTATGTCCACACGGGTCATCGCATTGGGCTTGATAGATTTAGACGCGCAGTTGCTATTATTAACTCTCTTGGAGATTTAGATATCACGCTTCTTTGTTCAGATTTTCGTATAGCACAGGTTGCAAAAGATTTTGGTATTAAAAATAGTGTGGGTGTGGATGTTGTGAGAAATATCCCTCAAATTGCTCTTTACGGAGATAAACTTATCTTTGACTCTATGGAAGCAAACCCGATTATGCTTGATGACATGAGAAAGTATTTTTCTACTTTTATCAGAATAAGTGATGATATAAATGATAAAAAAGAGGAGAATGAGTTTTTAATATCTCCTTATCTCCATGGCGAGGGTATTTGTAACGCTTACGCTATTCATGATACATTTTTTCAAGAAGAAGAAAATAAGAGCATAAAAGTATCTTTTTTCTTTGGTGATGATGATTATGAAAAAGATTTAGAGAAATATGTATCGTTCATTGATGGGTTAAATGCAGATTTACAGCTTGGATTTTACTACTTTTTAGATTACGAAGAGAGCTTAAAAAAGAGATTTCCTCATCATCATGAATTTGATGCGTATGAAGAGATGGTTAAAAAATCGCAAATTTTAATCACAGCTTCACCACAAGCAGTTCTTGAAAGCTTGGCATGTGGAAATAAACCTATCTATTTTCAAAGAGAAGATTATGGTACTGATTTTGTAGAATTGTTCAAAAATTTGAATGTCCCCATAGTAGAAAATCTTGATATAAATCAACTATCACATGTTTTGCAAACAATTAGTAAACAAGAGTATGTAAAACCTACACAGTTTAGTGAAAAAATAGCAAATTTTATAAAAGAAACCTTAACTTTATAATTAATTAAAAGTAATTTAGTATATAATCAGCCTCTAAAATTCACAATAAAGTGAGCGAACATGATAAATGAAAGCCGTAGAGGTTTTATGGGTGTAGCATTTGGTGCTGTAGCAGCGGTTGGTGCTGTAGCTTCATTAGTTGCTATGAAAAAAAGTTGGGATCCGCTTCCAAGCGTAATGGCAGCAGGTTTTACTACTGTAGATTTGAGTAAATTTACAGCGAACAAACTAGAAATAGTAAAATGGCAGGGTAAACCGATCTTTTTACTTAAGTTTGGTGCAGACATGCCCGCAGTGGAAAAAAGAAGTGTAAAAGTTGGAGCAAATTATTACTCAGTAATGATTGGTTTATGTACACACCTAGGTTGTATTCCAGCGTATAGAGATACTACAAAAGATTTTAAATGTGCATGCCACGGTGGTGAATTTACAGCTGCTGGTGTACATAGTTTTGGCCCTCCTCCTCGTCCACTAGATATTCCACCTTTTACTATAAAAGATGAGCATACTCTTGTTTTAGGTGAAGCTGGACCAGAATATAAAGCGTTGATAGCTAGACTTTCAACTGATAGTAATATAGCGTAAGGGGGCAGAGTATGGCAGAATTTGAAAAAGCTAACTCCATTGGCGAGTGGTTTGACCAGAGATTAAATGTAAAAGCTTTTACAAAAGTGATGATGACGGAGTATTGGATTCCTAAGGAAATCAACTTTTTATGGGCTATGGGTGCACTTTTAGTAATGCTATTTAAGCTATTGATAATAACAGGTATATTTTTACTTATGTATTACAAGCCAGATGCAAATATGGCTTTTGATAGTGTAAATTATACTATTATGCAAGAAGTTGGTTATGGCTGGTTATTTAGAAACATTCATGGTGTTGGTGCATCTGTTGTTTTCTTAGTTATTTATATCCACATGTTTACGGCTATCTATTACGGCTCATACAAAAAAGGCCGTGAAATGATTTGGCTCTCAGGTATGTTACTTTTCGTACTTTTTTCAGCTGAGGGATTCTCAGGGTATATGCTTCCATGGGGTCAAATGTCTTATTGGGCAGCGTATGTTATTACTGAAATTTTTGGTGGTATCCCTTTTATAGGTGGTGACCTTGTTATCTGGATTCGTGGTAACTTCTATGTATCTGATGCAACTTTAACTCGTTTCTTCATGTTACATGTACTTTTAATTCCAGTTGTACTTATCGGTGCGATAGCTTTCCACTTTTATACACTTCGTTTTCCACATGTTAACAACGAAGAGGGTGAATTTTTTGATTACAAAAAAGAGAGTGAAAAATATTTAGCAGGAGACAAAGCAAACTCTAAAGTTATAGCTTTCTGGCCAGATTTCTTATCTAAAGATTTTATGGTTATCGCTGTATTTATGGTTTTCTTCTTCTATCTTGTGTTTTACAACAACGGTTTCGCAATGGACCCTGTAAACTTTGATAAAGCAGATGGTATGAAAACTCCAGCTCATATCTATCCTGAGTGGTATTTCTTATGGTCTTATGAAGTTCTTCGTGGTTTCTTCTTTGAAATCGGTGGTGTTTCTGGTAAAGATTTAGGTCTTATGGCATTTGGTTTTGCTCAAGGTATATTCTTGGTATTGCCATGGTTAGATAGATCTCCTATGGTAAAACCAGCGAACCAAAGACCTGTGTTTAAATACTGGTTCTGGTTATTGATGGCTGACTTGTTTGTTCTTACAATTTTTGGTAAATTGCCACCGACCGGTATCAATGCTTGGGTAGGTTTCTTTGCATCTGCAACATTCTTAGGATTGTTTATTGCATTGCCTTTCTTAACTAAAATCGAAGCTAAAATGGTAGGGGGTAAATAATGTTTTCTTTAATCGTAGGTCTCGTAGTAGCAGTAGTGCTAATAGTATTAAACATTGTTCTTTCTAAGCTCTCTTTTCCTAAAGAGGGTAGAATACTTGCTATTTTAGTTATTTTAGTTGGTTATATTTATTGGGGATTTGAGCCATTTGCTCACCATGAAATGCACCCACATGTGGAACATGCTTCTTACTCATTTGATGGTAAACAAGACATTGAGGCACTAGAACATGCAGGTAAAGATGCAACTGAAATAAAAGCTTTTTGGGCAACAATAGCTAAAATTGCTGAACATAAAGGAGATGCAGTTGCTGGTAAAGCATTAGTTACTGCTAACTGTACAGGTTGTCACTCTATAAAAAGTGAAGGATTTCCTGAAATTATGAGTGATGCTGATGCTGCTGCATCGTATGGTGTTACTCCTCCAGATTTATCAATAGCTGGAAAAGTTTATGATAAAAATTATCTTATAGCGTTTATTTCTAATCCTGTAAAAGCTATGCACATTGAGCATAAATATCCAGTAGGCGGAGAGAAAGTTTTCCCTATGCCAGCATCTGACTTTATGCAGCCACAAGAGATAGCTGATATGGTCGCTTATTTAAGTGATGCAGCACAAAAAGTTCCTGCTCCTACTGTAAAAAAGGGTGCTAGTGAATTTGAAATCTCAAAAGCTGTGAACAAAGAAGTTTTTGAAACAGCATGTGTTCGTTGTCATGCTATGAATTATGCAGGTATTCATGCTAAAACAACAGCAGAAGTTATGAGTAAATATATTGGTGCAACTCCTCCTGATTTATCTCAATATATCAGAAGTCGTGGTGAAGAGTATTTACACAACTTTATCAATGACCCACAAAGAAAATTATCAGGAACTGGTATGCCTCGTGTTGGTCTAACTGAAAAAGCTGAATCTCAAGTAGTAGAATACATGACACAAATCGGCGATAGCAAAAAAGATGAAAGAGAAGCACTAGCACCAAAAGTTCTAATCTACTTAACAATCTTAGCGGTATTCGCTCTTCTATGGAAACAAAAAATTTGGAGAGATTTACACTAAATCTTTTTAAATAATTTCCACATGCCAAGTATCGTCGGCATGTGGAATCCTCTTAACTTTTAAACAAAATTTCCAATTATTTTTCAGATAAAATTTCAAAAAATAGCATAAACAAATCTTGGCATGTAAAAGTTTATTTGATTTATTCAGATGGAGTTGAGTATAATCGTTTATAAAAATACTAAGGAATCTTATATGGTAGATATTGAAGTCTTAAAACATGAGATTGTAGAGCGACTTAAGCCTCTTAACCCTGATAGAATAATACTTTTTGGCTCTTATGCTTATGGTACTCCAAATGAAGGTAGTGATATAGATTTGTTTTTAGTGAAAGATACTGATGAAAGAAATTATGATGCCATGGCAATGAGTAAAATTACAGACTTAATCTATAAATACAAGATAGGGTTTGATTTCCTTTTTGCTTCTGAAAATTTCATAAACCAAAGAGAAGATTATTTTTATAAAATAGATATTCTTCAAAATGGAAGAGTACTTTATGAACGAAACATCAGCTAAAGAGTGGCTAACAAAAAGTTGGCATCATTTAAGTTCTGCTCAACTTTTATATAAAGCAGAGCATTATACTGATGTAATAGCGATTGATTTACATTACACTGTTGAGATTATGTTAAAGTCGTTTTTAGCGTATCAAAATAAGCAAATATATAAAACACATAACCTTATAGAATTGCACAGTCATATAGTTGAATATATAAATTTTGATGAAAATGATAAAGATTTATTGAGATTAATAACTACATATCATATTAAAGAATCTTACCCAAATCCACATCGAAGACTACCTTCAAGAGAAGAAATCAAACAAGTGCTAGATTTTGCAGAAAATCTCCTTGTGAGAGTCTGTACTCTTCTTGGCATTTCTATAGAAGAGATAAAAGTTGGATAATAAGAGAATTGTTTGGCAGTTGATAATGATTTAAATAGCACGAAAGAAGAATAAAATTTAGATGTTATGATTCAAGTGATAGATGATATTGAATATTTAGGATGAGCATGATTAGTCAAGAAATAGAAAACTTTGCTAAACACATGGTTGAGTTTAGAAAAAATTTAAATAGTGAGGGTATTTGGTTATTTATCGTAACAATAGGTATATTTGGGATAACTGATAATTATTTACAAATGTATGCATTGGTATTTACTTTTTTCTTATTTTTATCTCGTATAACTATTGGACTTGATGATAAAAGAACATCTTTTGAAATATATAAAGCTTTATTGATGAAGATTAAACAAAGTGACATTAATGACACTGTGCGAAAAACTTATTTAGATGCTTTAGATGGAATTAAAAACGATAAACAATGTGTTCTTAAAGAAGGATGGATTTTTTTATTTGCATTTTTATTTTATGGTTTCACTTGTATGAAACTAATAAAGACTTTTTTTAATTGCTAATTAAAATTATTTTTCATACAAGTAAAATTTTAGCATAAACAAAGCTTAATTTAAAGAGCATTTAAGTACAATTCGCAGATTTTTCTTTTGCCTTTGCAACTGAAAACATTAACAGGTATCTGCCACAAAGTCAGTGCAACACCCTTTTTAGGGCATAATTGTTCGGTGATACCAAAGCTAACTGATAATAAAATTTCTGGCTTGAAAAATAGCCTTTTAAGGATTACCCATGGTAACTATGAAAGACCTTTTAGAATGTGGTGTTCACTTCGGACATCAAACGCGTCGTTGGAACCCGAAAATGAAGAAATATATCTTCGGTGTTCGTAAAAATATCTATATTATAGATTTACAAAAAACACTTCGTTATTTCCGTAACACATACCAAATCGTTGTTGATGCTGCTGCTGAGGGACAAACTGTTCTTTTCGTTGGTACAAAAAAACAAGCTCGTGCTTCAGTTAGAGATGCTGCGATAGCATGTGGAATGCCATATGTTGATAACAGATGGTTAGGTGGTATGCTTACAAACTTCCCAACAATCCAAAAATCAATTCGTAAACTTGACATCATCGCTGAGATGCAAGAAAATGGACAAATCAATCTTTTAACTAAAAAAGAAGCTTTAATGCTTACAAGAAAAAAAGAGAAGCTTGAAGAGTATTTCGGTGGTATCCGTGGAATGAAAAAAGTTCCTGATATGCTTTTTGTGGTCGATGCAGTAAAAGAACACATCGCTGTTTTAGAAGCTCGTTGTTTAGGTATTCCAGTTGTTGCTCCACTTGACACAAACTGTGATCCAGATTTAATCACTTACCCAATCCCTGGAAATGATGATGCTATCCGTTCTATCCAACTTTTCTGTCGTGAAATGACAGAAGCTATCAATGAAGGTAAAGCTTTGATGAATGGCGGTTCAACAGAATCAAGACAAGTTGAAGAAGAATATAATCCTACTGAAGAAGTTGAAACTGCAGTAGAAACAGAGGAAGAATAATCATGGCAGAAATTACAGCAGCAATGGTAAAAGAGTTGCGTCAAGCAACAGATGCACCGATGATGGATTGTAAAAAAGCTCTTGTTGAAAATGACGGAGATATGGAAAAAGCAACGACTTGGTTAAAAGAAAGAGGCATCGCGCAGTCAGCTAAAAAAGCTGACCGTATTGCTGCTGAAGGTCTTGTTGGACTAAAAATTGCAGATGATTTTTCTAAAGCTACAGTAGTTGAAATCAACTCTGAAACTGACTTCGTTGCTCAAAATGAGGGTTTCCAAAATTTAGTTTTAAAAACAACAGAGGAAATTTTTGCTACTTCTCCAGTGGATATTGAATCACTCAAAGCTACTTCTTTTGGTTCATATTTTACTGAAGCAGTTATAAAAATCGGTGAGAAAATTGAACTTCGCCGTTTTAAAACTCTTAGTGCTGAGGATGATACAGTTGCAATTAATGGGTATGTTCACTCTAATAATCGTATTGCAGTTATTATTGCAGCTAAATGTGATAGTGCTAAAACTGCAGAAGGTATGAGAGCTACTTTAAAGCAAATTGCTATGCACGCATCTGCGATGAAGCCTACAACGCTAAGTTTCAAAGATTTTGATGCTTCGTATGTACAAGCTGAAACAGTTGGTAGAATTGAAGCTATCAAAAAAGAGAATGAAGAACTTTCTCGTCTTAAAAAACCACTTATAAATGTACCTCAGTATATTTCTATGTGTCAGTTAAGCGAAGAAGTTTTAGCAAATGCTGAAGCGGCTATCAAAGCTGAGTTAAAATCTCAAGGTAAACCAGAACAAATCTGGGACAAAATTGTTCCAGGACAACTTGCTCGTTTTATTGATGATAATACAACTTTAGATAAAGAACAAGCTCTTTTAGACCAAACTTATGTTTTAAATGATAAATTAACAGTTGCACAGGCTGTTGTTGAAGCGGCTAAAACTCTTGGCGGAACTGCTGAAATCGTAGATTTCGTTCGTCTTGAAGTAGGTGAAGGTATTGAGAAAAAAGTAGATGACTTCGCTGCCGAAGTTGCTGCGCAAATGAGTTAAGGAATTTTCCTTAGCTCGTCTTTTATAAACTTCTACAAGTTCTTCTTTTAAACTAAAATACTTTATCAAACAAAAATCTTTTTATCTTTAAATATCACTGTTTCTTCTTGAACACTTTTATGTGAAATAGCTCCACTTACCTCTTGTTCCATAAAATCTAAACCTTGAGGAACTTCTTTTGAATGAAGTTGAATTGCAGTTTGCTTAAAATTCGGCTCACCAGATTTTGGACAAAATGTATTGGATGTCAAGGTATTTATCAGTTGTGTATTGAAGTGAAAAGGTACAAAAACATTTCCACATGCCACACTTCCTGATACACGAACAACTACATTATCCACTCTGCCTCTTTTATTTGAGAGCGATATTCTCTCTCCACTTTTTACCTTTAGTTTTAGAGCATCTTCTGGATTTATATCGACCCACGCTTCGGGGGCAAGATTATTGAGTATATCTATAGAACGCGTTTTTGTGCGTGTATGCCACTGTTCAACCGTACGACCAGTGTTTAACAAAACTGGAAATTCTGCACAAAGTGGCTCGTGCATTGCAACCCAATCCAAACAAAGAAGTTTTGCTTTTTCATCTTGAGTTCTAAAAGCGATATCAGGAGAGTAGAGCCTTTTTGTACCCAAAGGTTGCTTTGCATTACAAGGCCACTGAATTCCGCCATGTTCTTCTAGTAACTCATAAGTCATTCCTGAGTAGTCACAGAGTTGTCCGCGACTCACTTCCTTCCACTCATCAAAGGCATCTTTTGGAGATTTCCAGTTTGGGAAAAGAAGCGTATTTATCTCATAAAAATATTTTGAAAACTCTATAACTATGTCAAAATCACTTTTTGTTTTACCCAGAGGTTCAACGGCTTTGTTCGCACGATTACATCTTCGCTCAGAGTTTGTATATGTTCCCTCTTTTTCTCCCCAAGTTGCCGCTGCAAAAACTACATCTGCAATCTCTACAGTATCGCTCATAAAGGCATCTTGAACGACAAGCAGGTCTAATTTTGCCAAAGTTTTACGAAGTTTCTCTTGATGGACAAAACTCACCAGAGGATTTGTAGCAACAACCCAAAGAGCTTTTATTTCACCTCTCTCAATCGCATCAATAATTTCGGCGTATTTATAACCTCTCTTGCTTGGTATCATGGCATGTGGAACTTTGACTCTATCCGCATACTCTTTGAGTGCCTCTTCATCTCCAAAATTTCTATATCCAGGAAGCGAAGAGGTAAATCCACTCTCCCTTGTTCCCATAGCGTTGCACTGTCCAGTAATAGAAAATGGTCCCGCTCCTTCTTTGCCGATTTGTCCAGTTAGGAGGTGGAGATTGATGATAGAACTCACAGTATCTGTTCCTAAAAACGACTGGTTTACACCCATAGTCCAAGCGGTTAAAACAGCATCTTGGGAAGCGAATTGTCTTGCTATTTCATAAAGAGTTTTAACATCAATTCCTGTTATATTTGCCACCTCTTGGGGAGGATAATTTTGAAGGTGTTTTTTAAGTTCAGTGTATCCGTTTGTGTTGGCTTTAACATACCCCTCATTTTCCCAACCTTGCTCGATTATAATGTACGCCAAACCATTAAAAAGTGCTAAGTCTGTTCTAGCCTTGAGTGGCACAAACAAATCAGCCATCTGTGCAGTTTTAGAAGCTCTTGGGTCTATAACTATAATCTTAGGTTTGTTTTTATTTTTTGCAATATGGAGTTTTAAGATAGGATGATTATCAGAGATATTTGCACCAACTAATAGAATTACATTTGCTTTTTCAAAATCTTCATATGCACCAACTGGACCATCTGAACCTAAAGATTGTTTATAGCCCATAACAGCAGAAGCCATACATAGAGTTGTGTTTCCATCAAAGTTGTTTGTACGAAGACCAAGTTGAACAAACTTTCCTAAAGTATAAAACTCTTCACTTAAAAGCTGTCCAGTTGAAATAACACCCACAGCTTTTTCACCGTAAGTTTTTGCAATGCGTTTAAACTCATCTGAAACTTTTGTATAAGCTTCATCCCACGAAACAGGTGTGAGGATGCCACTTTTTTTGATTAAAGGCTGTGTTACTCTCTCTGGTGAGTTAATCAACTGATGTTCACTTAAACCTTTTGGGCAAAGAGTTCCCATGTTTACACTATGTTTAGGATTACCTTTTGTATAAACTGCCTTGCCATCTTTCACACCGATGTAAAGACCACATCCTACTCCACAATATCCGCATGTGGAAAAGACCCATTTATCTGGCTTTTTTGCATCACTTATCATTCCAAAAACAGGGTCGTTAGAGAGTTTATACTTTGCCTCTTTTATGTCAAAACCTAAAAAATCTTTTATTTTACTTATCATCGTTGTTTTCCTACAAAAAATCCACCTGCCATTCCAAGAGGAACGACTGTGGAATAAAATAAAAATCTATCACTCAGTTCACTTGCAAACATGAATGCCAAGGAGAGAGATAAAACCAAAGATGCCCAACCAAACGATGTTGAACTGACAAGTACAATAGCCATAAGAGGCAGAATAACCCCGCCTGAAACTAGAGATATAGTACGAAATACACCGATATTTTTAAAATTCTCATCATAAAGTCTTGCTGTTCTTTTTAGCTGATATGCATTTGGACTCTCACTTTTTAAAGTTCTGAAATCTTCATAACTAAAAAACATCTGTGCTAAAGCGCCTAACATCCCAAGACTCAAAAGAGGAACTGCAGCTTCAAGCATTCCAAAAATAACTGCTATAAAAGCCAGTAAAAACAAACCTATATAAGTAACTCCGAAGAACTTAAGATTTGTTGTTTTTCTGTCCCATGAAGGACGCGTTTTGATTCTGTAAATCATACTTTGAGCATAAATTCCGTAGATTCCACATGCCAAGGTTACCGCTTCAATTAAAAGTCTTATGGCATGTGGAACTTCTACTATATATAAAATTACAACTACATTCATAAAAGTTGTAAACACTCCAAGAGCAACTGCTTCACGGGAGAGCCATGATGTTTTTATATTTTTCATAGCAGTGAGTGCCAAAAATGGTCTTCCCAAGTGAAGCGCTGAGAGCGGAAGCCCAAGAGCGGCGGGAAGCATCACTAAAAGTGCCATTATCCAGTTCACAGATTCAAAACCAAAGAGACTCATAACATCCCCTAAAAAGAGTGCCAAAAATCCTCCCAGAGAGATTTGTGTCAATACAGTCATAAAAACAAGTGGCATCTCTGAATGTGCAGGTTTTAAAATATGTTCATCCATCTCTTGCAGCTCTGGTAAATTTTCAGGCAATGTGTATCTTGTAGTAGAGTTTGTTATTTTTGCATCGGGAAGAAATGGCATATTTGCATTTTCGTCCATAGAGTTTTTTAACCACTCCTCTACATTTACACTCTCAATCATAATCGCACCCGATGGACAAGCCTGAACACAGGCAGGAGTTTGCCCGACATCGAGCCTTTCATGGCACATATGACACTTTGTAACTATCTTTCTCTCTGCATGATACGTAGGTACTCCATAAGGACAATTCCAAGTACAGTACTGACAACCGATACATGTCTCATCGTCATGAATAACAATTCCAGTTTCTGCTATTTTTATATAAGATTCCGTCGGACAGCCAATAAGACAAGCTGGGTCAATACAGTGGTTACAGCCCATAGAGTTAAAAAGTTGGCTAAAATGAGGAAAAATACCGCCTTGCATCTCGCCGACTCTTCTCCACTTTATATCTGCAGGATTATTGTTTTGCTCATTACACGCAACTTCACAGCATCTACATCCAACACAAGCAGTTGCATCAAAGTGAAATCTGTACTGTTCTCCTTGTTGTAATTTTGGAATATCTATAGAGTAGTTTCCGCATTGCATACCTGTATTTGCTTTATAGCCTATAAAACTCTCTAATGGTGTTTGCATATTATCTGTCATGTAAGTATTCCATATATTTATTGTTTAAGTTTATAGCTCGGTTCTTAAAAGGTCGCTAACTATCCTTTTTATAGTGTTGAATATTTTTTTTGGCTAATTGTGAGAATTTATCCTTTTCTTCTACATCAAAAAAAGCATCTTTTGGTATAAATAAAAATGTAACGCCGTGATAAAGTAAAAAGCCATTTTTTAAAGAAAGAACTTCTAAAATTGCATCCCATTTTATGAGAGTTTCATCAACTTTTATGCCAGCATTATCAGCGCTCATAATAAATTTATGATTTTTATTGGAAGATGCTTCAAAACTTTTTAAGAGTATTATTTTTCTTAAAGGCCAACGCATGGCATACCAGTAAATTACTAAAACAGTGGAAATAATGAGTAAACCATATACATCTTTTTTTAAAGCACCAACAACACCAAACTGAGTAAAAGCAATAAATATCCATCCTAAAAATCTTTTAGGAGAATGCTTCATTTCATAATCATAGGTTGCTTTACTCGCTTTAAGAAATGTTTCTTTGTTCCAAACATACACAATGTCAATAGCACTAGACATGTTCTTCACACTTATCAATCAAAAGTTCATTCTTTGTAATGCAATGCGTATCTTCAAGTTCATGTATAAGATTCAGAGTATCGTTATATTTTTCATCATATATCTTTTTGTTCGTTGCATAAAGCTTTCTTTGCTTTCTTGCATAAAGCCAAGCAAAAAATACAGAGGATGCGAAAAGACCATATATCCATAATTGCCACTCTTTTAGGTCGAGTAAAACTATAAAATATTGCACTGAAAAAAGTACAAAAAATTCGATTGAAAAGATGATAACAAGTGTAGAACTTTGTTCAAAATCTAGTGTGTATTTTTCTATCTTTCTTAAATGGGATAGATTTTTATTTACCGTTTTAGCTTTGAATTTGCAATCATCTTTTAAATCATTCAGATTTATATCCCGCAAATGAATGTTGCTTAAATTATATTCAACATTTGTTTGCATATACTCTTTTAAAAGTTGTGGATTTTCTTCCATAACTTCTAATATTTTTTTTTCATTCACTTTGGTATTTGAAGAAATTTTACACACATCTTGTAAAATAAGGTCATACAAACCAACAGTTTTTATTTCATGAGCCACTCTGTTTAAATTTATCAAGAATTATCCTAAAGTAAAAGCAACCCAAGAGAAGGGTTGCTTTTATGAAATTTTATGCAATTTCTGGTTCTATGCCATAAGAAGCTGTTCTGTCTTTGGCAGGTAAAAATATACCTATGAGACCTTTTAATCCAACGCTCATAATAATATTGTATAAAAAGAGTACCCATGCTAAAAGTAACATACTTCCGGCTACAGCTGCCAATATCATATCGGTTTGGAATTGTCCATCTATGTAAAGGTGACGACGAAGCATACCGTCAAGTCCTGCCATACCCATAAATGCGCCCATACCGATACCACCGATGAGGTGTAACCAAAAGTGAGCATTTGCCAATTTTTTAGAGTATAACTCTGTGTTGTTCGTCACAATTGGCCATAAAACAAAAACGGCACTGTAGAGAGTCATATAGAGACCAACAATAAGTGCAATATGTACATGCGCTCCAATAATCCACTGGGTATTGTGCAATACTCTGTTCATTCCCATGTCTGCTTGAATAATTGCAGCGGGAACAGCCAAACCAAAACCTAACAAGCCACCAAGAAGATATTTCAACTCCATGGTTACTTTAAGCGGACGAGCTTTCCATAAGGTGACTAAAGTAATAAACAGTGCCAAACCTTGAGTAAGAAGTTCAAAGGCTGTAACCATCTCACCAGAGATAAGTTTCATCATGTCAGGTTGACCTTGATCACCCAATAAATGGTGAGACCAAACCATCCAAGAAACAAGAAGTTCCAGCATAAGTGCAGCACGAGCAACATTTTCCATAAACAATTTTTGACCTGTAATCAATGTAGCTAAAAGATACCATGAACCGGCAACATAGATTAAAACCAATCCATCAGCAACAAGGTCAAGTCCCCACCAAAAAAAGTTTTTGTATAAAAGAGCATCAATAGCGGTAACATCCAGATGAAGACCTCCTAAATCAGCTAACAAAAATATAAGCACCAATACACCTGCGCCTAAAATAACTACGGCATCTAAAAATGTATCAACAGTACCTCTAAAGATAGCAACAACAGGAAGTGCTAATGCAGGCTCTTTTGTATAGGGAGGTTTACCTATAAGTTTATTAAAAAGATTGAGCATCCCATCAATCCCAAAACCAGAGATTAAAAGTTCTTTTGTAGTTTTATCTTTATGAACACCAACTCTTGCAAAAATAGTTGCATAGATGTTATAAATAAATCCGAAAGTACCAACCATAATCAGTGCAACACCGACAATAAATACAATACCGCCTATGATATGAAATTGCTCGGTATCGGCAGGAAGCGGCCAATAAAGTGTATAAAGTGGAGCATATTGCCATACAAAGGCAGCTATCCAAGCCAATAATGTGCCGAGAGTAATCATTATCCATACAAAGTTGGCTAATTTTATACTGTAAAGCGGTTTCTTAGTTAAGTAAGGAACTAAAAACATAAATGCGCCAAATACAAGCTGATAAGTTGAGCCAAATATACCTATTATTGGATGAACTGTCATAATTGAGAAAAAATGTTCTGGTTGAAAGAACATTTCAGGAATTGGGTTCTGTGGTATTTTTCCAACCTCTACCATTCTCATAATCATTCCCTCTAAGGCAACTAAACCATAAAATAAAAATGACATTACAACAGCACGAAGCGTAACTTTTTGTAAAGCGTTTAAGCTTGTATGGTCAAAATTTGTCCCACTCATTAAATTCTTTGTAAAACTCATTTTGAACCTCCATCTTTACAGCCTACAACTTCTAAAATATTTTTTATTTTCATTAAATTTTCTCCATGCTCATTATATTGGGCAGGACCAGAATATTCCGTAGAATCCAAATCAAATACACCGTTGTGGTGAAAAGTCCAAAGAATATCGTTTTTACTTCCCGGATTTACCTGCATCTGCATTACCATCGATCCATCTTGGCGAAACAGTCCAAATCCATATGTTAAATCTTTACTGACAACATTAAAAAGAATTTTTTCATCACACTGAACAATGATTTTTTGAGATGGAAGTATCCATTTATGTTTAGCAATCGCAAAATCATAACTAGCATCTGGTTTAATTTCATGTCTGCTAATATCCTGTGATACCCATGGAATCGTATTATAAGTAAATATATGATGTCCTACCCCGCCTGTAACTAAAAATGCCATATACCAATAAAATGGAATACGCACGACTGATTTAGCATCTTTTCTGATTAGGTTATACCCAAACCATGCAACAACTGATATAATCATTGCTGAATATATTGTATAAGCAACCCAATGAAAAGACAATAACTCTAATGAGTCTGTAAATATCATTTCTTCTTCTCCCCCTGATTTAATTTCAAAAAACTATAGCACACTTTTAATGTAAATTTAATATTTAGTTGTATAATTTTTATACAATATAGCAGTAAAATTAGAATTTAAGGGGAATGTTATTGGATTATATAAGCATACTTAATGAAAAATTAAGTTACAAGAGAATTTAAAAGGACGGAACACGCACTGTTCTGTTTATGGTTATTTGATTTATTTACTGCAAATCATTATGTGCTTCTATATACTTTTGAATTTTTACAGCACTATGATTGTAGTCAGGTTGCAACGATTCTCTGTCTAGTAAATCATTTGTTAAATAGTTTACTTGTGTGTTGCTTATGGGGATAAATAGAGTTTTTTTTCTTATGCTCTCTGTTACAAGTGCTTTGGTTACAAGTTCCCCTCTGCTCGAGATAACCTTAATACTCTCGCCATTTTTGATATTGAGATATTCAGCATCTTGAGGGTTTATTTCACAAAAATTCAACTCTTTATATTTGAGCAAAGTTGTAGGTTGATTTGTTTTTGTTCCACTATGCCATTGGTCTCTTGTACGACCTGTTAAGAGAATGAATGGATATTCTAAAGATGTTTTTTCACTGAGAAGTTTATTCTCTACAAAAAATAAATTCCCCTTTTTGTCAGGAGTTAAAAAGTTTTTGATTTTTTCTCCCCAAATAAATGGCTTTTTAGAGAGTTCATCATACGAGGCTTCACTTATATCCATATAGTCATTGAGTTTTGTCATTTGTTGATACTCCTCAAATATCTCTTTTGGATTTTTATAATTGAACTCTTTTTCATACCCTAATCCACATGCCAAGAGTTTAAATATTTCCCAATCAGGTTTACACTCTATGGAAGTACGCGTTAGTTTTTCTTGCTTTGTGATAGTTCTATCCAAATTAGTTTGCGTTCCCTCTTTTTCTCCCCATGGAGCTGCTGGTAGCCTTATGTGTGCAAATTTGGCTGTTTGAGAATTTTCATACGCATTTATTTCAACAACCATGGGAATTCTTGCGATAAGCGCTTCAACTTTATTTCTATTTGGCAAGTGATACACGGGGTCGGTGTGACAGATGATGAGAACATCTAAATTTGCTTCGAGCATCTGCGTTGCTGTTAATCCTACTTTGTTGTTTATGCTTGTTGTATTCCAAAAATTTGATACTTTTTGTATGCTTTTTGCATCAAATCCTAAATGAACAGCTAAAGAGGTAGAAAGACCTCCAACTTCTCTTCCACCCATTGCATTTGGCTGACCCGTAAGACTGAGCGGTCCATTTCCCTCTTTAAATATTTTTCCGCTTAAAAGATGTGTATTGATAAGTGCGAGGTTTTTATCTACTCCTTGAACGGATTGGTTGAGTCCCATGGTCCAAGCAGTTATGATATTTTTACTCTCTTTGTAGAGTTCAAAAAATGCGTCAAACTGCTCACTTGTTAAACCTGTTCTTTTGAGCATTTTTGTTGTGGGAACTCTTTTAAATTTATTTTTTAGGAGTTCAAAGTTGTTTACATGATTTGCAACAAACTCTTTATTGTATAACTCCTCATCGATTAATCTTTTTGATATAAGATTGAAAAAGTCTATATCACTCCCAACTTTTATAGGAAGATAGATATCTGCAATCTTCGCTGTGTCTGTAAATCTTGGGTCAATGACAACCACTTTTAGACCATATTTTTTTGCTTTTTTAATTTGGTTGTGAAAGACAACATGTGCTTCGGCTGTATTTGCACCAGCTAAAATAAGTAAGTTAGTTTTAAAAATATCATCCATTCTCAGCGGTACAAAATCCGCCCCTATAGATTTTTTGTAGGCTACAATGGCACTTGACATGCATGTACGGCTATTTGTGTCCACATTGTTTGTTCCAATAAAACCTTTGCCAAGTTTATTTGCTATGTAATAATCTTCTGTTAAAAGTTGCCCAGAGAGGTAAAAACCTATTTTGTCTTTTGGAGTTTGTTTTATTTTTTCAGCAATTGTATCAATACTCTCCTGCCACGACGAAATTTTATATTCATCTTTTATACTCTCTCTTAGAAGTGGTCTGAGAAGTCTTGTGGGTGTATCTATACTTATGAGTTCAGAAATTCCTTTAGAACAAAGATTGCCCTCATTTATAGGATAGGCTATATCCCCTATAAGTGTATCTTTGTTAAATTCGAGCCCACAACCCACCCCACAATATCCACATACTGACTTTATCATTTAAAACTCCATAGTAATTATAAATTGTATTATACCTTCTATTTTAATGTAAAGTTAAGATTATATTGTATAAAAAACATACAATAAATAGTATATTAAACCATCTATTTCCTGATATAATTTTCTCAACACAACATGTTAAATGTAAACTTAAGGAAAATCAGATGTTAAAAAGATTAGTAAAAATAGGTTTAGGATTGTCATTAGTTGCTACTTCGTTGTTAGCTGAAGTAGAAAAAAAAGAGTTAACTATAGGTTTTATTGCTCTTACAGATTGTGCGCCTATTGTTATCGCAAAAGAGAAAGGTTTCTTTGAGAAACAGGGCTTAAATGTAAATGTTGTCAAAGAGGGTGGCGGATGGCCAGGAATTCAGCAAAAAGTTATCAGCGGAGAGTATGATTTTTCTCATGCACTTGCAGGTATGCCAATCGCTGCTACACTTGGAATCAATGGAATGGCAAATCTTCAAGCAGTTATGAGTCTTGATTTTAATGGCAATGGAATTACCTTTGGAAATAACATTATTGGACACATGAAAGAGTATGGAATGGATGAAAATAGCCGTCCTCTTGGTTCTGAATCTCTTAAAAAATATATAGATGCAAAACATAAATCTGAGGGCGATAAGTACCAGCCACTCTCTTTTGGTATGGTGCATCCAGTTTCTACGCATAATTACCAACTTCGTTACTGGATGGCAACTTCAGGAATTAAGCCTGATGCGGATGCGACTATCAAACCATTTCCACCACCGACTATGCCGAGTAATCTCATCGCTGGAAATATTGAGGGATACTGTGTTGGAGAGCCTTGGAATGAGAGAGTTGTTATGACAGAACAAGGTTCTACTCTTGTAACGAGCTATGATATTTGGAATAATAATCCTGAAAAAGTTCTTCAAACAAAAGCTGATTTTATCACTAAAAATCCGCAAACGACGAAGGCTGTTATGAAAGCAATTTTAGAAGCGCAAATGTGGCTTGATCGTTCATGGGAAAATCGTAAAGAAGCTGTAAAAATACTTGCGCAAAAGAACTATGTAGGTGCGCCTGTGGATGTATTGGAAAAATCGATGGTTGGAACATTTCAGTACCTTAAAGGGCAAAAATCTGAAGCAAATCCACAGTTTAATGTGTTTGCAAACTACTATGCGGCGTATCCATTTTACAGTCACGGCATGTGGTTTATTACGCAAATGTACAGATGGGGACAAATCGATAAAGCTGTGGACATGAAAGCTGTAATTGAGTCTGTGTATAGACCTGATTTATTTGAAGAAGTTGCAAAAGAGGTTGGTTATACTCTGCCTCCAAGCCCATGGAAAAAAGATGGTGTGGATACTTACAATAAGTTTATGGATGGCAAAGTGTATGACCCAAACAAAGCAGTTGAGTATATTTTTGACACGCAAGTAAATGATTCTAAAGTTTCAAAAGAGGAACTCCTTAAAGTAAATAAATGGAGTGTAAAAACAGAGCAACCAACTTATGTATGTCCTTATGGCGTAGCTGGATGTGCTGATCCAAAGTTTGTTACTAAAAAATAATTTGACTCTTGGCATGTGGAATTTCCACATGCCAAGAGTTGAACGAAATAGAAGGAAAAAAGATGAATAAAGAACTCATTAAAAAAATAGTATTACCTTTTCTGGTTTTGCTATTAATTTTACAAATATGGTCAAGTATCGCCAAGGCAGTTCATAACTTTCCAACTCCATCTCAAACTTATGTAGCCGCTTTTGGTGGTACAAAGGCTGATGGTGAAGTAGTAGTTGGTGTTTTAGCTGACCCTTTTTATATCAATAACCAAGATGACAAAGGTGTCTTTTGGCAGATTATTGCTTCACTCAAAAGAGTTTTTGCAGGATTTGTTTTAGCGATTTTAGTGGGTGTGCCAATCGGTTTATTTGTAGGTATGAGTAAAAATGCGCAGTATGCGTTGAACCCTTTTATACAGATATTTAAACCCGTTTCGCCTTTGGCTTGGTTACCTTTGCTTTTGTTTATATTTCAAGACATAAATATGACAGCGATTTCGACCATTTTTATAACTTCCATTTGGCCGATTATCATCAACACTGCACTTGGTGTGAAGAGTGTGAGTGAAGATTATATGAATGTTGCAAAAGTGTTAAGGTTCTCGCCATTAGAGAAAATTTTTCAGATTATTTTACCTGTTTCTGTTCCCTATATATTTACTGGGATGCGACTCTCACTTGGGATTGCGTGGCTTGTTATTGTTGCGGCTGAAATGCTTACTGGCGGTATCGGCATAGGATTTTGGATTTGGGATGCGTATAACAATCTGAACTATCATAACATCATTATCGGTATTATCGTAGTTGGTCTCATAGGATTTATCTTAGACATTTTTATGGGGAAAATAGCGGATTATTTTGATTATACAAAAAAAGGAAGGGCATAATGAGTGAAAAATTTTTAAGCCTTAAAAATATAGAAAAAAGATTTCCTATTTTTGGCAAAGATGATTATGTTGCAGTTACAAATGTAAATTTAGAGATTAAAAAAAATGAAATTATCGCTATCATCGGGCATAGCGGTTGTGGGAAAAGTACTCTTTTAAATATGATTTCAGGTCTGGATGTGCAAACGAGCGGTGAAATACTGCTTGAAAATCAGCATGTAAAAGGTCCAGGTCCTGAGAGAGCTGTTGTTTTTCAAAATCACTCTCTGCTTCCTTGGCTGAGTGTCTATCAAAATATAGAGATGGCGGTAAAAAAAGTAATGCCTTCGCTCACTTCTGCCGAACTTAGACAAAGAGTTGAGAAGTTTATTAGTATGGTAAATCTTGAACATGCTAAAGACAAACTCCCTGGCGAGATAAGCGGTGGGATGAAACAGAGAGTTGGCATCGCTAGAGCACTCTCAATAAAACCAAAAGTGCTTCTTATGGATGAGCCTTTTGGTGCGCTGGACAGTTTAACAAGAGCCAATTTACAAGAGCATCTGATGAGAATTCAGCAAAATGTTCAAAATACAGTTATTATCATTACGCACGATATTGATGAGGCTGTACTTTTGAGTGATAGAGTTATCATGATGACGAATGGTCCACATGCCACGATTGGTGAAATTTTAGAAGTAAATTTACCTCGACCTAGAAACAGAGTGGAACTTCAAAGTGATCCAGAATATATCCGATGCAGAGAATCTATTTTGAGCTTTTTGTATGAAAAATTTGCTAAAGATGATGAATAGTATAGAGTTAATTTTTTTGGTAGAGTGAAAAAGGTTGTTTTATCTGATTTTGATATAATTTTGTATTTTAGTATGGAGAGATAAAATGCCAACAATTAGTATGTTTTATGGGATTGTTATCATGATGTTTTTTAGAGATAATAAACAACATAATCTGCCACATATTCATGTTCGCTATCAAGACTCAAAAGCTGTTGTTGGAATACCTGATGCAGAGCTAATAGAGGGCAGTTTCCCTAAAAAGCAGATGAGAATGGTTCAAGCTTGGATAGAGATTCATCAAGATGAACTCATGGCAGATTGGGATTTGGCACTAGCAGGTGAGCAAATCTATAAAATAGATCCATTAAAATAAAGGTCATGGTAATGTTGCTAGATATAGTAAATTTTGATTATTTGGATGGGTATAAATTGCTTCTCACATTTGAAAATGGTGAAATCAAAGAATTTGATTGTTCTACTATAATGAATGAAAAACCGTTTAAGGTTTTGAGAGATATAAACTATTTCAAATGTGCCAAAATAGATTATGGAACTCTCGTTTGGCCCAATGAAATAGATATCGCACCTGAAACACTTTATATAGATAGTAAATCTGTATCAAAATAATTTCCACATGCCGATGTTTGTTAGTAAGTCAGATGATAAGCTATGTTTTTTAAAAAGAACTCTAAGATAAAATCCAGATAAAAAGATTTAAAATGGCACAAAACAATATAAAATCTTCAGGCTTTTCCCTCGCAAAACTAAAAGAGCTGCGAGGGGATGATTTTTACGATGTTAAAACTATAGGCAATTTAACGGTTGCCATAGTTTGTGATGGAGTTGGGAGCGCAGATGAAGGCGCACAAGCAGCTTCACGAGTGACAACTTATCTTATCAATAACTTTAAAATTCGTCCTAAGAGTTGGAGTATTGAAAAATCTTTAAAAACTTTTATCAAATCAATCAACTCCATTTTATACAAAGAATCGATGATAAGTTACGAGAGAACGGAGTTGGTTACGACTTTAACCATCGTTGTGATTGAGGGCAACCGACTTTATGGCGCAAATGTTGGAGATAGCAGAGTCTATCTTTATAGAGATAAAAAGATAAATCAACTCTCCCTTGACCATGTCATGAGCGAGGTCGGATATGAAAATGTTTTGAGTGAGGCGATAGGCATAAAGAGTGATGTAGAGCCTTACTACTTTGAAAATATTGTCCAAAAAGATGACAAAATTTTACTTTGCAGTGATGGACTTTATACCATAATGAGTAAAAACAGACTTGAAGATGGCATAAGTTTAGGTGCGACAGCTTTAGTAAAAAAAGCAAGTAAACTGATGGATGATAATCTCCCCGATGATACGACCGCAGTCATTGTTGAGATTTTAGAAGCCAATGAGATGGAGATATTAAGAAGGCAAAATCTTCCAATTCCTCAAAGTTTAAAAAAAGCTCAAATCATAGATGGATATATACTCGAAAAATCACTTATCCAAAATGAGAGAACTTGGCTTTGTTCAAAAAAAAATAAGCACTACATTCTCAAATTTGCTCCTAAAGAAGCGATAGAGGATGAAAATATCTTGGACTTATTTGTCAAAGAGGCGTGGAATGCTAAAAGATTAAAAGCTGATTTTTTTCCAAAAGCTGTTATTCCAAAAAATAGAACTGAGCGTTATTATGTGATGCAAACATTTAAAGGTGAAGATTTAGATAAATATCTCACACACAAACAAATAACGATAGATGACACAATCCAACTCGCACAGACTCTCTTAAAAATGTCGCAATTTTTACTCAAATACGACTTGGTGCATGGCGATATAAAACCCAATAATATTATGATTGCAAAAGATGCAGATGAGAATTTAGAGTTTAAAATAATAGACTATGGAAGTATAACCGAGATTTTTTCAACGGACACACGAGCAGGAACGCCAAGCTATTTATCCCCAGAGAGATTTTTAAATGAATCTATTAGTGAAACAACAGAAATTTTTTCCATAGGAGTAACGCTCTACCTTGCTTTAACTGGAAAATTCCCTTATGGTGAGATAGAACCTTTTCAAACGCCAACATTTAAAGATGCAACAAAACCAAGTGTTTATAATAAAAATATCCCTACTTGGCTCGATAGTGTCATTTTGCGCTCCATCGCAATTGAGAAAGACAAAAGATATCAGCACTACTCAGAGATGCTTTATGAACTGCAATCTCCCCAAAATGTCAAAGCCTTTTTTCCTAAAAATAGCTCCATCATACAAAGGTCGCCAGTCGTTTTTTACAGAACCGCTTTTACAATTATGTTTATTGTAAATATTGTATTGTTGGTGTGGTGTAAGTTGTAAGATATATATTAGACTTCTTGCAAAACTAAGATTGCTTCGTCGTTCCTTCTCGCAATGATCGTCATTGCGAGCAAAGCGAAGCAATCTTATGAGAGAGTTATGTAAGAAGTCTCATTACAAACCTATAAAAGGCAGTAACTCAGAAAAAACAACGGCTCTATTTTCTTCTTTTGTATTTAAGATTTTTTCACACATCTGAATTAGATTTGTATCGGCATGTGGAACTAACTCTTGTATGCTTTGTAGCTTCTCATTTTTTAAAACATTTGTAAATCTATCATACGCTGAGTAGGCTTCTTTTCCTGCTAATTTTGCATAAACTCTTCTGCCAAGCTCAAAAACTTCAAACTCTTCGTTTTTACCTGTTTTAGTATTTATCGCAAATCCTAACTCCAACTCTATGTTTTTATCTCTCAAATAC
Organism: Campylobacterales bacterium; assembly: GCA_026390075.1. Lineage (GTDB taxonomy): Bacteria > Campylobacterota > Campylobacteria > Campylobacterales > Sulfurimonadaceae > Sulfurimonas. Next base: position 27,345 of record JAPLGP010000045.1, read on the forward strand.
GCACCAAACTGCATCATAAAACCAATATATGCCGATGAATACTGCGATAAAACTCTCTCATGAAACTGCTCAAAACTCTCACTTGAACCTTTGTATTTTTTGTACTCCAACATAAGTGTTTCAACATAAAGGTGCGCATATCTCAGAGGTGCAGATTTTATTACTGTGTATGCCTCAACGCCTTCGCTCACGAGTTTTCCGCCAAGACTGATATGCACAGCATTCTCAGTTTCACCATTCACTTTTGCCTTGCATCCTTCAAAGCCAATATCTCCCAAACCATGGATACCGCAACCTTTTACACACGCCGACCAGTACATTCTTACTCGTCCTGATTCAAGAGGCACTTTTTGGCTTAAATACTCAGACATTTTTATCGCATCACTCTTGTTTTCAATCACTCCAAATGGACAATGCTCTGATCCAGCACACGCGATGAGATGGTTAAAATAGGGTGTATTTATATTTTTGTATATCTGAAATAAACTCTCATTTAAAAGTGAAGGAACATCTTGCACACCTAAAATATAAAGACTCTGCTCCATGTCAAATCGTATCTCTTTGTTGCCATAACGCTCACTCAGATTTGCTACATCTATCATTGCCGAACCACTAAATATACCTGATGGAACGACAACATGCACACCAAAAGAGCCATCACGAAGCTGTACTTTTCCTTGGTCTGGGTCGTAATAATCTATCTTTGTCATAGTTTCGCCAGAAGTTGCAAAATCAACGCCTGCATTTTCTCTGATAGCACTTGAAATCTCAGCCATGCCAACTGCTTCTATGAGAAAATGAAGTCTATTTTTATTTCTGTTATCACGAAAGCCAAATCTTTTAAAGATATCTGCGATAGAAGCAAAAGCTTTGAGAACTTCTTCTTCATTTGCTAAAAATATATCCGCATTTTTTGCAATAGCACCAACTTTTCCACCGAGATACATGTTATAGCCATAAACGCCATCTTTTTGCGCTAAAACGAAACAGCAGTCATGCGAAAAAATATTACATCTATTGGACAAAGAACCTGTAATGGCGGTATTAAATTTTCTAGGAAGTGTTGAAATCCAATCAGGATTATGCAAAAACATTCGTTGAAGTTTTAAAAGAAGTTTTTGTGATGGCAAAACATTATCCAATCCAAGTCCATCCAATGGGTCATTCATAATATTTCTAAAGTTATCAACTCCCGTTTGATAGGCATCAATGCCAACAGCAGAAAGCTTCTCTAAAAGTGTAGGAATATCTTCAATGCGCAAATATCTTAGTTCACATTGCGAGCGTGTTGTAAGGTCTATATAATCATTTGCATACTCTTTTGCGCACTCACCAATCACTCGTGCTTGAGAAGAGTTCAAATGTCCACCAGCAATACGAAGCTTTATCATAAATCGCTCAGGAGTTGCGGGTCTATCATAGATTCCAAAGCATTTTAAAAAGTATTTTTTATCATCCTCAGGAATGGAGTCGTATCCATTTTTTGCATACTCTTGCAGTTTTTCAAACGCTTCTAGAGGACTTTTTGAGTTTTTAATCTCTTCAATTTTATTAAGTTTCTTATTTCTTATTTCACTTACTTTTTTGAGTGCTTCCATTGTAAAGCTCCTTTTATAGTGTTGAGAAAATTATACAACTTACTTTTATGTAAAATTAATGTATGCTGTATGATTTTTATACAATTTAATGATAACTTACTCTACATTAGTTGATATAATTTTGCATCACAACGATACTTAATGAAAAGTTAAGTTTAAAAAGGAAAATAAGATGGCAGGATTTAAAGCATTAAAAGGACAAGGACACTGGCCAACACTCTTGGCGGCATTTTTGTATTTCGATTTTAGTTTTATGGTGTGGACTATGCTAGGGCCACTCGCAACAGAAATAAGTGAAGCGTTGGCAGTGGGCGGGTTTATTATCAGTGCAGGTCAAAAAGCAACTCTTTTATCTATTCCTATATTGGCGGGTGCGATTTTAAGAATTATTCTTGGCTTTGGTGTGGATAAGTTTGGTGCGAAAAAAACTGCTCTAGTTTCACAAGCTGTTGTAATCGCTGTACTTTTTTATGCTTATTTTAGAGGTGCGGGTATCACTTATGATGAGCTTTTATTGGTAGCATTTGGTCTTGGTTTTGCAGGAGCTTCTTTTGCAGTAGCCCTTCCACAAGCAGGTCAATGGTATCCACCAAAACTTCAAGGTGTTGTTTTAGGTATCGCAGGTGCGGGAAATATAGGTGTGGTCATCGACTTCTTATTTGCTCCAAAAATCGCTGAACTTTGGGGATGGGAATCTGTGTTTTTAGTGGGAGCGGTTCTCTCAACTATCATCTTTTTTACTTATATGTTCATGGCAAAAGATGCTCCAGCAGATGTTTATGTAGCAAGACCTAAAAAATTAAAAGATTATGGCAAGTTACTTAAAGACAAAGATACTTGGTGGTTTAACCTTTTTTATGCTGTAAGTTTTGGTGGATTTGTTGGATTTGCAGGGTATATGAAGGTGTATCTTATGAGTACATATCAAGTAGAAATGAGTGCTTTTGGTCTGGATTTTTTGGATGAGGGAAATGTGAAAGTGGTTGCAGGGTATTTTGGTGCTCTTTGTATCTTCGCTGGAGCAATTCTTAGACCTGTAGGTGGAGCGATAGCAGATAGTTTTGGTGGCGTTAAATCTCTGTATATATTTTTTGGTACAGTTGCACTTTTATCCATTTTAAATGCAACGATGACTCTGCCATTTGGCTTTGCGATACTTGTTCTGTTTTTAATCATGGCAAACTTAGGTATGGCAAATGGTGCAGTATTTCAGTTAGTGCCACAAAGATTTGGTAAAGATATAGGAATCATGACAGGCATCATCGGAGCTGCGGGTGGTTTTGGCGGTACTGCTCTTATCAATACTTTTGGATGGAGTAAAGGCACATTTGATGGCTATGGAGCAGGTTTCATGATATTTGCAGGGGTTGTTCTTGTCGCTATTATGGGAATAAGTTTAGTAAAAACAAGATGGAGAACAACATGGGGTGTCGCTTCTGGAGGTAGAATTTAGCAGACATCTCAATCACTCTTCAACTCTTTAGATAGTGGTTTGAAGATAAAAGTGTGGCATGTGGAAATGATTTCCACATGCCAAGTGATTTAGGAACAGGAAGTCATGACTCTGCAGTTTTGGACTTTTGCGCTTGACATCGTGTTTTTCATGGATCGATTATTTACGAAGCAATGTACTCTAAAATCGCTTTTTGAATAAGTGCTGAACGCGTGAGATGGTGTTTTTTGGCGTATGAATCCGCTTTGTCTAAGAAATTTGCTCCAATAGATATATTGATTCTTTTTGTTTCATTTCCAAAATCTCTTATTATCCCTTCTACTGATATATCTTCATCTATTTTTTCAAAATGAATTCCTATGCCATTGGCTATAAGTTTATACTCTTGTAACTGTTCTTTTGTGGCGTTTTTTAGTTTTTGTGTATATGTGTAAGGAATGCTCAAAACTCTCTCAGAATTGAGTTCTATATACATTTTTTCATCGCCAAATCCAACAGATTTTATAAGTGTTCTATTTTTTGAAGTATTCATCCCAAGCCCCTTTGAGTTGCGTGTAATTTTCTTGTACAATTTTTGATACTATTTTTAACTCTTTAGAATTGAAGTTATAGCTATCCGTTACTTTGAGATTTTCAAGCTCGATACGAGCGTAAGAATCTCCTTTTTCCACATGCACATGCTCTGGAAAATGTTCATTGCTAAAGAAAAAAAATCTATAACCATCTATTTTAAATATCGTCGGCATATTTATCCTTTGTGTAATTATACACAATAAAATATTTAAAATAAATTGAACAATTCTCCTTTCTAACTCACTTCCAAACTTTTTAAGAGAGATGATTGTAAACTCCTTCAACTAAAAATTTGTGAGTGTTTTATGGAAAATCTAAAAGTTATCGATAGTGTTTGCACATACTGCGGGGTCGGGTGTGACATTGCTGCAAATGTGAATGTAGTGGAAAATAAAATTATCAATATTTTTGCACATCCAGATGGTGTGGTTTCTCAGGGAAAACTTTGCATTAAAGGCAAGTATGGTTTTGATTTTGTGGATGCTCCCGATAGACTTAGAATTCCAAGAATTAAAAAAAGCTTTCTTGATAAAAATCCAACAATCAAAGAAAAAATAGCATCTACTTTAGTGGAACTTGATACTGTTTGGTACGAAACAACGCTCGATGGCGCTACAACTGCAACCGCTATGAAACTAGAAGAAATCCAAAAAAAGTACGGGAAAAATAGTGTTTGTTCTATCGGTGGAGCTCGAACTTCATGTGAGAGTGCTTATCTTTTTCAAAAATTTACGCGTCATACGATGAACTCTCCACATGTCGATAACTGTGCGAGAGTTTGTCACTCTCCAAGTCTCAAAGGCATGCGAACGACCATAGGCGAGGGTGCTGCGACCAATCCCTATAACGATATTTACAACACAGAATTTATGATAGTTATCGGCTCAAATACCACAGAAGCACACCCGATTATTGCAAATCGTATAATTGATGTGGCTGGAAAACATGACAATCTAGCCGTTTTTGATGTTCGTGAAATCAAACTTCATAGATTTGCAAAATACAAGGGAATTATTCCACATGAAGCGAATCTTCTCATCTTAAATATGCTCGCCTATGTCATCATCGATGAAGAGCTTTATAGTGAGCATTTTCTCAAAGACAGAACAAAAGGATTTGATGCGTTTAAAGAGAAGATTTTAAATGACCCTTATGCGAATCCAGATTATTTTAAAAATATAGAGGGGTATGAGTATCTTAGCAAAATGATTCGCAAAGTTGCACGAGAGTACGCGCTTAAAAACTCTATGATTTTTTGGGGTCTAGGAATTACTGAACATTTAGACGGTTCTTACGCTGTTATGGCAATCACGCACTTAGCTCTTATGACTGGAAATATCGGTAAAAGTGGAGCTGGACTTATGCCACTTCGCGGACAAAATAATGTTCAGGGTGCGTGTGATATGGGGATGCTTCCTTATTACGCTCCTGATTATCAAGAGCCAAAAGAGATAGGTTTGATGACGCCTCAGCTTGTAGAAGAGATGTTGGAGGGTCGTGTAAAAGCTGTTTTAAACATGGGTGAAGATTTAACGCATATCCATCCAAATCTGAACAAAGTTGACAAAGCGATAGATAATTTAGAACTCATTGTGGTTCAAGAGTTGTTTATGACAGACATTGCAAATCGCGCGGATATCGTGATAGGTGTGAAATCAGCGTATGAAAAAACAGGTGTGTATATCAATGCAATGCGTCGTCTTCACCTCTCACAACCGCTTGTAAAATCCGACCTGCCAGATGACTGGGAAGTTATAAAACTCCTTGATAATAAAATGGGTGGGAATTACACTTACGAAAATTCAAATCAGATTTGGGATGAGGTAAGAGAAGTTGCCTATCGCCGTTTTTCTGGTGCGAGTTATATAAGACTTGAGAGACACAGGATACGAGGACTTCAATGGCCAGTACATACGGAAGATACACCGATTTTACATCAACTTGATTTTAGAACAGAGGATGGACTTGGCGAGTTTCATTACCACCAGTATGCGCTTCGAGGGATGGTTCAGGAGATAAGTGAAAAAAAACTTACAGGCTACCATCTCACAACGGGAAGAACTTTAGCACACTATAACAATGCTTCGCAAACTCTGCGAAGTGAGAAGCTCAATAAACGCTATGATGAAGATGTTCTTTTGGTTTATGAAGGCGATGCTGAGGATTTTACTAGTGAAAAAGTTATCTTAAAATCTGAGTTTGGGCAGACAAATCCACTCACGGTAAAATTTACAGATAAAGTACAGCCAAAGACACTTTTTGTGACTTTTCATCATGCAAGGTCGAAGATAAATAATCTCTTTGGCGATAAGTGCGATGAGCTGATTTTAACAGCCGCATTTAAGTCCGTAAAAGTGGAAATCATAAACACCTAAAATGAGCAGAGCCAAAGGAAATTTAGCAGAAGAGTCGGCATGTGGATTTCTTTATGATAAAGGTTTTGTGGTTGTAGAGAGAAACTTCTACAGCCGTTTTGGTGAAATAGACATTATCGCCGTAAAAGAGGAAGTTCTGCACTTCGTCGAAGTAAAAAGCGGTGAAGACTATGAAAGTGCCATCCAAAACATTACCCCCTCCAAACTCTCAAAAATAATAAAAACCGCACAAATTTATATGAGTAAAAACTCCCTTGATATTGATTTCACTTTTGATGCGATTATCGTCACTCCTCATAAAACATGGCATGTGGAAAATATAACTCTCTGAAATTATTTATCAAAAGTAAACTTCTCTCAATCTTACAACCTCTCCACCCACAGCTCAAGTGTTCGGTCTGGAATGAAATAATATTCTCCATCTTTATCGATGAGTTCACGCTTGAAAAGCGCATCAAGTGCGGATTGGAGGGTTTGTTTTTTGATATTGAACTCTTGCAAAACACTTTGGGTAAAAAATCCACTTTTATATCTTCCCATCACTTTTAGAGCAATTTTTTGATTGTTATTGAGCGTATCAAAGATGATTTTATAGCTAGAGTCTTTGGAGTTGATGATTTCTCTCACCGTGTCGTCTATTTGCTCTTTTGTTACTGTTGTATCTTTTTGAAGCCAGAGAAGATGAAAGATATTTTGCATCATTTTAGTTTCATATTTTGTAAGTTCACAGATAGTACGAAGTTGCTCATCATCAATTTTCAAATACTGTGTCACATAGTTTTGAATAGCTTCAAATTTTAATGGTTGTAGCTCATGGTGTGTTGCCATCTCATAGAGCGGTGCTTGATATTCAAAGAGTGAAGTGAGCAAATGGCGTTTAGAACCCAAAAAGAGATAGGACACATTTTCTCGATGTTGTATCTCTTTACGCAAAAGAGCATCGAGTTTTACATCGGTAATCGTGGCAATTTGCTGAAACTCATCGATTGCTATAATCACTTGGCTTTCTTTGGAAAGTTCTCTGATTGTGTAGAAAAAATCTTCCATCATCTCTTCAAAACTTAGTGTTGCAACGATTGGCTTGATGGAGTATTCAAAAGTAGTTGGGTCTATGGTTGGTTCAACTCTCACCCTCTTAAAGAGTGAAGTGAGTTTTTTTATAGTCGATTTGAGATCTCCTTTTGTTGCATTGGAGACTCCATGCAGTAAAGATTTTGCAAAATCCTCTTTTGAGGTGATGTCAAAAATGTCAACATAAATGCAAATAGTATCTGCTTTTTTTGTTTCAAAAAAATGGTCTATCAGAGAACTTTTCCCCATTCGTCGTTTGGAGTAGATGAGAAGATTGTTAGAATATTGTACTGTTTTGGTTAATACTTCTATCTCTTCATCTCGACCAAAAAAGGTACTCTTTGTCGAGATTCTGTCATATGGAAATGGTGAATACATTATTAGCCTTTGGTATCATAAAATAGATACTATTAGTATACTATTTATAGACTTGAAGTGTCAATATCAAATGTATCTATTTCTAAGGACGACATCAATTTTCATACGCATTATAAACATAATGTAGCTTTATAACACTTGTAATTTTATTTTTAAAAAATAAATGCTATCATCTATCGTAAACAGTTGGAGTTAAAAATGAAGGTATTAGGTGCGTTTGGTTCAAAAACTAAGAATTCTCAGCTTAGTTCCTATCTATTGGATGAGAAGACTGTTATTGATGCTGGAAATTTGATTCAGAGCCTTGGAAATGATTTTTTGAAGTTAGATAATCTTCTTTTGACACATGCGCATTTTGACCATATTGTTGATTTACCGACTGCGATTGATACTTTTTACGCAAGACTAGAAAAACCACTCAATATTTTTGCAACACAAGAAGTCATAAATATTTTAAAAGAAAATATTTTTAACAATAAAATTTGGCCTGATTTCTCGAACATACCGCTCATGAATCATAGTGCAAATACTATAATCTTTCATGCCTTAGAATATTTCAAAGAATATAGCATAGGTAACTTTAGATTGCAACCCTATCCAAATTTTCATACTTTTGGCAGTTGCGGGTATGTTATCAATGAGGCGTTGGTCTTTACTTCTGATACATCCCTTTGCTACCATACATGGAATTTTTTAAATCAAAATAAAAATTTAAAGCAGTTAATTATTGAAGTCTCGTTCCCATCCTCTTTTAATCACCTTGCAGTTTTAAGTAAACACCTCACGCCTACACTTTTACAAAATGAACTCGAATACCTTCAAAGAGATGATGTAAAAATATATATTAATCATATAAAGTATGAGTACATAGATGCTATAATAGATGAATTAAAAGCGATAGGTTTATATAAGAGAGTGGCTTTGTTAGATGATAATTCTGAAATTGAGATAGGATAGGTTATGAATATTCATTCCAAAAATATAGAAGTAAATAGACTCCTCTTAAATGTAGCTAACAAAATTCAGAAGCTATCAGTAGAATCAAATAATAGAGAGACAGTGAACCTTATTTTAGCATCCATCAAAGCATTTTGTGAGAAAAAAACGGAGCAAATTAATCATCTCAATGATATTGGAATGCTTCTGTCCATAGAAACAAATCTTGAACATCTTCTGGGAGAGATAATCTCAAAAAGTAAACTTTTTACAAATGCAGATGGTGGAACTCTCTATATAATGAGTGAAAATGAAGAATTACTTGTTTTTAAAATTGTAGAAACAGATTCACTTGGAATTCACATGGGTATTCATGGTGAGGAAATTCCATGGCCAGCTGTACCTCTTTATCTTGAAGATGGCTCGCAAAATCATGAAATGGTAGCTGCGCATTGTGCCCTAACGGCTAAAGTACTTAACTTTGAAGATGTTTATGATGCGGAAGGTTTTAACTTCAATGGAACAAAAAAGTTTGATGAAGGTACTGGTTTTCGTTCAAAATCTATGTTAGTTATACCCATGGTAAATTCCCATAAAGAAGTTATTGGAGTGGTACAACTTTTAAATGCGCGTGATGCAAATAATGATGTTATCAATTTTACTACGGAAGATGAAAGGTTATTACTCTCCTTAGCTTCTCAAGCTGCTGTTGCTATTACAAATGCAAAAATGATTAAAGATTTAAAAGAACTTTTAGAATCATTTATCAAAAGTATCGCTTACGCAGTTGACCAAAAATCACCTTACACGGGTGGACATGTGCATAAAGTTGCTAGTATAGCTTTAAAAATAGCAAAGGCGCTCAATAAAACTACGACAGGTAAATATGCGGATGTTCATTATACAAAACAAGAGATATATGAAATTCGGATTTCAGCACTTATGCATGATGTTGGTAAGATTACCACGCCACAGCATGTGATGGACAAAGCAACAAAATTAGAAACTTTGTATGATAGAATCAATACAATCAGAATAAAGTTTGAAGTGTATAAAAAAGATTTAGAAATTGAGATGCTGAATGAAAAAATGAAGCTTCTCTCATCTGGTGCTAGTGCTGGTGAAATACAATCTCTTGAAAATAAGTTAGCGGGTGAGATAGAAATTCTTGATGAAGAGATAGACTTTCTTATGGTCTCCAATGTAGGAGGCGAGTTTATGACAGATGCGCATATTCAAGCAATAGAAAAAATTGCACAAAGGAAACTTCGTGTAAATGGAATTGAACAAAATATTTTGAGTGATTTTGAAGTGAATAATTTGTGCATAAGAAAGGGGACTCTTACTAAAAATGAGCTTGCTATTATGCAAGATCATGCGAGAATCAGTAATGAAATGCTCGACGCTTTACCTTTTCCTAAACATTTAAAACGCGTACCAAGCATTGCTGGAGGACACCATGAAAAGCTCAATGGCAAAGGGTATCCAAAGGGTTTAAAAGCAGATGAATTATCGCTAGAATCTAGGATTTTAGCACTTGCAGATATATTTGAAGCACTCTCAGCTTCAGATAGACCTTATAAAGGTGCAAAAAAGATGAGTGAAATCATAAAAATTATCAATTTTATGGTTAAAGATGGGGAATTGGATGCTGATTTGGTTCAGTTTTTTTATGATCAGAAAATTCATCTTCGGTATGCTAAGCAGTGCTTTAAGCATGATCAAATTGATATTTAAATTAATAGGAGTGTTGCAATGAAAAAAGTTTTTTTTGTTATTATGTTTATGTTACCTGTGTATATCTTAGCCTTAGATGTGGAACAGACTTATTCGCAAGCTATGGATGCTTACAGAGCAAAAGATTTTCAAACTTCGTACGAGCTTTTCTCCAAGTTATATCTTACAAAGCTTTCTGATACAAATTTAAATTTTAACCTTGGTATGTCTGCGTATGAGACAGGGCATTATGAAAATGCTCTCGCCGCTTTTGAGAGAGTTGAAATGCTTGACCCTACAAATCTTAGAAATAAGTTAGAAAAAGCAAGAACTTATTTTATGCTCAAGATGTATGAGGATTCAGAACTCTCTTTTAGAGAAGTTTTAGCGAATCCAATGATTCCTGAAAATGTGCGAAAAAACATTGAGTTATATCTCTCCAAAGTAACGAAGGTACAAGAAAAATCATTTACCTATTTAACTGTTGCGATGGATATGCTTTATGATTCAAATATAAACTATGGTCCAATGGATGATAGTTACACTATTGGAAACACAAAATACGCAACATCAGATAAAAAGTCAGATATTGCACTTCAAGTTTTAGCAAACATCGTTAATGTATGTGACATAGGGGAAGCAAATGGATTTGCGATAAAAAATAGAGCTACTGTATATTTGAACAGTTATCAAAAAGAGAGTGCATATGATACGAAATATTTCGCTTATGTGCCGAGCTTACTTTATAAATATACGAAATATACAGCCGAAATGGCTGCTGGTGCGGATACAATTACTTTAGCAAATAAAGATTATTTGCAAACATTTTTTTTGATGCCTAGAGTTGAGTATGAACACACTAACACTTTGAGAAGCAGTGTGTACTTTAAGTACCAAACAAAAAAATTCCAACAATTAGTGCAGTCTGATTTAGATGCAAATCACTATGAGGTATCGTATGGATTGCAAAATATTTTATCTCCTCGCTCTTATGCTCAAGTAAATGTAACTGGAATACAAGAGAAAAAAGAGCATGGCATAAGAGTAGATGTGAACTATAATGAATATAAGCTAGACGCAATTTATGCGAATCAGTTTACACCTACTTATGGCGGTGAACTTTATGCGCAAATAAGAGAAAGAAAATATGATGATTATAGTGCACTTTTTAATGCAACAAGGGAAGACATTGGCAAAAGTATAGGTGCAAGTGTAAGTGCAAAAGTAATGGAAACTTTGCGCGTGAAATTTAAAACAAATTATGACAGAGTAGATTCAAACCAAAATGTCTTTAGTTACGAAAAATACACCGTATCTCTCGGTGTAGTACAATCTTTTTAAGGATAACTGTGATGAAAATATTGAATAAAATTATTGTATCTTTAGTATTGATAAGTTCTATTGTGTCTGCAAATAGTGTTGGAACAATTACTGCACTCCAAGGAAGCGCTTTTATAATTCGTGAGGCTAAAGAGATAGAAGCTACTCTTGGTGCAAAACTCAATGAAAAAGATAGCATTCAAACAAAAGATGAAACGAAAGTTCAAATAGTTTTTAATGATGAAACTATCATAACTATTGGTAAAAATAGTAACTTTTCTATAAATGAATATCTCTTTGATGAGAATAAAGCAACGGCTCAATTTGGGCTTTTAAATGGTGCGATGAGAACCATAACAGGGAAGATTGGCAAGATAGCACCCGATAAATTTAGTGTGCAAACAAAAACAGCAACAATTGGTATCCGTGGAACAAATTTTACGATTATAGCTGAGCTAGATGGAAGCAGTAGAGTCTATTGTACTTTTGGAGCGATTAGCGTGAGCGTCAAAGGCGAAACCTCTATCGTGAATCAAGGCTTTTATGTTGTGATTTCAGCAGATGGGAAAAGAAGTGAACCTATAAAATTCACTTCTGAAGAGCTTGGTAAAATGAAAAAGGATTATTTAAGTAGTACGAAAAATCAAAAAGAGAATGAGTCAAAAAAAGTAGAGGAAGCAACTGAGGTTCTTACTTCTGCTGATATTGAAACACAAATAGATACGACTAGAGTTGAAAATACAAATTTAGATGTAAAAGATATAACAAATCGTACAACAGATGCAATACAAACATTTAAAATGGATATTGCTACAGGAATCGCTGCAGAGGCAGCGAGGATAGCAGCGGAAGCTGCGGCGGCAGAGGCAGCGAGGATAGCAGCGGAAGCTGCGGCGGCAGAGGCAGCGAGGATAGCAGCGGAA
>JAPLGP010000045.1:39695-64971 GCA_026390075.1 Campylobacterales bacterium
CAGAGGCAGCGAGGATAGCAGCGGAAGCTGCGGCGGCAGAGGCAGCGAGGATAGCAGCGGAAGCTGCGGCGGCAGAGGCAGCAAGAAAAGCAGCGGAAGCTGCGGCGGCAGAGGTAGCGAGGATAGCAGCGGAAGCTGCTGCGGTCGCCGCCGCAATTCCAACTACTCCAACTACTCCAAATTATCCTGGCATTGGTGGACGGTATTAGTAACCATGAAAGATAAATACAAAGTTCTCCTTCTCCTTTTTGTATTTATCTTTCTGCTCCTTACAACTGCTTATCTCTTTTTACCAAGCTACTTCCAATCGCTCGATAACCGTGTAAGAGATTTTTACTTCAATTTTCGAGGAACTGAGAAGGTAAGTGATGCTGTTGTTATTATTGACATCGATGAAAAGAGTATCAAAGAGCTTGGTCAGTGGCCTTGGGAGAGAGATAAGTTTGCAAAGATTTTGACCAACTTACAAGAGAGTGGTGTGGGCATTATCGGGCTGGATATTGTTTTTAGTGAGGCGGATAAAACTTCACCAAAGCGATTCGCTAAAGAGTGGAATATACAAAGAGCGGATTTACCTGATTACGATGCAATACTCTCAGAAACTATAGCGTCAACTCCTACTATTTTGGGTTATGTTCTTGATTTTGACAAAACGAACAAAAATGATGCGCCCACAGTTCCTGCGATATTTGTTGAAAAAAACAAACAAGAGAGAGAGTTTTTTCCACATGCCAAAGGAGTGCTTGCAAATCTTGAAAGTATTCAAAAATCAGGATATTCAAGCGGATATTTGAATTATGCCCCAGATGACAATGCAGATGAAACAGGGATTATTAGAAGTGTCCCTTTAATGATTAAGTACGATGATATGCTCTACCCATCTTTGGCTTTTGAACTTTTTCGCATTATGAATGACGCTAAAAAAGTCGTTGTTTCGTACGGTAAATCAGGAGTAGAAAGGGTACAGCTCGGCTCTGTACATATTCCAACAGATAGATTTGGAAGACTTTATGTAAACTTTCGTGGGTCAGCTAAAAGTTATAAATATATTTCAGCCGTAGATATTTACAATAATAGTTTTGATAAAGCATCCATAGAAGGAAAAATTGCTCTTGTGGGAACATCTGCAATTGGACTTATGGATCTTCGCTCAACCCCGATGGAGAGCGTGATAGCTGGAGTTGAAATTCATGCAAATGTGATTGACAATCTTATAAATCAAGATATGCTACAAAAACCATCCACGGGCGAATTCATAGATATTTTAATGATACTCTGTATTGTTTTTGTGGTCGTGATGCTCTATTCAAGATTATCAATTTTACTGCTTTTAGTCGTTTATTCTTTTTCATTTGCTTCTCTTTTGTCTATGAACTACTACTTGCTTTTTCACGAACATATTATTATCAACACCATTTTTCCATTGTTTTCTATGATTTTGTCGCTTATCGGCATTTTAGGAGTCAATTATATATTTGAATATCGCCAAAAAGAGATGGTAAAAAATAGCTTTTCTAAAAAAGTATCGAAGCAGGTTATGGATGATTTACTAGCAAATCCTGATGCTACAAATTTTGCATCTAAAGAGGTAGAAGTTACTATTTATTTTTCTGATATACGAGGTTTTACAACTATCTCAGAAGAGCTTCAATCGCCTAAAAGAGTTACTGATTTTTTAAATTATTATATGAATGCTATGGTTGTCTCAGTTGAAAAGCATCAAGGAACGATTGATAAGTTCATCGGTGATGCTATTATGGCATATTGGAATGCACCGTTAGAGGTAAAAAATCATGCGGATGAAGCCGTAAAAACCGCACTTGAACAGATAGCCCAAAGAGATTTTTTAAACAAAAAAATAAAAAAAGAGTTTGGTTTTGATGTGGATTATGGCATAGGCATAAATACTGGGAGTGTTATCGTCGGAGAGATAGGCTCACAGGGACGCTCCGATTACACTATCATCGGTGATGCAGTAAATCTCGCATCACGACTTGAAGGTTTGTGTAAACCGTATAAGGTAAGACTTATTATCTCAGAGTTTACGAAGGCAAAATTAACAGAGAGTTATGTGATGCAACTCTTAGATAAAGTGCGTGTAAAAGGTAAAGCTGAACCTGTAGAAATTTATGAAGTTTTATCTTTAGGTAAGGCAAATGAGCAAAAGCAAATAGAACTTGAGGTCTATTATAAAGCACATGATTTTTATCTAAAGGCTGAGTTTAAAAAATCCAAAGAGATATTTGATACGCTTTATGAAACCTATAAAAAGCCTCTTTATGAACTTTATTCACAGAGATGTACACATCTTTTGGAAGAAAATATAATAGAATTCGATGGTGTTTTTGAGTTTAAAACGAAATAAAGGAATTTTTTAATGCAAGCAAAAATATTTTTTGGCTCAAACGAAGCGACGAAAGAAAATTTAAGTGAGAGAAGAAGTCCATACAGTGGCGAGGTAGTTTCATTTGCCCCGATTTGTGATGTTGAGGATGCAAAAAAAGCTTTGCTCATTGCCAAAGAAGCGGCATGTGGAACTAAAAAGTCAACGCTTGCACAAAGATGCAATTGGCTTTTAGATGTTGCACAAAAATTGTGTGAAAACAAAGAAGATATTGCAAAAACTATAACCGATGAGGTTGGAAAACCTATAACATACTCACGCATTGAAGTCGATAGATGTATAGAAACCGTGACTTTATCTGCCGAGACGATGCGAACTATGCACGGGGAAACTATCAACACCGATGCCATGAATAGTGGTAAAAAAACTATCGGTTATTTTGTCAGAGAGCCAGCGGGCGTTGTTGTTGCAATCACTCCTTTTAACTTTCCACTCAATCTTGTAGCGCATAAAATAGCACCAGCACTTGTAGCTGGAAATGCGGTTGTTCTCAAACCAACTCCAGAAGCGCCACTCACTGCGTATAAATTTGCAAAACTTTTTATAGAAAGTCCACATGCCGTGTTAAATGCTTTGAGTGTGGTTTACGGTGATGCAGAGGTTGGAAGTGCTTTGGTTACGAGTGATATTCCCCGTGTGATTAGTTTTACTGGAAGTGTTCCCGTGGGAGCGATTATCGCTAAAAGTGCAGGGATAAAAAAGGTAAGTTTAGAGCTTGGTGGCAATGCGGCGACCTTTATAGATAAAAGTGCAGACCTTCCACATGCCGCTGCTCGTTGTGCTTTGGGTGCATTTGTAAATTCTGGACAAGTTTGTATATCTCTGCAACGCATCTATGTTGATAGTACTATTTACGATGAATTTGCTTCATTAATGGCGGAGGAGACAAAAAAACTTGTCGTAGGTTCTCCTTATCATGATGATACTTTTATGGGTCCACTCATAGATGATGCGGCGGCAATTCGTGCGATGGGCTGGGTTGAATCTGCCATAAAAGAGGGTGCAGTCGCACTCTTACAACCTTACCGTGAGGGCAGAATGTTTCATCCTTGTGTCATGGCAAATGTAACGGATGAAATGGCAATAGTGTGCGAAGAGGTTTTTGCACCCATAGTTTCTTTGGTAAAAGTGGAGAGTTTTGATGATGCAGTTGTTCGAATGAATAACTCTCCGTATGGGCTACAGTTTTCACTCTTTACAAATGATTTGGCACTTACAAAACGCGCAATATCTGAGCTGGATGCGGGTGGAATTGTTATAAACGATATGCCAACGCTTAGGTTCGATATTCAACCCTATGGCGGTGTAAAACTCAGCGGTGTAGGGCGTGAAGGTCCTCGTTTTGCCATCGAAGAGATGACTGAAATCAAGAGTGTTGTCATTTGTTAAACTTTAGATAAAATTAGGGCAAAGGATTTCCAATGCAAGCACACAATTTAGAAAATTATAGCTATGAAGATTACTTAGATATTGACAAATCAACACCTGAGAGTGAAAGGTATGAGCTGATATTTGGGCATATTTATATGATGAGTGGAGCGAGTGCTCAGCATCAGGATATTGTATTATCGATAGCAGTAAGATTAAAGCAATCGCAAAAACAGAGTGGATGTTCTCCAAGAATCGCACCCTTTGATTTGAAAATAGAGTGTAGTGGAAGTATAAATGTAGTACAACCAGATGTGATACTTTATTGCCAAGAAAAAGAGCTTCCGTGTGCTGTTTTTGAAGTTTTGTCCCCATCCACTGCCTACAAAGATAAAAGTTTAAAAAAAGATTTATATGAGAGTTGTGGTATTTTAAATTACTTTTTAGTTGACCCTTTGGCAAAAACAGTTGATAAATTTATACTTGAAAATAAAAAATATCTCTATGACAGATGTTATGGCGTGGATGACAAAATGTCCATCGAATGTTTACAAGAGACAATAGAAGTGAATGAGATATTTGAACAGTAAAAAAAAGGCAATAATTTCTGCATGTTTACTTGGTGAAATTTGCCGTTATGATGGAAAAAGCAAACAAGTAAATGAAGTTATTGAAGCATTTACTGAGTATGAAATCATCCCTTTTTGTCCAGAAGCTCCTCTTTTTGGAACTCCTAGACAGAGAATAAGTGTCGTTGTCATAAATGGCAAAAATAGAGTTATTACAGATGAAACAAACGAAGATGTAACTCAAATGCTTCAAGACGAAATAGATGCATTTATAAAACAAAATCCACATGCCGATATCATTGTTCTCAAATCAAAATCTCCAAGTTGCGGTCTTGGAACAACTCCGATTTTAAATGAAAAAAAAGAAGTTGTGGCATATTTAAAGAAATGTCCTGAATCTGGGGAGCGATTCTCTCATTTTGGAAATGGGATAGCTGCAGATATCTTTTCAAAAGAATATCCACATGCCAAGATAGTGGATGAGTTAGAATTTAAAAATTAGAACCCCTCTAAAACTCACTTTTAGACTGTCGCGACTTCTTTGAAGTCTCACAGTGACGGTGTTTTGTCATTGCGAGCGAAGCGTGGCAATCTAGTCTTTAGAGGTACTCATTAGTAATTCTCACCCACTTCTTTATTTTCTATCATGGATTCATTGAAAGCAACAACTTGATTTCTTCCACCTTCTTTTGCCGCATAAAGAGAGATATCAGCGAACTTAATACATTTCCATATACTATCGCTATCTTGAGGAAAACGAGAACATCCAACGCTGAGTGTTTTACTAAAACTCTCTCCATGTGCATAAATCTTTTGTTTGCCAAATTCTACTCTGATGGATTCTGCTATTTTTATAATATTTTCTGCGTCACAGTTATAAAGTAGAACTAAAAACTCTTCCCCTCCATAACGAATGGCGATATCCGCTTTGCGTATCTGCTTTTTGATAACGCCAGAAATGATACGAATCGCTTCATCTCCGATATCGTGACCGTAGGTGTCATTTATCATTTTAAAGTAGTCAATATCAACCATTAAAACACCATAGCTCGTATTTGCACGGATTGCTTGAGGGATGGAGACATCCGCAAATTCATCTAAAAATTTACGGTTGTACATCCCTGTGAGCTGATCCACTCTTGCCATTTGATTGAGCGTTTGCATCAGTTTTTTGCTTACAATGGCAGGTCGTGCAGTCGTAATATAATCTTCCACATCACTCATAATTGAGCGGACATACTGTGTTGTCTTTTCATCGTTTGTTACAATTGTCAGAACAAGTGTCAAATCATTTGAAATAGTATAAGGGGTACAAATATGTTCACTCCCCTCCAGCTGATACAATGCACACGATTTAGTAAAGATGCTTGAATCCACACTCGATTGAATGCGCTCTGCGCGACATTCTCCACTAAGAATAGAGCAATGCAATTCTTTTTCACTATGTACAATTTTTTTGATTTTACTCATGTTATCTATTTCTGTCATCGTAAAATCATCAAGGTTAAAGTGAACTTTGAGAACATACGCTATTCTATTGTAGATATCTTCTAACTCTTTGTCGTTTTCTATGGTTTGTTTAAATTTGTAAATATCAGAAAGCCTTTCTATGGTGCTGTTAATATTTTTAAGTGGGTCAATCTCTTTGACATAATTTTTGTTTTTTATAAATACATATACTTTTTTATCTAACTCTTCAAAGGTATGTTGGAGTTTTTCTAACATAGTATTTAAAAGTTTTGCTACGGATTCATTATCTGTATTATTCTCACATTTGACTCTTCCAGAATAATCACCGCGGTAGGCATTCTGCATCACTTCTTTGATAGAGTAAAATATACTTACATACGGTCTCACAAATCTGTTCATAATAATAAATACCAAAATTCCAGCCAACACTGTTAGCCCCATGTTGTAGAGAACGCTTTTTATGCTACTCATACGAATTTCAGTAATATCCATAACCATACTCACAACACCCAAAACTTCACCCTCTTTTGCCTCATGGCACTGCATACAGTTAGGTGTACCAAATTCTGATGCGCTAAATGGGATGGTAACACGCATTAAACTTTTACTCGTTGTTTCCGTTGTTACAGATTTTGTTACACCTGATTGCAACACTTCTGAATCTGTTTTATCCCTAGGTGTTTCATTGTTGTGACCTTGACCATACTGCTTGATAACACTAGGAGATCTTGCAATCCATAGCTCACTAATCTTCTCAACTTTTCCAATCTTATCGAGAAAATAATCTCTGTGATCCATGATACCATTTACCATGTGTGAAGTCAGACCAATTTTGACTATCTCAGCAGTTAAACTTGCTTTATCTTCAGCTGTGCTTAAACCATAATTTCTAAAGTTTAGTGTGGTGCTGACTATCATCGAGATAAAAAAGAGAGAAAAAATTACGATTAAAGCCGTTATTATTTTTTGTTTTGATTCCATGGGATTTTTGACCTTTGTAAAATTTTTTAGATTTTATCACAAAGTTTTATAGAGTGTTGTTTATAGAGGTGAATTTTAGTAAAATTTCAAACAATTTTTAAAATAAAGGTATTTTTATGGCGTCTTGGCATGTGGAAATTTCCACATGCCAAGCTTTATTTTTCATCGAGCATTTTGGAAATTTCACTTATTGCTTCATCATTTTTAAGTCTAAATTTTATTTCTATTCTTCTTGATGCCAATTTATCTTCTACGCTACTGTTGTTTTCATAGACTAAATCCGTGTCAGACCTACCACTTGCTGCTATGAACACTTTTAAATCTTTTTCAAGTTTTGGTTGGAGTGTGAGTATAAACTTCATAACTTCAAGCGCTCGTTTTTGAGATAGTTCTAGGTTGTGTAGATATTCTCCATCACTATTTGTATGTCCTTCTATAATAATTCTCTCTAAGTTGTCCCTTATCTCTTTTTCATTCATAAGCACATCGATATATTCATTTAGCACACCTTTGAGTGCTATTTTCGCATCATTTTTGAGTGTGTATTCATCTTGATCAAAGAGTATATTTCCCGCAATGCTTAGTGTTCCGTCTTTTGGATTGACAGCTATTTTATTGCCTAATTTTTTTCGTAACTTGTCTATAACTACTGATTTTACAGATGCCAATTTATGTATCATTTCTTTGGTATTTTCAAGTTCTTGTTTTAACTTCTCTGCATCTTCTTGTTTATTTAAAGCCTCAATTTCGAGTTTTTCAATCGACTCTTTTTGGAGTTGTAGTTCTGCTGTTATGTAAGAATACTTCATGATAACAATACCAACCACTAAAATAAATACAAAAAGTAACCCAGCCATTAAATCAGCATAAGAAATCCAAAAATTATTTTGAGAATCGTTTAGTTTTTTCATCTCTTTTTAGTTTCTTGCGCTTTTGAAGTGGCATGTATCAAAATATCTAATTTTTCAAGTAACTCCACATTAAAATCTTCAAAATTTTCTTCGATGTTGTTTGCATGAAGAGTTAAAGATTGGAGTGAGCCATTTACTTTTTCAAAGGATTGAAGTTTTGTGTCTATCGTCTCATGAAATCTTGAGTACAACAATTCAAGGGAGGAGAGAGACTGATTTACACCTAGCATCTGTTTTTCAAGTGTGTCTGTGTATGTGCCATTTAAGCCATCGAGAAGATTAAGCATTCCTTTGGATAAATCTAACATCGTGTCAGACATAGCTCCTATGCTTTTGTGTGCTTCTGCTAAATTATTGCTAAAGCCACCAAAAAAGCTGTCTATTTTATTTGTTTGTGTATTTAATTCCCCTAAGGATTTTTCTAAAATGGTAGCAATTTGTTTGGATGATTTATTTTGTAAAATTATCAACTCATGATTTGACTTAAATCCCTTGCTTACAGATTCAAGCTCTAAAACATTGCGCGATAATGCTTCATAGGAAATATTTGCCGTAGTAATGGATTTATCAAGTGTTTGGCTTACAAGAATTTGTTTATCTGTACTTACCATAAGTTTATCCACCAAATTATCCATAGAATCTGAAACGATGGACAATTGATTTGATACACCTATCATTGAAGATTGCGTGTTTATTAAGTTGTTTGTAGAAACTTCTAATGAATTGGAAATATTGTCTGTTTGGATACTAAAGGATGTTATAGCATCATAATTTGACTGAAACAGCTCACTTAATAATTTCAATTTATCAACATTATCAGACAAGTGAGTGTAGGATTCATTCGCTTTTGTCACCGATACATCTAACTTCTGAGCAACAACATCTTGCATATTTGTTATGCTTGCTAACTTCTCTACAACCACATTATAGGTACTTCTTAACTCCTCATGAAATTGTCTATCTGCTTTGAGTGTTTGGAAGAGCATCGAAGTTTGTGTGATAATCGTATCATGCAATTTAAGTAAAAACTCTGGAGAAAAGGATTGTTTTATAGTCTCTTTTAACTCTCTGTTGGATGTTCTTTGTTCTACAAATGTAGCTCTTGCGAGTTCTTCTTCACTCCAAAGATTTTCTTCAAACTCTTCTTTCATCTCTTGTAACTCTTTTTCTATTAAGGAGAAACCTTTTTTTTCAAAAAAGACCCACCAAAGCGATAAAAAAATCCCGTAAATCGAAGCATAAAAAGCAGTTCCCACGCCACCGAGTAACTTTGTAATTTCATGGTTTAACACATCTGCAGAACCAGAATTAAAATCTGGCATAGATAAAGCAATACTGATAAAAGTACCCAATATCCCTAAAGTAGGAAATGTTCCTGCTGCAACTGTTGCAAAATTATCGTTACGAAGTTTTTGTGAGTATCTATCAAAAAACTTATCAATTGAGCCTATAGCTTTTTCTTCTCCCATCAACACAATGAGATTTTCTTCAATATATTCGGAGATTTCTTGTGCTAGATTCATTTTGGTTTGGTGAAATGTACAAGTCGAATAACATGCGTTGTGTTTTACAAAAAAAGTAAAAACGAGATAGATTGTTCCTATGATAACGATAGAATGAAGTTCCATCTGAAGTGGAAGAAATCCCATGTACGCAATTAAAACCACAAAAACTAAAAGTGTTGGAACGGACAAAATTTTTATCAAATTGCTTGAACAACTTAATATCTTTTCTTTTTTTAATCGAAAAATTTCTTTATAATTACTTTTCTTCATATTTTCCCTAAATCTTGTGTTAACTCATTCAATCTATTTTTTACACTTTCCACATGCCCCTTGACTTTTACATTGTTCCATAAAGCTTTTATAACTCCATTTGGGTCAATGATAAGTGTTGTGCGAACAATGCCCATATACTCTTTGCCATAGTTTTTTTTCATCTGCCAAACACCGTAGTTTTGCATCATAAGCGTCTCTTCATCACTTAAAAGCGTTATATTTAACTCTTGTTTTTCTATAAAATTGCGATGTTTTTTTGTACTATCTGCACTCACGCCGAGTATGATTGCATCTAAATCTGAAAAATCGGGCGCGCACTCACTAAATTCACACGCCTCAGTTGTGCATCCTGGGGTGCTATCTTTTGGATAAAAGTATAAAACTATCCACTTTCCTTTTAAATCTCTTAAACATATTTCTATATCATCTTGGTTTGGTAAGCAAAATTCTGGTGCTTGATTTCCTATTTCTAACATTTTTTATTCCTTGAAATTATTTTAATAGACTTTTCACAAAACTCAGATTGCTTCGTCGTTCCTCCTCGCAATGACGGTCGTTCTTCATCGCAAGTCGTTCTTTTCACCATAACCGTCGTTCTTCCTTGGCACATGACTGTCGTTCTTTCTTGCAATGACTGTCATTGCGAGCAAAGCGAAGCAATCTAAAAGAGGGTTATGCAAAAACTCTAATATATAAACAAAAGCATATAAACCCACATGCCAGTCAGTGAAGTAAAAACTACACCTGCAAAAGTAAGAAGTCCTGCTTTTTTATGTGTGTTTGAAGAGAGCTGTTTTTTTACCATAGCAAGTGTCGTTATCCAGATAAGAAGCGTCATTACAGATATCGCTATATGAAACATTAAAACCATAAAAACATAATTATGGGATGCTGTGGTTGATTCTATAAAATATTTAAACCCCCCACCCATCCTGACACCAAACTCAAAATAACTCAGAACTATTACTGAAAAAACAAAGATAAATATTTGCAAAAAAGCATGGTATTTATACTTTTTAATCTTAGACAAATAGATAGCAACCGCCACAAGAAAAGGTAAAAGTGCGACGATGAGCGTAACCATATCCATAAAAAATGGTGCTCTTGTACCTAAAAAACCTTGGTGGAACATATATTCCAAATTGTTCATATCCTACTCCTTTTTCTTTTTTGATAGTATGCATATATTGAGCCTAAAATAACAATTGCTATCACAAGTATAATGATTATTTGATGTAAATATTCGTTTATCAACTCTTGATTTTCTCCTATAAAGTACCCAAGCATAACGAGGATAAAAGCCCAGATTGCTGAACCTAAGGTTGTATAAATAGAAAATACAACCAAATTCATTCGTGCAAGTCCAGCAGGGATGGAGATAAGATGGCGAATGACTGGCAATAATCTTCCTATAAAAGTAGAAATATGCCCATGTTTTTTAAAAAAATCGTCCATCTTTGTCAGCGCATCTTCGTTTACAAAGAAATATTTTCCATACCGCTTAAGTATTTTTCGCCCAAGCGAGAGAGCTAAAAAGTAGTTTACAAATGCACCAGCAAGTGAACCCGCCGAAGCTGTAATCACAATCAAAGATATATTCATCTGACCTTGTGAGGCTAAATATCCAGCGGGAATGAGAACTATTTCACTAGGAAGCGGGAGAAAGGAACTCTCAATGCTCATTAAGATAAAAATGCCCCAATAGCCCCAATCAAATATCAAATCAACTAACTCTTGAGATAACTCTTTTATCATTAAATATTTTCCTCAACATCTTGTATCATCTTTTGTGCTACATCTTTTTTTGCATACTCTAAAAGTTTTTTGCTTTTCTCTTCTAACTTTTCATCTAAAATGAACAAAAGTTTCTCTTTTAAATCTTCACTTTCTCGCTCACACCAACCGAGATTATTGTCCACTATAAACTTTGCATTGTGAAATTGATGGTCACCTGCGGCATGTGGAAAAGGAATAAAAAAAGAAGGCACTCCGTTCGCACAAAGTTCCCAAAGTGTACTTGCACCCGAGCGACTTACCGCCAAGTCGGCATGTGGAATGAGGGCTGGAAGCTCTTTTGTAAAACCATACAACTCCACTTCTACACCTAAATTTTCATACTCTTTTTTTACTCTCTCATAATCATTTTCACCCGCTTGATGGATGATTTTTATGCCTCTTGTCTGAAGTCCACATGCCACATTTAGAGCTAAATCATTGATTGCTTTTGCACCTTGTGAACCGCCTAAAAAGATGATAGTTTGAAGCTTCTCTCTCACTCTCGCACTTTTATAAAAGCTCTCATTTACAGGGTAACCTTGGATAGGCGAATTTTTGTCATACGCAGATATAAATCTTTTTGCAAAAGGTTTCAAAAGTGAGTTCAATTTTCCCTCAACTGCATTTTGCTCATGAATAAAAAGAGGAGTAAAAGAACTCAAAGAGGCAAAAGAAGCAGGGGCTGCTGAAAATCCGCCAACGCTGTAAACCGCTTCTATTTTATGCTTTTTTAAAATTTTTCTTGACGCTAACAATGCTTTAAACACTTTAAAAAGTGCCTTAAATTTGCCAAACCCTTTTTGATTGACAACGCCTGTCGTTTCTAAAAAGTAAACGCTCGAAAATGGACTGTTATGTTCAAAATATTTTTTATCTTGACCGCTTGTTGAGCCTATAAATATCACTTCATGTCCAGCAGATATTGCAGCTTCGACTAAAGAGTTTGCTATCATCAAATGCCCGCCTGTTCCGCCACCTGTAATGCAGAGTTTCATGAAGCTCCCCCCTCTTTTTTTGATGCCATAAGAATCATTCCAACGCCAATAGAAGCTGCCATAATTGCAGAACCACCATAACTTAAAAATGGAACAGAAATCCCTTTAATCGGCGTAATCCCACTGATACCATATGCATTTACTAAAAATGCAAAAGAGAGTAAAAGTCCCACTCCTATGCTGAAAAGATAGATAGTTCTGTCATTGGAACGATTAGCAATTTTAAATATTCTCTGAAGCATCCACATAAAAAGAAATACTACAAAAGTAACACCCACAAAGCCAAACTCTTCGGCTATTCCAGCCAGAACAAAGTCTGTATGCACTTCACTTAAAAATCCAAGTTTAAAAGTTCCATTTGCGATGCCTGTACCAAAGATTCCACCGTTATGAATAGCATTAAGAGAGTGCCCGATTTGGTAGGGTTCAACTTCCGTTGGAATTCTTAGTTTCTCCGCCATCGCAGCTGGAAAAAGCTCAAGCACACTATTTTGTGCCAATGCCCACCAAGATTTTATTCTGATAATCCTATGTTCTGCTGAAAAAACGAAGAAGACAAATAAAGATAAAACCACCACTAAAATACTCAAGAAGAACCTAAAACTACTCCCTGCAAACATAAGCATAAAAAGAAGAGTTAGCCCAAGTACCACAACCTGACCCAAGTCATTTTGAACAAAAGCTATAACAAACATAGCACCAACAAAAACGAGAGCATAGGGTGTAAATCTTCTAAATTCACCAAATATTCCCATGCCTTCACGGCTACCAAACTTTCTTGAAAAACTCCAAGCAAGAAAATAGACAAAACCTATTTTAAAAAACTCAACTGGTGCTAAAGAAAATCCACCAATCTTTATCCATCTTTTTGCGCCACCTACTGCTGAAACCAAAAACTCTGGCAAAAATGGCATTGCTATCATAAGAATAGTTGAAATTATAAAAAGTGAAAATCCAATAGTTTTAAGCCATCTATCTGGATCCAACTGCGCCAACAGCCAAATAACCGTAATACTCACAACCCCAAAAACAATCTGCCTGATAGCGAAGTGAAACTCATTCACACCAAAAAGCACTGTTGTATAAGTCGATAAAGTGTATGCAAGAACTATCCCTATTCCAATAAGAGAAGAGACTAAAGTAAAGAGTGTTCTATCTGCCATTAACTTTGCCGATGTTACTTGATTTTGTTGATTTTTAGAACAAATTCAACTTCAGGTTGTGAGAGATGTAACTCTTTAGAAATAGTCTCCAAAGAGATTCCTTGCTTAAAGAGTGAAATAATTTTATCATCATCATTTGCATGAATAGAAGCAGGTATAGAAAACTGTTTTACCCCATTTTCTAAAGATGAAATCCTAGTATCAATCTGAGAATCAAGCATGTAAATAGTCTCTTGTAAATTTTTAACCCCAATAGAAAGAGGCTGAGTCATGTCATAAACACTTCTTTCTATCTCTTGATAAATCTCATCATCACTCATTCTTTTTGTTGTTGCAGTTGGCTGTATCTCTTTTTTTATCTCTGCAAGATTTTTTTTGAGATAAAAAACTTCTCTATTTAACTCTTCCACAACAGAAGCGATAGAACGGATATTTCTAGCACTGTCTGGGTCTTTAGTAAAGACATAAAACAAAATATAGAGCATGAGCAAAAACATTGCTACGACTACATACTCTATATTAAGATGTAAAGAGGCAAAACTCATTTTTTATTCTCTTTTGCTTCACGAATAAGCACTCTTTCTCTTGCAGTAAGGAAAGCTCCCCACTCTTTTTCATCTCGCTCATGTGTTTTTGTAATATGTGCCAGAGTTGGACTCAAAGCTTCAAAAAAAACTCCAACATCTCTTTTTGGATGAAAAGGCATCTCAACCCTTCCGTAATACTCCGTGCCAACTGTCAAAACAGGTTCATTTACACTAAAATGCTCAAAGCCAATAGCATCAATACTTGTTTGTCCATCAAGAGCAATTCTATTTGGAGTTTCATGTTTTAAAAGCATCTCAAGTGCATCTACTTTATTGTGAAGTTCCACAAGAAGATTAAGGACAACAAGCTCTATTTCGGTTGCGTCACCTTTTGACCTTGCATGTTTTACCCATTGGTTTACAATGCTACTATCAGCCTCATTTAGCTTATGATACTCTTGTTCATGTGCTTTTTCATCTTTGGCTGCTTCGCTAAAACTTATGTTAATATGTATTGGAACTAAACGAGGATTCATGCGTACACCTTATCTAAAATTATAAAAACTAAAAATGCAACTCCAAGATAACCATTGACAGTGAAAAAAGCACGGTCAATCTTTGTAAAATCTTTTCGCACCAAAAAATGCTCATAACCCAGCATAACGCTACTTGCAACTACTGCTACAAAGGCAAATAAACCAAGTCCAGCATTCCAAACAAACAAAGCCCAAAAGAGTACGCTTAGCATGTGGAAAAGTGCAGAGATAAAAAGTGTAGCCTCCGCTCCATAACGAGAGGGAATGGAGTAAAGACTGTTTTCTTTATCAAAATCAATATCTTGAAGTGAGTAGAGCAAATCAAATCCAGCCACCCAAAAAATCACACCAAAACTAAGTAAAACAGACCAAATAGGGATGGTAGCATTCACAGCCACAACACCAGCAATCGGTGCAAGTCCAAGAGAGATACCTAAAACGATATGTGCTAAAGATGAAAATCTTTTAAAGTAAGAGTAACTTCCTAAAACAAAAAGGATTGGAACACTCAAATAAAGTGCTAAAGAGTTTATCATATACGCAACAAGTACAAAAATAAGAGCATTTACGACAATGAAAATCATGATGCTAAAACTATCAAGTCTTCCATCTACATTGGGTCTGCTTAGCGTTCTAGGGTTGAGCGCATCTATGTCTCTATCGGCATATCTATTTAAACCCATAGCAAAATTTCTAGCACTTAAAGCTGCCAAAACACCCATAAAAAGTAGCCAAAATCCAAACCAGCCATTCGCTGCAACGACCATTGCTATAAAAATAAAAGGCAAAGAAAATATCGAGTGCTCAAACATAACTAACTCGTTAAAATCTCTTAATTTTTTTATATATCTTTGCACCATTTTCTCTAAATCCAACCTTTTTTCTTAAAAATTGCAATAGGCGTAACAGAGGATAAAAACATAAGTCCATAAGAAAATAGATATCCATATTCCCAATGCAATTCAGGCATAAACTCAAAGTTCATTCCAAAAATACTTGCTATAAGCGTTGGTGGAAGGAAGAGTACATTTACAATTGTAAATATTTTTATGACCTTATTTTGTTCAATATTCAAAATACCAATAAATATGTTTTGTAAGTAATCCAATCGTTCAAAATTAAAATTTGTATGTTCTATCAATGACCGAATATCTTTAAGCATGATTGGAATCTCTTTTTTGTCATCGTTATAAAGTTCACACTTCAAAAGTGAACTGAGTATTCTTTGTTTATCCGTTAAATTTTCTCTAATTTTCATGTTTAAATCTTCAAAAGTTGCTATATGTTCCAATATTTCTTCATCATCATTTGCATAATCTGTAAAGACATGTTTTCTTATCTTTGCTATCTCTTTTGATAAATTTTCTATAGTGTCGGCATCCGCATCAATTCTAATGTCAATAATTTGACAAAAAATCGAGTAACCATTGCGAAACTCTCTTGGTGAAGTTAAAAATCTTTTTGTAAATGCGCTAAAACTTGCTAAATTTTTGTATCGGATTGAGATGAGGAGTTCGCCTTGTAAAATAAAAGAGACCGTTTCATTGGAAGCTGTATTGTTTTCGTTTATTAAAAAATAGCTATTAATTTCAATTCTATTATCTTCTTCCCAGTATCTCGAACTAAGTTCTATCTCTTCACTCTCTTGTTTTGTTGGAAAGTGTATATCAAACATCGCTTCGACAGCTTTAATCTCTTCGTGCGTTGGACTCAC
This sequence comes from Campylobacterales bacterium, assembly GCA_026390075.1. Taxonomy (GTDB): domain Bacteria; phylum Campylobacterota; class Campylobacteria; order Campylobacterales; family Sulfurimonadaceae; genus Sulfurimonas. Next base: position 55,888 of record JAPLGP010000045.1, read on the forward strand.
CATGTCTATCCAAATAACACTACTTCTATCTTTGTTGTTTTGTAAAGAGTCAATACCCTCGATGACATTAAGTCTGTTGTCTCTTTTAATAAAGCAGTTAATCATACAAACTCCTTCTTAATGTTTTGAAAAGCTAAGGGTATTGATATTTCACTTAGAAGTTGCTGTATATTTATCTAAAAGATATTTTAAGATATAATTTCGCATGAATAACGAGATAAAACAACTAGCGATTATAGGCGCAACAGCATCTGGAAAAAGTGATTTGGCGATAAAAATCGCACAAAAAATGAACGCGTATATACTCTCAATCGACTCTCTGAGCATTTACAAAGAGATAGACATCGTCTCTGCAAAACCTTCAAAAACCGAGTTAGAAAGTGTAAAACATTTTGGCATAGATGTTTTATCTCCTCATGAATATTTTAGTGTTGATATTTTTATAGATTTGTACAAAGAAGTTTTTTCCACATGCCAAAGAGAGGGAAAAAATCTTATCATCGTCGGTGGAACTTCTTTTTATCTAAAATCACTTATGCAAGGGCTTTCAAGATTACCAGAGATAACGGATGCGGTATCTCGGCATGTGGAAATAGAGCTTCATGATTTGCCAAAAGCGTATGATTTTTTATCGAAACTCGACCCAATATATATGAAAAACATTACACCAAATGACAAATACCGCATAGAAAAAATGCTTCTCATTTATGAAGCTTCCCACATGTCGCCCTCAGAATGGTTTGAGGCAAATCCGCCAAAACCTATTATTGAAAATTTAGATATTTACAACATTGAAGTTGCACGAGATGTTTTAAGAGAGAGAATTTTCAAAAGAACTAACAAAATGCTCGAGTTAGGTTTGATAGACGAAGTTTGTTTTTTAGAGCAAAAATACACAAGAGTTCCACATGCCATGAATGCGATAGGCATAGTAGAAGTTTTGGAGTTTTTAGATGGCAAAGTAAGCAAAGAAGTGATGCTTCAAAACATAGCAACGCACACAGCACAACTCGCAAAAAGACAAGAAACTTTTAATCGTACGCAGTTTGAGCGCATTACAAATGCACCGCTCAAGGAGTTGGAAGATATAATTTTAGGGTATCTCTAAAAACTAGATTGCTTCGTTCCTCGCAATGACGAAGTGCCGTCATTGCGAGGAGGAACGACGAAACAATCTTATTTCCGTCATCGAATAAAGAACCGTCATCAAGAACAGTAACCGTCATTGCGAACAAAGTGAAGCAATCTAAAAAGAGAGTTTCACAAAAAATCTATCCAATATTTTTACACAAAACACCATAACACTCTTCTCTTCTATCTCTAATCAGCCCCCAATACTCTCTTTGCTTTGCGTTTTCTTCCAAGTCAAACTCTGCATAAATTATCTCTTCGTTATCACGAGAAGCTTCAGCGATTTTTGCACCTGTGTAGTCTGTTATAAAAGATGAACCATAAAAGTTTAAACTACAAGTCTCACCTTTCTCCTCGCCATATCGGTTTGCAACCACAACAGGAACGGTATTTGTCGCCGCATGTCCCATCTGAACGCGTTGCCAATGCTCTTTGGAATCCAAACCAATCTCAGGCTCACTTCCAATAGCCGTCGGATAAAAAATAATTTCCGCACCCATAAGTGTCAAAGCTCTCGCAGTTTCACAAAACCACTGATCCCAACAAATGCCCACGCCAATTTTTCCACATGCCGTATCCCAGACTTTAAAACCTGTATTTCCTGCTTTGAAATAAAACTTTTCCTCATAACCAGCCCCACAAGGAATGTGCGTTTTTCGGTAGTTATCCATAACTGTACCATCGGCATCCACCACAACAAGCGAGTTGAAATACTCACTTCCCGCCTTTTCAAAATAGCTCACTAAAAGGACGATTTTGAGTTCTTTCGCAACAGAAGCAAACCGTTCTATAAGTTGATTGCCCACTCTCTCATTTGCCCATGAAAAATATTTCTCATCCATATCTTTACAAAAATAGAGACCTTCAAAAAGCTCTGGCAAAAGCACAATCTCCGCACCATTCTTCGCCGCCTCTCGAACAAGTCGCTCCGCCTTAGAGATATTCGCACCCTTATCTTCACTCATGCTCATTTGAATAGCAGAAACTTTAACCATTATTATTCTCCATGCTTGGCATGTGGAAATAAATCTTAATTCCACATGCCATAGTTTTTATCTGAAATTTTACTCTAATTTTATTTTAATCATATAATAGACTTCTCGCAACCAGTTTCTATTAGGCATACAAACCCACAAAACACGCATATTTACACAAAAACCAACCTCCAATATGTGTAAATAGTAAACAAATTGTAAATAAACTTCATAGTTTAAACTTAGATTAAATTTTCTAAATATATAATGAGTTCGTTCAAATATGTCTCGTAATAGAGTTTTAGTTTATGGAATGGCATTTGCTATTCGTTAACTATCACTTTTTTACAGTGATGTAAAAACAAAACAGGAGAAAATGAATGAAAAAAATTATAGTTTCTTTAACGGCAGCGTCGTTAATCGTGGCATCAGCAGTAGCTGCTGATAAGGGTATAGACATTGTAACGACTGGTCAAGCAGCTCTTTACTATCAATCAGGAACTACAAATGCTACAGGTACTGCAAATCTTTTTGATAAAACAGTATCTAAGGCGAATGTTGGCGTACAACTAAACTTAGATGCAGATCTTAAAAATGACTTCACATTTGGTTCTCAACTTACTTACTTAGGTACTACAGGTTTAGAGAAAAATCTTGTTGGTAATACTATGCAAAATGTTGGTGGTGTAACTACTAACACTAACATTGCAGATGAAATTGCTTTAACACAAATCTATATTGCTAAAAAAATTGCTAATACAACTGTAAAAGTTGGTCGTCAAGAACTTCCAATGGCTCTTTCACCTTTAGCATTCTCTGAAGATTGGAATGTATTTAAAAACACTTTTGAAGCTGCTTTAGTTATCAATACTGACATTCCAAACACAACTTTAGTTGGTGCATATGTTGGTAAAAGTAACAAGCATGGTGATTTAACTAATTTTACAGATATGGCTGCAAAAACTGATGCAAGTGCTACTACTGCTACTATAGCTGGTACAGCATACATGGCTACTGCTCAAAATAAATCACTTCCAATGACTACTATCACAGCTTCTTTCTATGATATGGCAAAAGTTGGTCAAAACTTACTTGGTACTAAAGATATTGGTGCAAACGCTGTATGGGGAGATGTTGCTGTAGCTGATAAATCTTTACCAATGGGTCTTAGCCTTGGTTTACAAGGTGGTCAAATCAATCCAAATGATAGTTTATTTGCTAAAACTAGTGCTTTAGGTGCTAAAGCTAGTATAGTTCCAGTTTCTGCTCTTACTTTAACTGCAGCATATACAACTGTTAGTGGCGATGACACTAAATTGAATGTAGCAGTAAAAAATGTTGGAACAGGTGTTAAAACTCCACTTTACACTCAAATGGTTGCTAACCAAGATTCTATCGCTCTTGATGCAAATACATTTATGTTAAAAGGTGCTTATAGTTTTGGTGACTACGGTACTGTTATCGCTCAAGGTTCTAGCACTAAAGCTGGTAAATCAAATGAAATGGTTCGTAGTAATGGTAATGGAAATGACTTTACAGATTTAGAACTTCTTTATGTTGTAAAAGCTGCTGGTGTTGATTACTTAGCTGGATATATCCACCAAATGTATGATACAGCAACTGTTGGTAGTACAACTCAAGCAGACGCTAGTGACATCGTTCGTGTATGGGCTCGTTATAACTTCTAATAAGAAATTTCTTACTAGTTGATATTTCGTATTTATTACGGAAAAACGCTCCAAAAAATTCCCAAGCTTCTCGCTTGGGAACACTCACAAAATTTCAAGTAAAACCCACCAATAAAATCACTCAAATCCAAAACACTTTATGCTATAATCTAGCTCAAATCCATACAAAAGAGAATCCATGAAAAGCATCAAAATCGTAATAATGGCAATAGTATTACTACTTGTCACGGCATGTGGAAATAAAACTCCATTTTCAGCGCAACAGCCACTTGAAAATTCGGCTTTAGTTTATGTTTATGCTTCTTCGGCTATGAGTTCTGGCGAAGGTACAAGTAGTAAAGATTTTAATATTCGTATTAACAACAAAAGATTTTTACAGAGAATCAAAAGTGGCGAGTATATGGCTTTTAATCTCAAGCCTGAAGCTATGACTCTTTCTGCAACAAGATCACAAATAGAAGAGAAAGTACTTAAATTGAACTTGCAATCAGGTCAAATTTATTATTTAAGAATTAAAGACAATATGGACGGAGACAAGTTTGAATTTGAACAAATTGCAAATGCAATAGCTTCTAAAGAGATAACAAAAACAGGATTGGCAGGTTCATCTGAAGAGAGTCCTGCAAATATAATCACTGAGTTTGTGAATCCTAAAGAAGATAAAAAAGAAGAGGTAATTGTAAAAGCACAACCAGCGACAGTTGCACAACCAGCAGCAGTTGCGCAGCCTGTGGCAAATACAAAATCTCTTTCAAAATCAGATGAGATTGAAAAAGCGTATAACTTAAAAGAAAAAGGTATCTTAAGTGAACAAGAGTATAAAGCTCTAAAAACTGAGATACTAGCTAAATAATTTTCATTATTTCCACATGTCACTTGGCATGTGGAGTTCTTAACTACTAATCTTTCTGATTTGCATCAATCTTTTTTTTAGCTCCAATTGCTATAATACAAACATATAAAGGAAATGAAATGCTAATAGATAGTTATGATAGAGTTGTTGATTATCTGAGAATCTCTGTAACAGAACGATGTAATTTCAGGTGTCAATACTGTATGCCTGAGAAACCTTTCTCATGGGTTCCAAAAGAGAATCTTCTCACATTTGAAGAGCTGTTTCTTTTTGTAAAAGTGGCGATTGATGAGGGTGTGAATAAAATCCGCATTACGGGTGGCGAACCACTTTTGCGTGAAGATTTAGATAAGTTTATAAAGATGATTTATGAATATGAACCGAGTATTGATTTGGCAATGACTACAAATGCGTATTTGCTAAAAGGTACGGCTCGTAAGCTCATCGATGCGGGATTAAAACGCATAAATGTTTCCATCGATACACTCAAACCTGAAATTGCTCAGGAAATCGCACAAAAAGATGTTTTGAAAAATGTTCTTGAAGGTGTAGATGAAGCGCTCAAAGTCGGCTTAAAAGTAAAAGTAAACATGGTGCCTATGAAAGGTATCAATGCAAATGAAATTGTAGATGTTTTAGAGTACTGCAAAGCTAGAAATATGAGTGTGCGATTTATCGAATATATGGAAAATAGTTTTGCTAAAAAAGAGATTTCAGGTTTAAAATCAGATGAGCTTTTGGCTATTTTAAAAGAGCATTACGAGTTTGAAGATGAGGGTTTTGACGGTTCATCACCGTCGCATTATTATAAAATGAAAGATGGTTATAGATTTGGCATCATAGAACCGTATGAAGATGATTTTTGTAAAAAATGTAACCGTATCCGCCTAACTGCCGAGGGACAACTTATCCCTTGCTTGTATTTTGATGAAGCGATGAGTATTAGCGAATCTATAAAAAGAGGCGATATAAAAGGTGCGGCACTTGTTTTAAAAGAAGTAGTGCGAACAAAACCAGAAAAAAACCGCTGGGGCGGGGAAGATGCAGAAGTATCAAAAAGAGCTTTTTATGAAACGGGTGGGTGAGATTTGCTTTATTTAGTGGAACATTTTTATAGCATTCAGGGTGAAGGAAAATACACAGGAACTCCGTCGCTATTCTTTCGTTTTGGCGGATGTAACATGCGCTGTGAAGGTTTTGGATGTGTAGAAAAAGCCGATGATGGAAGCGAAGTTTTAGGGTGCGATACTGTTTACGCTGTAAATAAAGAGCATTTTCTAAAAAACTGGATACCTATAAAAAGTGCTACAGAGCTTTTAAATATTTTAAATTTTTATGAGTTGCCTCGGCATGTGGATATTGTTCTCACAGGTGGTGAACCGCTCATTTATGCAAATGATGCAATTTTTGTAGAGTTTTTGACTGCTCTGCACAAAGCTGGACATCAGGTAACTTTTGAGACGAATGGCTCTATCGGGATTGATTTTGAGCAGTTTCCTATTTATAAAAAGTTTATTTATGCACTTTCGGTTAAACTCTCAAACTCTAATGAGCCTCTTAGCAAACGGATAAAAGGCGATGTCATTTTTAATATCGCCTCTAACGCAAAAGAGGCTTTTTTCAAGTTTAGCATCGATGCGGATTCAATAGATTTGGGACTAGAAGAAGAAATATCGAGTATAATTATGCATGCGCCAAAAATAAAAGTTTACTGTATGCCTCTGGGTGGAAGCAAAGCAGAAGTGGAAGCAAATACAGAACCTCTCATAGAGTTTTGCAAAGCAAAGGGCTATAACTTTAGTGATAGGCTTCACATACGGATTTGGGATCAAAATAAGGGAGTTTAAGTGATTATTAGAAAACTTTTTAAATTTGAAAATGCACATGTTGTACGAGGCTGTTCAACCGTGCGTTGCAGAAGTTCTTTGCATGGACATTCATATAAAGTGGAACTTCTTTTTGAATCAAACTTTTTAGACCATGGGCAGATGGTGTACGATTTTGGACTTATGAAGCAAAATATGAAAGCACTTGTAGATAGTTTTGACCATGCTATCGCTATTTGGGATGGGGATGAAAAAGAGTATATAAAAGATATGCAAAAGCATTCTCAAAGATGGATATTGCTTCCAATTTCTCCATCAGCTGAACAATTTTCCCGTATCTTTTTTGTAATGATAGATAGACTTTTGCAACTCACATCGAGTGTAAACGGTGAGAGAGATGTGAAACTTCATAGCGTCATAGTCCATGAAACAGACACAGGATACGCTCAAGCTTTTGCAGAAGATGCTTATTCAAAAGATATGGGATATATTGATTTGGACAAAATTATTTTTTCAAATGAAGTGATAAATAGTTGGAATGATAAGCGATTATGGGAAAAAATCAAACGAGGCGAGAAGTTTGTAAATCCTAAGGATGTTTAGGATTTTTATCATTTACAACTCCTTGACTTGTTAAATTTTATAGGTTATAATTTTTTTGTGAATGTAATCTTCTGTATGTGAACTATGGAGCGACAAACTAAGGTCGAGGGAAGTAATTAGCCCTCGACCTTTTTTTTTGTCCTCCAAGTTTACATCAGAAGGGGGTTCTTTATGGATAAGCTTACATTCACAATTTTGCTTATGTGCATTTTTGCACCGTTACTGCATTAGCTTTAACGCCAAGGGGTTTATGCCCCTTGCCCCCTAAACTTTATCTACTAACCAAATCCACTCTCTCTTTACTCGTAAAACTAAACCTAGTTGGAATTACTTTTATACTACTTCCACATGCCAAGAATCCACATGCTTCATCAACTATTATGTAAGCGTTGGCAACTGCGAGAGGGGAGACCATTCCAGGGGCAAATTTTTCACATGGCTTGAAAAATTCACCGTCAAAAAAGCCTGGAATGAGCGTTCTTTTTCCTGCTTTTATTTTATAATCTTCTTTCATTTTTGCAGTTATTACATTTAAGTATTTACTTTTTTCTCCGCTGAGAGCTAAAATGATACTTTGTCCAAAAAGTTCAAAATTGAGTGCGGCTGCGAGTGGATTTCCAGGAAGATTTAAAGCAAGAGTATCTCCAATGCGTCCAAAAGTTGTAGGTTTTCCCGGTTTGATTTCTATTTTGTCAAAGAAAATATCATATCCAAATGCTTGAAATGCTTCTTTTGTGAAGTCCGCATCGCCGACACTTACACCGCCTGAAGTTATAATTAGATCAGAATTTAAAGCACTTTTTATGTGCGCTTTAATATCTTCGAGTGTGTCTATCGCTGTACCTATAAAATCAACTTCACATCCAAGTTCTATAGCTCTTGCAAAAAAAGTAGGGGTGTTTGTGTTGTAGAGTTGATGCGCTGCTACGCTCTCAAAGTGCATTTTAAGTTCACTCCCCGAGGCAAAAAGTGCAATGCGCGGTTTTTTATAAACTTTGATATGGCTGATTCCCTGAGATGCTAAAAGCGTAATATGATGGGCAAAAAGTCGCTCTCCTGAAGTTAAAATTGTTGTTTGGTTTTTGATATCTTCACCGCACATTCTTATATGCTGTGCAGCTTGAAGAGTACTGGGAAGTAAAATCCCATCTCCACATGCCACAACTTCTTCTATTGGAACTATACATTCTGTGGCATGTGGAATTCTTGCTCCTGTCATAATTTTAATGGCATTTCCTGCTTGGAGCGTATCGTTTGAATCATCTCCTGCAAGGATAGTACTTGTAACTTTGACACATTTTCCTGCATCAGATATTTTCACAGCGTACCCATCCATAGCAGAATTATCAAAAGGTGGAAGATTATGTGAAGCCACAACATCTTGGGCTAAAACGAAGCCTAACGCTTGTTCAATAGGGAGAATTTTTAGAGAGTTTTTTGTTGCAGTATTGTAAATCAGTTCTAATGCTTCTTCTACTTTTACGGACATAATTACCTCAGATAGTGATATTTATAGTAAACTTTCATCATGAATGAAATGTATGATATGAGTATTGTAGCGTTATTTACTTTCTTAAAGTCCTATAATGCTACAAAACCCACAGTTTAAGTCCTTTTTACCTTGCTTTATTAAAATCTAATTACAAGTTTAGACAAGTATAAATAAAACATAGAGACTACTTTTGAGACTACTTTTTTAAAAGGTAGTCTCATGTTTCACTTTGAAAACAGTAGTATCGCACATTAAAATAAAAAGGTATATTAAAATGACTATAAGCGATTTAACTAAGACTAGATACGAAAATATATATACATATGTAGAAGAACAAAAAACATACTTTTATGTAAATTTTGTTTTGAATGGTCAGAGGTGTCAAACGAACTGCTAAACTAGGCAGTCAATAAATCACAAAAAGTTATATTTTGATTGTTGAACCTTAAACTAATAAATTAGTTTTGCTAAACTTTAATTTCATTTTTGGAATAGGAGGTTTGGTGTTAAAAAGGAG
>JAPLGP010000032.1 GCA_026390075.1 Campylobacterales bacterium
CATAGTCACTTATAAGGTTTTTTGCTTTTTTTATAAGTGCATTTGATGGCGGAATTCCAGGAGAGGGAATCTCTAAATCAGAGTATTTAGGGTTAAATTGATTGGATGGCTTTACCATAAATCCATCTTCATCACGAAATGGTTTTGTGACTTTATCATCATAAAAGATGGCATGTGGATTTCGTTTAGCTATTGCCTTGGTTGTCTTACCATAACCAAAGAGAGAAACCCTTTGCATTATCTTATCTTTAGACTTATAAGTGCGACTAAGTTCGATAAAACAGCGATAATCCAGAACCTGACTATGATTTTATTTTCAGCCCAATTTTTCATCTCAAAATGGTGATGAATAGGTGCCATTAAAAAAACTCTTTTTTTTCTAAGTTTAAAACTTCCAACTTGCAAAATCACAGAGAGTGCTTCAATGACAAAAATAGAGCCGATAAGCAAAAGCAAAATCTCACTTTTTGTGATGATTGCTAGGTAGCCTAAAAATCCACCAATGGAGAGTGAACCGCTATCACCCATAAAAACTTCAGCAGGATGACAGTTGTGCCATAAAAATCCAGTTAAAGCACCCATAAGAGCACTTGCAATGATTGCAACCTCTCCAACATCAAAGTTTGGCATTAAAAGATAAGAGCTTATTTTTACATTGCCTGTAATATAAATGATAATACTAAACGATGTAAGAGCAGCGATGGAAGGAACAGTTGCAAGTCCATCGAGTCCATCAGTAAGGTTCACAGCATTAGAAGTAGAAATGATAACGAGTACCCATAAAACCATTGCAAATAAACCCATATCAACAACTGGCATTTTTAAAAATGGAACGAAAAGCTCACTGTTAAAATGAGCGTAAAAATATAAATACGCTGCGATAATCAGAGCGGATAGTATCTGAAAAAGAAGTTTTGTTCTTGCTTTAAGTCCCGCTAAATTTTGGTTTTTCTTGATTTTTGCATAATCATCTTGAAAACCGATAAGCGCAAATAAAATAAGTGTGAGTAAAGCACCAATCGCATAAACATTTGAAAATTTTATTGTTAAAATGGAAGCGAAGATCGTAGCACCAATAAAGACAATTCCACCCATAGTAGGTGTTCTTGCCTTTCCTTTGTGTCTCTCAGGCGCCCAAGTGTTTATAGGTTGCACACTTGATGTTTTTTGCGCCCATTTTATAAAACGAGGCAGTAAAAAAAGTGTAAAAAAGAGTGCTAAAAAAAATGAAACACCAGCTCTAATCGTGATGTATCCAAAAATATTAATGCCAGAGAGTTCGTACAACCAATAAATCAAGATTATTCCTAGTAATATTTTAAAAGCGACATTATAGTATAATCGCCTAAATCTTTCATTTAAAGGAAAACTAATTGAGTAAAAAAGCAATTTTGGTGATTACTGATGGTATTGGGTACTCTTCAAAAGTCGAGTATAACGCATTTTATAATGCGCCCAAACCAACTTATGACAAGCTATTTAAGGAAGTTCCTTTTTCTTTGATAGATACTTTTGGGTTAAGCGTTGGTCTTCCTGAGGGTCAAATGGGGAACTCTGAAGTTGGTCATATGAGTATGGGAAGTGGGAGAGTTTTATATCAAGATTTGGTAAAAATCTCTTTAGCGTTAGCTGAAAATAGCATGGAATCTAACGAAGTCTTACAAAATTTATTTAAAACTTCAGAGAGATTACACCTGATAGGTCTGATGAGTGATGGCGGTGTTCATTCACATATAGACCAATTTATGGGCATTGCGGATATCGCTGTAAAAAATGGTAAAACAGTTTTTTTGCATCTCATAACAGATGGAAGAGATGTTTCTCCTACTTCAGCACAAAAATATTTACAACAAGTTGAAAAACATCTGGGTGAAAATATTAAAATAGCAACAATCTCTGGTCGTTTTTATGCGATGGATAGAGATAATCGTTGGGATAGAGTTGAAAAAGCTTATGAGGCAATCGTAAATGCAACACCAAAAACTGATGACAAACCAGAAAACTATATAAATGCATCCTACGCATTAGGCGAAACAGATGAGTTTGTTGCACCAACTGCATTTGATGGCTATGATGGCATGAAGGATGGCGATAGTGTTTTGACTATAAACTTTAGAAGTGACAGGATGCGCGAACTTGTGAGTGTCTTGGGTGATAAAAATTTTTCAGGATTTGTAAGACGGCATGTGGCGGTGAGCCTTGCCACAATTACTGAATATGATAAAAGTTTTTCCTATCCTGTTCTCTTTAAAAAAGATGCGCCAACAAATACTTTGGCAGAGGTTATCTCGGCATGTGGACTGAAGCAGTTTCACACAGCAGAGACGGAAAAATATGCCCATGTGACATTCTTTTTTAATGGTGGCATAGATGAGCCATTCATGAATGAAACAAGAGTTCTCATCCCCTCACCAAATGTAAAAACATACGATGAAAAACCGCAAATGAGTGCGGCAGAAGTTGGAGATGCGGTTTTAAAAGCTATGGATGCAGAGTATGATTTTATAGTTGTAAATTTTGCAAATGGCGACATGGTAGGACACACTGGCGATTTTGAAGCAGCGAAAAAGGCGGTAACAGCGGTGGATACTGAACTTGGACGCATCGTTGCAAAAGCAAAAGAGAATGATTACGCACTTGTGATTACCTCTGACCATGGAAATTGTGAAGAGATGCGGGATGAAAATGGCGAAGTTCTTACAAATCATACGGTTGGAAAAGTGTGGTGTTTTGTAATGGCAGATGAAGTGAGTAAGGTAGAAAATGGCGGGTTAAACAACATAGCACCGACCATTTTAAAACTTATGGATATAGAGATTCCAAAAGAGATGGATCAACCACTGATATAAATCTTGGCATGTGGAAATAAAATTAAAGGAAAATGAATATGAAATTTAGCGGAAAAAATGTTTTAGTTACGGGTTCGAGTCGTGGTATTGGTGCGGAGATTGCAAAAACTTTGGCTAGTTATGGTTTAAAAGTTTGGATTAACTATAGAAGTGGAGCAGCAGAAGCGGATGCTATAAAAGAGGCTATTGAAGCAAACGGCGGAAGTGCTGCTGTTATCGGTTTTGATGTAAGCGATGAAGATGCTTTTGTAGATGCTATAAAAACGATAGTTGATAGTGATGGAGAACTCTCTTATCTTGTAAATAACGCTGGTATTACCAACGACAAACTTGCACTTCGCATGAAAACAGAAGATTTTATGTCCGTCATTAACGCTAATCTAACCTCATGTTTTATTGGTTGTCGTGAAGCAATGAAAGTAATGCGAAAGAAAAAATTTGGCTCAGTTGTAAACATAGCTTCGATAGTTGGTGAAACAGGAAATGCTGGTCAAACAAACTACGCTGCGAGTAAAGGTGGAGTTATCGCCATGACAAAAAGTTTTGCGATAGAATCAGCAACAAGCGGTATTCGTTACAACACCATAACCCCAGGTTTCATTGCAACAGAGATGACAGAAGTTCTCAGTGATGAAGTAAAATCTGCATTTACCTCTAAAATACCAATGGCTCGTTTTGGAAAACCAAGCGAAGTTGCAGAAGCTACAGCATTCTTGCTTTCAGACCATTCTAGCTACATTACAGGCGAAACTTTAAAAGTAAATGGTGGGATGAATATGGCATAAAAGCCAATAGGACTTCTTGCGTAGCTCCTTTTTAGATTGCTTCGTCGTTCCTCCTCGCAATGACAGTCATTGCGAACGAAGTGAAGCAATCTTGAGTTTGCACGAAATCTAATAAGTTGGAGTTTTGCGAGAAGTTTATTTCTCAAATTCTCCAGCTAATCTTTGATAAATTTCTGAGGTTTCTAACAACTCTTTGTGATTTCCACATGCCACAATCACACCGCCTTGCATAACTAAAATTTTATCTGCATCTTCTATAGTGCTGAGTCTATGTGCAATTGTGATTGTTATTTTATTTTTTGTATATTCGCTGAGTGCTTTTTGAATTCTTTTTTCACTTTCGTTATCGAGTGCGGAAGTTGCTTCATCAAAAAGCAAGAGTGACGAATGTTTGTAAATCGCCCTTGCAATCGCTACTCTTTGGCGTTGTCCACCTGAGAGGTTTGCCCCGAACTCTTCCATTTTTGCATAGATTCCATTCTCTAATTTTTCTACAAATTTTGAAGCATCTGCAAGTTTTAAAGCTTCATAAACTCTCTCTTCATTTATCTCTTGTCCATACGCAACATTTGCTGCTAAAGTGTCTTGAAATATATAAATTCTTTGGGTTACCAAAGAAATATGGTGTTTTAATGAGGTTTGGTCAAACTCTTTAATGTTTGTTTTGTTGATAAAAACCGCACCGCTATCTGGGTCATAAAAACGAAGAAGCATATTGATAAAAGTGCTTTTTCCACCTCCGCTATCGCCCACAAGTGCGATATTTTCGCCTCTATTTATTGCAACAGTTACATTATTAAGAGCATACGCATCGAGATATTTGAGTGTTACATTTTTGAATTCCACATGCCAGATATCCTCTTGCAAAAGTTTATCGCCATCTGTGATTCTACTTTTTGTATCCAAAATCTCAAAAACTCTCTCACTCGCCGCCACTGCATTTTGAATTTTAGAATAAATCGAACCTATGCGACGAATTGGCTGAAAAACAAGCCCGACAGCAGTTAAAAACGCAGTAAATTCACCCACACTCATCCTGCCATCATACACCTCTTTCGCACCCACAAAAATGACAGCTGCAAGCCCTGCTGCTCCAACCATTTCCATCAAAGGGGAAACAATTTCTCCCACATACACCGACTGCATATTTATCTTGAAAAATTGCCAATTTTGCATACTAAAACGCGCAACTTCATACTTTTCAGTCGCGTTTGCTTTGATAATTTCAGAGTTGTTAAAAACTTCTGTGAGTCTTGTAACGACATCGGCATTTTTTTCTTGGGAACGGTGTGCATATTTTTTGAGTTTTTTTGCTATGACAAGAAGAGGATAAATAATAAGTGGAACAACAATAAGTGAGTAAAATGCCAAAGTAGGATTTAAATAGATTACATATCCAACAAGAGCAACAACCGTTAAACTCTCACGCAAAAGTTCTGGTAGCATATTTGAGACAAAATATTCTATTCTACCAATATCATTTGTAACACGAGAAATAAGCTCTCCACTGCGGTTGAGATACAAAAATGTCATATCAAGAGAGATGATTTTTTCTAAAAGCATCTCACGAAATCGGGTAATGATATGTTGCCCTATATAGTTCATATAAACAGATTGAATATATCGCCCAACAGATTTAAAAAAATAAATTGCAACCAAACCAAGAGGAATAAAATAGAGCATCTCCTCTTTTTTGGCTACAAACATATCATCCATTAAAGGCTTCATTATATGGGCTGTTGCAGTTGTCGCAGCCACTGTTAAAATGATTCCAATCAAAACTAAAAAATACTGTAACTTATACTCTTTTATAAATGGCCAATATCTTTTATAAATACTCTTCAAATACTCTTCCTGATTTTACTTTTTTTGTGATTGTATCAAATATTCTGTAACCGCCAAGGAAGCTTTATAATACTCTTCACACTTCTTTTGCTCATCTGAAGATGCTTTGCCCTCTTTAAAACCACCATCTTTTGCCATGATTACACCCTCATCATTAAAGCCACAATGAAGTCTACTTTTATCGAGTAAATTTGTACCAATTGTTGTGTACTCTTTTTCGTCCAGTGTAAGATTATAGAGTGTTGGAAAAATATCTTTATGTGAAGATGCTAAAGTTGTATCAACCTTTTCTTTTGGTTTTAAGTAAGGAGGCAAATAGATGTAAAATGGAATCTTTTTAGTTTGCGTATAATGGTCATCGTAACGCATTATTCCCTCCACTGTATTGTTATCGGCTGTAAAAGCAACAACTGAATTTTTTGAGAGTTCTGAGTTTTTTACATTATCTAAAAATGTACCTGCCATATCAAGGGCATAGGCATAATCTTTAAACCTGAGTTTTGCAAGTTTCATGTCACCAGTTATATGTTCTTTGAGGTTCTGAGACATCTCTAAAGAGTTTGATTTGTAATCACTTGGAACTGTATAGGGCGGATGATTGTTCGTTGTTAAAACAAAAATAAATTGAGGTTTTGTAGCATTTTTTAATTTTTCATAAACATAGTTGTAGAGATGTTCATCAAAAACACCCCAATCATGAGAAATAGACTTTGCATCTCTGCCCAAACTTGTAGCGATAGAAGCTCTTCCATCTACATGCTCAAACCCTTGACGCGATACAAAACTACCCACATTCCTCCAAGACAAGTCTCCACCATAAACAAATGAAGTTTCGTATCCAGCATCTTGATACACCTTTGCACTTGCTTGTTTAAATGAAGTATTGAGATATTCACTTTGAGCAAATGATGTGGAGTCTGGACGGGCTGGGATATTTAAAAGCACAGGTTCTAATGAAAGAATAGTTCCATTTGAGCCTGAAATAAAATTTGTAAAAAGTATGTCCTCTTGAAAATGCTTTTGAAGTTTTCCCAAAATGTTAAAGCTATCACTTTGATAATCCAAAATAGGTGTTCCAAAACTCTCAACCATGACAACAACCACATGAGGACTTTTTTCTTTTGCAGCTGGATTTGGAGCAGTTTTGTACTTTATACTACTAAGCAAATCTTCTTTATTTATCCTTTCATTTTGTGTATGAATTTCAAATGCTTTTTCTATTTTTCCTTCAAATCCTGCCATTTTTATAAGGTCATAATTTCCTGATTTACTCACTTTGTACTGCTCATACGAATTTAACATAGCATAACATGCAGTTTGAGGAAGCTTATTTACAAATGGGTCACGACTCACATCTGGGATATCTTTTGCGAGTGGAAATAAGCCTACTGAGCCTCTGCCTAAAAGACCAACAATAGCGATGATTGCTATAAAAAACAGAGCTTGTTTTGGGTAGTTCCACATGGCACTAAATTTCTTTTGCTCTTTCACTATTTTAAAAATAATCGTATAAAAAAATGTAAAAAAGAGTAAAACACCAACTCCAACAAGAGGAACATTGTAATTTGCTAAAGCAGTGCGTAAAAGTGCCTCAACATCATCATCCACAACGCCAAATATCATAAGTGTCGCATGCTCTGCAAAGTAAGAAAAATAGGTTAAATCAGCAAATGTAAAAAGAGAAAGTAGCGTTAAAAAAAGCATAAAATAAGCTCTAAAAAAATTATAAAGATATTTTTGCAAAAACTTTAAATTTAAAAGCCAAACAAGCAGAACTAAAACTATTGCAGGAGCATAAACATAAGCGACGATACTAGCATCGAGTCTTATTCCAAGCCAAAAAGTACTTAAAAGTTCTAAGACTGTATAAGAAGAAGATGTACCATAGCTCGTAAACAAATATAAGCGTGAAGCCGACATAAAAACTAACAGTATTATAGAGAGCTTTAAAAATGAAAAAAGCAGATTGAGTAAAAATGAGAAATGATTATTGTTTGGCATGTGGAATTATACTATTATTAATCATTTTGTTATCTCTTTATTTGCTTCATAGAGTTTCATATACTTATAAAAATTAGTAACCATGTGAGAAAAAGCAATAATAAGTCCTATATAACCATCTCTAAACCCTTGTTTAAGAAAATAAGTACGGATAAATGAATATAACCCATTCAAAAAAGCTTTAAAAGGATTTGATTTTCGTTTGCCAATGTTATTCTTTGCAAAAAGCGTAGAATAATGATCCGCCTTGATTATAAATTCGGATAGAGTGTGATAGCTGTAATGTTCAACATTCCCGTTTAATACTTCTGTTTGTAATCCATCAGTTATTATATCTTCGTGAACATCGTTATCATTGTAAGAAGTTACCGTTTTGTTATAAAGTCTTTTAATTTTTTGATTATTCCATCCGCAATGCTTTACTTGTATATTTTTGTAAAAAGCTTTAAAATTAAGTTTATAAACAGTTGTTTTATTCAAAGTTTTATGTTGAAGAACTTCCAAAAGTTCACTATCTATTACCTCATCACTATCAATTATTAAAATCCAATCATTCTTTGCATAAGAAGCAGCTTTATTTTTAGTCCAACCAAACCCTTTAAATTCACCTTCTATCAAATGAACATTTTGAAAACTTTTTGCTATATTGATAGTATCATCCGTAGAACCGTTGTCATATACTATAACATCTTCTAAGCTTTTTAGACTTTCTAATGTATTTTTAATTGTTTTTTCACTATTTTTTGCTAATACCACAGCACTTATATTCATTTGTTACCCAACTTTTTAATTAATCCCTTGATTTTATAACCCAATATTTTTTTAAAGCTAAAAATTTCGTCATATCTCTTCAATCCGTCTCCATCAACCCTATATATTACTCCACTTATACCTTCAAAATCTCTATGAATAGCATTGCCTATCCTAAATGGATATTTATAATATTTCAAACTCTTTTGTAAAATTTCTTGATTATATTTTCCAAAAGGAAAGACAAAGCTATTTACTTCAATACCTAATTTTTGTTCCAATATCTCTTTTGAGTGTTTTAATTCATTTTCAACATTTACATTTTGAGCCGTTAAATCTATATGGCTATGAGAGTGCGAACCTATCTGAATAAGTCCACTATCATACATCTCTTTTAACTCCTCAAATGTACAAAAAGTTCCTTTTTGATAGTTTTTAAACAAATCATTATGTTCAAATCCTATTCTAATATCTTGTTGTTCATTACAATCATCAAGAATATACTTACTCGGCACTGCCAATAATGCTTTTAAATTATATTTTTTTAACAATGGAAAAATCAAATAATAAAAATCTGCATATGCATCATCAAAAGTTAAACACACACAATTTCCTTCTATATTTTCTGTAGGAAATATAGTAGTAAAATTCGCTTTTATGTATTTTAAGTGTTCTTCAAAAATATGTAAATCATTTGAACATCTATCACTATTTACATGATGATACATAATGCTAATCAACAACTTGTACACCTTTTAATCTTTTTTTTATAGGTTAATTATACTATTATTAATCATTTATTAAGTAAAATCATAGACTTTTTAAAATAGGAATAGCATGAAAAAACGAATCTTAGTCACTGGTGGAGCTGGTTTTTTAGGCTCTCATTTGTGTGAAAGACTCCTCAAAGAGGGCAATGAAGTCATCTGTTTGGATAACTTTTTTACAGGCGACAAAAAAAACATAGAACATCTTTTAGACAACCACTACTTTGAGCTCATTCGTCATGATGTCACTTTTCCTATCTCACTTGAAGTAGATGAAATTTATAACCTCGCATGTCCCGCTTCTCCTCCACACTACCAGTTTGACCCCGTGCAAACGACAAAAACATCCGTTATCGGAGCTATCAACATGCTTGATTTAGCTAAAAGATGTAAGGCTAAAATCCTTCAAGCAAGTACAAGTGAAGTGTATGGCGACCCTGAAGTGCATCCACAACCTGAGAGTTATAGAGGTTCTGTGAGTACAACAGGTATCCGAGCTTGTTATGATGAGGGAAAAAGATGTGCTGAAACACTCTTTTTTGACTACTACCGCCAATACGGAGTGAAAATAAAAGTAATGCGGATCTTCAACACTTATGGTCCAAACATGAACCCTTATGATGGAAGAGTGGTAAGCAACTTCATCGTTCAAGCTCTCAAAGGCGAAGATATCACGATGTACGGAGACGGCACACAAAGCAGAAGTTTTTGTTATGTCGATGATTTGATTGATGGAATGATACGATTAATGAACTCAAGAGATGAGTTTACAGGTCCTGTAAACATAGGAAATCCTGTGGAGTTTACGATGCTTGAACTTGCACAAAAAGTTATAAATTTAACGAACAGTAAAAGTAAAATGGTTTTCCATCCACTCCCACAAGATGACCCACTTCAAAGACAACCAATCATTGATTTAGCGAAAAAAGAGTTAGATTGGGAACCACATGTAAAACTTGAAGATGGGTTAAAAAAGAGTATTGAATATTTTAGGAAAGTTATATAGATGAAAATCAGTGTTGTTGTAGCTGTATATAATGATTTAAAAGCCTTAGAACTTATCATAAAATCGCTATTGTCTCAAACTAGAATTCCAGATGAAATTATTGTTGCCGAAGATGCCGAGCATGAGCATATTGCTCATTATATTAAATCTTTAAACAACACTAAAATACTACATCTCTCCCAGCCTGACAACGGTTGGATGAAAGAAAAAATTTTAAATGAGGCTATTAAAAAAGCTACGGGTGATTACCTTATTTTTATAGATGGCGATTGTCTCCCTTACAACAATTTTGTTCAAGCACATATTGATTTAAGTGAAAAAAACAGTGCTTTATGTGGAAGACGAACAGAGCCTGGGGAATCGTTCAGCTCCTTTCTTAGAGAAGAAAAAATTTCTCTAAATGAGTTTGAAAATAACTATTTAAAAAATTATTTTCAATTAAAAAAAGACAATACTAGGCATATAGATGAAGGTATAGAGTTTAAACCAGATTCTTTATTATTCAAGTTCATACACAAATATGGAAGAAAAAACTCTCATATTGTCGGATGTAACTGGTCGTGTTATAAGGAAAAGCTTCTTCAAATCAATGGCTATGATGAGGATTTTACACTTCCTACAACTGGAGAAGATACAGATATTGAGCGAAGATTAAAACACTTTGGAGTTAAAATGAAATCATGTAGAAATGCGGCTATTGTTATCCATTTATATCATAAAAAAATTTTTAATGATGATATATCCTCAAAAACAGAGGCATTAATGCAAACGAAAAAAGATATATTTATCTGTAAAAATGGATTGGAGAAGATATGAAAGGAATAATATTAGCTGGAGGAAGTGGAACGCGCCTCTATCCGATTACAAAAGGTATCTCGAAACAACTCGTTCCAATCTATGACAAACCGATGATCTATTATCCGCTTTCAGTTCTCATGTTGGCAGGTATTACAGAAGTTTTGATTATCTCAACACCCCATGATTTACCAAGATTTGAAGACCTTTTAGGGGATGGAAGTGACATAGGAATGAATTTTTCTTATGTCGCACAACCCTCACCTGACGGACTAGCTCAGGCTTTTATTTTAGGCGAAGCGTTTATAGGTAGTGATGATGTATGTTTGGTTTTAGGCGACAATATTTTTTATGGTCACGGGCTGAGTGAACTTCTTGCGCAAAGTGTCAAAAATGCAACTCAGCAAAACAAAGCTACTGTTTTTGGTTACTATGTGAGTGATCCTGAGCGTTATGGTGTTGCGGAGTTTGATGAGGCTGGAAATGTAACGAGTATCGAAGAAAAACCAACTGAGCCTAAGAGTAGTTATGCAGTAGTAGGTCTTTATTTTTACCCAAATGATGTCAAAATTATCTTCATGAAGGAAGATTAAAAGTTGAACTCATGGGCAGAGGGTATGCTTGGCTGGACACAGGAACACATGAGAGTCTGCTTGAAGCAAGTCAGTTTATCCAAACCATAGAAAATAGACAGTCTTTAAAAGTAGCCTGTATAGAAGAGATAGCCTATGAGATGGGTTATATTTCAAAAGAAAAACTCCTAAATCTCGCAGAACCACTCAAAAAAAATCAATACGGGCAATATCTCATAAAAAGAGCATCACAGCCAAGAGGTTTAAGATAGTATGAACTTTGTAAGAACAGAGATTCGTGATGTCATCATCATCGAGCCAAAAGTCCATGGAGATGCAAGAGGCTATTTCGTAGAAACTTTCAGAGCCGATAAACTTGAAGCATTTTTAGGTTATAAAATAAATTTTACACAAGACAACGAGTCGAAGTCAAGCAGAGGTGTTTTAAGAGGTCTTCATTATCAATTACCTCCTGATGCGCAAACGAAACTTGTTCGTGTGATTCAAGGTCGTGTTTTGGATGTCGCAGTGGATATCCGTAAAGGAAGCCCGACTTTTGGTCGGCATGTGGCGGTAGAACTCAGTAGCGAGAACAAACGACAACTTCTTGTGCCGAGAGGTTTTGCGCATGGCTTTGTAGTGCTCGAGGATGATACAGTTTTTGCGTATAAAGTGGATAATTATTATAGTCCTGAGAATGACAGAGGAATTGCTTTTGATGACATGGCTTTGGGCATTGATTGGCTTATTCCACATGCCGAGTTAAACTTATCTGCAAAAGATAAAGTACAACCAAAGCTACATGAAACGAATGACCTATTTCAGTACGGTGAAAATTACTATGCTTAATGTTTTAGTGACTGGAAGCAACGGACAGCTAGGTTCTGAAATCAAAGAGTTGGCATGTGGAAATGAAACTTTTTTCTTCACAGACAGAGCTACTCTCGACATCACAAATCCAAAGACAATAAAAGAGTTTATAGAAAAAAATAGTATTGACACTATCATAAACTGTGCAGCCTATACAGCGGTGGACAAAGCAGAATCAGACATAGAGTCAGCCGATAAAATAAACCATTTAGCAGTCAAATATTTAGCGCAAATCTCAAAAGAGAAAAACATAAAACTTATTCATATCTCAACCGATTATGTGTTTGATGGAAAAAGCCACATGCCATACACTGAAGAGAACAGCACCAATCCAAACGGAGTTTATGGACAAACGAAACTCGATGGCGAAAAAGCTATGCTTGGTATTAATCCACAAAACTCTCTAATCATCCGAACTTCATGGGTTTACTCCTCTTATGGAGCGAACTTTGTAAAAACCATGCTTCGTTTAGGCAAAGAAAAAGAATCTTTAGGCGTGATTTACGACCAAGTTGGAACACCGACTTATGCAAGAGATTTGGCACAAGCTATTTTAGAAATTATTCCAAAAGTGGAAAATCAAAAAGTTGAAATTTATAACTATTCAAATGAGGGTGTAACGAGTTGGTATGACTTCGCAAAAGAGATTATGCGTATGACAAAACTAAATTGTCAAATCAATCCGATTGAAACAACAGAGTATCCAACACCAGCGAGGAGACCGCACTACTCTTTGCTCAACAAAACTAAAATAAAAACAGAGTTCAATCTCGCTATTTCCTATTGGAAAGATAGCTTAGATGATTGTTTAAAGAAAATGGGAGAAAGAAGATAATGCAGAACATACTTTTAACAGGAACAGCAGGTTTCATTGGCTCGAATTTCGTGCCCTATTTTTTAGAAAAATATCCAGAATATACTCTAATAAACTTAGACCTTTTGACTTATGCTGGTAACTTAGATAACCTTCAAGAGTGCGTAAACAACCCAAGATATAAGTTCATCAAAGGCGATATTTGCAACCGTGAACTCGTAGAATTTATCTTCAATGAATACAACATAGAGGGCGTTATTCACTTTGCAGCAGAGAGCCATGTGGATAACTCCATCAAAAACCCTGGTGTCTTTGTGCAAACAAATGTTAATGGAACATTTACACTTATAGATGTAGCGTATAAACATTGGATGGATAAACCGTTTCACTACAAAGATAGTTACGCAGAGACTGCCACAGCTTCTACGAAGCTTCGCAGTGACAACGACCGTCATTGCGAGGAACGAAGCAATCTGTTACCACGATTTCACCACATAAGCACAGACGAAGTGTATGGAACACTTGGTGAGAAAGGATTTTTCACAGAATCCACTCCTTACGCACCAAACTCTCCCTACTCAGCATCCAAGGCTTCAAGCGATATGATTGTACGAGCGTATCAAGAGACTTATGGACTCAACACAGTTATCACAAACTGCTCCAACAATTATGGTCCAAAACAACACGATGAGAAGCTCATTCCGACTATTATCAGAAAAGCATTAGCAGGTGATAGTATTCCGATTTATGGAGATGGCAAAAACATAAGAGATTGGCTATATGTACTTGACCACTGTAAAGGGATAGATTTAGTTTATCATACAGGTAAAACTGGAGAAGTTTATAACATCGGAGGAAGGAATGAGAGAACAAATCTTCAGATAGTAGATAAAATTTGTACTCTATTGGATGAGAAAGTTCCACATGCCGACAAAAGCTACAAAGAGTTAATTACTTTCGTGCAAGACCGTGCAGGACATGACAGAAGATACGCTATAGATGCAACAAAACTAGAAAATGAACTTGGCTGGAGAGCGGATGAGAATTTTGACACAGGTATCATTAAAACTATTGAGTGGTATTTAAAAAAATATGAATAACATAAAAACTAAACCACTTGTAAGCATCATAATGTCTTCGTATAATCATGAAAAATATGTAAAAAAAGCCGTATTAAGTGCCTTAGAACAAACATATGAGAATATAGAATTAATCGTTGTTGATGATGGTTCAAGAGATAATTCAGCTTTAATTTTAAAAGAGCTTAGTGAACAATATAAATTTTATTTAGAAATTAGAGACAACCATGGTCTTGTAAAAACATTAAATTACATACTTAAAAATCTTGTCAATGGTGTATATGTGTGCGTGTTAGACTCTGATGACTACTTTGCGCTAGAAAAGATTGAAGAACAAGTAAATATCTTACTCAAAAATCCTGATGCTGGATTGTGTTATTCTCCTTTACATGAAATAGATGGTAATGGAAATCTTTTACCAAGTAAAAAAAATATCAGAAATACTAAAAGTGGCTATTTATTTGAAGAATTTTTTATGGGAAAGATACATATCCCGGATGGTGGGGTATTAATTCCATTAGAGGTATTTAAAAATATTGGCTATTATGATGAAGATATTGAGCTAGAAGATTATCAATTGTGGTTTAAAATATTGGAAAAATATCCAGCAATTTATTTAGATAAAAAATTATGTTACTACAGAACTCACGATAGTAATGTCAGCAACAATGAGTTAAAAATGTTAGGATGGGAAAGACAAGTCATTCAAAAGTGGGAAAACCATCCTGTATACAAAAAAGCAGCACCCTATATATTAACAAGATGGTTTGCAAAATATAGTAAATATGATAAAATAATTGCTTGGCAGATGCTAAAGAAATCTATAAAATATCCTGAAAGTTTTAAAAATAAAAACTTTTATAAAGGGTTAAAAAGATTTTTATTTTATTGGTAAATTCAACTAGGAGAATGTGATGTTTTTTTCAAAAAATAAAATTCAAGAACCTCTCAAATCGCAAAAAAAATTTAAAAGCAAGTATGAAAATTATACTATTGGCAAAAATAGCTATGGTGTTCCTGAAGTATATGATTGGAACGAAGGTTCTACACTAAAAATTGGAAGTTATTGTTCAATATCATCCAATGTAAAAATTTATTTAGGGGGACACCATAGAACTGATTGGATTAGCACATATCCATTTCCCGCTTTCTTTAATTCTGCAAAGAAAATTCAAGATTTTGGAGGAACTAATGGAGATGTTGAAATCGGCTCTGATGTTTGGATATGTTCAAATGTTATAATCTTATCAGGTGTAAAAATAGGTGACGGTGCTGTTATTGCAAATGGTGCATTAGTCACCAAAGATGTGTCCGATTATGAAATCGTTGGAGGTAATCCTGCAAAGCATATAAGATATAGATTTGATCAACAAACAATAAAATTATTACAATCAATTGCATGGTGGAAATGGGAAGAAGATGAAATTCTTAAAATAGTTGATATTATTTGTTCCACTAACATAGAACAATTAATAGAATATTCAGAACAAAGGAAATTTTAAAACATGTTGGTGTCTAATCCTAAAATATTCAATATTGTAAAAGATGCACAATTCGCTTTAATTATTATTTTACTGCTCACTCTACCTTATTTTATTGCACCTCATTTTACTTTTTTAATGTCTATTCTTATTTCTTTAACAACTATATTAACCTATAAAGATGATATCAAAAGTTTATTCAAAGAAAAAACTATTATTTATTTATATTTATTTATTTTATTGACATACATTTCTGCATTATGGACTCCCTCAGATAATATATTTGGTGGTAATTTTAAAGTAAGCATAGAAGGCTATATAAATTACTTTTTTTTAATTCCAAGTATTTATTTTTCAAACTTACCAAAAGAAAAAATAAAGTTATTATTTATTGTTTTAATTATGTCTCCAGTAATATATGCAATTCTTTATTTTACTAACTATTTTGAACTAACTCACATCTATTCATATCACTCCGATAGCATCAATGGTAACAATAGCCTCTATGCTGATTTATTTGCTAATATATTTTTATTGACATCTAGCGTTTTTTTATATATAAATTTTTTACATAATATTTTTGCTAAACACTATAAAAAAGCATTTATAGTTTTGATACCATTAACAATTTTCTCTACTGCTCTCTTTATCGATGAAACAACAGTATCAAGACTAGTAAATCTATCTTTTGCTATTTTGATTGTATTAATATCTCTCTATATGTTTCCAAAAAAACTAAAATTTGCTATATTTATTCCAATTTTATTATTGTCTACACTCTTGTTAAATGATAGCTATAAAAAAGGAATCAATGAACTGAAAGATGTATATAAAGAAAGTAGATACGAAGGTTCATGGGGTCATAGACTAAAATTAGCAGCATATGGTATTGGAATGTGGACTGAAAATCCATACTTTGGAAGAGGAACTGTCGATATTATAGAAAAAATGAGACAAATAAAACAAGAACACCCTGAAGATTTCAATGATCCAACAGTTCATTTTCACAATAATCATATTTTAATACTTGTTCAAATAGGAGTCATAGGATATGCAGTGTTCTTATTATTTATTTATAATCTTTACAGATTAAACATCAAAGATGAAGAGATAAGTTTATATAAAAAAGCAACTATAGTCATATTTTTTACTCTTATGATGGGAGAACATTACCTAGAGCTTATGCACACATCAACACTCCTCGCAATACTTGTAGGGCTTTTCTTACTTTATAAAAAGCAAGAAGTATCTTCTATTCACTAATATTTATACGATTTTCGAGAATTTTTACGATTTGCTTCCAATCGTATTTTTCGTGAGTATATGTTGCTACATCATTTTGTAATTTTTTATTTAAACTGTCATCTAAAATAAAATTATTTACAGTATCTATTAAATCTAATTTATTATTGACTATAGTTCCATACATTTCATTATTTGTTATCTCTCTAGCACTAGAGACATCCGTTGTTACTATATAATTTTCATAAGCCATAGCTTCAATTAGTACAAATCCAAAACTCTCTTCGAGTGAAGTTAGACAAAATAACTTACTTTTAGCATACCATTCATATAGCTTATCTCTATCGTAAATTGCACCTGTAAAGATGACTTTATTTTGTAACATTAAATTTTCACTATAAAATTTATCTATTTCTATTTGAAATTTTTTTTCAATTGGACCAATAAATATCACTCTCCAATCATTTAAATTCATTAATGCGATTGAATCCAGTAGCATAGAATTATTCTTTTCCTTAGCACCTATTCGACCTACTGTAATAACGATATTTTCTTTATCTTTATATTCGAGTAAGGGAACTCGTTTGTACAATCCTTCTATATCCAAAGCATTGGTAAGATATATAAATTTACTCCCATAAGTCATATATTTCGCTTGTAAAAATTGACATCCTTTTTCTGATTCAATCGATATTGTATCTATATATTTAATTGCAATATCAAATAATTTTGATCTAACTTTATGCCGTAGTTTACTATTTTCAAATAAACCATCATTTTTTAATAAATCTCTATATCCCTTATCTGACTTTAAATATAAATGCCCTTTTGGATTAAAATATTTATATATTATTGAATATATATAACTGGGTTCTCTGTGATGAAATAGGTGTAATACATCTATTTTCCTAGAATTTTTTATCAAATACCAAATAACGGATAAAGATATTCTACCAAATTTTATTTTAGGTATAAACTGTAGCCGTAATCCTTTAACTTCATTATCTAAATATTTATACTCTACTTCATTTTTTAAAGTCACAATTGTTGCATCATAAGAAAAATTCTTGTACATGAAATATGGTATTTGTCCAACATCTTTTATCAAATGTATATTTTCACACTTTTCAAATATTGTTACAAAAGTTTTCATTAATTGTTGCCAATAGAGAGCTTCAAATTGTTTAAAATTTCAGCTAGCTTAATAAACTGCTTCTCGTGGGAGAACATAATTTCACACTTATCTCGCCCAGCTTTTGCGATATGCTCTTTGAGCGATGGATTTTGGATAAGTTTAAGAATTGCACATGCCAAGCTATTATAATCTTTTGTTTTAAAAAGTAACCCCGTTTTTCCATCGTCTATAATCTCCAATGGACCGCCACTATCACTTCCTATAACAGCAATTCCACATGCCATAGCTTCTACGAGAACCAAGCCAAAAGTTTCTCTGTCTGTTGCAAGTACTAAACAATCACACAGTTGCATAAGCTTTTGTGCTTCTCTTGTAAAACCTATAAATAGAATGTTATTTTCAATATTGTTCTTTTTAATATCTGCTTTGAGAGCATTCAAATACTCTTCACTCATGGCATGTCCTACGATTAATGCTTTTGCGTTGATGCCCTCTTCTACAAGTTTTTTAATCGCATTAATAACTAAATATTGACCTTTTTCTTCTTCTATTCTTCCAACAATTCCTACTGTAAAAGAATCATCTAGTTTATACTCTTTACGAAGAATTTGTTTTTGTGCATCATCTATGAGTTCAGGTTCCTCCGCTCCCATATATAACACTTCTATTTTTGGTCGGATACGCTCTGGTATGAATTTTTTTAGTTGCTCTTGTACTTGATAAGTGACAGGAAGCATCAAATCCATATTTTTGTATAAAAATCTATGATAAAAATCATCTTTAAATCTTGTCATAGTCATATTTCTAGTTTGCACAAGTTTAGGTTTTTGTTTTGAAAAAAGTTTTGCTAAAACAGCTACTGGCAGGTCTTTTGTCCAATGTAAGTGAACTATATCTATTGCATGATCATCAATAATCTTTGCCAATTTTTTTGCAGTGACAAAGGAGAGGAAAACGGAACTTCTTGCTAACATTTCATATTTATATTGCGTGTCTTTATAATACTGTTGCAACTTGCCTGATTCGTTTATAACACTTATTACATTTGTTTTTGCATCCAAAAAATGAGAAGCTCTCATCATATAAAGCTCAAGCCCCCCTAAATCAGGAGAAAGACAAAGTTCCAGAATATTTTTCAAATTTTAAAAACCTTTAAATTTTGAAAAATGATAACATCTTTTTGTTTAAAAGATGAGACGAAATTCGCTATAATTTCACCCATGAATAAGTACAAATTAAATAAAAACTATCCAAATAGCTTTCAAGTTTTTCTTTTAGATATCAAAGAATATTTTTATCATAATAAGAACACGATTCACAAAGCTAGAAATGAATTAAAAGTTATAAAATACGATGGCATAGATACTGTAGTAAAATCTTTTCGCGTTCCAAATATCCTAAATCAAATCGTTTACTCTTTTTTCAGAGATTCAAAAGCAAAAAAATCCTACGAATACTCTCTAAAGATTGGAAATTTTACCCCAGAGCCAATTGGATATGTTGAATTTTATGCCTTTAAGCTTCTCAAAGAAAGTTATTTTATCAGCAAAAAATTTGACTACGACTTTACTATTCGCGAACCTTTACAAGATGCCAACTTTTTAGATAGAGAAAACATTTTCAAAGCATTTGCTAAATTTACACTAGAGCTACACAGTAAAAATATATTTCACGATGACTACTCACCTGGAAATATCCTTATAAAAAAAGAAGATGAACAGTACATTTTTAAAATAGTTGACATAAACAGGATGAAATTTTTCAACTTAACCCAAGAAGATAGAGCAAAAAACTTTTCTAAATTATGGGCTAATGACGCTATTTTAACGATTATGGCAAAAGAATATCTACTTCATACGCATTACGATGATACATTTGTAAATCAAGTTTTATATTTTTCAAATCAAAATAAAAAAATAAAGAACTTCAAAAAAAGATTGAAGGGAGAAGAAGTAAAGGATTAAGAAGAAGTAGAGTTGGCATGTGGATTATTTTATTTCCAGCAACACTCTTACAACTTCTTCAAAAATATTTTTTCTCTCTTCTTTGGCATGTGGAATCATAAAATGCTTTTGAAATTTTTCGTCTCCAACACCCTTCCACCTTGCAGAACTCGCGAACAGAGTATCTGCAAAAAATGTCATCGTCGGCGTACCAACTAAAGATGCTAAATGATAAGTTCCCGTTGAAGTACTTACAAAAAGTTTGAAGCGACTTATGAGTTTTGCGAAATAAATAAGTCCATCGAGTGAGAGATAAAAAACAACATCTTTATCAAAAAGTCTATTTTGCATCTCTTCATACAGCTCTTTTTCGTCAGGTCCAAAAGTGAGAACTACTTGATATTTCCCTTGATTTAAAACTTCTCTTATTAAAACTTCATACTCATCTAAGTTCCAATTTGCATCACTGCTTCCACCAAAACCAACATGAAAAGCGATTATCTCTTTTGTTATATCGTGATTGATACAAAAAACTTCATACACTTTTTTTGCATCGCTAAACTCCAAAAGCGGTTTTTTATACTCTAAATTTATGTCACTAAAAAGTGCTTTTGTAAGTTCCAAGTTGTACTCAAACTCCGCCATCTTCACTTCGCTTCTTCGCTGAGAAACTCGGTGCGTATAAAAAATCTGCGCTATTTTTGTAGCAGGTGCTATGCGGATTGGAATGCGTGCTAAAAACTGTGCAAGGGCAACACGGGTGTTTGAGAAGAGTGTGATGGAAGCATCTATTTTTGCATTTTTAAACTTGTTTACCAACTCAAAAACAGAATTTTTACCATCATCCACAATCACTTCATCAATAAATCCACATGCCAAAGCAAGAGCTTCGTTGATTGGTGCAACACAAGCGATAATTCTATTTTGTGAATTATGCTGTTTGAGGACATACATCGAAGGAAGTGCAGTAATAAAATCGCCGAGTTTATCGGTACGAACG
The DNA here is from genome assembly GCA_026390075.1 of Campylobacterales bacterium. Lineage (GTDB taxonomy): Bacteria > Campylobacterota > Campylobacteria > Campylobacterales > Sulfurimonadaceae > Sulfurimonas. The sequence goes on from JAPLGP010000032.1 coordinate 20,935, forward strand.
ACTAAAATATTCAATCTTTTCTCACTCTCATAAATGAAGCAAATTTTGGTTTGCCCTTATTTGTAAAGCCAAAATATTTAAATGAAACTATTTCCCCTATTTTTGGAGGATTTTTTCTCAGTTGCTCACTAAATCCACTCCCTATAAAAAACTGCGTCCCGTCTTCAAGCTCCACTTGCAAACTTCCCATCACTTTTGTAAATTTGCCACTTCCATTTTTATAGCCAGTCACTTTTGCTTCCATATCTTGTGAGAGTTTCACCTTTAAAATAGAGTCGCTTCTTCCCTCAAAATACTCCTTTGAACCATCTTTTATAACAACGCCCTCTCCACTTTTTGCTACAACACTCTGCAAAAATGTATCCAACTCTTTTTTATTTTGACACACTTTTTGTTCTACTATTTCCACATGCCCTATTTTATGTTCATCTCTATAATTTTTAGCCTTCAAAAGTCGTACCGTAAAATCACCCTCGGCATGTGGAACTTCAAAAATCATATACTTTATCTCACTCCAAGCGTCATGTGGAACTTCATCCATTACGATGGATTGAATATTTTCAAAATCCCCTCGCTTCGTCCAAAGTTCGCCATCAAGCTCAAAGGGTGGAAGATTTTGCGTAAACCACTCTGGCGCATTTATAATCTTCCCCTGTCGTGAAAAGAGCTTTTTTCCATCCCAATAGGCTCGTATGCCATCGAGTTTTTCAGACATCATCCAGCCAGAGATATTTTGATCGCTGTAAATATTTGCTTTTTGTAGAGTGAGTGCGTTTACATTTACAAAAAGTAAAAACAGAGCTACAAAAAGTTTCCACATGCCTAATTTACACCAATTTGAAAGTATTCAAACCCGTACTTTTTCATCTTCTCTTTGTTAAACTGATTGCGTCCATCAAAGAAAACTGGGTATTTGAGCAATTTTTTCATCTCATCAAAATCAGGACTTCTAAACTCTTGCCACTCTGTTACAAGAACAAGCGCATCCGCATCTTTTAACGCCTCGTATTTACTCTTAACATAAGAGACTTTTTCATTGCCCTTTAAATAGTGCGTTTGTGCTTCATGGATAGCTTTTGGGTCATACGCTACGACATTAGCCCCTCTTGAAGTAAGTTCATTTATGATTGTAATGGAACTCGCTTCTCGCATATCATCCGTTTCAGGCTTAAAACTAAGACCCCAAACAGCAAATATTTTTCCTCTTAAGTCATCCCCAAATCGAGTGATTACTTTGTTCGACATTACATATTTTTGGTCGTAATTTACCGCTTCAACCGCATCCAAAATTCTAGGGTTATAGCCAAAATCTTTTGCTGTTTTTGCCAATGCTTGAACATCTTTTGGAAAACAACTTCCTCCATATCCACAGCCAGGGTAGATGAAACTATAACCGATTCTGCTATCGCTTCCTATGCCGTTTCTCACCTTGTTGATATCCGCACCAACGCGCTCACAAATCTGGCTCATCTCATTCATAAAAGAGATTTTTGTCGCAAGCATCGCATTTGCAGCGTACTTTGTCATCTCTGCCGACTTGATATCCATAGCGATAAATCGGTCATGATGTTTCATAAATGGAGCGTACAGTTCACGCATAATTTCCAAAGCTTTCTCACTATCCGCACCGATAACAACGCGGTCAGGATGTAAAAAATCGTTTATCGCCGCACCCTCTTTGAGAAACTCTGGATTTGAGACGATATCAAACTCTAAATCCACCCCTCTTGCATCCAGTTCCGCTTGAATTGTCGCTCTTACTTTGTCCGCAGTTCCTACTGGAACGGTTGACTTATCAACCACCACGATGTAATCCTCCATCGCCTCGCCAATACTTTTTGCAACCGCCAAAACATAACGCAAATCCGCACTCCCATCTTCACCCATCGGTGTTCCAACGGCTATAAAAGCTATTTGTGCATTTTTTATAGCACCACTTACATCTGTCGAGAAGTAAAGCGTTTTATTTTTGTAATTTTCCAGAGTCATATCTTCTAACCCTGGTTCATAAATAGGGATGATGCCTTGCTTTAAATTCTCTATTTTATTTGCATCTATATCTACACAAGTTACTTTGTTTCCCATTTGAGCGAAACACACCCCGCTCACTAGTCCTACATAGCCCGTGCCGATTACTGATATTTTCATTCTATGGTATCCTAAAAAAAGTTTTTAATTCTTTTATATTACCCGAAAAAGGATATAATTCGCCTTATTCTTACAGGAACTCCCTTGCAATTTCAAAACAGATATACACAAGTTTTTTTAGCTATTTTTTATAGTATTTTACTTTTTAGCTTCATCCGACTTTACTTTTATGTCTCCTATTTTCACTACTTTGCTGATTTGTCGTTTTATGAAACTTTACAGTCATTTTTTATGGGATGGCGCGTTGATATAGCACTTATCTTTACCTTTACTTCACTCCTTTGGTTGGCACTTCTTTTGCCCTTTAAATTTACTCTTAACAAAACTTACAGAACCATTCTTGGAACTTTATGGGGAGCTATTTTAGGGGCAATTATTTTCTTCAATATCGGTGATATTTTATACTTTGGATTTGTAAACAGACACCTCAACAATGAACTCAGTCTTATAGGAAATGATGTCGGGATTTTAGTGGATATGGTGGTTGATTTTTATCTGATACAAACGATACTTGGCACACTTTTTTACATTGGAATCGTTTATAGTTTTTATAAATTTTTTAGTTTTGATATAAAAAACAAAACTATCAAACAAAGAGAGTGGGTAAATATTTTACTCCTAATTATCATCGCATTTATCGGCATTCGAGGGAAGATTGATGGCATCTCTTTTGGAACATCCGACGCTTTTGCAGTGAGTAAGGTTTCATCAGGAAACTTAGCACTCAATGGATTTTTCTGTTTTTATCGCGGTGGAAATACGCAAAAAGTAAATCACTCTACGATAAATTCAGAACAAGCAACGAAAAATGTAAGAGAGCTTTTAAATTCTCAAAAATTTGAGTTTGTGAATGATGCCTATCCTCTTATGAGACAAAGTACAAGCAAAACGCCAAACAACTACAATGTCGTTATCATCATGATTGAAAGTTTGAGTGCAAAATACCTCGATGCACTCGCAAAAAACGATTTTAAAGTAACGCCAACTCTCGACAAACTCGCACAAGAGGGACAACTTTTTACAAACTTTTATGCAAATGGACAACGCTCACAGGAGGGTATTACAAGTGTTTACACAGGAATTACGCAACCCGTGGGGTTTGAGAATTATGGTGAAGGTTTAGAGCTTTATAATCCTTCCTATTTAGGAGATATTGCAAAGAAAAATGGCTATACAACCCTTGCAATGCAAAGTTCAAATAGAGGCTCTTTTAGAGTCGATAAGTTAAGCTCTCTTGCAGGATTTAGCGATTATTATGGAGCTGAAGACATAGCGCACACGGGAACAGAGACTGGAAATCCAAATTATGGTGCTTGGGATGGGGATAGTTTACGATTTTTATCTTCAAAACTACAAAACATTCAAGAGCCATTTTTAAGCTTTTTTTTCACAGCCTCAACACATTCTCCCTACTACTCTCCCGGTGCAGAATGGGAAAAATATCCACATGACACAAACAGCGAAAATGGCTATCTCAACACTCTTTATTATGTAGATACACAGATAAAAGAGTTTATGGAATCGGCTAAAAAAGAGCCTTGGTTTGAGAGAACACTCTTCATTTTTACAGCCGACCACACGAACCACACAGAGCTTGAGAATGCGAAAAAGATACATCCACAAAATGTGAATTTACCTGAATTTCATGTACCGCTTATTATTTATGCACCAAAAATATTGACGCCTGCGCAGAGCAATATTATCGCTTCACACAACGATATCCTTCCAAGCATCATAGATATCTTAGGGTGGAGTACACCTTTTTCAGTCATTGGAAACTCTGTTTTTGATGAAAGCGTACAACAAAGATTTGCCTTTGTAAAAATGGGAAATCTTATCGCTTTGGATAACATCAATGGTTCACTTTTTTATAATTTCAAAGATTTTATCAGTCAAAAAGGAGTTGTTTCAAAAAAAGATGAAGAACTTCTTTTAAGCATCGATTCATTTCAAGCAAATCTTCTCAAAACTTCACAATGGAATAAAAAAGATTGAAGCCGCCTTTTGCTTGGGATAATTTTTCCGACCAGCCTTATCAGCTTAAAGATAAAGAGTATAAAAAAAAGATGCGAAAAAAAGAGATATTTTCTCTTCTAAAAACATTTTTCACAGCTCTATTTATTTTACCAATTTCGTTTCTTTTGATGCCATTTGTTAAAAGAAAGCAGATAGATTTTTTTCAAAACTCTCTTTTTAGATTGCTTCACTTCGTTCGCAATGACGGTCTTTGTAAAAGTAATGACGGTCATTGCGAGGAGGAACGACGAAGCAACCTGAGTTTTGCAAGAAGTCCAGTAAATTCTCATACATTTTTTTGCATGGGTGTGGATTTTGAGCGGGAACAAAAGCTTACTTTAGAGCTTTTAGAAGAGTTAGAAGTAGAGAGGGTTTTAGTTCGTTTTAAACTTTGGGAGATGGAGAAACTTAAAGAGTTAAAATCCTTCATCTTGGCATGTGGAAATAAAAAAATCACTCTCAAAATCATGCAAGACAGAGAGCATGTGGAAGATTTGAAACTTCTAAAAAAAGATTTAAGAATAATTTTTTCATCTTTAAATGGGCATGTGGAAATCTACGAAATTGGCTCAACCATCAACCGTGCGAAGTGGGGATTTTTTAGTGTGGATGAGTACAATCGCTTTTTTCAAACTGCCTATGATTTAAAAATTGCAGAGTTTCCACATGCCGTATTGATTGGAAGTGGAGTGATAGATTTTGAGTACCACTTCACGGCTCATACGCTTTTTAATTTTTTCAAATACCACTACGACGGAGTTGCTTCACTTTTATATGTCGATAGACGCGGTGCACCTGAAAATAGCCAGATGGGTTTTGATTTATCAGACAAAATTGCACTCCTTCACACCATGGTTTGGCTCAGCCCAAAAAGTGCAAATGAACTTCATATAACTGAGACAAATTGGCCTATAAGTAACACCGCGCCCTACGCACCCACAAGCGAGCATGAGTGTGTAAGCGAAGAGAGTTATGCAAATTTTATGCTTCGTTACTATCTTTTAGCTTTTGCATCGGGGCATGTGGATTCTGTATCTTGGCATCAGCTCATCGCCTCAGGATATGGACTGATTGACAATCGTGATGCCATTCGAAAACGCTCGGCTTTTTATGTCTATAAATTTATGGTAAAAACTCTCAAAGATGCACAATTTCTTGAGTTAAATATACAAGAAGGATACTATGTATTCAAATCTTTAATTCATGATAAATTGCTTCAAATTCACTGGTCATTACAACCTGCAACTCTTGAAAATGAAGAGTTCTATGAAGTCTATTCAAAAGATGGAAAAAAGATAGAAGATAAAACTCTCACTATTGGCGCATCACCTCTGTATATTTACACAAAAGACACGCTATAATTGTGCCCATGAACAAAAAATACTTACATATAAAACTCTCTTTTTGGCTTCTTTTTTTATTCTCTTCACTCCTATTTATCTTATTTCCACAGGTAGATTTGTTCGTGTCAACTCTATTTTATGATGGCAACAGTTTTGCTGCAAAAGGCACATGGATAGAAAAGCTTTTGTATTACTCCGTGCAACCGCTCATTATCACATTTGCTCTCTCGACTCTAGCCATTTTTGCCTACAATTTTTTCACCAAAAACACTATTTTAAATGTCAACGCAAAAGTCGTTTTGTATCTTCTTTTGGTTTTAGGCGTTGCCCCTGGATTAATCGTGAATGTAACATTAAAAGAGAATTGGGGAAGAGCAAGACCCGCTGAAACTACCAATTTTGGCGGAACAAAAGAATTCACTCCAGCGTTCATTCCAAGTAATCAAGGCGGATATTCCTTTAGTTGTGGACATAATGCAGCCGCTTTTTCTCTCATAGGTTTTGCACTTTTAGCACAAGAAAGAAGAAGGTTATGGATGGGTTTAGCACTTAGTTATGGAGTACTTGTAAGTATTGCAAGAGTCGCAGCAGGTGGACATTTTTTGAGTGATGTTGTGACCTCATTTTTTATTGTTACTCTTTTTACCTATATCTTTTACGCTCTTATCATGAAAGAAAAAAATAAAATATGAAACAAAACACCTCTCACTTATACTTATTTATAATGCTTATTTTTGCGCTAACAACTATTACAAGAGTTCTTGCCGCTGGCTTTCATCCCGATAGCCTCGTTTATATGAGTATAGCTAGAAACATGGCTGATGGACAATATGGATTTTGGGATTTACATTTTACTAACCATCTATTCAACCATTTTTATGAACATCCACCTCTTGGTATCTATTTAATGTCTCTCTTCTTTTACATTTTTGGAGATACAATACTTATTGACAAACTGTTTGGAGTATTTTTTGGCTTGCTAATTATGATAGAAATTGTAGCTATTTATCATTTAGTAAGTCCAAAAGATTCCAAAAGTGGCATGCTATTAGCACTTTTTTATTTTATGGCTTTTCCAATGACATCTTATACTTTAGAAAATAATTTACTTGAAATTCCAGCTACATTTTTCACTTTAGCCTCCGTTTATTTCTTTTTAAAAAGTTTAGTTTTTAAAGAAAATATGATTATATATGCTCTACTTTTTACAGCTATGTTAATAGCAGGATTTTTTGTAAAAGGACCTGTCACTCTTTTTCCTCTAGCATTGCCTTTTTTTTACTTTTTACTTTTTTCAAAAGAGTATCCTTTAAAAAATCTCATTACTTTTTACTTTTTTGTGCTTATTTTCGCTGCTATATCTATTATTTTACTCTACAATTATGCACCGGCATACAACTATTTCTCTATTTATTTTGAACATCAAATACTATCTTCTATCAATGGTTCTCGTGGTGGAAATGAGCATTTTAAACTCATAAGTCAACTCGGGATAGATTTTAGTTCTATTTTTTTTGTTTCAATAATTATCATGCTTATCGGTAAAATTAAATTTAAAACTCTTATAATTTCTCGCATATTTTGGCTTTTTCTTTTTATTGGCTTTAGTGCAAGCTTACCTTTAGAAATCACTCCTCGCCAACATGATTATTATATCTTCCCATCACTTCCATATTTTGCTATTGCTCTTTCACTCTTTTTTTCAGATTCAGTAAAGCAAGTTGTCCATAAATTTGGTGGCTATAAACTTATCAAGGGCTTAAATTTTTTACTCATACTAGCTCTTATCTCTGTGTCATATGTAAAACTGCATGATTATAAAAGACATAAAAATTTTTATCATGATTTTATTGAAGCAGATGTCAAGCTCAAACCAAATGCAACTATTTCTGTCTGTGCAGATAATGAAGAAGACGATTATAATTTTCTCAGCAATACGGAGTTTTCTGGAAATCTACAGCGCTATTATAAAGCTGAGCTAATAAAAAATAATGTAAATGAATCATATTATCTAACAACAACGAAGTCTCTTTTGCATTGTAAAGTTGACTCTGATAAATACGAATATATTGGTCCAGCTAAAGCGAACTATTATTTACTATATAAACTTAAGAGCGTAAATACAAATTAAGACGATAAAATCTAACTTTAATTCGCCTAAGGAGCCACTTTTATGTTCAAACTTAATGCAATAATTTCACTAAATGAAAGGATGTGAAATGCCGACTCATAAGATTCTGATTATACTTCCAAACTGGCTTGGCGATGCGATTATGACAACTCCTGCGATTGAGCTTTTGTGCAAATATTATCCACATGCCGAGCTTACTTTTGTGGGGAGTTTTGTGAGTATCGAAGCTTTAAAGTATCATCCTCGTTGTGAAAAAGCTATAGTAGATGAAACTAAAAAAGCATCGAATAGACTTTTAGCCACTTACAAATTAGCCAGAGAATTAGGCGATTTTGATTTGGCGATAAGTTTTAGAAACCAGTTCCACGCTTCACTTTTACTACGCTTTACAAATACCGTTCTCTGTATTGCAAAGCGTTCATGGCACTCTATGTTTTTACTTTCTCACACTCCTAAAATTTCCACGAAGCAACATTTAGTACAGCAGTATGTACAACTTGCTATGACAAATGTGGATAATTTTGATGGGAATATTGAAAAATTGAAACTCTTTATTGAACCAAAAAAATTCTCTCGTCCAACTTTAGGCATCAATGCTGGAGCGACTTACGGAAGTGCCAAACGATGGTATCCTGAGCGATTTGCGGAAGTGGCAAAAGAGTTTTCAGACAAGTTTGATATTCTTATATTTGGTGGAGTAAGTGAAGTTGAAATGGCAGAAGATATAGGACGCTCACTACAATCATGGCATGTGGAAAATTACATAAACTTAGCAGGGAAAACAACTATCGCCGAGTTATGTGCCAACATCGGCGGATGTTCCTTATTTATCACAAATGACAGCGGACCTATGCATGTTGCCGCCGCGTACCAAGTGCCAACAGTTGCCATTTTTGGACCGACAAAACATACAGAAACTTCGCAATGGATGAATAAAAAAAGCACAATTGTAAGGCATGAAATGGAGTGCAGTCCATGTATGAAACGCGAATGTCCGCTTGGGCATCACGAATGCATGAAAAGTATTACAGCAAATGAAGTGATAGAAGCGGTAAAAAAGTTAGAAGTTTATTAGGGGGTTGGCATGTGGAAATTCCACATGCCAGATAAACAATACCTACTTTCCTTGTATGCGTTGAATAGTTTGTGTTGTACTTTTTCCATCGACAAAATCAACAAGTTTTAATTCCCCAGAAAACTCTGTTCCCACAACCTCTTTTCCTTCATAATCTCCGCCTTTGACTAGAACATCAGGCTGTATCATTTTTATCAGGTTATAGGGTGTGTCCTCCGAAAAAGGGACAACAAAATCGACCGCTTCAAGTGCAGCCAAGATATACGCTCTATCTTCTGCAATATTTACAGGACGACTTGGTCCTTTAAGACGAGAAACGGATGCATCAGAGTTGAGTCCGACAATAAGAACATCCCCAAAACTTTTTGCAATTTGTAAATACTTCACATGCCCAACATGTAAAATATCAAAACAGCCGTTTGTAAAAACAACTTTTTTGCCACTTTGTCGGTAACGCTCGACCATAGAAGCAATCTCTTCAAAACTTTTTATATGCGCATCGGAAGTACTTTTATGCAGAGTTGCTTCATACTCCTCTATTTCAGCAAGAGTCACAGTTGCAGAACCGATTTTACCCACGACAACTCCCGCCGCGAGGTTTGCAAATTTTGCGGTTTCTTCGATGCTTTTATTCGCACAAAGAGCAAAAGCGATAGAGGCGATAACCGTATCTCCCGCACCCGTGACATCAAAAACCTCTTTGGCAACTGTCGGAAATTTCTTGAGTTTTTCATCATAAGTAGCGATTCCATCTTCTGAGAGCGTAATAAGTGAAATCCCTAAATCACACTCTTTCTTGAGTTTTAAAAGTGCCTCTGTAAGAGTTTGCTCATCGACTATATTTATTTTTGTAGCTAACATCGCCTCTTTTTTGTTTGGAGTAAGAAGATATGCACCTTTGTACTTAGAGTAATCACTCCCTTTTGGATCCACCAAAACTTTGACACTATTTTCCTTACAAAGCTCTATGATACCCTGACAGAGTGCGTCTGTTAAAACACCCTTGCCATAATCTGACAAAATCACTATGTTAAACTCTTTGATATTTACACGCAAAGTATCTAAAATTTCACCCACAGAGAGAGGTAAAATATCATCTTTACTCTCTTTATCATAGCGAAGTATCTGCTGACTTACCGCGATGATACGACTTTTTTTCGAGGTATTTCGCCCCTTTTGCGTAATGAGATTTTTTGTGTCCACACCAATAGATTTAAGCATATTTGTAAGTTCATGCCCATTGTCATCATCGCCGATAACACTGCTCACACTCACCTTCGCACCGAGGGCTACAAGGTTGTTTACAACATTTCCCGCACCACCTAAAACCGTTGTCTCTTTTGCGATGTCCACCACTTGAACTGGGGCTTCAGGAGAGATTCTCTCACAACTTCCCCACAAATAGTGGTCTATCATCAAATCACCTATAACAAGGATATTTGGCTTCGAGTTTTTAAGTAATGTCATTATTTTACTTCTTCTTTAAAAATTCTTTTTATCTCTGCAACATAGGCTTTGATACCATCTTCCATCTCGTAGGCTGGAGCGTAACCGAGGGCTTCTTTTGTCGTTTCTATGTCCGCTTCTGTATGAAACTGATAGCTTCCAACAAAAGGGTTTGGAATATATTCACATGCCAAAGAAGTTCCAAGTTCAGATTGTAAAATATCTACAATGTCTTGAAAACTTCGAGCTTTCCCTGTTCCAACATTATAAATCCCACTCTCTTTAGGTTTCATCGCTTTAATATTTGCTTGAATAATGTCTTCTATGTAGATAAAATCACGCAAAATTTTGTCGCTATCTTCAAAAAGACGAGGATTTTTGCCCTTAAGCAGTTGATGCCCAAATTGCAAAACCATAGAAGCCGTAGAATTTTTAAAAAACTCTCCCGCTCCATAGACATTAAAATATCTCAGACCCACGATACTGATATCACTACTTTTCATATACTCACGGCTGAGATAATCCATGCTGAGTTTTGAAAAACCATACACATTTGCTGGTGCTTCACAGCCCACTTTTTGAGGAGAAGGAGCGTTGCCATAAGTTGCTGCAGAAGAGGCATAAATCATATTTGCCCCATGAGCAACTGCTAGATTGAGTAAATCTTTATAGGCATTTACATTGGTTTTTATCATCAAATCTTGTTCGAGTGCAGTTGTGTCTGAGATGGCAGCTTCATGAAAAATATAGTCAAAGTTATAGTTTACTTCCAAGTCTAAAAGTAAATCTTTATCATTAATATCTCCGCTTATAATTTCGCCTCGAAATCCTACGAGGTTTTTATAGTGCCCAAAACTTTTAAGATTTCCATTGGAAAGAGTTTCGCCACTTCGAAAACTATCTAAAACGACAATTTTTGCCGCAGGGTGGTTGTTTTGAAAATAAAAAGCCAAGTTCGAGCCAATGAACCCTGCCCCACCTGTAATTAAAATAGTTTTGTCTTTTAAATCATCTTCAATGTATCGCATTTTCTCATCCATAGGTAAATTTATTTGCCAAAATAATACCTTTTAATTCATTAACAAGTATTTAAGTTGAAACATCGGCTACTGCGATATTTAACTGCATAAAGTAGCGTATTTGTACCATTTTAGTTTTGCATTTTTTTATATTATTGTGCTTATGTATAGCGTTTTTTTAAAATGGTAAAAGCATTTTTTCTTTCTTTGGCATAAAATGCTCATAGACATCAAGTGTTATTTTTAAGCTCTCATGACCGAATGTATTGCATACCCACATAGGGTCAATTATTAAAAAAAAGCCTTTATAGTACTAACGATTGTAGCCACCAATGTTAGTCCACCTATTAGGAGTAACCAAAAATTATAATTTATTTGTTTATTATCTTCTTTTAAAATAATTCTTGTCTGTGGAAAAAGTTCACCACTTAAATATTTTTTAAAAGATATCATTAATATTATTGTTACTATTACTGGAAATAAAGCTAATACATATTTTTCTTTATTTATCAAAAAAATAAAAATCATTGGAAACACAACAACCAATATGCCATTTATACTTGCAAAATTTTTAGATAAAAATGCGTACCAAGGTTTTTTACTTTTTAAAAAAGTATTAATTTGCCCTATCTTTCCTAAAAACCAAGTTTCGTCATAAGCATGTATTTGATAATCTGAAACTGTTCTTCGAAAACTTAATGATATTCCCTTGTCAATATTATTATCTTCTGTCCAACCACGAACTGTACAAGTTAAACCATCTATCTCGTTAGGTAAATCTTGTGCAAATAAATCATTTAAATTATCAGCTCCGATAGTTGTATCACCTTTGTTTATATTAAAATCAAATGCATGTGAATGATTTGGAATATTTTCTATTAATATGTTTATAAGTTTTTCAACATCATCATACTTTAAAAGTACAGCCTCAGTCTTAACTATTTTTCTATATTCTTTCAAGCTTATGCCTTTGTTTGAATTTATATTCCTACTCATAGCTATTTTGTCTATGCAAAACTCTACCTATAATTATTGTCTCATTCGCTACATCAAAAAGTATTCTATAATCGCCAACCCTTAATCTATATGCTGGTTCAAAATTTGTAAGTTTTTTAATATTTGATAAATTGGGAAGGTTTTGAAGTTCTAAAATTTTATTATGAAGTTTTGTTTTGAATGGCTCACTAATAGAACTTAAATCTTTAATGGCACTTTTTCTAATCTCAATTTGCATTTTTTAAATATTCTTCAAAAGATATGCTCTCTTCATGTCTTGAAGAACTTAAAAGTTTTAAATCTTCTATATCTTCTTTTGAGACTATCTCTAAACCATCATTTTTGAAATGGTCTAGTAACCAAATGACTTTTTCAACAAGTGATTCATTTTGAATATTGATTGTTAACGATTGCATACAACAACCTCATATTTAATTTTGAACATATTTTATCATATTCATATAGTTTTTTACGCTATTTAAAATAAGAGAACCCTAGTAAATTTTAGCTACCGAGTAGCTTAAAAGCAAGTTTTCAAAACGGTACTGTTTTTGTATCATTTTTCTTCAACTATACTACTTTTTTTTGCTTGAAATTAACTTTTAAATTTTCAATGTAATTTGTTCGGAAAGTGCCTATTTATCGGCTTAGTAACATTGAATACTAATTGTAAAATCTATCGTCTTTTTTAACATGTATTTAAGAGTCTAATCACTATAATTGACACGAAAATTTATCCAAGGAAATTAAATGAAAAAAATTGCTTTAACATTACTCGTTGCTAGTGTTGGTCTTATGGCGGCGGATGGTGCTGCGTTATTTCAAAAATGTACGAGTTGTCATGGTGCTAAGGCTGAGAAATCTGCTCTTAATAAATCTCAAATCATCGGTGGATGGGATGCTGCTAAAACTGAAGCTGCTCTTAAAGGGTACCAAGATGGAAGTTATGGTAAAGAAATGAAAGGTCTTATGAAAGGTCAAGTTGCTGCTATGACTCCTGCGGATATCACTGCAGTTGCTGCTTATATAGCTACTCTTAAATAGTTATTTATGAATTGCCTTCTTTGGGCAATTCATCTTCTAAATCACTCTGGTCTATAATTTTTCTTTAACTCTTTTTTCTTTCTCTCTTGATTTAGAGCATCATTTAACTCATCTTCTCCATCAAACTTTGCAGCATTTAAAAATTTTTCTTCATCATCAAACTGACCATTTTTTATAGCCCATAAAAATGCAAACAGTGCCACAGCACCCAAAAATATTGATGCTCCAAGCATCATAGCGATAACCCAATTATCCAAAATATTCTCCTACTTTTTATTCCACTTCAGACGAATACGCATAGAATTTCCTACAACTAAAAGTGAACTAAAACTCATAGAAATAGCCGCAACTAAAGGAATAACAAATCCAGCCATTGCAAGTGGAATGGTGAGAGCATTATACATCAGCGATATCAAAAGATTTTGTTTTATGAGTTTAAAAGTTGTTTGAGAAATTTTAAAAGCATCTTCGAGTGATTTGAGTGAATCATTGAGTAAAACCACATCCCCAACTGCCACAGCCACATCACTTCCACTTCCCATCGCTATGCCTATATCGGCGCATGAGAGTGCTAAAATATCATTGACTCCATCACCCACCATCACAACTTTTTTCCCATCATTATGAAGCATTTGTATAAAATTTGACTTATCTTCTGGAGTTTGCTCATAGTAAAAATTTTCTATTCCAATCTCTTGCGCCACTTTTGTTGCGGCATGTGGATTGTCTCCAGTGAGCATAATCGTTTGAATTCCACTTTGTGCGAGATTTGCAATAATCTCTTTTGCACTCTCTTTTATCTTATCGCTGAGTTCATAAATAGCTACTACTTTATTCTCTATAGCAAAATAAAAAAGTGTGTTATCACTTTTAAAATCACTATGGATTTTATTTTCATTCATTAGCTTTAAATTACCGCCGAAGAACTTTTCCTCCTTTAAACTCGCACTCATTCCACATGCCGGAATTTGTTTAAATGTATCAAAAAGTATCTCGTTTATATCATTTCTGTTTTCTATAAGATATTCTAAAATTCCACATGCCACAGGATGATTGGATGATTTCACTAAAGAGTACAAAATCCCTTTGTCAAACTCACCGTAAATATGCTCTTTTAGAACTTTTGGTTTTCCTATGGTGAGTGTTCCCGTCTTATCTAAAACAAGAGTATCCACCTTTGCCATCGTCTCAAGATGTGCTGCTTCTTTAAAAAGAATTCCTCTTTTTGCACCCATGTTGAGTCCAACTAAAGTCGCAACAGGCGTTGCAAGTGCCAAAGCACAGGGACATGCAATAATAATAACCGATATAGCCACCATAAAAGATATATCAAAGTTATTTGTCAATAGCCACCAGACAATAAAAGTTAAAAATGCAAAACTCAGAATAACTGAAGAGAAATATTCAGATAATCTATTTGCCATGAGTTGAATTTTCGGCTTTTTGTTTATCGCACTCTCTAAAAGTGCAACAAGGTTTGAGAGTGTTGAGTGCTCAAAATCTTTTGTCGCCCTAAAATGAATATCTGCGTCTATACTTGTTGTACCGCTCACTACACTATCGCCGATTTGTTTATAAATCGGTTCACTTTCCCCTGTAAGATTTGACTCATCAAAAGAGCCATTTCCCTTAATAATAAGACCATCAAGTAAAACTCTCTCGCCAGATGAAACAACTACGATATTACCAACAGAAACATCGGAAAGTTTATAAGATACAACGCGCCCATCTTGGACAATATTGACTTCATTTGGTATTTGTTTTGTGATAATATCAAGGGTATCCGCCGCATTTTTTTTACTTAAAACCTCTAAAAATTTGCCAATCAAAACAAAGGTAATAATCATACTCACAGAGTCAAAATACGCTTCACCGCTTTGAGAGAGCGTTATATAAATAGAATAAATGTAAGTGAGAGTTGAACCAGTGGCTACGAGAGTATCCATGTTGATAACTCTCGTTTTTACAGCATAAAAAGCACCCCTAAAAAAGACCCAACCGCTATAAAAAAGGACAGGAGTAGCAAGGATTCCCTCAGCAATATTTAAAATAGTTTTTACATCCTGAGTAATACCGCTAAAATAACCCGCATACTGAGCAACCGCTATCCACATAATATTCATCGATGCAAAAATAGCGACTGCCATTCGAAGGTAGTACTCTTTTCTCTCTTTGTTGGCATGTGCTTCTTGGAGTGATGCGTCGTATGGATAGGCGTTATAGCCGATAGCTCGAATCATATCTATAATGGAGGAGAGTTTTACCACATCATCTGCCCAAACTATCACGGCTTTATTGTTCGTAAAATTTATATTTGCTTCTATGACACCGTCCATTTTATGAAGTGCTTTTTCATTGAGCCAAACACAAGCAGAACAGTGGATACCTTCAATAATAAGTGAAACTTCACAAAAACCATCACTATTTTTTTTAACAAATCTATCATAAAAAGCGGGTGAATTAAAGTTGGAAGAATCTTCATATTGTGCTGTTGGTGGAGTGAGTGTCACATTGCCAGTTTTTTCATAGAAGCTATCTAGTCCAGAATCACTCAAAAGATGAAAGACCCCTTGACATCCATTGCAACAGAAATAATTATCATCTTCTTTAATCATTACAGAAGGATTAAATTCTAAATGGCAATGGCTACAAGCAATATTTTCAGACAATTTCAAACTTTCCTGCATCTCTATTTTTTATCATTTTATTCCATATTTCCACATGCCCACTCATACAGATATAGACTCCATAATTTTGCAAAGCTTTGAGAAATCCTATGGCAATACCCAAGTTTAGAGTAGCTTCAATTTTCTCTATTTCAAAAGGTCTCATCGCCCCTACTAAAACAATTTTTTTGTCTCTAAATATTTCACTTAAAAACTCTGCACTCTCATGCATAGTGTCTGTTCCATGAATAATTATAAATGTATCATCGACCGAGTGCATAATAATATCAGCAATCATTTTTCTATCATTTGCATCCATTTCAAGGCTATCTTTATAAACAGCACCAGCCAAATCATAGTCAAAAGCAACACTTTGAAGTACCGATTCAACTGCACTATTATCATAAGGAACTTCTAACTCGCCATTTAAAGGATTATATCTCTTGTTAAATGTACCACCCGTATTTAATATTAACATCTATTTTTCCATATATCATCTAAATTTTTTACTATTTTAGTAGCTTTTGAATCTTTAATTTTATTAAATTCATCAAAGAAATATGTTTCATGCAACCCAACATTTAAACCAGCTTCTATGTCTGTCTCTTTATCGCCTATAAGTATTGAATTTTCTAAATCTATACCAAAATCTTCTTGTGCTTTTAAAAGCATTCCGGCATGTGGCTTTCTACAGCTACAATCACCACTAAGCTCAGGATGATGTGGACAGTAATAAACTTTTTTTATTTCAATCATGTTTTTTGCAAACTCTTGAATCATCCAAGATGACAAAACGGCGAAATCATTTTCACTGTAAAAACCCCTACTTATACCTGATTGATTTGTTATAACAAAAATAACATAACCTAAATTTTGATAATATCTGCAAAGTTCAAAAATACCATCTATAAACTCAAAATCATTAATTTTATAAAGATACTCTTTTTCAACATTTACAACACCATCACGGTCTAAAAAAAGAGCTTTTTGCAGAGTTTCAGACATTAGCTACTTGCCAACGCCATCGCCAAATATCTCTTTTTCTATAATATCACAAAGAATATGCCCAATTAATATATGAGCCTCTTGTATTCTTGGCGTAGAATCTGATGGCACAACAATCGCATAATCAGCTATTTTAGCCATTTCACCGCCATCACGACCAACTAAAGCAACAGTAGTAATGCCCTTTGCTTTTGCACTATGAAATGCATTTATAATATTTACTGAATTACCAGAAGTTGAGATTCCTATAAAAATATCACCGCTTTGACCCATCCCCTCAAGTTGACGAGAAAAAACTTTATCATACCCATAATCATTGCCAATGGCGGTCAGATTTGAAGTATCGGTAGTAAGTGCAAGTGAAGGAATAGACGGTCTATCAAAACCATATCTCCCAACAAGCTCCGCTGCAATATGCTGAGCATCAGCAGCACTACCGCCATTCCCAGCTAAAATAGTTTTATTAGAACCTCTATATAATGTAACACACAACTTAGCAACTTCTTCTAATTTGCTCAATAATGCATCATTTTCATAAATAGCTAATTTTGTTTCGTAAGATTTTTTAATTTGATCTTTAATATAATTTTTCATTTAATTTTCCTAAATTTTTGTTCAAAATAATAACATATATATGATTATTTCTAGCATATCCACATGCCAAAAAAACTAAAAAAAAGAAGAAAAAGAGTGATAATAATAGACTAAAATTGAGAGATAAAGTAAAATAAGAAAGTGATGATTGAAAGAGTAAGAAGAAAGGATTATATTTGAGAATAAAGATAGTATTTTGAGAACTAGGCAGCGACCTACATTTCCACACCTGAAAGATGCAGTATTATCAGCGATGAGAGGCTTAGCTTCTGGGTTCGGAATGGAGCCAGGCGTTTCCCTCTCTCTATAGCCACCTAGACAATCAAACATAAACAC
>JAPLGP010000030.1:0-50416 GCA_026390075.1 Campylobacterales bacterium
ATTGCAGTAGCTCATAAATTGCTTAGAATTGCATTTGGAGTTTTAAAGCATAATAAACCATTTACTCCAAACTATATCTACGAAAGAAAAATGGTAGAGATTTGTTAAAAAGACTTGACTTTAAGCACAGAACATTGCGAGCGAAGCGTGGCAATCTAGTTTTTAGAGGTGCCTTTAAACTATCACATGTCCCACAAACTTACTCATGTTATCCATAATCTCTGAGCCTTTTCTAAAGCTCATTCCACATGCCTCATAGGCGAAGAAAACACCCGCTTGATATTTTGCTTCAGTTAAATCTTTAGGAAATTCTACATACTCCTGATACACTTTTTTGTGGTTACCATAGGGTCCGTCAATTTGTTCTAAAACTGTGCCATTCGCATCGATTATCTTTGTGTTTGCTCCCTCTCTTCCAAAAACTGTCTTTTCTACATGCTTGATACCTCTGAGTGGCTCAAATGAAGTTTTTAACAGGTAAGGAGAATCAGGAAAAAGGTCACATAAAATTTTCATCATTCCTTTTGATTGAAAGAGCAGAGTGTATGCTGGGTTGAGGATAATTGCCTCTTGATTTTGCATAATAGTTGTAAGTGTTGTTGCTAGTTCTGGCTCATCGGTTGCTATATCTTCCCAAGGATAGAGTTTAAACCAGTATTCGTACTTATTGTCATGTGCGTCATAGATGCCATTTTCATCAAAACGAGCGTTTTGCAAATACTCGAAACCTGTGTTAAATCCTGCATCGGTTGCCATCTGTTGCAATAATTTTGTTGTGGCTTCTTCTTCAGCATTTCCTTTCATAGAAGAAAATAAAATTTTCCATCCTTCATAGCGTTCATTAAAAAGTTCAGTATCTTCAAAGAGAGTGATGAGTCTTTTGAAATTTTCCTTAATTGCATCATAAACATTGTTGAACTGTTTTTCTTCATCCATATGATTATGCTTTAACAAACCCCATTGAAGAAGGGCAGTCTCCATAAGAGATGTTGGCGTGTCTGCGTTAAACTCTATAAGTTTTATGGGTTTTGAATCCACTCCACCAGCTAAATCAAAACGACCATAAAGATGCCAATGCACATCATTTTCCCAACTTTTTTTAATTGCATCAATAAGATTAAAAGGAATGCCAAGTTCAAAAAAGAGATTATTTTCTATGACATATCCCGCTGCTTCAGCATACATATCATAGAGTTCATTCACAGCTTCATAATATGCTTCGGCTTCGCTAGATGTGATTTGAACTAACTCATCACTTACATACTTACTTCCATCGCTGTCTGTGTGCCATGAAAAGCCGAGCTCTTCAAGTGTGTTAGAATCAAGAGGGTTTATTTTTTGTAATTTTATCATTTTAGCTTCCTGAACTTGTAGAGCTAGAAGTGGAACTTCCGCCTGTTGAGCCACTTGTTGCACTTCCACTTGTTGAGCCACCAAAATAACTTTTTTTGTCAGAAGAGCCTGAAGAACTTGGTGGTGCAGAAGGAGTGCCTCCTGATGGGGCTGAGCGATTATAGGCACTTGGGTTTGATGCAGCAGCATTTTGAGAAAAGTTTTTATTGCCCATGAGTGAATTTGCAATCATATTTCCCATAATTGCTCCACCCGCTGCTGCGAGTATAGTCCCAGCAAGTCCCATGCCTTCGCTGTGATTACCAGAGACAGTTTCAGAAGTTCCATTTTGAACTTTTTTATACTCTTCTCCTGCTAAGGCTTTCATTTCATCTTGATTTAAAATTTTTTCAGTAACTTTTCCATCCGCATCTTTTTCACGAATTATTGCACGGCTAGGTCCTTCTGTTGGCATATCTTCAACAATTACATATTTGCCATTTCCTTGTTGTTCTATAACTAAAAAGTGATTTTGCTGCTTTTTTTCTTCTTGTTTTGATTCGCAACCACTTAACAGACTCATCATCATTAGACCAGCACTCCCAAGTGCTACGCCACTCGCTATTGAAGATATATGTTTCATCGTATTTTTTTCCTTTTTACATTGTTCATTTTAATAAGGCTTGAAGAGACGCTCTCTTGTAAGCCATTTTTATCTTCTATAATTATATCCGCTTTATTTTCACAAAATTCTCTATCAAACTCTTTGTTAGATTCGTTGGCTGAAGTCGAGAAGTGCCATGTGGAATTTTGTAGTATAGTAGAACTGAGTAAATTTTTAGCAACGCGAAAAGCTCTGTTTTTTACTATAAAAGTTGTTTTTTTGGAGCGACGAATTCTATTTTTTTGGCTGAGAGGAACTCTATTTCCACATGCCAAGAAAGTTTCAAAATTTGAATAAACTTTGATAAAGGGCTTTGATTTTTTTCGAGACTTTATCTCATAAAGTCTCGTTGCATCTTGAGAGAGAAAACCGACAGTTGTGTCAGTTTGTGTGAGGATTACTGGGCGCATCTCAAGCTAAAAAATCTTGAAGTGCTTGCACATCCGACCAAGATTCATCCACCATTTCGTCAAGGGCTAAAAGTACCGCTCTTGCCGCACTCAGAGTTGTAAAGTATGGTATATTTTTTCTCAGAACCTCTTGACGGATAACAACAGCATCTTTTTTAGAAGTGTTGTTATCTGAAGTATTTATCGCCATGTGGATTTCATCATTTTTCATGCTATCTTCTATATTTGGACGACCTTCTGAAATTTTTAAAACTCTTTCACAAGGAATTCCAGCTGCTTCTATAACAGATTGAGTCCCTTTTGTCGCTACAAGTTTGAAACCATGTTTATGAAGACCTCTTGCAATTTCTGGTGCGTGAACTTTTTCCATATCTATGAAAGATAAAAAACATGTTCCGCTCGTTGGAATTTTATTTCCAGCAGAGATTTGTGCTTTTGCAAAACTGATACCAAAATTTGAGCTAATGCCCATAACTTCACCCGTTGATTTCATCTCTGGGCTGAGTGTTAAATCCGCACCATAGAGTTTATGAAATGGAAAAACAGCTTCTTTTACTGAAACATGATCTTTAAGCTGTGGTTTTAAAAGTCCATTTTCTTCTGTTACAATTTTATAATGGTCGTAATATTCTAAGGCACTTCTAAGCGTTTCTCCAACCATAACACGCGTTGCAACTTTTGCTAATGGCATTCCAGTTGCTTTACTCACAAAAGGAACAGTTCTACTTGCACGAGGATTTACTTCTATAAGATAAATCTCATTTTGGAAAATAGCATATTGAACATTCATAAGACCGATTACGCCAAGCCCAAGAGCAATAGTTTTGGTCTGTTGTTCCACATTTGCAATCATCTCTTTTGAGAGCGTTACAGGAGGAAGTGAACATGCGCTATCGCCTGAGTGAATTCCAGCTTCTTCGATGTGCTGCATAACTGAACCGATATAAACATCTAAACCATCACAAATAGCATCCACATCAAGCTCTATCGCTTGGTCTAAAAATTTGTCGATGAGAACGGGAGCATCGTTACTTACTGAAATCGCTAAATCCATATATTGCTTAAGCTCATTTTCTGAGTAAACGATACGCATACCGCGACCGCCTAGAACAAAAGAAGGGCGAACAAGTACTGGATAACCCAATTTTTCAGCTATGACATAAGACTCTTCTTTCGTTCTTGCAAGACCATTTTCTGGTTGTTTGAGTCCATTCTTAATAACAAAATCAGAAAATTTTTCTCTATCTTCCGCTAAGTCAATAACAGCAGAAGAAGTACCAGAAATATTTGCGCCGATTTCTGTGAGGGCATTTGCAAGTTTGAGTGGAGTTTGTCCACCAAAGTGAACGATGATTCCATCTGGTTTTTCATTTTCAATAACTGCTCTTACATGCTCAAAATCTATTGGTTCAAAGTAGAGAACATCTGAAGTGTCGTAGTCTGTTGAGACAGTTTCAGGATTACAGTTGTACATAATCGTCTCAATATCCATCTCTTTGAGTGCAAAAGCAGCATGAACACAGCAGTAGTCAAACTCGATACCTTGCCCGATTCTGTTTGGCCCACCGCCAAGAATAAGAACTTTTTTCTTGTCACTTACTCTGTTTTTTACATTTGGCAGTTTTGTAATGTTTGTAGTTGAATAAAGGTAAGGCGTGAGCGCTTCAAACTCTGCGGAACATGTGTCCACTTCATTGTATTCAAAGTTTACACCTAAAGTTTTTCTCGCTTCATAGACTTCGTTTTCACTTACTTTTTTGTCTGAGTTTTTAGCGATGAGTTGTGCAATGCGTTTATCTGAAAAACCATCCACTTTTAAGCTTCTCATAAACTCTGCATCGGATAAAACTTTATCTGTAATTGTTCCCTCAGATTTGATTAACTCTTCTAGCTGGTATAAAAACCAAGGGTCAATCTGGCATGTGGAAAACATTTCCTCAACACTCATGCCACGGCGGAAACCCTCAGCTACATAAAGAATACGGTCTGCATTAGGACGGCGGATTTCATGTTGCACAAACTCTATATCTGCGTCTATCTCATCAAAACCGCATAACCCAGTTTCAAGTGAGCAGAGAGCTTTTTGAATAGACTCTTTAAAAGTTCGTCCAATCGCCATAACTTCACCAACTGATTTCATACTTGTGCTGAGTGTATTTTCTGCTTCTGGAAATTTTTCAAATGTAAATCGTGGAATTTTTGTTACAACATAATCTATCACTGGCTCAAAAGAGGCAGGAGTTCCTGTTATGTCATTTGTGATTTCATCAAGAGTAAATCCAACAGCTAAAAGTGTTGCAACTTTGGCAATAGGATAGCCAGTTGCTTTAGATGCAAGTGCAGAAGAGCGGCTTACACGAGGGTTCATCTCGATTACAATCATTCTTCCAGTTTTAGGGTCGATTGAAAACTGAACATTACTTCCGCCCGTGTCAACGCCTATCTCTCTTAAAATATCAAAAGAGGCATTACGCATTCTTTGGTACTCTTTGTCTGTGAGAGTGAGAGCAGGGGCAACTGTAATACTATCGCCAGTATGAACCCCCATCGGGTCGAAGTTTTCTATGGCACATACGATGATACAATTGTCCGCTTTGTCGCGGATAACTTCCATTTCATACTCTTTCCAGCCAAGAAGTGACTCTTCTATGAGAATTTCAGAAACAGGAGATTCATCTAAACCACGAGCGGCAAGTTTTTTAAACTCATCCATGTTGTAAGCAACGCCACTTCCACCGCCAGCAAGGGTAAAGGAAGCTCGTATGATGATAGGAAAACCTATTTCATTTGCGGCTTCTAGTGCGTCATCCATATTGTAAGCATATTTTGAGAATGGTAAATCCATTCCGATTTTTATCATAGCCTCTTTGAAGGCTAAGCGGTCTTCGCCTTTATGAATAGCTTCAGGAGTTGCACCTAAAAATTCTATTCCTTCAAGCATCCCTTTGTTGTACATACTTGTAGCAACATTAAGTG
Source organism: Campylobacterales bacterium (assembly GCA_026390075.1). Classification (GTDB taxonomy): domain Bacteria; phylum Campylobacterota; class Campylobacteria; order Campylobacterales; family Sulfurimonadaceae; genus Sulfurimonas. Next base: position 5,383 of record JAPLGP010000030.1, read on the forward strand.
CTGTTTGTCCACCCATAGTAGGTAAAATTGCATCTACATTTTCTTTTTTGATGATTTTAGCAATAACATCTTCTTTGATTGGTTCTATGTAAGTTCTATCAGCAAATTCTGGGTCTGTCATAATGGTTGCGGGATTTGAGTTAATAAGAACTACGCGATAGCCTAACTCTTTTAATGTTTTAACAGCTTGTGTTCCTGAGTAGTCAAACTCACATGCTTGACCAATGATAATTGGACCAGAGCCAATAAGTAAAATCGTCTTGATGTCGGTGCGTTTTGGCATAGTTTACCTTTTAAATATATATACAAAAAAATTTGTTTATTATAGGTAAAAGGCACTTAAAATTTGATGAGTTTTTGCTCTTTTTTTTAATATTTAAAGGTGTATATAAGAGAAATTAATCCTGAAAATATATAGTCATCTTTGACTATTGGGCTATTTATAGCTTCATCTGCGAGTTTATCAGCTTTGATATTTCCAAATGCTGATAGATTTTCCGTGAGTGGATATTTTATGTAGGTTTGAACTCCATACTGCATACTATTTTGTGGGCTATAGTATGCTCTTTGTGGGGTAGCTTCACTTTGTGTGACACCATAATAGTAATCCATGAAATAAGATGATTGGTATGCAAGTATAAGACTAGGATAAAAAGTAAAATTATTAAGCTTAAATTGGTATCCAAGCTCTGTTTTTACAACCCAAGTGTTGTGTCTGCTAAGTACATCTGTTAACGCCGTTATGTCGAGTGTGAATTTATCTATGTTTGCACTAAAGGCTAAACCACCCTCTATAGAGCTTTCTTTATCACTCATTCCAGTTAGATAATTAGACTTAGAAGCTTTATATTGATTGACTCGTGGCTGGGCTGTAAAAGAAAATCCCCATGCAGAGTTGTCTTGTTTATCCCCTAAAAAATAGACTCCAGCTCTTGTCCATCGAACATAAACAACGGAATTGTCGAAGAAAATAACAGGGGAAGGTGTTATTATAGGAGTGTCTAAACCTTTGTATGGTTGACTTTGCATATATGGACCAGCACCAATAGTTACTTCTCCTGCCATTAATGTAGAAATGAATACTACCACTAAAATTATATATCTCATCTTACTCTCCTTATCATATGAAAATAACCAGGGTCATTTGACCCGTAGTATGGCTCTATAACTGCATTTTGATATCCTTGCGCTTTTGTTACAGATATCACTTTGCCCACTTTTAAACCTTTGAAAAAGATGTTATCTAATCCTGAGGTAACAACTTCATCGTTTACATTTACGCTAAACCATGCAGGGATAAACATAACAACTAAAAATTCGGAGTTATTGCCATGTGCAATTCCTGGAGCTTGTTGCGGACCTACATAAACCGCATAAGAACTTTTTACATCTCTATTTAAAAGAGCTAAAGGTTTTGTATTTTTTGGTACGACGATACCAGCAACAAGCTCGTTGTGTGTTAATCCATATACTTTGGAAGGGTCATAGTTTTTTATTTCAAGCCAAACTCTATTTAAGTCTCCAAACTCTTCATAAGAGATTGTTCTCACAAGCTCAACTTCAGGATTTGTTTTTAGGCTAGAGTTATTTTCTTTTAATAGGTCATTTATTTCAGATGCTAATTGTTGCATTACAAGATGATTATCTTTATATTTTTGGAGATTTTCTTTTAAAAGTGTTATTTCGCTAGCTTGAAATGTGTGCTGTTCAAATTTGTTTTCTATAAATTCTATTGCGTTGTGATAGCTAGATTTTATAGAATTTAATGATGAAACTAAGGGTGCTTGAATAGCATTACTAAAATAAAGTGCACCCAAAAAGAGTGCAACAAATATTAAAAAAAAGCTAAAAAGCCCTTTACTCATTTTCAAATAGTTCTTGTAGTAAATCTATCTCTTCTAATGCACGACCAGTTCCACGAGCCACGGCTAAAAGTGGTTCGTCTGCAACATATACTGGAATTCTTACTATATCGGAAAGATATTTATCGAGTTGACGAATAAGCGCACCGCCACCTGTTAAAATAATGCCATGATTCACAATATCACCCGCTAAGTCAGGTGGCATTTTTTCTAGTACATCACGAAGTGCTTCAGCTATCTCTTTTAACGGTTCTTGCATAGCTTCTCTGGCATCTTCACTTGTTAATTCAACTGAACTCAGTAAGCCTTCAACTTGGTCTCTTCCATTTACTATCATAGTAAGTTCTTCATCAAGAGTAACAGCCGTACCAATATTTATCTTAATCTCTTCAGCTACGCGCTCACCGATAAGTAAGTTATATTTTTTTCGTACATAGTTGATGATACCTAAATCTATTTTATCTCCAGCAGTACGGATTGATTTTGAAAGAACAAGACCTCCTAGAGAAACAACACCTATCTCAGTTGTACCGCCACCGATGTCAACAACCAAATTTCCTTGAGGCTCACGGATGTCAATACCTGCACCAATTGCTGCAGCCATAGGCTCTTCTATTAGAAAAACTTCTCTAGCTCCCGCACTTAGAGCGGACTCACGAACAGCTTTTCTCTCAACCTGAGTTAACCCATATGGCACACAGATAATAATCCTAGGACTTATAAGTGAACTTCTACCATGCGCTTTTTCAATGAACTTCCTAATCATTTTTTCAGTCATATCAAAATCAGCGATAACCCCATCTCTCATAGGACGAATCGCTTTGATATTTCCAGGAGTTTTTCCAACCATATCTTTGGCTTCATGCCCAACAGCCAGAACTCTTTGTTGCCCATATTTTTCAGTTTTTACTGCTACAACAGAAGGTTCATTAATGATAATCCCTCTTCCTTTTGCTATAACGATTGTATTTGCTGTTCCTAAATCTATTGATAAATCGTTTGAAAAAAGCCCTATTAATTTATTGAATATCATCTATTTATCTACCTTATGCTATTTTTTTTGCTGATTTTTTAATATACATTGGACTTTCACCATTCTCAATTACTTCTTTGGTAATTAAAACTTCATATCCACTATATTCTGGAAGCTCATACATTATGTCAATCATATTTTCTTCTAAAATTGCGCGAAGACCCCGTGCTCCAGTTTTTCTAGTAATCGCTTTTTTAGCGATTGCTTTAAGTGCTTCTTCTTCAAAATTTAACTCAACATCATCAATAGAAAAAAGTTTTTGATACTGTTTGATTAAAGAGTTTTTAGGTTCTATAAGAATACGAACCATATCTTCTTCTGTAATTTCATTGAGTGAAGCAATAATAGGTAATCTTCCAACAAGTTCAGGAATAAGCCCATAACCAACTAAATCATCAGGTTCAACCATATCGTATGTAACTTTTCTTTCATCATTTGTTTTTTTGTCGTGACCAAATCCAAGTACATTCTTCCCTTGTTTTTTCTTAACTATCTCATCAAGTCCATCAAACGCACCCCCACAAATAAAGAGTATTCCCGTTGTATCGATAGAGATAAAATCTTGATTAGGATGTTTTCTGCCACCTTTTGGTGGAATGTTTACAGAGGCTCCTTCGATTATTTTCAAGAGTGCTTGTTGTACACCTTCGCCTGAAACATCACGAGTAATAGAACGGTTTTCACTCATTCGTGCAATTTTGTCAACTTCATCTATAAAAACGATGCCTTGCTGTGCTCTTTTTACATCTCCATCGGCTGCTTGAAGTAGTTTTGTCAAAATATTTTCAACATCTTCTCCAACATATCCAGCCTCAGTAAGACTTGTCGCATCCGCGATAGCAATAGGAACATTTAAAACCCTAGCAATAGTCTGAGCCATAAGTGTTTTTCCGCTTCCAGTAGGACCTATGAGTAAAACATTTGATTTTGCTATTTCTGTATCATCATCCACCGTATTTGTAGTTTTAAAAATTCTTTTGTAATGGTTATAAACAGCTACGCTTAAAAGTTTTCTAGCTCTTTCTTGACCTATAATATAACCACTTAAAAATTTATTTAACTCTTTTGGAGTCATAAGTTCATTTACAGCATTAATGAGTTGTTCATCTTTTGAGTCATGATTGCCATGCTCATCACCAAACATAATTTTGTATGCTGAAGTCACACAATTTTTACAGATGTAAACACCATTTCCAGCAATAAGCGGGTTTATTTCGCTCTCTTTTGCATCACAAAAGCTACAATGTCTATGTGTCATATATTTTTCCTCTCATACGGAATTCCGCGTTTTGTTTTTAGTACAAAGTTACAAAGGTTGTGCACTAAATGGCTTTGTGTATTTTCTAGCAGTTCATTTGCTATGTCTTTAAGTGGTTTACCTGATTCAAAAAGTTCTCTGTAGGCAATTTTCAGTTCATCTATTTCATCTCTTTTGAGGTTTCTTCTAAGACCAGTTAAGTTGAGACCTCTTAAATAAGCACGATTTCCCTCAGCTAAACAAAAAGGAGGAACATCTTGAGCAAGTGCAGATGCTCCTGCAATCATCGCATAATCACCAATGTGTACAAATTGATGAATAGGAGTCATCCCGCCAATCACAGCATAATCTCCCATTTCCACATGCCCAGCGAGTGTCGCAGCATTGGCCAAAATACAGTGATTTCCTATAAGTACATCATGCCCAATATGAACATATCCCATAAAAAGGTTATGAGAACCGATGATAGTTTTGCCACCGCCACCTTTTGTTCCAGGGTTAAAAAGTGTAAATTCTCTGATGATGTTGTTGTCGCCAATAACGAGTTCAACATCTTCTCCAGCGAACTTTAAATCTTGTGGAACAGACCCAATAACGGCATGTGAAAATATATGATTATTTTTACCGATAGTTGTTTTTCCGTAGATTGCTGTATTTTGTTCAATCTTTGTTCCATCTCCAATTGTTGTTTGGGATGAAACGAGACAATACGCTCCAATTGCAACATCTTTTCCGATTATAGCACCATCTTCAATGATAGCGAGTGGAGAAATTTTACTCAATATTTTTCCTTTTACTTATCAACTATCATAGCTTTTAACTCAGCTTGAGAAACCAAATTATCATCTACAAAAGCTTTTCCATCGAGTACCCAGATAGAACCTTTTCTTTTTATAACACTTATGCGGTATTCTAATCTATCGCCTGGTTTTACTGGAGCACGAAATTTTGCGTTATCGATACTCATAAAATAAACAACTTTTTTAGCTGCTTCTTCTTCAGTCATATCATCCATGCTTTTAAATGCTAAAATCCCACCAGCTTGAGCCATTCCCTCTAAAATCATAACGCCTGGATAGATTGGATGACCTGGAAAGTGACCTTGAAATACATTATCGCCGATAGTTACATTTTTGAAGCCAACTAAAGTTTCATTTTTAACGATATTTGTAACACGATCCAAAAGTAAAAAAGGATAACGATGAGGTATGATTTTTTGAATTTCGACGACATCCATAGTCATGATTAAAAGCCTTATATATTAATTTTGGCTATTTTACCCGAATAATTATTATACTATTATTAGTTTTTCTTTGACATCTTCATAAGTTTTTGCATGAAGCTCAATACTTAGCTTGTTTTGGGGTATATTTTCAACAATGATTAGAGGTGTTAAATCATAACTTCCACATGCCAAGGAGTTTCTAAATTTTAGCTCTTCATCAAAATTTGGAGGATTAAAAATAAGCTCTTTGATATCTTTATAATGAAATCCACATGCCAAGTTAAAGTTTTGAAGTGTTACAAATTTTATCTCTTGACGAGAGAAATAGTGTATATTTTTATCTTCAAATTCTATAGTTCCCTGTGCCTTATTTGTTGGCAAAGTGGAGTAGGAAAGTGCATAAGCTTCAATGCTGTTATTTTTATTATCTGTTATTTTAAAACTCAATTGGCGGTAATTTAAAAACTTCTCTTTTATGATTTTGTACGCAATGTTTTTCTCTTCTAATTCTATGCGTTTTTTGTACATTTCTAGTCTCTCTTCTATGGAAGCAGGGAGAATTACTCCCGAGATTGGCGAAAACATCTCATCCATCAAACGATTTTGTTGCTCTCGTTGCATAGTAAGTCCATAAATACACCCACAATAATCTTGTCGGTAGAGTTTTTCCTCTTTTGTAACACGGCTTTGGTCTTGCGTCCCACCACCGCTTCTATAATCAACTGCGATAAATTTTACGCCATGTTTTTGTTCGAAAATTGCACCGCTTTTTTGGAGTTGTTCTTGAGATTTAAGTGGGCTGACAAGAAGCGTCGTTGTCATTGTTTTTTCGCCAATTTCAAGAGCTTTATAGGCACTCACTTCAAAGCGTTTATCAAAACAGACTTCACATCTCGCACCTTTTTCTGGTTCGTTTTCCAAACCTTTGACGGCCTGCATCCAAGCTTCAAAATCATACTCGCCTTCGAGTAACTTTATGCCTAGTTTTTTACAAGAGCGTTGTACATCAAGGTAGCGGAGTTGATATTCTGAGTAGGGATGAATGTTGGGGTCATAAAAAAAACCAATGAGTTTATCTTGTGGGAAGTCGGCTTGGAGTTTTTGCAAAAAAAAGTGTGAATCAACACTGCAACAGATGTGGACTAAGATGTTTTTTCCTTGAAGTTTCCACATGCCAAGAAATAGTCTTGGCATGTGGAATGCGAGTAAATTATTTCTCTTCTAAAATCTCAATAGTTGTGATTTCGTCTTGACCTTTAATGCTGTCTAAAGTTTTAAAGCTCTCAGCATCATCTTCATCAATTGCTCCAAAAACAGTGTGAACACCATCTAAATGTGGAGTATTTACAAAACAGATGAAAAATTGGCTTCCACCTGTGTTTGGTCCAGCGTGTGCCATAGAGAGGCTTCCGCGTCTGTGACGAGAAGTGTTAAGTGCAGTTTCACAAGGAATTGAGTAACCCGGTCCTCCACTTCCTCTTCCATCTGGACAACCACCCTGAGCCATAAATCCTGGGATTACACGGTGAAAATTAAGACCATTGTAAAAACCTGTGTTTGCTAAGTGCGCAAAGTTCGCAACCGTATTTGGCGTTTCTTCATTAAAAAGTTTAATGTACATAACACCTTTTGGAGTCGTTACCTTCGCCCATTGTAATTTATCTAACTCTTCTTTACTTAAATCGTAAGTTTTTAACTCTTTTTTACCGAACATACTCTAGCCTTTATGGATAATTTGCGAAATTATAGTTAAGTTTTCTAAATAGAGTAAAATAAAAAAGATATAATATTTTTTATTTCTATATTTTTAAAGGTTTTTGTGCGATATGATGCAACTTATAAATAAAATACATGATTTTTTTGTGCTAAAAATAAGTTCTGTTACTATTAAACAGGCAAATATGTTTACAACTCTCTTTATATTTGTTTTTACAATTATATTTGCGTATCTTCTTATCAAGGAGAACTATTCTGATTATGAAAGAGCTTTAAATGAAGAGCAACTTACAAAAAGTTCTATTATAGATGTAGAACAGCAACATGAAGTAAAACAAAAAAAATTAAAAACACTTCTTATAAAAAATACTATAGCCATTGCAACTTTGGCATTTATTCTTTTTACTATTATGCTCGGGTTTCATAAAATTCTTAATATGCTTCTTCAAAGAGATATGCAGGCTTTTTTAGATTTTTTTAAAGAGAGCGCACATAATGAACAGGTGTTAGATCCACATGCCATCTTTTTTAAAGAGTTTAAGGTTATGGTTGGTTATGCAAATAATATGGTTGATACCATAAGTGAGCAAAAACGAACACTCAAAGAGCTCAATTTAGGTCTTGAAGATAAGGTAAAAAAGAAAACAGCTGCCCTAGAAATTACAAATAAAAATCTTTTAAAAGAGAAGCAATTCTCTGAAGAGATTTTAAAATCTCAAAAAGAATTTTTACGATATACGGTGCATGAAACGAACACACCGCTGAGTGTTATGCTTACAAGTATAGAGTTATTTGTTATGAAAAATGGTAAAGATAGACAGCTCTCAAAAATAGAAGCTGCAGCAAAAAATATATTTAGTATTTATGATGATTTGAGTTATTTGGTCAAAAAAGATCAGGTAGAGTACCCCAAAATAGCAATAGATATAGGAGCTTTTTTAAACTCCAGACTTGATTTTTTTGATGAGGTAGCGGAGCTTTCTAGAATTAGATTTGACTATGTTCCACATGCCAAAAATTTGTATGTTTATATGAATGAAACAAAGTTACAACGAGTTGTTGATAATACGATTACAAATGCCATAAAATACACATTGGCAAACGAAATGGTGTATGTAGCTTTAAAGCAAGAGGGCACTTTTTTAGATATGTCAGTAGGAAGTAAATCAAAAGTCATTAAAGATACAGAGAAAATTTTTGATGCCTATTATAGAGAAGAAGAGAGCCTTGAAGGTTTTGGAATTGGTTTGAGACTTGTCCGAACTATTTGTGATGAAGAAGGAATCTCAATACAACTCAATTCCAGTGATGAACAGACTACTTTTACATATAGATTTAAAATAATGGGTGAGTGATGAAAATTTTACTTTTAGAAGATGAAGTCATGCTAAATGAGTCGATACAAGAGTATCTTGAAGCGCAAGGTCATAAAGTGGATGTTTTTTTTGATGGTTTGAGTGCATTTGACTCCATAAAACAGAGTGCATATGATTTACTTATTATGGATATCAATGTACCTAAAATGGATGGTCTGAGCGTTTTAGAAACAATCCATGCGCTTAAAATTCATGTGCCAACTATATATATTAGTGCTTTGGTGGACATTGAAGATATCTCTCGGGCTTATAATCTTGGCTGTTATGATTACCTCAAAAAGCCATTTCATCTTAAAGAGTTATCGCTTCGCCTTGACAGGATTGTACTCTCAAATGAAGTTCCACGCGTTCATCTCAGGCTCTCTAAAAATTACAGTTATGACCAAGAACATAGCACTTTGTTGTTTAAAGGCAACTCCCAAACGCTGACAAAAAGACAATCACAAATCATAGATTTACTCTCAAGAAACAGAAGCAGAGTAGTCGATTTTGAGCAATTCAGGATTTATGTTTGGGATGAACAAAACATAGACAATGCAACAATCCGCGCTGAGATAAATAGACTAAAAAAGTTTTTACAAGAAGATGTCATACACAATATCCGAGGTATGGGGTATATGATAGAGAAACCTTCGTGAGGGTTTGAAATTGCTTCAATTGTGATAAAAAAGATTAAGGATTTAATATGATTATCAGTGCTAGTAGAAGGACAGATATACCAGCTTTTTATTCAGAGTGGTTTATAAATAGAATACGAGAAGGTTATGTTTTAAATAAAAATCCTTTTAATGCAAATCAAATCAAGAGAATTCCATTAACACCTTATCAAGTTGATGCTATTATATTTTGGACTAGAAATCCAAAACCACTTATGAAATATCTTGATGAACTTAATGAAAAAGGGTTTAACTATTATTTTCAATATACCATTACAGGTTATCCGAGAGAAATTGAAAAACACACTCCGCATCCTTTGAAAGCAATTGAAACTTTTATTGAACTCAGTGATAAAATTGGTAAGGAAAAAGTGATTTGGAGATATGACCCAATTATATTTACACAATATACAGATTTTGACGAACATGTTAGACTATTTGATAAAATCTCAAAATCTTTAGAAAATAAAACAGATAAAGTTGTTATTAGTTTTGCTGACCCTTATAAAAAAATCACTAAAAAACTTGAAGCTTTAGAATTTCAAGATATATTAGAAACTAAAAGTAAATTATATGAGTTGGCTAAAATCATGTCAGATATAGCAACTTCAAGAAATATGATAGTTGAAAGTTGTTCAGAAGAGATAGATTTAGATTATTACAATATCAAACATGGAAAATGTATAGATGATAATTTGATTGAAAATTTATTTAATATAAATCTCAATATTCATAAAGATAAAAATCAGAGAAAAGAGTGTGGATGTGTGCAAAGTGTAGATATTGGAATTTACAACACTTGTTCTCATGGTTGTACTTATTGTTATGCAACTTATAGTGATAATGTTGTGGAAAAAAATAAATTGTTACATAATCCAAATAGTCCTATGTTGATTGGTAATTTAGAAGATTTAAATGACGAAGTATTAAAAGGATTGAATATAGAGCATACACTTTTTTAACAAAGAGAAGTCAAGTGTAGCTTTATAGAATAAGTCAGAGGAAATAAAGTCTGGCATGTGGAAATTAAAACCTAACTCGAAATTTTTAAGATTTTGCAAGTAAAACAGATGAAAATATTGAGTTTTGGTTGGCAAGAGATTTACAGCATTTTACTCAAAGCAAAAGATTTCGTAACGGAAATAATTATTTACAATGCAAGAGAAAACAATATGAAGAGTGAAAATCAAATCTCAAATGAACATATAATCAAATAACAAAACAGTACGAGACCCTCTCATCTCTCGTGGTATCACTTCTGAAAATATCAAGATCGAAGAAGATATAAAAAAAGTGGAAAGAAAGCTCTCTAGTGAGAAGAAAAAAACTTTGGATAGTAAAGATAGTTTGAAGTAAAATAGTTTATGTTTGGCATGTGGAATTTTGCTTAAAAGTTATTTCTACATGCCAAAGAAAGTATTATTGGAAAGTTCAAATAAATAAACCAGAATAGTTTAGGCATAAAATAAATACCGTAACATAAATACACTTTTTGCATAAAATGAAGACAAAAATGTATATTTTATGTTACTAATTTGCACAATTAATCAAAATCATAATGTTTCTTTTATAAAAAACTACTTTGCTATGTTCATGCTATTTTTATCTTTTACTATGAGAGTCTAAATTTTATACGGGGAGTGAAAATGAAAAAGAATATAGCGATAAGTGTAATAACAGTAGGGTTACTAAGTTCTGTAAGTGTTTTTGGGGCTGAGGATTTAAGTACGATGTTTTCTGAGGGCAAGACGAGTGGTCAATTGAGAGAGTTTAGTATCTCAAGAACTATGGATTATAGTGATGTTTCAAAGAAAGATTATACGCGTAGTGCAAATGCGATTGGTGGTTATTTAAAATATGAAACTGCTGCGTATAGCGGTTTAAGTTTTGGAACGGCGTTATATACAACAAATGGTTTTAGTTTAGGTGAAAATAAGGCTACCAATGTAGAAGTTGATCCAACTCTTCTTGGTAAAAACAATGATGGTTACTCTATTTTAGGCGAAGCGTATGTGCAATATAAATTAGCAAATACAACTTTTAAAGGCGGTCGTCAAAAGCTTGATACGCCACTTGCAGGTTCAGATGATGCAAGAATGTTACCAAACCTTTTTGAAGCATATCTTTTAATCAACACAGATATTAAAGACACAACACTCATCGCTGGGCAAGTTACGAAATTCGCACAAGGAACTTTTGGTCGTACTTATGCAAGTGGTATATTATCTGCAACGGCTGGTTACTCAGCAGTAGATGCAAAAAACCAAGTTGGCGATTTTGTAAACATGGGTAACTATGCAATCGGTAAAACTACTGATGGTGTTTCAGTCGCTTCTGCAACTTATACAGGTATTAAAAACTTAAAAGTTCAAGCTTGGGATTATTATGCACATGATATTTTAAATGCTTTTTACGCAGATGCTGATTTTTCATGGACATGTTTACTCAATGAAAATGTAAAACCTTTTGTAGCTGCTCAGATTATCAAAGAAAATGATGTTGGTGATAAACTTGTTGGTAATGTAAAAGGAATGTATTGGGGAGCTAAGTTGGGTGCAAAAGTTGAAAACTTTATTGCATATGCAGCGTATTCTCAAACAAGTGAAAACTCTTCGACAAGTGCCGCGACAGAAAATGCAATCATCACTCCATGGGGTGGAATGCCAGCTTATACACAAGGCATGGTTACAAGACACCAATTCTTAGCAGGAACAAAAGCTAGCAAAGTTTCTGCATCTTATAACTGGAAAACTTTTGGACCAGATTTGAGTACAGAACTTTACTACGCAAATTTTGATATGGCTTCTTTTAATGGTTATACTTATGGAAATGCGCGTGAGAGCGGTTTTGATGTTATTTATAAACCAGCTTCAGTTAAAAATCTAGCTCTTCGTCTTCGCGCTAATTATGCTGATGATTTTAATGTTGCAAAAACTACTTTAGCAACGACAAGTTGGGATGAGTACAGAGTTATAGTAAACTATAATTTCTAAGAAATAAGGAAATAATTATGAACAAAGAACTTGTACAAAAAATAAAAAATGATCCAAATTATCAAGAATTAGTTTCTAAAAGAAGCGGTTTTGCGATTAAACTCTCAGTAGCAATGCTGGCAGTTTATTTTGCTTTCATTTTAGCGATAGCTTTTAGTCCAGCTACTTTAGGTACACCTCTTTCAGCTAACTCTGTAACAACTATTGGTATTCCAATTGGTATAGCAGTCATTATTTTTGCTTTTATTTTAACTGGTATTTATACTAAAAGAGCAAACAGTGAATTTGATGATTTAAACAACAAAATCAAAAACTCGATTAAGGAACACTAAGTGAATAGAACGATTCTTTTTTTAATCCTTGGCTCGATGGCAGTTTTTGCCTCTGGAGCAATCGAGGGTGAAGTACAAAAACAAGCACTCAATATGTCTGCGATAGTTATGTTTTTAATCTTTGTGAGTGCTACTTTGGGTATTACTTATTGGGCTGCTAAACGCACTAAAAGTGCAAAAGATTTTTATACAGCTGGTGGTGGTATAACTGGTTTTCAAAACGGTATGGCGATTGCGGGTGATTACATGTCAGCTGCATCGTTTTTAGGAATATCTGGTCTTGTTTATATGAAAGGCTACGATGGACTTATCTACTCAATTGGTTTTTTAGTTGGTTGGCCGATTATTTTGTTTATGATTGCAGAGCCTTTGAGAAATTTAGGGAAATACACTTTTTCAGATGTTGCATCTTATAGACTTCGTCAAACTCCTGTGCGAACATTAGCGGCATCTGGCTCTATAGCTACGGTTGTTTTATATCTTATAGCACAAATGGTTGGTGCTGGAAAGCTTATTGAACTTCTGTTTGGGCTTGATTATGAAATAGCCGTTATTCTTGTTGGTGTTCTTATGATTTTATATGTAACTTTTGGCGGTATGCTTGCAACGACTTGGGTTCAAATTATTAAAGCATTTTTACTTCTCTCAGGTGCAACATTTATGGCAGTTGCAGTTATGGCACATTATGACTTTAGTTTTGGTGCGTTATTTACACATGCCACAGAACTTAAAGGTATAGCGATTATGAGTCCAGGTGGATTGGTTTCCGACCCTGTTTCTGCAATATCACTTGGAATTGCACTTATGTTTGGTACAGCAGGACTTCCTCATATTTTGATGCGATTTTTTACTGTTAGCGATGCAAAAGAGGCAAGAAAATCAGTTTTCTATGCAACTGGTTTTATCGGGTATTTTTACATTTTAACTTTCATCATCGGTTTTGGTGCGATTGTTATGGTCTTTAAAAATCCAGCGTATTTAGATGTTGTTAAACATGCAGTGGACGGAACTTACCCTATTTTAGGCGGAAGTAACATGGCGGCAATTCACCTTTCACATGCTGTTGGTGGAGACTTTTTCTTAGGCTTTATTTCAGCAGTTGCTTTTGCTACTATTTTAGCAGTTGTTTCAGGTCTTACACTTGCAGGTGCATCGGCGATTAGCCATGACCTTTATGCTTCTGTGTTTAAAAGAGGAAATGTTGATTCTATGAAAGAGATGAGAGTTTCAAAAATAGCGACTGTTATTCTTGGAATTGTTGCAATCATTATGGGAATTATGTTTGAAAAACAAAACATTGCTTTTGTTGTGGGTCTTGCTTTTGCAATTGCTGCATCTGCAAACTTTCCTATTTTATTTCTTTCCATGTATTGGAGTAAACTTACAACGCGTGGTGCAGTAGCTGGTGGTTCTATCGGACTTTTGACAGCGATTGTTTTAGTGATTATCAGTCCAACTGTTTGGGTGAAAATTTTAGGATATAAAACTGCAATTTTCCCTTATGAACATCCAGCACTCTTTTCTGTAGTTGCAGCTTTTGTTGCTATTTGGTTCTTTTCAATCACTGATAAGTCTCAAAGTGCAAAAGAGGAACAAGAAGCTTTTGAAGCTCAGTTTATCAGAAGTCAAACTGGAATAGGTGCAGAAGGCGCATCACAACATTAACATCTTGGCATGTGGAACTTATTTCCACATGCCAACATACGGAGTAAATCTTGAGTATCTTAGACCAAAGAAAACTTATCGAGTCTATTCACCCTTTTGAACTATTGAGCACGACAATGCTAGATAATCTTATGGGAAAAATTGACATAGCGTACTATCCTAAAGAAACTCTTCTCATCTCAAAAAATCTTCCATCTATTGCATTTTATATCATCATAAAAGGTTCAGTTGCTGAATTTATTGAAGATGAACTTCACAATGTTTACAGTGCTGGAGACAGTTTTGATGCGGATGCGCTTATTTATGATAAAACGGAAGCTAAGTTTATAGTGGATGAAGATTTGATTTGTTACGAGATAAAAAAAGAAGATTTTCTTGATTTGATGCAAAACAAACAAGTGCAAAGTTATTTTTTACAAGACTTCGTAACGCGTCATCAGCACTTAAAAGATTATGATGCACAGAGTGATTTAACTCCCTTTTTAATGTCAAAAGTTTCAGACATTTATTTGCACAATGCTTGTATTGTCAGTTTAGATGAGACTATTTATAATGCACTTGTAAAAATGAGAGATTTGAAGGCAGGTTGTATTTTAGTTCAAAATGGTGCTACTTTTTTGATTGTAACAGATAGCGATTTAAGAGAAAAAGTTTTGTTGGGAACATTTATTGTTCATGACCCAATATCAAAAATTGCCTCCAATGAAGCTATTTGCATTAGCAAATTTGATTTTTTATTTAATGCGCTTTTACTGATGATTAACAGCTCCATTAAAAGAGTTGTTGTTATGGACAAAGGCGAAGTTAAAGGTATTCTTGAACAACTTGATTTACTAAGCTATTTCGCAAATCACTCCTATTTGGTTGCTGTTCAAATTGACAAAGCGCAAAATTTGGATGATTTAAAAAATTTACAACAAGATTTAAAAAATCTTCTAATTATCTTACATTCTAAAGGTGTAAAAGTACGATACATCACAAAACTTGTTGCAACACTCAATATGAAGATATATAAAAAAGTTTTTGATATGTGCGTAGAAACAAGTTTGCAGGATAAATGTTGTTTGATAGTTATGGGTTCTGAGGGCAGAGAAGAACAAAGTGTTAAAACGGATCAAGACAATGCACTCATAATAAAAGATGGTGTTGATATCGCACTTTTCACTGAGCCTATGATGAAGTTCAATAGTTATCTTTTAGAACTTGGTTTTCCAAAATGTAGCGGAAATGTAATGGTGAGTAATCCTTTTTGGCGAACGGATGTATCTGGTTATAAGATACTCATTGACACATGGGTGAGTAGTTTAAGCGAAGAAAATTTACAATATTTAAGTATCTTTTTAGACTCAAAATGTGTTGCTGGAGATAAAGAGTTACTAGGTGAATTGACAGAGTATCTACACTCAAACTTTCATTCAAGAGACGATGTTTTAGCGCATATTGCCAAAGCGGTTTTAAATTTTGAAACACCGTTGTCTCTCTTTTCAAGTTTTGTTTTGGAAAAAAGTCATAACAATAAACTTGATTTGAAAAAAGGGGGCATTTTTGCTCTTGTGCATGGTGTGCGAGTGTTAGCTTTGCAATATGAGATAAAAGAGACAAATACTATTTCAAGAATAAAAAAGTTAAACAACAAAGGTGTTTTCGATAAAAATTTTGCCACAGAGCTCATAGAGAGTTTTGATACTCTTTCTGCTATTCGTTTAAAAGCGATGCTTGAAGCAAAAGATTTAGAAGAGAGTAATTATATAAATCCTAAAAAATTACAAAAAATTCAGATGGATTTACTCAAAGATAGTTTCAAAATCATAAACAAATTTAAAAAATTTATGGTTTTTCATTTTCATCTCAATATGGTTGCGTAATGTTTTTTTCTTTTTTTGAAAACTGGCAAAAAAAGAGAAATTTTGCAAGATTAAAAGATGCACAATTTTCTTATTTGTTTGATGAAGATGTCAGCGGTGAGTATGTTGTGTTTGATACGGAGACCACAGGATTAAATCCTAAAGTAGATGAAATCTTGTCCATAGGAGCAGTGAAAATAAAAGATAATAAAATTTTAACTTCGCAAACATTTGAGGTGTATCTTAAAAATTCTAAAGAGATTAGTTCCAAAAGTATTCAGATACATAGAATTCGTCCAATAGACTTAAAAGATGCCAAAGAGCCTCAAGTCGCACTAAAAGAGTTCTTGGAATTCATAGGTTCTCGCCCTTTAATTGGGTATTACTTAGAATTTGATGTAAACATGATAAACAAATACATTCAGCCTTTACTTGGGATTACACTTCCAAATAAAATGATAGAGGTTTCAGAAATATATTTTGAAAAAACAATAACTTTGATACCTCAAGGAAATATTGATTTACGCTTTGATACAATCCTAAAAAATTGTGTTGTTCCAAATATGGGTGTGCATAACGCTGTAAATGATGCGATTATGACAGCTATGATTTATTTAAAACTTACTCAAGGAGAAATTAAATGTCACAAATAGAGAATAAAAAACAAGTTTTTAAGCCAAACAGAGAGTTTGCTAAAGACGCAAGAATAAAAAATATGTGTGAGTATCAAGCTCTACAAGACGCAGCTAATGAAGATTATGAAGGTTTTTGGGGTGGGTATGCAAAAGAGAAACTTGAGTGGATGGAACCGTTTACAGATGTTATGGATAACAAAAACTTTCCATTTGTAAACTGGTTTGTTGGTGGAAAACTCAATGTTTCAGTTCAGTGTATTGACCGTCATCTAAGCAGTCGCAAAAATAAAGCAGCTATCATTTTTGAAGGTGACCGTGGCGATAAAAAAATCATTACATATCTTGAACTTTACTATAATGTAAATCAGTTTGCAAACCTTTTAAAAAATGAGTTTGGTGTAAAAAAAGGCGACCGTGTAATTATTTATATGCCGATGATTCCAGAAGCAGCCTATGCAATGTTGGCATGTGCAAGAATCGGTGCAATTCACTCTATCGTTTTTGGTGGATTTTCTGCTGAGGCACTTAAAGATAGAATCGAAGATGCAGATGCAAAAGTTGTAATCACAGCCGATGGAGCTTTTAGAAAAGATAAACCTTACATGCTTAAACCAGTTGTGGATGAAGCACTTAGCGGTAACACACCTGTAGAGAAAGTTTTAGTTGTTGAGAGAAATGGCGAAGATATTACTTGGGTGGCTGGACGAGATTATTCGTACAATGAGTTAATTAAACATCAAAATACGAAGTGCGAACCAGAAGTTATGGAGAGTGAAGACCCACTTTTTTTACTTTACACTTCAGGAAGTACAGGTAAACCAAAAGGTGTACAACACAACTCTGCAGGATATATTCTTTGGGCGCAAATGACTATGGAATGGGTTTTTGATGTAAAAGAAAACGATACTTACTGGTGTACTGCCGATGTTGGCTGGATTACGGGTCATACTTACATTGTTTATGGACCACTTGCGATGGGTGCTACAACTGTAATGTTTGAGGGAGTTCCTACTTATCCAGATGCTGGACGACCTTGGAAAATGGTGGAAGAGTATAAAATCAACCAGTTTTACACTGCGCCGACAGCGATACGAGTTTTACATAAAATGGGCGAAAATGAACCAGCTAAGTACGACTTGTCATCTCTTAAAGTCCTTGGAACAGTTGGTGAGCCAATCGACCCACCAGCATGGAAATGGTACTATGAAGCTGTAGGTTCAAGCAAATGCGCTATTGTGGATACTTACTGGCAAACTGAAACAGGTGGACATATTGTATCGCCACTTCCAGGGGCTACACCTATCAAGCCGGCATGTGCAACATTTCCACTCCCAGGAATTATGGCTGAGATTTTAGATGAACATGGAAACAGAGCTGAAGTTGGTGAAAAAGGTTTTATGTGTGTAACGCGTCCATGGCCTTCGATGATTCGAGGTGTTTGGGGAGATAAAGATAGATTTGTAAAATCATACTTTGGTGATGTTAAAAAAGATGGCTTACCAGTTTATTTCACTGGCGATGGTGCTATGTATGATGAAGATGGATACATTACAATCACGGGTAGAACAGATGATGTTATCAATGTTTCAGGTCATAGAATGGGAACAGCTGAAGTCGAAGCGGCTATCAAAAAACATCCAAATGTTGCAGAAGTTGCAGTTGTTGGAAAACCGCATGAGATAAAAGGCGAGGGTATTTTTGCTTACATCGTTTTAAAGTCTGACAAAGGCGTAGCTGACGAAGTTGAAGAAGTGAAGGCGATAAATAAAGTGATTTTAAAAGAGATAGGCGCTATCGCTTTATGTGATGATATGCTTTTTACTCCAGGACTTCCAAAAACTCGTTCAGGTAAAATCATGCGAAGAATCCTCCGCTCAATCGCAAAAGGCGAAGAGATAACGCAAGATATTTCAACGCTTGAAGACCCAAGCATCGTCCAAATCATTGCAAATATGCTAAAAAAATAATAAACTTCTTGCAAAACTCTCTTTTTAGATTGCTTCACTTCGTTCGCAATGACCGTCATTGCAAGGAAGAATGACGAAGCAATCTGAGTTTTGCAAGAACTCTAATACTCTTTTCTTGGCATGTGGATTTATTTCCACATGCCAACACTTCTCGCAAATTAAAATACTATGTTAAATCTAATGTGAAAATGATAAACTTACACGATTAAAAAACTCTACTCCCAAACAAAAATTTAGAACAATTAAAAGGATTTTTATATGCTTGATGAAATAATAATTAAATTAAGAAATTCCTATACTGACGAGGACTATCTAAGTGTAATTGAAAATCTGTATGAAGATATTTATGATGAAGTAACAGAAGATAATATGTATGCGATAATTTTTGAAGAGGAGTGCTCTTTTGAAGTAAAAGAGCTAATTACACAGTATCTCAACCACGATAATTTTCGAGAAATCGAGAAAGATACAAAAGGGAAAATTAACAAGAAAATTACAGACGCTTTAGAACTTTTGCAAAAGTATAAAACACCTGAATATCAATGTTTAGTAGATAATGGGTTTTGTAATCCACTGAGTGAGCGTCCATCTTATGAGGGATACATAAACGAACACTGGCATATTGAGTATAAACAACAGTTTGTAGATAAGGCACAAAAGCTTGGTATTGAAGAACAGGTAGTTTATAAGATGATATTGGGCTTAGAGAATATTATCTAAATGTGAATGCTAAACCAATTTATAGCGTTATGCAGCCACAACGGGAGTGTGTCAAATAAACTGCTAAAGTCTACTAGTTAATTTTAGGTGGAAATTGCACTTGATTTTAGAATTGGCGAATTGAAAGTTTGAGGTTGAAAGAGTGGAGATTACAGGCACAAAGCCTGTAAAATGTAGAAAGACTAAAGTGGAGTTACGTTCTCAGCTTGAGGGCCTTTTTGACCTTCACCAAGTTCGAAAGTTACTTTTTGCCCTTCAGCTAAAGAAACACGACCATGTCCTGAGTTGTTAACTTGACGAAAGTGTACGAATACATCTTTTCCGCCATTATCTTGTTGAATAAATCCAAAACCTTTTTCTTCGTTGAACCATTTAACAGTTCCGTCTAGTAATTGTGCCATTGTAGTACCTCGTGTGTCTAAAAAATACGCTTCATTTAAGAAGTGGAGTCAAAAATTGGAGAGTCTTTAGGGTCACAATTGAGCAGTTATACAAAATTACACACTAAAGATGAACTCGAGCCTCATCTTTTCATCGCTGATATTGTATCCTAAAAATTCTTTAAACATCCAATAATTTTTAAATTTAATAAATACATGCTAGTGTCGATATTTGTTATATGATTTAAATTTATGCGAAAAGGATAGTGCTATGCAAGTATCATCAAATATGGGTGCGGTTAGTCCTGCGCTTAATGTATCAAATGTTAAAACTGTGTTTACTGAAAAGTTGACAAAAGAAGAGGCGGGTGATTTAAAGAAACAGATAATGGATAATGCGAATGCTTTTACATTTAATTCTACGACTGTTCAAATAGGTGCGGCAAATAAAAAAGATGATTTTGCTCAAAATTATCAAGATTTTCAAAGTTTTTTAAGTGATATTGGTTACAAGGGTAAGCCAATAGCTGATCTCTCAAAAGATGAAGCAGCTGGGCTTGTAAGTGAAGATGGTATTTTTGGTATCAAACAAACTTCTGAGCGAATTGCTAATTTTGTTATTAGTGGTGCAGGTGGCGATGAAGGGCGAATGCGTGCTGGTCGTGAGGGAATGATTAAAGGCTTTAAAGATGCTGAGAAAGAGTGGGGTGGTAAGCTTCCAGATATTTCTCAACAAACAATGAAAAAAGCTATCGAAATGGTTGATAAAGCTATGAGTGATTTAGGTTTTTCGATTTTAGATAAAGAGGCTTAATCTGCGAAGCATTTCCACATGCCGTTGTGGCATGTGGAATGCTCTAGTCTTTTAAATTCAAGTCTTGCTTGGTTTTATTAGACTTCTTGCATAACCCATTTTTAGATTGCTTCACTTCGTTCGCAATGACGGTCATGTGCCAAGGAAAAATGACGGTCATGTGCCAAGGAAGAATGACGAAGCAATCTTGGGTTTGCAAGAAGTCTATTCTCTAATAACTTTGTTTCTACCACTTTCTTTGGCAAGATAAAGTAAGGCATCTACGCGTTTAACAAGTTCTTCTGCAGTTTCATCTTTGTGTAACATTGCTACGCCGAAGGAACAGGTCATTTTTTCTACAGTTGTAAAATTTTCAAGTTCAATTATATTTCTAAGAGACTCAGCAATATGATAGGCTTCATCTGCTGAAGTATTTGGAAGAAGAATAACAAACTCTTCTCCTCCCCAACGAGCGATAATATCACTTTTACGAATTTTATTTTGAGCTATATTAGCGATTTGTTTTAGCACACTATCGCCTATAAGATGTCCATATACATCGTTTACTTTTTTAAAAAAGTCAATGTCTAAGAAGATAATACTCAGAGGTTTTTGTTCTCTTTGTGCCATCTTAAAAGTGTGTTCATATACCATCGTGAAATGAAGTCTATTGGCTACACCTGTAAGTTGGTCGATTGTGGAGATAGATTGCATGGATGAAATGTCACTAAAAACGACAACGAATCGATTTCTATTATCAAGCTCTATATGAGAAAGTTTGACATGAAAAATTGTTGTTATCTTATTTATGGTGATTTTAGCTTTATGCATAAGTTGTGGAGTATGGATGATATGTTCTGTCCATCTTTTGTCATTTTGCATTGGCATGATATATTCATTTGTATCACCTTCTTCAAAATAATCACATACACATTTATGGTCTCGCATAAATCCTTCAATAGTTTTATAACCAAAGTAGTCTAAAAACTTTTGGTTTGCACCGAGGAGGTGTTCTCCATCAGTCACGAGAACAGGAAAAGATATTGTATTGAGAATGCTTTGACTAAACATCTCTTCAAATTTTATTTTTTTAGCAATGGCATCATAGATTCGACTTGTGATAAGCCAAAGAAATAGAATGAGTATGAAGGTAATAAGAAAAGAATAAAAAATCATATCAAACAGATGCGCCTTCAAATCAAGAACCGATTGTGCAAACATAATCGCTCCAATTGTTTGATTTTCATAGTTTAAGATAGGAAGTGAAGATATTGAAAAAGTAATGTTATTAAATTTTAGAATTCCTTTTTCAAGAGTAGAATGTTCACTTTTATAAGCTTTTAAAAGAGGAAGTTGTTCTGCGTTCGCATCTACTGCTATAAAGTCGCCAAAAGCAAGGGAGTGGTTTAGCGGAGCAAATATTCCTAATTTCTCTTGCTTGATAAAGAAAAATGCTTCATATCCAAGGTAACGACTAATTTTCTTAGAAATATAGGGAGATAAAACACCAAACTCTATAGTTCCAACATAAACATCCCTCTCAAAAATAGGAATAAGTATCCGAAGTGCAAGTCCCTGTCGTCCCTCTTCAAAGCCATGTATTTCTTTGTGATTTTTATGAATATTTGCAACCATGGAACGCTTTGCAGCAATAGCATCCCCATACACATCGGGTTGATGCATTCGTAGGAGCGATGTTCCATCTGGCATGTGGAATTGCATGACTACTAAAGATGGGTTTTCTTCGCGTAATGTTTCCCATCGTGGGAGACTGAGGGCATAAAGCTTGTCATGGTCTCGTGCCTTAAAACTATCTAAAATACCGTATGATTTAATGTTAGACATTGCTCTGGCTGTATAAAAATGAACTACATCTTCAATTGCATCATCATAAATAAATTGAACATTTTTAGAGGCTTTTGTCGCTTCTTTTTTATATTGTTTATTATCTTGAAAAATATTATAGGCGACAACAACTGCTGTAACGCTAAAGATAATTGCACTCAGAGCGAGAAGTATTTTTATTTTCATAAAGTTATTTTTCATTTTTTGTGCCTTGCACTGAATCATTTTGCTTTTTTAAGTAGAGATTAAAATCTTCTATTGGCAAAGGACGAGAGAACAGATATCCTTGATAGTTTTTACATCCAGATTGTCTGAGGGCATCTTGTTGTTCAACTGTTTCAACGCCCTCAGCAATAACATTAAGCCCTAAACTATCAGCCAAAGCAATGGTTGATTTGCAAATAATAGCATCGTTTACATCATTAAGAATATCTCTTACAAAACTTTGATCTATTTTTAATTGTGCAAGAGGAAGGCGTTTTAAGTAGGATAAAGAAGAGTATCCAGTTCCAAAATCATCCAAAGAGAAAGTTACTCCAACAGCTTTAAGGAGGGTCATCTTCTCAATTACATCTTCTATATTATTGATTAAAAGAGACTCTGTGAGTTCTAGTTTAAGGCGATGAGGATTTGCCCCTGTTTTTTCTAAAATCAAGAGAGTGCTGGAAACAAAATCATCTTGTGCAAACTGTCTCGCACTTACATTTACTGCTATTTCAAAAGTTTCAGTTTGAGGTATTTTTGACCATAGAACGAGTTGATGACATGCGGTTGTTAAAATCCATTTTCCCAGCCCTAAAATAACACCAGATTCTTCTGCGATAGGGATAAACTCAGCAGGTGAAACCATACCATTCAGAGGATGATTCCAACGAACAAGGGCTTCTACGCCAGTAATATATCCATCTTTTTCTACTTGCGCTTGATAGTAAAGTACAAACTGATTCTCTTGAACTCCTTGTTTTAAATCATCTTCAAGTTGTGTACGCTCTTTAAGTGTTGTGTGCATTTTTAAATCAAAGAAACATAATCGATTGCGTCCTTGTTTTTTAGCACTGTACATGGCAATGTCAGCTTCTTGCATGAGAGTATCTATTGTAGAGTTGGCATTAAAAAGCGTGATTCCGATACTCGCACTACTTTTATGAGTCTCTTCGCCTAAAAAATAGACTCGAGAAAGTTCTGAGAGAATTTTTTGAGCGATTATTTCACTTGCCTTTGTTGCATCGTCTTCATTTGCTCCTATTTCAGAGAGAATAACGCTAAACTCATCTCCACTAAATCTTGCGACTGTATTACCTTTTGATAAACATTGCGTGATGCGATTTGCTGCTTGTTGGAGTAGCATATCCCCTTTTTCATGCCCCATTGTGTCATTGAGTATTTTAAAATTATCCAAATCGATGAAAAAGAGTGTGCCATAATTTTGACTTAAAACACTTTTTGCAATAGCTTGTTGTAATTTTTCTAAGAAAGAAGTTTTGTTTGGTAAACTTGTGAGTTGGTCGTAAAGTGCTAAGGTGTTGATTGTTATTTGTGAGCGTTTTTGTTCTGTGATATCTCTATCACTTCCACAATATCCAAGCAATTTATTTTCATTATCAAGAATAGGAAAAGCATTTGTAGCAAGCCAAATAGTTTTATTTTCGCGTGTAAGTACTTGATTTTCTAAATCTTTAAAACTTTCATGTGCATCAAAAAACTTAAAAGCTGTTTTTTTAAAAGAGATTTTTCCATCTTCTGGATGCAAATCATAAAAATGTTTTTTTTCTATGAGCTCCTCTGGAAGATAACCTAAAATAGTTTGTGATGCTTCACTTACATAAGTATAGAGTCCATTTGTATCGACCTCCCACACCATCACACTGCTTTGAATAGTGAGTTGATTGAATCGTTTATTATTTTTTTCTATGTTTTCTTCTTGTAAAAGAACTGTTTTTTTTGTTTTATGCAAGAGCCAAAAAATAAAGCTAAGAATAATTACAGCCAAAGCAGTTCCCATGAGGGTATAAAAAATAAGAAAAGAGATAAATTCATTTTTACTTGCACTGATATCATTGATAATAATCAAATCACCTATTTCTTTTCCTGAAACATCATTCATTGGAGAGATAGAAAGATTGAGAGTTCTGTTGGAGTGAGAAGCTATTTCGAGTGCTTGCTTATATGTGTCATGATGAAGATGATGCTCTTTTATAATTTGATCTATATTTTTAGGTAACGCACCATACGAGGAAAAAATAAGTACATCTTGAGAAAATTTATCCCACTCAGTCTCTCTGCCGAGTAAGTGCATGCCCTCTTCAAATGATGGGCGTGTCAGATATTGTTTGTTTATAATAACTGCTAAATCTACCTTGGAATTTGTAAGAATAGATTTAAAAATATCTTCTATTTCTTTACTGAGCTCAACATAACCAAGGAGTGTTTTGCCCTCATATACAGGTGAAATCACTCGAAGTGTAAACATTCCCATAGCACCAAGTTCAACACCCCAAGATATATCTTTTTTCCATTCAGCGTCAAGGGCGGTAAAACGGTTTACTGTATCTCCATATTTTGAGGGAGCATGAACACGCAACAAACAGGTGCGATTCGCGTCCAAAAAGTAAAAGTGTGTGAGTTGCGCTTTTTGTTTCATCTTTTGAAAAACATCTTTCCAATCATTTAAAAGAGTTTCTGAATCATGAGCTTGTAAAGCTTTTTTAACGCGCTTATCCGCAATGATTGGCTGAAGAGCCATAATAATTCCCATCGCTTGTTCGTTATACATTCTTTGTATAGTGTTATTTATCTCAGTCGCCTGATTTTGTAAAATTTCTTTTGAATTTTTTTGCTGCTGAAATAGCAAGAGTGAAACTGCACCCACAATCAAGAAAACAACCAAGAACGACAGGCTTATTCCAAGGAGAGTAAATTGCTGAGAAGTCTCTTTTTTAAGTGTGAAATGCTTGATGGTGTACCCTTGCTAAATTATCTTGTATTTATTTTAGCAAAGAGTATATTTAAGCGACATTAAATTGTGGAAGTTAGTGCTTTTTTCTAAAAAGGTGGTAGTTCTCCGCTTCTAACATTTCTTCAACATATTTTTTGACACATTTACTACATTCTGACCAAATTCCAGAAGGAAGTCGTACTTCGAGTTTTTTCTTTTCTCTTAATTTTATGATTTTTTTAGGAGATAAAACTTTTTTAACAGGAGTAAAATCCACTTCAGTTAAATCAATGTCATTTTTATAAAAAATCGTCTGCTTTTTAAAATTTCCCCAACCAGGAATCCCATCTTCTGTGTAAGGAACTTCATATCCATTTTTAAAAGAGACCATCATTTTATAGTGACTATCTTCAAATACTTGAGATACAACCCCCGCACCAAATACCAAACCAAATAGTTTATCGTCCACTTTTACTTTGTCAAAATATGCCATATGAATCCTTTTCTGTTAATTTTAGGATTATACCAAAGATAGATTACAATATTTATACATCACAAGAAACAACTCTGTTTCTTCCACTGTTTTTAGCTTCATAAAGCCCGTTATCTGCTCTTTTTACTACCTCTTTTGCACTTTCATCTTCAGCTTTAAACTGTGAAACACCAAAACTACATGTTATTTTTTCAACTTTTGCAAAAGAATAACTCTCCACTGCAACTCTTAATTTTTCAGCAAGAAGTACGGCATGTGGAACTTCTGTCTGCGGTAAAATTATGAGAAATTCTTCTCCACCCCAACGACCCAAAATATCTGTACTTCTTACATCTTGTTTGAGAATATTTGCAAGGTTTACCAAAACATCGTCCCCTACATCATGCCCATAAGTATCATTTACAGATTTAAAATGGTCGATATCCAAAAGAATAACTGAAAAATATGTTTGATATCTTTTGGCTCTTTGTATCTCTTTTTTAAAGATATTATCGAGGTGCAACCTGTTAAATAATCTTGTAAGTTGGTCTGTGATAGAAAGCTCTTCAACATGCTTTTTATCTGTTATATCTTGGCGAATAGAACTGTATCCATCTATGTTACCTTTTGCATCAAATGTAGGTGCGATAATAATATCAACCCAATAGATAGAACCATCTTTTGCCCTGTTTTTGATTTCACCGTGCCAACTTCTTCCATCTTTTATCGTTTCCCATAACTCTTTATAAATGGCATGATTTTGGTCTGGATGTCTTACAATATTATGCTTTTTTCCTAAAAGTTCAGCTTTTGAATAGCCTGATATTTTACAAAAAGCTTCACTCGCTTCTGTGATAACACCATTTAAATTGGTTGCGGAAGTTATGACATATTTATCGATAATATCAAGATGTTTTTTCATTTTTTCATTTGTTTCTTGAAGACTATTTTTACTGTTTTCTAGCTCTTGCGTACGCATTTCAACTTTTTCCTCAAGCTCAGTTGCATAGTTTTTAATGATTTCTTGTGAGTCATAAAGAGATTGCGACATGATGTTAAAACTTTTTGAAAGCGTTCCTATCTCATTGCCTAATTGTATCTCTTGAGTCTCTTGAAATGGCTTCACTTCGCCTTTAGAGATATTTCTTACTCTTACTATGAGAGCTTCTATGGGGTCTATAATATGTTTAGTGACTAAAATAATTGCAAGACTTATAAAAAACACAACGATAAAAAGTATAAAGAGATTGACTAACATTCTATTATAAACGGGTTGCATAATTTCATCATAATTGATTTTTACAACCATTCCCCATCGAAGAGAAGGAATATGTTTCCATGCAGCAAATACTTTCACGCCTTGATAATCTGTTGCTATAGATGTTCCATAATTTCCAAGAACGGCATCTTTTACAGGTGTGTTTTTTTCGCTTGAATCGTTTGATTGTAAAATCATATTGTCTTTAAAGGAGTCAGGAAAATGTCTCAGAGGCATGGCTGAAACAACATGAAAATCTTTGTCAAGATACCCCGCAACAATCTCTCCACTCTGCCCTAAATCATCATAGTCAAGAATCTTTTCAAAGAGATTTTTTTCTGAGATTTGGATGGCAATAATGCCGAGTATTTTGTTACCATCAAAAAGAGGAGTAGATATAAAAGAGGCATTTGCTTTGGATGGTTCATAGTATTCAAATGTTGACATTTGTGTATTTAAAGTTGACTTACTATTTTGAAATGCCCAAGAAAGGGCAGAGCTGTTGAGAGGTCCAGTCAATAAATTTTGGTATAAATCTGATTCTTTTTTAAGAGTGTAGAGTACATCACCATTTGTGCTAATGAGAAACACATCATAAAATTTATATTTTTTATAGAGGCTTTCAAAATAAGAATTTATATCGTATACATTGTTACTTTTATTTTGTGCAAACTCCATTTCATAGGACTTAAACAACTCTTTCGTTTTTGGTAACATAGCCATAACATCTAGCTGATTATGTAACATATCAACATAGGTTTGTGTAATGTCTGCTTTTTTATCGAGAATTTCTGTTAAATGTTTTTCTGTATTGGCTTCAACATCTGATTTTAAATTGATAAAATAAAAAAGAGATAAAAAGAGAAGCGGTAAAATGGATACTATAAAAAACCATAATAAAATTTCATTTTTTATGTGTAAAGAGTACCATTTACTCATTTTAATTCCTTACTTGCTTCATATTTGTTACCCCATTTTTTATATAGCTCATATTGATATCGCAACATTGCATCCGAATCTATATACAATGGAAAAGGTTTTGGTTCTTGCTGGATTTTAGAATCCCAAACGATTTGAGCCTCTCCCCTCGCATCTATTTTTGCTATGAGCACTTGTTTCCAAGTATGATGATTTGTTTCTTCTACAGATAAAATTTCTCCCGCTCCACCAATGCTTTGTTTGCCTATATTTTTCTTTAGAGTGCTTGTTTTGTAGCAATTATATTTTGTCGCACTATTTGCAAAGAGTTGCACACCCATAAAAGCAGTGTACATAGGTTCAGTTATGGTTGTTTGTTTTGCAAATGCAGTGTTAAAAAGTTTTTTGAGTTCTTTGTTTTGTGGTGTATCTAAAGAGTTGAAATAACTCCATGTGATGTAATTTCCCTCCATAGAGCCAATTTCTTGGGCTATTTTTTGCATTTCGGTTTCAGTAATGGAAAAAGAAAAAACAGGTGTCTCGTTTAGCAATATTCCAGCCTTTTTAAGTGCTTTGAAAAAACCTATATTGCTATCGCCATTGAGAGTATTGAGTATAAAGGATGGTTTTGTTATTTTTATCTTTTCTATAACATCGCTAAAATCACGCGCACCTAAAATTTTATACTCCTCGCCAACTATAGACACGCTCATATAGCCAGAAATAGACTCGATAAATTTGTTTGTCATTTTTGGATAAATGTACTCAGAGCCGACCAAAAAAGCCCTGTTTCCGAAATTTTTAACCGCATAATCGATTGTAGGAACGACCTGTTGATTTGGAATAAGTCCTAAATAAACGATATTTTTTGAACTCTCAAAACCTTCATATTGGATAGGGTAAAATAAAAGTGCATCATTTTTTTCTAAAATTGGTTTCATAGCTTTTCTTGAAGAGGAAGTCCATCCGCCAAATATGGTTGTGATATTTTGCTTTATGAGTTGGTTTAGAGCATCTTTAAAACCTTCATCGCTCGATTTTCCATCGACGACAACGGCTTCAAGTTTTTTCCCTAAGATTCCACCCGCTTTATTTATCTCATCAATGCTCAGAAGCGTAGCATCTAAAACACTCTTTTCACTCATCGCCATAGTTCCAGATAAAGAGTGGATGATACCAACCTTAATAGGCTCTTTTTTAAATTCTAAAAATGTATACACAGCCAATAAAATAAAGAAAACAATAGAAAAAATTAGAGTGTAAAACTTCATATTATCGTGCCTTCATTTAATAGAGTTCTTGCAAAACTCAGATTGCTTCGTCATTCTTCCTCGCAATGACAGTCATTTTTTTTCGCAATGACAGTCATTCTTTCTCGGAATGACTGTCATTTTTTCTCGGAATGACAGTCATTTTTTCTCGGAATGACAGTCATTGCGAACGAAGTGAAGCAATCTAAAAAGAGAGTTTTGCAAGAAGTCTAATGAGTAAATTATGTTTTTTAGTCTCCTCTAAATGATACACTCTTTTTTATGATAAAGCGATTGAATTGTATTTACAGATGCATAAGTTGTGAAAGTAAAATAATAATCACAACTAAAGAAAAGGGAAAGATATGGCTTGTAAAAACAAAAGGATTGATGCCAAATAGTTTTTGGTTAATCCCTCTCACGCCAAGCCATGCACCTAAAAATGCTTTGATGCTGAGCATGATTTGAAAACTGCTCATTCCATCTTCACTGATTTTACCAAAAACCTGCGTAATCATATAAAGTCCACTCGCAACCGCAACCATCAAAGCGTAGGGAACAACCGCCCTAACATGCACCATAATAGCTTCTCTTGCCACTTTGTACTGTTCATCGCTAAGTGTACGGTTCATTTTAGACAAAAACAAAACATCAACAAATAAAAAACCGCCGTAAATAAAAACTGAGAAAATATGAATAGTATGAATAAGTGTGTAAATGATGGGAAATCCTTTGAAAATTTATTTTATGGCATGTGGAATGCTAACATAATAAATCTCACGGCATATGGAAATCTCGAAATTTACCAAATAACATTGTTTATGACTTTTTTTTAAGTGATGCTTAAATAAAATGTCCTTATCTAATAAAAGATGGTTTAAATGAAGAAAATTTTAATGAATTTAGTAGTTGTTATGGCTTTTAGTACCTTAGCGATGGCAGATGTCGATGCTACAGTAAATGAAAGAGCCAAAGAGTTTATAGCTTCAAACTTAGTCATTCTTGCAAAAGAGGCTGCTGTGGGTCATGGTGAATCCATTGAGACTTTGGCGGAGCTTTTATCCATTCGGGATGTAGATAAATTCTCTGCATATTTACAAACAAACCATAAAGATATTAAAAATATTGGCACAATTCTTACTGCAAGTATGGTTGAAGAGTTTAATAATATCTCCACCATAGACATGCAACTAAGCATAAACTAGATGGATTGTCTCGTTTGTTTGAACTCTTTTTTATCTTATATTTAGGAAATTCCCATCTTAGTTAAACTTCTTTTTATCACAATCTTTAGCATTACTTTTCTCCATGCTTCACTTTCAGAGTACAAAAGTAGAGCCGATGCGCTCAAATTATCGGAGGAGCGATATTGGCATTTGCTTCTTCATATGGTTGGAGGGGAGAGTGAGATTGATGATGCTCAGTTTTTCCTTGCACAAGGTGGCAAAACAGATGCAAAACACGAACTTGATGCAACGCTCACAGCCCTCTTAAATGAAAAAAGTTTTGATGACAACTCTACTGCATGTAAATTTCCAGCAAGAAAAGCATGGCTTAAAGAGAAGCTTCAGATAGATGATTTTGTTGAGGTAACTTGTAAAAAATATGATGAAACTCTGCAAAAACTCAATCCAAAATCTGTGACACTTGTTTATCCATCCGCGCATATAAACTCTATAACTTCTATGTTTGGACACACATTTTTACGCATAAATTCTGGCTATAATTCAAGGCTTCTTTCTTACGCCATCAACTATGCAGCTGAAATAGAATCCAAAAAAACAAATCTTTTTATGTCTGCTACAAAAGGTCTTAGTGGCGGATTTCCGGGGAGTTATTCGCTTTTGCCCTATTATGAAAAATTAAAAGAGTATCGAGATACGGAACAACGCGATGTGTGGGAATATGACCTCAATTTGAATGAAGAGGAAGTTTTAGTGATGCTGATGCATTATTGGGAACTTCAAAATACAAAATCTGATTACTACTTTTTTACTGAAAATTGCTCTTACAACATGCTTTGGTTATTAGAAGTTGCAAGACCATCGATACACCTACGAGAGCATTTCAGTTACGATGTCATTCCACTTGAGACTGTTCATGTGGCTCAAGAAGAAAACATCATTGAAAAAATAAACTATAGGGCTTCAAGAAGATCTATACTCCTCAAATACGAAGAGTTACTTGATGATGCTTATATCCACATGCCAAGAGATATCGTTGATTCAAAGATTGAGCTAAATAAAATAGTAGAAGATGAAACGATGGATGAGCAACAAAAAAGATATATTTTAGAGGCATCTATCGAATTTTTGGAGTACTCATTTGCACAAAAGAGCATAAGTGAGCAGATGTATCAAACACTTTTTGAGACTCTGACACGAGAAAGAGCGACTCTTGGAAGTGGAGAAAAATTAAACATTGAGACACCTTTAGACCCGATGCAAAGCCATAGAGCGATAAGAGTATCCGCAGGTGCGGGAATGAGAGATAATGAACGGATTGGGTTTTTAGGTATTCGTCCTGCATATCATGATTTGGAAGATAGCAGTTACGGTTTTTTACGAGGCACACAAATAGACTTTTTAAATCTTCAACTTGCATACACAGACCATAATGTAAGCGTGGAAGAAGCGACACTCCTCTCCATTGCATCTCTTTCGCAAAGGTCAGAATTTTTTGACAGCTTTTCATGGAGAACCAAAGTCGGCTGGGACAGAGACTACATGAGCGACAAAGCAAACTTCATCTCTACAGTCGGCGGTGGATATAGCTGGGGAAATAAATTTGCATCTGTTTATCTCATGGCAGACCCGCTTTTGTATTCAGAAAACAAAGTTGTTACCGCGACTGGCAACAGTGTGGGGCTGATTTTTGACAAATACTCTTATATGAACACAAATGTAGAGCTAACAAAAAGATGGTACGACACAGGCGAAGAACAATGGCTGGCAAAAGTGTCACAAAGTTTTAGAGTATCACAAAATGTACAGCTAAAATTGAAGTACGATTATGGTGAGAAAAACCATCTGCAGACGATAGAGAAAAGAGAAACTTTCAAAGCATTGCTGAACTACTACCTTTGAGAGTTAAAGCAAAATTATGCAATAGAAATTTCTAATCTTGACAAAAAACAATCTTTTTATATATAATATATTTTAGTTTATATATAAGGGGTTTAAAATGCTAAGCATTGGGATAGGCGAACTACAAAAAAATATTTCTATATTTCAAAATCTTACAGAGATATTGGAGATAGTTGATAAAAGAACGAAACAACCACTCGCTTTTGTCTATCCGATTCAAAAGCAGGTAATGACCACTTCACTAGCAGGTAAATACAAAAATAGAGTCCCATTATCAACACTTAGTATAGAGCAAATAAAAGAGGAATCTTTTGCAAAAGCGATGGAGGAGAAATATGGTTCATCTTCTTGATACAAATATTATCATTCGATTTTTGATAGGCGACCATGAGGATTTTTTACTCCAAAGTACTGAAATATTTAAAAATATAGAAACATCAAAAATACAAGTTGAAATTGGAGAGGGTGTTTTGATGGAAGCTTATTTTGTCTTAACAAAATTTTATAAAATATCAAAAACTGAGGTGATAAATGACCTCAAAACCATTTTGGCATTTGATGGGGTAATCAATCACAATAAAGCAATCCTTTTTGAAACTTTTTCAATTTTAGAAAATAAAAATATTGATTTTGTTGATGCCTTGATATGTGCAAAAAGTAAACTTCAAGGATACGGAAAATTAAGTTTTGATAATGATTTAAAACGATGTTAAATTTTTTCACAAAAGTGCTGCATAAGTAATATATACCAACAGTAGTTCAAATCTAGCTATATTATAGTAAAATTTCAAACTTATTTTAGAGCTATTTGGAGATTGGATGAAGCAAGAAAAGATAGATAAAGTTCCTGCATGGCTAGATTTTACTCAAAGTGCTACGGGGCTGATCTTAGCTCTTTTTATTATGGGGCATATTCTTTTTGAAGCTTCTATTTTAGTCTCAAATGAGTTGATGTATAAAGTGACGCTTATGTTTGAGGGGTATTACTTTTTTGGTGAGACTTACCCTGGGATAGTTTCATTTTTAGCGGCTGCTATTTTTATTCTTTTTATTGTTCATGCGGCTCTGGCTCTTAGAAAATTCCCTTCAAGTTATCAACAGTACAAAATTATACGAGAACATACTACGAGGATGCAACATGAAGATAGCTCTTTGTGGATGATTCAGGTTATTACAGGCTTTATGATGTTTTTTATAGGCTCAGTGCATCTTTATATTATGATGAGCCAACCCTCAAATATCGGTCCGTATGCCAGTTCACACAGAGTTGTAGCGGAATTTATGGGACCACTTTATTTTATGCTTCTTCTTGCTGTGATTTCACATGCTTTTATCGGGCTGTACCGTTTAGCCTTGAAATGGGGCTTTATGGAGGGGAAACATCCAGAAATTTCCCGTGCGAAATTTAAACTTCTTATGAAGGCGATGATAGCAGTTTATATCATCGTCGGTCTCTCCTCGCTTGGCAAATACACCTACATAGGGCTTACACACGACTTTAGCGATGGTGTAAAATATAAATCTCAAACTATCCACATGGAGAACCACTAATGAAAATAATTTACACAGATGTTCTCATCATTGGTGGCGGACTTGCGGGGCTTCGCGTTGCAACGGGAGTAAAAGAGCGAGGACATGATGCGATTATTCTCACACTTGTTCCGCCAAAACGCTCACACTCTGCAGCGGCTCAAGGCGGTATGCAGGCAAGTTTGGCAAACTCAAAAATGGGTGAGGGCGACAACGAAGATGTTCACTTTGGCGATACCATAAGAGGAAGTGACTGGGGAGCAGATCAAGAAGTTGCACGGATGTTTGTTCATTGCGCACCAAAAGCCATCAGAGAACTTGCCGCTTGGGGTGTTCCATGGAGCAGAGTTCAAAAAGGCGATAGAACCGCGATTATCAATGCACAAAAAGTGACGATTACCGAAAAAGAGGAAGCACACGGACTCATAACTGCAAGAGATTTCGGCGGTACAAAAAAGTGGAGAACTTGCTACACCTCGGACGGAACAGGTCATAGTATGCTTTATGCGATGGACAACAAAGCACATGAAAAAGAGGTAGAAATCCACGAACGCATGGAAGCTATTTCTCTCATTACAGATAATGGTCGTTGTTATGGAACGGTTGCAAGAAACCTTATGACTGGAGAATTAGTTGCGTATGTGAGTAAAACAACAACCGTGGCAACAGGCGGATATGGCAGGATTTATAGCGTTTCAACTAATGCGATTATTTGTCAGGGAATAGGTCAAGCTTTAGCACTTGAAACGGGCATAGCAACTTTAGGAAATATGGAAGCTATTCAGTTTCATCCGACTGCAATTGTTCCAGTTGGGATTTTAACAACTGAGGGGTGTCGCGGTGATGGCGGACTGCTTTTGGACAAAGATGGGTATAGATTTATGCCTGACTATGAGCCTGACAAAAAAGAGTTGGCGAGTCGTGATGTTGTAAGTCGTAGAATGACGGAACACATTCGAAAAGGTAAAGGCGTAAAAAGCCGTTATGGAGACCATTTATGGCTTGACATTACCAATCTTGGACGCGAACATATTGAAAAAAATCTTCGTGAAGTTAAAGAGATTTGCGAAAACTTTTTGGGCATAGACCCTGCTGTGAGTTGGATTCCAGTGCGCCCAACACAACACTATTCTATGGGTGGCATTCGCACAAAATACACAGGAGAATCGCAAACGCTTAAAGGGCTTTACTCGTGCGGGGAAGCGGCTTGTTGGGATTTGCACGGATTTAACCGTCTTGGCGGAAATTCTGTAAGTGAAACGGTTGTAGCGGGAATGTTGGTGGCAGAATATATTTCAAATTTTTGTGACTCGCCTGAGAGTTCGATGCAAATTCACTCTTCAAAAATTGAGTCAGCTTTAAAATGTGAAAAAAACAAACTTGAAGCACTTCTCACAAAAGAAAATGGGGAAGACACTTATGTGCTTCGCCGTCGTATGGAAGAGATTATGATGGATAAAGTAGGCATCTTTAGAAATGAGAAAGATTTGCAAGAGGCTGTGGATGAGTTAGAAGAGTTACTTAAACGCTCAAAAAACATAGAAGTTTTTCGCTCAAAAAGTCGTGCAGCAAATCCTGCCCTAGTCAATGCGTACAGAACGCAAAAAATGTTAAAAGTAGCTCTCACGGTTGCTTATGGAGCACTTTTACGACAAGAGAGTCGTGGCGCACACTCAAGAGAGGATTTTCCAGCTCGTGATGATGAAAACTGGTTAAAGCGAACCATCACTTCATGGCCTGATGCAAATCAAACGATGCCGAGTGTGAGTTATGAAGAGATTCCAGTTGCAACGATGGAACTCCCTCCAGGATTTCGTGGGTACGGACAAGATTTGACAAAACATCACCATGAAACAAAAATGAGACTCTCAACTGTGGAAGCTGTGCAAAAAAGACTTGAAGAAGAAGGTGCATCTCGCTTTGAAATTCAAAATGCTTTGATGCCGTATCTTGATAAATTGCCAAAAAAATATCGTCAAATAAATGAGAGATTAGGAGAAAATATATGAGTGAAGAAAAAAGCCCACGAACCCTAAAAATAGATGTTCTTCGCTACGACCCAAATGACAAAAATGATTTTCCTCATATAGAAAGATTTGAAGTTTTAGAAGCAGATGGAATGACACTTTACATCGTTTTAAACGAGATACGAGAGCATCTTGACAACTCACTTATGTTTGACTTTGTGTGTCGTGCAGGGATTTGTGGAAGCTGTTCTATGCTTGTAAATGGTCGTCCGACTTTGGCATGTAGTACACTTACTTCCAAGCTAGATGCGCATATTACTCTTGCTCCTCTTCCTCTTTTTAAACTTATAAAAGATTTGTCTATTTACACGGGCGAATGGATGCGTTACCTCAATGAGCACCTTGAAACATGGATTCATGCCAAAGAGGAAGTTCTAAATTTTGATAAACTCGAAGAGCGAATGGACCCAGCTTTAGCAGATGAGATTTATGAACTTGACCGCTGTGTTGAGTGTGGATGTTGTGTGGCTGGATGTGGAACGATTCAGATGAAACCGAGTTTTGTGGGCGCGGTTGGTCTCAACAAAGTAGCTCGTTACCACCTTGACCCAAGAGACAAAAGAAGTGATGAAGAGTATTATGAACTCATCGGCGATGAAAATGGTGTTTTTGGGTGTATGACACTTTTAGGATGTGAGGATGTTTGTCCAAAAGATTTACCTCTTCAGAGTAAAATTGCGTATCTTCGTCGTATGATGATGAAAACAGCACTAAAAAATTAAATAAAATTAAGGAAAAAACACTATGAAATTCGTACAAACAAACAAAGCACCTTCGGCAATTGGACCCTATTCACAAGCAGTTGTGGCAAATGGCATGGTTTACACTTCAGGACAAATCGCACTGACACCAGAGGGTGTGATGCTTGAAAATGATGTGCGCATTCAAACGACACAGGTTTTAAAAAATCTAAGTGCTGTTTTGGAAGAGGCGGGAAGTTCACTAGCAAGTGTGATAAAAACAACTATATTTCTAGCAGATATGGATGACTTCGCAGCAGTCAGTGAGCTTTATGCAGAAGCTTTTGGCGCACATAAACCAGCTCGTTCAACAGTAGCGGTAAAAACTTTACCAAAAAATGCTCTGGTTGAAATAGATGCGATTGCACTTGTAAAATAAAAATTACTTTTTTTACGGCATGTGGAAGTTCCACATGCCAACACAATTAGTTTTATTAGACTTCTTGCATAACCCTCTTTTTAGATTGCTTCACTTCGTTCGCAATGACAGTCATTGCGAGGAGGAACGACGAAGCAATCTTGGGTTTGCAAGAAGTCTATTGTAAAAACTACTCTTGATAATCTTTCTTAAACTCCACATATCTTGAAGCAGAAGCATATAACTCTTTAATCTCGGCATCATAAAGTTCTCTTACAACTTTTGCGGGGCTTCCCATGATGAGTGAGCGAGGTGGAAAGATTTTTCCTTTTGTAACTAACGCTCCAGCTCCGACAATAGACTCTTTGCCTATAACCGCACCATCGAGTATGGTTGCACTCATGCCGATTAAACAAGCATCTTCTATCGTACAGCCGTGAAGCATTACACGATGTCCGATTGTCACATCATCGCCGATAATAGTCGGGTTTCCATCGCTCTTATCTTCTCTTTTGTAGTGAGTGACATGAATCATGCTCAAATCTTGAATGTTGACACGATTTCCTATTTTGATGTAATGCACATCGCCCCGTACAACGCATCCAAACCAGATAGAACAATCACTTCCACATGCCACATCTCCGATTACATCCGCTGAGGGAGCTATCCAACTGTTCGCACCGATTGTGGGTACAATATTTTTAAATGTATGTATCATCTTTTACTCCTCTATAAAAAGTTTACTCGCAAGAAGGGCTACTTCGGTTGGGCTCTCTTTTTTTGTAGCCTTAGAGATACGGTTTACAAAATCTTCTAAAAACTTATGATTATTGAGAGCTTTTGTATCTTCTCTTTGTATTTTACTATACGAACCATCGCTTTGTAACTCATGGGAGAGTGTATTGTCTGCACATTGAAGTTTCAATATTTGCAGAATTTTTTCTTTAGATACTTCATCTTTTATAGCAGTTAAAAGTTCAACTCTTCTTATTAAATTTCTTGGCATCCAATCTGCTGAGGAGATATAAATCTGTGTTTCATCATTTTTAAAGTAAAAAGCTCTTGAGTGTTCGAGGTATTTTCCTATGATGGAGATAACTCTGATGTTTTCGCTTACCTCTTTTACATTTGGTTTTAAACAACAAACTCCACGAACGATGAGGTCTATTTTTACACCTGCTTGACTCGCTTTGTAGAGCGCGCGGATAACATCTTCATCGACTAGAGAATTTACTTTTGCGATAATCCTGCCCTCTTCGCCCATTTGCGTCTCTTTTTGAATCAGAGAAAGTATCTTTGGTTTTATTTGCGTTGGTGCCATGTAAAGTTCATTGAGCGTTCCTTTTTTGCTAAAACCAGTTAAAAAGTGAAAAAATCTCGTCAAATCGTTTGTGATTTCATCCTTGCTTGTCATGTAGCTTAGGTCTGTATAAACTTTCGATGTTGCAGGGTTGTAGTTTCCTGTTGCTAGATGTGCATACTGTTTTAACTTTCCATTTGTCTTTCGAGTAACTAAAGCTGCTTTGGCATGAACTTTAAACCCTGTGATTCCATAGATGACATGCGCACCAGATTTTTCAAGTGCTTTTGCCCAAATGAGGTTATTTTCCTCATCAAATCTTGCTTTGAGTTCCACCATAACCGTTACTTGTTTTCCAGATTCACTTGCACTTATAAGCGCTTGGACTATCGGCGAATTTGTACCTGAGCGGTAAAGTGTCATTTTTATAGAGACAACATCAGGGTCTTTTGAAGCATTTTGAATAAAATTGACAACAGGCTCAAAACTCTCATACGGATGGACAAGTAAAATGTCCTGTTTTTCTAATGTAGTAAAAATGTTTTCACCACTATCGAGTGGAGGCAAAGTTCTTGGCATAAATGGAGGAGGTAAAAGGTGTGCAAAGTTTTTATTCCCAACTATTTGCCAGAGACTTGAGAGGTTTATAAATGTGCGAAATTTATAGATATCATCTTTGTAAACATTCGTGTGATGGTTAAAAAAGTTAATAATCTCTTCATCTCCACGGCTTCCAATCTCGAGACGAACCATCGCCCCTTTGCGACGAAGTTTTAGCCCCTCTTCAAGAATTTCCATAAAGTCATCCGCTTCTTCTTCCTCAATCTCAAGGTCAGCATTTCTTGTAACTCTAAAAGAAGCATATTTTATGAGTGTATATCCTGGAAACAAATCTTCAATATGTTCTGCAACAAGACCCTCAACGAGAACATAAGTACCATGCTCAAGTTCAATAAATCGAGTCACAACCCTCGGAATTCGAATGATTCCGAATCGCTCAATAGACACATCATCATTGTCGCTAAGTTTTACAATAAGACCAAAACTTAGGTTGTTTAAATGTGGAAAAGGGTGCGTTGCGTCAATTGCTATGGGAGTAATAATAGGGTAAATATTTTCTTTAAAAAACTTGTTAAGTTGTTCTTTATCATGAGCATTTACTTCCGTATAGGATTTTACACTTATGCCCTCAAGCTCAAGTTTTTTGAGGATATCATTCATGCACTCTTCGACTACAAGTTGCTCTTCATGGAGATAGTGTCTAATCTCTCTTAGTTGTTGGAGTGGTGTGAGTTTATCCGCACCTGAGACAATGATTCCAGCGGAAAAAAGCTTTTTAAGCCCCGCTACACGAATCATATAAAACTCATCTAAGTTTGTTCCATAAATAGCTAAAAATTTAAGTCTCTCAAAGAGTGGAAGCGATTCATCCTGCGCTTGATTTAAAACTCTGGTGTTAAAATGAAGCCATGAAATTTGACGGTTGTTATAAAGATTTGGATTTTTAAGGTTAATCATAAAAAAAAGTCACTCCTTGGATATTTTTATGATTATATCAAAAAGAGATGACGCAAAGATTACTGAATGATTCCAGTACCTTTATAGTTTGCAGCAGAGTAAATTGTAACACTATTTTTTCGAGCATAATAACGCATCAAAAGTTTTTGAATTGTTGGTTCTATTGAGGGTGCAAACCACGCATTATTGCTTGAAACAAGCATAAAATCTATATCACCTTCATAGAGTTCTTGGCATGTGGCTTCATAACAAATTGCATTTCTAAACTTTACCCCTTTAATGATAAAATCAGTCGGCTCTTTTGCCCCAGTAAAATCAGATTGCCCGTCAAAGAAAAAATCACTGATAACTTTTTGAGCAAATTTTGGCAGAGGAACATACTCTCCAAATGGGACTAAAACCATTTTTTTTGCGATGGAGTATTTCCCATCTTCAAAAAAGTAAGTAACATTAAAATTTTCCTCATTTTCTCTTAAAAGCGCACCAGCAACGATAGATATTTGTAAAGAAAGTTCTTGAAGTTTTGCTGTGAGCTGAGGATGATAATTCATGTAAAGAGGAAAACACGCTTCAGGCAAAAGAACCAAATCGTAGCCTTCATCTATGGCTTGTTGTATCTGCGCTAAATTCTCTTTGATGAGGATATTTTTTGATTGTTGGAGCCATTTTTGGTCTTGTGTGACATTTGTAGGAATGAGTTTTATTTTCAGCGGTGCTTCTTTTTGCAGAGGTGTGCTAAAGTTGAGTGCTAAAAGTAAAAGAGCTAAAGGCGCGTAAGTGTAGCGTGGTTTCATGTAAGAGGGCAAACTCAGTGCCAACAATACTAAGATGAGCTGGTACTTTAAAACACCAATATAACTATCCACAAAAAGAAGTTCAATTTGTAGCCAATTCCAATCAAAAGGCTCAAAAAAACTAAGTCCAAAGAGTAAAATCGCACGGATGTAAACTTTGTTTGTAAGTGCCAAAATACCAAAAAAAAGCATATAAATGATAGCAAAACCAAGTGTCACAAAAGGTTCTAAAAAACCAACTCCATTGTACTTGAAGCTATATCCAATCCAGTAAAACCAAAAAAGCCCGATGAAAAACCCAGCGATTAAAACAGCTTTTTTTGGCATATATAAAAAGAGTGCCAAAGCCAAAACACCAAAGAGAGTATTTAAGATTTTTATCGTAAATCCATAGTGCTCTAAATAGATAAAGGCACTAAAAAGTAGAGCTGTGAGAATTCCATAGATGCTGTTACGAAGGAGTGGATGCCCTTGTGGTAGCAAGTTATAGTACAAATGAAAGTGTTTTTTAATATTTGTGAGTTTTGTAATCATGGCGAAATTATAGTCTATTTTTGACTTTAAAAAAGGAAATTACAAAACTTATTTAGTTAGAATTGCAATTCTTTAAAGGAGCTAAAAATGATTAAAATTATTATAAGTATAGGATTATTGTTAAGTGTAAATTTATTTGCTGATTCATTTACTGAGGGTTTGGCTGAATATAACAAGGGCAATAAAAAAGAAGCGACAGAACTCTACACTAAAGCTTGTGATGGTGGAAATATGCATGCTTGTATAAAACTTGGACTTCTGTATGCTAGTGGTGATGGGCTAAACCAAGACACAAGAAAAGCAAAAAAGTTATTTGTTGAAGCTTGTAAAGCTAGATATTCGAAAGGTTGTTTTAATTTAGGAGTTCTCTATAAGCAAGGTGTTGATGGTGTAAAACAAGATACAAGAAAAGCACAAATGGCGTTTAGTAGGGCTTGTTATATAGGAGATCAAAGAGGTTGTGAGCAGTTCAATTTATTGGATACAAATATGTCTAATGCTTTATAGTTTTCACTTTGTTTTACATTTTAGTTCTTAATACTATCCTGAAGAGAGTTATATTCTTTATCTAAAAATGAATATATTTGTTTAATACATCTAAAATTTCTTTGGCATTACTTCTGTGAAAATTTCACGGCATGTGGAAATAATGCGATTGTTGGATGGATTGAGAAAGTGCCTTGAAAAAGATGCAGCGAGAAGAAAAAAATGCTTAATTCCCACAACTCGAATGAGAACCTTTTGTGGAGCAACCATCAAAGTTGAGTGTCACTTCAAAATATTCATCTTTAGCTTCTTTTTCAAATCCGTATCCACGATACAAAGCGATTTTTTCCAAGTTTAGAGCTTCTTGTTCCGTGGCAACAATTATCTTAAGAGTTTTATCCGCATAATTGTTTAGAGTTGCTTTGAGTTGGTGCATTGCATCTGGAATAGGAAGATTGCGACGGCTATCCATCGGCATTCCTCTTGTATCGAGTACACTATCTTTTATATTGAGTGGTACTTGATACTCTCCCATGAGCCGTTTTGAAGACGCTTTCCAACCAGCTTTATCGAGGTCGGCACTTCCAAAAAGTGCGCAGTGGCAAGTGCCATATTCTTTGATTTCATCTTCGATAAACTCACATGGGCAAAGCATTTTTTTGTTCAGTTCTGCATCGCTTGATGGCTCAAAACATGGGCAGTAGCGTTTACCAAAAGTCGCTTCAAGTTCACTCAGCCATATCTCCAAATTTGTTGACATCATCCAACTTGGATTGAGTGCATAATTTTTCTGCTTAGCAAATTTTCTAATCCAAATATCTTGTTTTTTTACCTGAGCTCGATATTTCCAAAAATCTTTAAAAAAACCTATCATCATTTTGAGCATTAGTGCTTTCCTTTATGTCTTATGTAGAGTCAGATACTGCTTGAAAAATGGAAGTATAGTGGTAAAACTATAAAATGTATATATTTGGCATGTCTGAAGAAACATTTTTACTCTACAAAAAGCAGTTCTCTTGTTTTGGAAACTAAAGGGTATTTTGTTATAATAAATACATGAAAATAGTAAGAATGACAAATTTAAATATAAAAAAATCATACACATTGTTTGATATTGCTTCATTAGAAATGGGGGATGTAGTTCCTTTAGATATTTATATAAAACAGTCTTTGAGTTATATTATCATCATAGAAGCTGGAACTATGCTTAGCGAAAAGTTGTATCAATTACTACAAAAGCAAGAGGCTGTATATACATTAGATGAATTGCATATGGTAGATGGGATAGAAGAAGAAAGTGAAGAAGAAAAACATAGTATTGATTGCAGTGTATTATTAACTACTATTAAGCATGAAAAAAATGACTTTAAAAAAATCCTAAAATTACTTTATGAAGCAAATAATTATATTTTTGACAATTTTTTACATGATAAAAATAATAAAATTGATTTGATTTGTGTTGAATCTATCATTCACTCCATTATCTTTTTACTTCAAAAAGATGAGCATTATTTAAAAGAAGTCATGCCTATATTGCAAAATGATTATAAGGTAGCCGTACATTCATTTAATGTTTTACTTTATGCCATTCATATTGGGTGTCGTCTTAATTTCAGCGATATAAAACTTTTAGAATTAGGTAAGGCTGCGTTATTGCATGATGTTGGTAAAAAGAAAATTTGTGATGTTGTTGATAAAAGTGGTGAACTAAGTTTAGAAGAGATAGAGCTAACAAAGGAACATTCAAAGTATAGTGTGGATATTCTCAAAGAAAATAATATAAGAGATATTGTTATTGTTAAAGCAGTGATGCAACACCATGAAAGATATGATGGAAGCGGTTATCCTGATAATTTACTTCAAGATGAAATCACTGACTTTGCATCTATCTTGGCTGTTTGTGATGTTTTTGATGCACTCACAGTTTATAAACCAAATAGAAAGCGTCACACAACATTTGAAGCATTGACTATCATGCTTAAAGATTCGTCTATGAGGAATAAATTTAATAAAGCATATATCAAACTGCTCTTAGTTTAACTTCAAATTCAGTCGCTTGTAAATCTATTTCTTGTATAATCGCCGCAATTTTAGTATAAAAAGGAACATTCAGTATGGAAATTATAAGTCAACTTTTACCATTCGTATTTTTAATCGCAATTATGTATTTTGTGATTATTCGCCCACAACAAAAAGAGGCTAAAGCAAGAAAAGAGATGATTGAAACTCTTAAAAAAGGCGATAAAGTTGTCACAAACGGTGGTTTTATAGTAGTTGTTTATAAAGTTGAAGAACATTATTTGAGTGTAAAAATGAATGATGATGTAATCGCAAAAATTACAAAAGATTCTATCGCAAGAAAATATGAGAATGAAGCTTAATTACCGCATAGTTATCCTTGCAATCGCAACAATATTTGGAGTGTTTTTTTCTGCTCCCTCTTTATTACAGATGCAAGAAGGTAAAAAAGTTACATTAGGATTGGATTTACAAGGTGGTTTGCACATGCTTCTTGGTGTAAAAACTGAAGAAGCTGCGGCATCACGCATTAAGTCTTTAGCTGCAAGTATTAAAAATTATAGTGAAAAAAAAGATATTTTAATCAATAACTTGGATTTTGATGAGTCTGGTGTTTCATTTACGCTTTTAGATGCGGATGATGTGAAGCATATTAAAGAATTTTTGAGTAAAGTTGAGGGTGTAAAAATATCCCAAAATGGTGAAAAATTTTCTCTTAACTTAACGGAAGAAGAAAAGGTTAAAACGCAAAATAAAGCGATAGATCAAGCGATTGAAACGATTAGAAACAGACTTGACCAATTTGGTTTGTCAGAGCCTACGGTAGCTCGTCAAGGCAATGAAGCGATACTTGTTGAGTTAGCGGGTATCAAAACTGCAGAAGAAGAGCAAAGAGCAAGAGAATTGATTTCTCGTGCGGCAAAACTCGAACTTATGGCGGTGGATGAAGATAGAGCAGCGCGTGTTAATAGCATGAGCGATGCAGATGCACAATCGTATGGCGATGTAATTTTAGAAGATGCAAATAATCCTGCACAAAAACATTTAGTTCATGCTATACCTATTCTCGATGGCAGTATGCTTACAGATGCTTCTATGGGCTTTGATAAAAATAACCGTCCTCTTATTAACTTTTCACTCAATGCTGAGGGTGCTGAAATCTTTGGAGATTTTACAGGCAGAAGTGTTGGAAAACGAC
Organism: Campylobacterales bacterium; assembly: GCA_026390075.1. GTDB lineage: Bacteria > Campylobacterota > Campylobacteria > Campylobacterales > Sulfurimonadaceae > Sulfurimonas. The sequence continues at coordinate 50,106 of JAPLGP010000030.1, forward strand.
TCGCTGTTGTTCTTGATGGTAAAGTCTATTCAGCTCCAAATATTAATGAGCGTATCGGTGGCGGTAGCGGTCAGATATCTGGCAGTTATACAGTTGTAGAAGCAAAAGATTTGGCAATCGCACTTCGTTCAGGTTCACTTTCTGTGCCGATTTATGTGATGGAAAAGCGTTCTGTTGGTCCTAGTTTGGGAGCAGACAGTATTCGTGCTTCACTTTTAGCACTTGTGAGTGGGTTTCTTCTTGTCATCCTTTTTATGATATTTTATTATGGATTAGCAGGTGTAATTGCAACTTTTGCAGTTGTGGTAAAT
>JAPLGP010000030.1:50454-125063 GCA_026390075.1 Campylobacterales bacterium
TATAATTTTAGCCATGATTTCACTTCTTGGTGCGACACTCACACTTCCAGGGATGGCTGGTATCGTCCTTCACATCGGACTTGCAGTCGATGCCAATATTATTATTAACGAACGGATTCGTGAGGGACTTCGTGCAGGAATTCCGACAAGCAGAGCGATTTCTGAAGGGTATCAAAAAGCGATGCGTGCAATTTTGGATTCAAATATTACTCAAATTTTGGCATGTACAATTTTGTATGCGTATGGAACTGGAGCTATCAAAGGCTTTGCAGTTACTTTGAGTATGGGTATTTTAGCTTCAATGCTTACAGCAATTGTTGGAACTTATGGTATCTATCAGTTTTATATGAGTCGTATTGAAAAAAATAAAAACTACACACTGTGGTTTGGTATGACAAGAAAAGGAGCATAAGTATGGAACTTTTTAAAGAAGATAAAGTTTATAACTTTTTAGGAAAAGGGAAAATATTTTTTGTTGCTTCATTCGTTTTATTTTTTATGGCTATTGCTGTTGTAGCAATAAAAGGGTTCTCTTTTGGTATAGACTTTACGGGAGGAACGGTTGTTCAAGTAAAATATACAGAAAATGCACCTATTGATAAAATAAGAGAAAGTCTTAAAAAAAGTCCGCTTTTTGAACATGCAACTGTAAGTGAATTTGGCTCAATCCAAGAGGTTGTTATAAAAACTCCATCCTCAACCGTTGGTTTGAGCAATGACATTGGTGACACAACCAAAGAGATTTTAAAAGGTACGGGTGAGTTTGAAATTCGCCGTGTTGATATGGTTGGTCCAAAAGTTGGAGATGAGTTACGAGTGAAGGGTTTGAGCGCATTTTTACTCACACTTTTAGCAATTATGGCAACTGTAACATTCCGTTATGAGTGGCGTTTTGCTCTTGCGGCAATTATTGCTATTATTCATGATATCGTTATCACTTTTGGATTTGTTGCTTACTTTGGTGTTGATTTCAACATTGAAAGTATTGCGGCACTTCTTATGATTTTAGGGTATTCGATTCATGATACTATCATCGTTTATGACCGTGTTCGTGAGCATATAGAAGAGTCTAAAGTGACGGATTTTGTGATGATAATCAACGAAGCAGTTTCGCGTACACAGTCGCGTACAACACTTACTTCATTGACAGTATTTTTTGTTGTATTGACACTTTTTGTTTTTGGTGGAGACATTATGTTAGGCTTTAGTTTTCCAATGCTTATCGGTGTAATTGTCGGAACATACAGCTCAATATTCGTTGCAGCGCAACTTGTTGTTTGGACAGGATTTAGTGTATCCGCTTACCGTCAAAACATGGCAGAAAAAGTAAAAAATCGTGCTGAAAAAGAGAGAATGCGTTCACAGTTTGAATCTGGAGTGATGTAAAAATCATTTCCACATGCCAAGAGTTTACTCTTGGCATGTGGAATTAAACTATTAGTCTTCCTCTTTTTTATAACATTCTACTTACTTTACCCAGCTTTCATTCAGTCGCTTATTAAGATACTTTTTGTATAATCTTCACATAAAACAGACGCATTTAAACTCATAATTATTATACTATACAGGAGAAAGAATTGGAATACAGTTCAAAATCAATAGAAAAAAAATGGCAAGATTTTTGGAAGCAAAACAGAAGTTTTGAGCCAAGTGAAGATTTTACAAAAGAGAAAAAATATATACTCAGTATGTTTCCATTTCCGAGTGGGCGACTTCACATGGGGCATGTGCGAAACTACACACTTAGCGATGCTTTTGCTCGTTACTACCGTCAACAAAACTTTAATGTTCTTCACCCAATCGGCTTTGACAGTTTTGGTATGCCTGCTGAAAATGCAGCTATCAAAAATGGTTCACACCCAAAAAAATGGACTTATGATAACATTGACTATATGAAAAATGAGTTTTACTCTCTTGGTTTTTCCTTTTCTCGTGAGAGAGAACTTGCAACTTCGGATGAGCTTTATACAAAATTTGAACAATCTTTCATCATCGATATGTACGAAAAAGGGCTTTTATACCGTAAAAAAGGGATGCTTAACTGGTGTCCACATGACCAAACAGTTCTTGCAAATGAGCAAGTGGTTGAGGGATGTTGCTGGAGATGTGACACGCCGATTGTAAAAAAAGATATGAACCAGTACTACTTCAAAATCACGCAGTATGGCGATGAACTTTTGAATGATTTGAAAAAACTTGAAGGCGGATGGCCGAAACAAGTTCTTACTATGCAGGAGAACTGGATAGGAAAATCAAATGGTTTAGCGTTTGATTTGTTCTTTGATGAAATTTCACTTGCAAAATTAAATAACAGTTTCAAAGGTTTTGATGTTTTTACAACGCGACCTGACACTATTTATGGTGTGAGTTACACGGCACTTGCTCCTGAACATGAGATAGTTTCTTACATGATTGAAAATGCCCTTTTATCTGAGGATGTTATAACTCAAATCAAGGTGATGAAAACGACCTCTTCGATTGACAGACAAAAAGAAAAGAGCGGTGTTTCTCTTGGTTTGGATGTTCTTCATCCATTAACGGGTAAAAAAGTGCCTGTTTGGATTGCGAATTTTGTTCTTATGGATTATGGAAGTGGTGCGGTTATGGCTGTTCCTGCGCATGATGACAGAGATTTTGATTTTGCTAAAAAGTATGATTTGCCAATCAATGCGGTTATCAAACCTTATGAGGACGAGTTAAGTGCTGACTCTGCTTTTACAGAGGTTGGAGTGCTTTTTAACTCACATGAATTTGATGAAATGAACTCTAAAGAAGCGCAGTCAAAAATTATAGAACATTTTGAAGCCAAAAAAATCGGTAAAAAAACAACCAACTATAAACTCAAAGATTGGGGTGTAAGCCGTCAGCGTTATTGGGGTGCACCGATTCCTTTTGTACATTGTGATGCTTGTGGTTTGGTGATGGAAAAAAAAGAGAATCTTCCAATCGCACTTCCTGAAGATATCGAGATAACGGGCGAGGGCAATCCTCTGGATAACCACCCGACTTGGAAACATTGTAAATGTCCGGCATGTGGAAATGATGCAATTCGTGAGACAGATACAATGGATACTTTTGTTGAATCTTCATGGTATTTTTTACGCTTTTGTGCATCTCCTAAAAACTGGGAAACAGAAGCTTTTTCACAGGAACAGATAAAATATTGGATGGGTGTTGACCACTACATCGGCGGGATTGAACATGCAATTTTACACCTTTTGTACGCAAGATTTTTTACAAAAGTTTTCCGTGATTTAGGCTACATCGAATTTGATGAGCCGTTTGATAAACTTCTCACACAAGGAATGGTTCTCAAAGACGGTGCGAAGATGAGTAAATCTAAAGGCAATACTGTTGACCCTGATGCTATCATTGAGAAGTACGGTGCAGACACAGCGAGACTTTTTATACTCTTCGCCGCTCCACCAACACAAGAGTTAGAGTGGAATGATAGTGCAGTTGAGGGTGCGTACAGATTTATCAAAAGATTTTATGAGCGTTCAAGCCATGTAAATAAAACAGATAAAATCCCTACAATCGTACATGCCGCACTTAGCAAAGAAGAGAAGTTTGCAAGAAAAAAAGTGTATGAAGCACTGGTTCGAGCAAACGATGTTTACACCGAAAAATATACTTTTAACACGATGATAGCGGGTGTTATGGAGGCTATGAACGCTCTGAATCTACAAAATAATTCTGCTGTTTGGAGTGAGGGGTATTGGATTTTAAGTTCTATCATGGAGCCTGTAATTCCGCACACTTGTTGGGATATAAGCAGTGAAAAATTTGCTTTAAAAAATTTCTCAAGCGTAAAAGTTTTGGATGAAGTTTTCGTAGAAGATACTATTACGCTTGGCGTTTCTATCAACGGAAAAAGAAGAACAGAGATAGAAGTTGCGACTGACGAGAGTGATGAAAATGTTTTAAAAATCGCAAAAGAGAGTGCTGCAAAATGGCTAGAGGGACAAACTTTGCTCAAAGAGATAGTTGTTCCTAAAAAACTTGTAAATTTTGTAGTTAAAGGTTAGGTATGAAAAATTTTCCACATGCCAACAAAATTATATTTTTGGTTTTAATAGCTACACTTTTCTCGGCATGTGGATATAAACAGAGTTCTAAATTTGCTCGTGAAGCTATTGGTGAAAAAATCAGTACAAGTGTAATTATTTCAGCACAAGACCCTGAAAATACAGTTGTCATAAAAGATGCAGTTGATAGCGCAATTCTAGAAGTTTTTCATGCTTCACTCACAACGCGTGAATCCTCAGATACGCATCTTTCTTTAAAAATTCAAAATCCAGTATATGCTCCAACTCAGTATGATAGCAATGGATTTGTTGTAGGATACAGAACAACTATTACGCTTAATATTACTAGGCTTAAAAATGGTGTGACAAAAAATTATTCACTTAGTGGAACTTATGATTTTAGTGTGAGTCCAAATGCGGTACTAACCGATCAAGAGAGATTTGATGCGATAAAATTTAGTTCACAAAAAGCTATTAAATCATTTATTGCACAGGTTTCAGCAGAGGGTGCAAGAGAAAAAAATATAAAGGAGAGAAGAGATGACAATACAAGCAATAATTAAAAATGCAATGAAAAGACTTGAGTTAGAGGGTAAACTTTTAACTCCTGATTTTTATGCAGAAGCGTTTTGTAAAGAAGCTCAAAAAGCTGGTATGAATTCGGAAGATTGTAATCAACTGGACAAATTTACACAAACGCTAGGGAAAGATTTTCAAAAAGAGCTAACGAATTATAGAATTACAACGATGAGTGAACTTACTCGTTTTTTGATTTCCAAGTTAAATAGAACAAACAAATCTCAATGTTCCGAAATTCTTGATTCTCAAACTCTGCTTTTTAAAAGAGTGTTGCAAGTTATAGAGGTGTTGCATAATAAAGAGGCGAGTGATTTAGCGAAAAAATGTATAGAACTTTTAGCGCAAACTCCTTCAACGGCTCAGTTGGAGCAGTTTAGACAATTGTGGATTAATTTTATTACAACCTATGATGACTCTTTTTTACAAAACCTGAGCTCTTTTGGCACAGTAGATTCTAAAAATTTAAGAGAAACTATAAAAAAGTTAAAAGTAGTACCTGTAAATAACACACTTAGTAATTCAGATTTAGCAAAAATATCTTCACTTTTAATCGCATCTCTTGTTCCTTCTATCGCATCAAGTGTGAATGAAAAAATTGCAGACTTAAGTCAAAGAATTAAAAGTAATCCGGCTCTTTTAGATACAGCAGATATTGAAAATGAGATAAAAGCTGCCATTTCTCTTAGAATAGCACTCGATAAAAATAGCGTTAAAGAGATGGTAGAGTCTATTGATGGTGTGCTTGATAAACTCTCTTTAAGACTTATTGACATGATTGAAAAATCTGATAATTCAACAATAGAGATTAAAAAAATCAAAAGTGAATTAGAAGCTTATAATGGAGAATCTGATAAAAATTTCACTCTCTCACACAAAAAACTTTTTACGATAGCTTTAGCCTTGGAAGAAAATACGGAGCTTTTAAGTAAGGATTTAAAAGGGCATAATGAGGAAGTAAAAATACTCGGTCAAAGAATTCGTCAGCTCGAAGGTGATTTGGAAGTAGCAAAACAAGAGTCAAAAGAGGACTTTTTAACAAAGCTTTATAACAAAAGAGCTTTAGAAGAATTTTTAACCATAAAAGAGGCAGAGTTTGATAGATACGGACATAATTTTTCTGTAGTTATGTTTGATATAGACCACTTTAAAAATGTCAATGATACATTTGGACATGATGCAGGAGATGCAGTACTCTCCGCTTTTGCAAAGATACTTAAAAGTGAAGCGAGAACAGTGGATATTGTGGGAAGATTTGGTGGTGAGGAATTTTTGGCTATTTTAAGTGAAACAGATACCGCCGGTGGTGCTATTTTTGCAGAAAAAGTAAGACTTCATGTGGAACAAGCAAAATTTATGTACAAAGGTCAAAGAATAGCGGTAACTGTAAGTGCAGGTGTTTCAGAGAGAAAGGTTCATTCTTCTTTTCGTGCTGCAATTAATTCAGCAGATGAATACCTCTACAAAGCAAAAAAAGATGGGCGTAATCAAGTCGCATATAAGAAGTAATATTGGTGTTAAAAGAGTTTTTGGCTCAGAAGCCGCTTTATTATAATGAAATTGATTACACTCGCATGCCAAGGGTGTATGAAGCGATAAAATCTTATTTGGATACTCCAAAAATCATTCATATTATTGGGACAAATGGCAAGGGGACAACGGGGCGTTTTTTAGCAACTGCGTTAGTTTCTCTCGGGCTTAAAGGAGGACACTACACATCTCCGCATATTTTAGAATTTAATGAGCGAATTTGGCTGAATGGACAAAACGCAAGTGACGAAATTTTGAACTTAGCACATGAAAAACTCCAAACTATTTTAGCAACTTCTGATTCGGACGCACTGAGCTATTTTGAATATACAACTCTTTTGTGTATGATAGTTTATAAAGGGTGTGATTTTGTAGTTCTTGAGGCTGGGCTTGGCGGGGAGTATGATGCTACCGCTGTGTTTCCTAATTTACTAACACTTGTAACACCGATAGATTACGACCATGAAGCTTTTTTAGGAAATAGCATACAAGAGATAGCAACAACTAAATTAAATGCTATGCAAAAAAGTGTGATTTTAGCTAATCAAAAGCATCAAGAAGTTGAGGGAATTGCAAAAAAAATCGCACTTCAAAAAGGTGTGGAAGTTTACAATATTGATACACTTCTGCGTAAGGAAGATACAAATAAAATAGAAATAATTTCAAAAAATCTTTCACTCGCACGCTACTTACAAGAGAATTTAAAACTAAGTATTTGTGTTTTAAATTTTTTAGGTTTGAGTTATAGCGTGGATGATTTTAATAACTCTAAACTTTTTGGCAGACTAACAAAAATAAGTGAAAATATTACAATAGATGTGGGACATAATCCCCTAGCTGCAAGTTCTCTCGTAAACTCTTTATACCCGCAAAAATATATTTTAATTTATAACACTTATAAAGATAAAAACTATCAGGAGATATTGGAAATTTTAAAACCCATAATACGGCATGTGGAAATAATAGAGGTCTTGGGAGAAAGAGTAGAAAAATCTGAGCTGCTTCAAAAGAGTTTAACAGAGTTAAAGATAGAATATAGTTCTTTTAAAGAGATACATCAACAATATAACTACCTCGTTTTTGGTTCTTTTAGTGTTGTAGAAGCATTTTTGAACTGGAAAAACAATGGATAATCACTTTACAATTACCATTCATGATGACAATGGTGTGCAGCAATATAATTTACACCATTTTGTAAAAAAAGTAATTCTTTATGTAGCAATGTTTTTAGGTTTTATTGCTTTTTTCTCGGTCATGACTATTTTATATCTTAATCATGAAGTTGAAGCAATAGATATCAAACGCATGGCAATGCAAAAAAGTTATAAAGAGATAGAGTTAAAAAACAAAGAATTAAATGATAATATGAACGCTACATTAGAAACACTTCTTAGTAAAAAAGAGGAACTAGACAGAGTTTCTCAATCTCTCTCCGACATAGAAACACTTATAGGACTTGCTCCTGTGGAAGAGATGACGCTTCAAGAAAGAGCAGACATTGCAAAGTTAAGTTCAGAAGATATGGCAACGCTACTGCAGTTTATTCCAAGTGGTTCACCTGTTCATTACACTGGTATTGGCGGTGATTTTGGAAGAAGAATTCATCCAATTACAGGCAAAATAGAGTACCATGCAGGAACGGATATGAGGGCGGATATGAACACGCGTGTGAATGCTACAGCGGATGGCATTGTTGAATTTGCAGGACCTGATGGCAAAAGCGGATATGGAAATCTTATCATTCTTCAGCACAACTATGGATTTAAAACATATTTTGCGCATTTAAATAAAATTGTGATAAAATCAGGTCAATTTATTAAAAAAGGCGATTTAATCGCTTATTCTGGCAACACAGGGCTCACGAGTGGTCCACATCTTCATTACGAAGTGAAATTTATGGCAAGAATAGTAAATCCAATTTGGTTCATAAAATGGGACGCACTCAATTATAAAGAAATTTTTGAAAAGGAGAATGAAATTCCATGGCAATCTTTAATAAAGGCGACAGCACACATCAAAGTACCAAACCCGACTCAAGCACAACCATTATCACAATCGGTTCATCAATAAAGGGGGAAATGAATCTCTCTTGCAATTTATATGTTGATGGCGAATTTGAAGGTGTTATTAACTCTAAAAATGAGGTAAACATCGGTAAACATGGACATATTAAAGGTGAGATATTTACAAATCGTCTTGTGGTTCAAGGTTTTATCGAAGGTACAATAAACGCTGATAAAGTTGAGATAAAAGCGGATGGGCGTGTGAAAGGCACGATAGAATCCTCTGAACTTATCATAGAATCAAAAGGTATCTTTGAGGGGATGAGTGTTTTAAAAACTGCGCAACTCTCAAAACAAAAAAAACCTCTTGAAACAATCCAAGTACCAGAACCAGAACCTTTAAAAATATAAACCCATAGGAAAAGTATGTCACAAAGTTCTCTATTTGAATATTTTAAAACAAACAAAACTCCAAATATGGAAGTTTTGGTTTGTGAAGATAAAAATGAGGCAGAAGAACTTGCAACTGTAGCGCATTTTTTTAAAAAAGATGTACTTGTTTTTCCAGATTTTCGTCCTACTTTTGGAGATGATTTACGCTCTTATAAAGAGGAGTTACATCAACTCTTCTCGCAACTTAGACTCTATTATCGTGCGAAGAAAAAACCGCTTATTATTTCACCTCTCAAAACTTTACTTTTCCACATGCCAGACGAGAAGTTACTCAAATCAACTTCATTAGAATTTGGGCAAACAGTCGAGTTCAATGCTTTTAAAGAGCAGATGCTTTTTTGGGGTTATAACTTTGTGGATATGGTGCAAGTGGAGGGCGAAATCTCTTTTCGTGGAGATATTATCGACATCTACACGCCTTCTGCTAAAAATCCTGTTCGTATTTCGCTTTTTGATAATGAGATAGAGCAGATAAAATATTTTGAACTTGAGTCCCAAAGAACGCAAAAAGAGGAGCTTGAAAACATCGAGATAACGAGTGCTTTTTATTCACTCGATGAGAGAGGTTTTAACGCTTTAAATGAGAGAGTGCAAAACTCTCAGTTTGATTCTTTGGTCAAAGATGTTGCTTCTCTTGGATTTTGGTATCTGGATGAAAATGGCTCAAATTTTTTAGAGGGTAAAAATGCAAAACTCAGTAGAAATTTAGACAATCTCCTCAAAGAGGCGTATGGTATAAATAATCCCTTACTCTCAAGAGAAAGTTTTAACTTAGAGATACTTCCAGATTCGGATGCTTTTAAAGAGTTAGCGGTTGTAGATGTAAGTGTACTTTTAAAAGTTCACAAAGATAAAAAGATAACTATCATTGCAGCCAATGAAGCTTCGATGAAACAAGTCGGAATTTATGAGTTTGAAAATATCAACAAAGTGTATGCACCCTATATTTTAAATATTATCTCTAAAGATGAACTTGTAATTTCTCTCAACAAACCAGAGAAAAAAAGACGAAGAAGAAAGAGTGCCATCCTTCTTGATGACCTCAAAGTGGGCGATTATGTTGTGCATGAAGATTACGGCGTTGGGATTTTTGAGGGGATTGAGCAGACTGAAATCCTCGGCGGTATCAAAGATTTTATCGTTATAAAATATGTCGGTGATGATAAGATTTTACTCCCCGTTGAGAACTTAGATTTTATCGACCGTTACATCGCTTCTGGCGGTTCAACTCCTGTTTTAGACAGACTTGGAAAAGGAAGTTTTGCGAAACTTAAAGAGAGTGTCAAAAAACGACTCTTCGAGATTGCAGGAGCGATTGTAAATACAGCAGCGGCTCGTGCACTCATCAAAGCACCTCAGGTAATTGTCGATAAAAGAGAGTTAAAAGAGTTTCAAAAACTCTCAGGATTTGATTATACAGAGGATCAAACACAGTCCGTCGAAGAGATAATTTCTCAAATGGAATCTGGGCATATTATGGATAGACTCCTCAGCGGAGATGTCGGGTTTGGAAAAACGGAAGTGGCGATGAACACGATTTTTGCAGCCTACAAATCAGGGTTTCAGTCGGCTCTTATCGTTCCAACGACGCTTCTCTCAGCACAACATTACCGTTCGCTTCGTGAGCGATTTGATAAAGTAGGTATTAAAGTCTCTAAGCTCGATAGATTTGTAAGTGCAAAAGAAAAAACAAATATCATTAAGGCTCTGGCATGTGGAGATTTGGATGCGGTTGTGGGAACACACTCTCTTTTTGGGCTGGAGTTTAAAAATCTGGGTGTTGTAATCATCGATGAAGAGCATAAATTTGGTGTGAAACAAAAAGAGAAAATCAAAGAGCTTTACCACAATGTGCATCTTCTCTCCATGAGTGCAACGCCGATTCCTCGCTCACTTAATCAAGCGATGAGTTCCATAAAAACCATGAGCCAACTTCTCACGCCTCCGAGTGACAGACAGCCTGTGCGAACCTTTGTAAAAGAGTATGAAGAGAAACTCATCAAAGAGGTCATTCTTCGTGAACTTCGCCGTGGTGGACAGGTTTTTTATGTGCATAATTCCATCGACCACATGCCGATAAAACTAGGCGAACTCAAAGCGATTTTGCCAGAACTTAGAATTGTTATGCTTCACTCCAAAATTTCAGCAACACAGACGGAAGAGGAACTTTTAAAGTTTGAAGAGGGCAAGTATGATTTGATGTTGGCAACTTCCATCATCGAATCAGGAATCCACATGCCGAATGTAAATACCATCATAGTTGATGGTGCGGACAGATTTGGTATGGCAGATTTGCATCAATTACGCGGTCGTGTCGGTCGTTCTCACGCTGAAGGCTTTGCCTATTTCATCGTTGAAAATAAAGAGAACCTTACAGATGAAGCAAAAAAACGACTTTTGGCGTTAGAGTCAAACTCCTTTTTGGGAAGTGGCTCAGTTTTGGCGTATCATGATTTAGAAATTCGTGGCGGTGGAAATCTCGTCGGCGATGCTCAAAGTGGACATATCAAAAATATTGGTTATTCTTTGTATCTTAGAATGTTAGAAGATGCCATCAAAGTGTTGAGCAACACAGTCGAGAGTGTGAAACTTAAAGTAGATATCAAACTCACTATTTCCGCTTTTATCTCCGATGAGGTCGTAAAAGAAGATAGATTGCGATTAGATATTTATAGAAGACTCTCTCAGTGCGAAGAAGTGGTGGAAGTGTATGAGATAGAAGAGGAAGTAATAGACAGATTTGGTGTTTTAGACAACCCGACAAAGCAGTTTTTTGAGCTTATGGTAATCAAACTTTTGAGTCTTGAAAATAGAATCAAATCTATCTCAAACTATGGGCAAAATGTTACATTTACTTATATGAATGAGGCAAAAGAGAGTATAAAGTCCAATAGTAAAGATGATGATGACATTATAAAAGCGACACTTTTGTATCTGAGAACAAAAAGATAGGGTATTCTTAAATAGTGATTTAAGATTTATAAAATTATTGCACATGAAAACATATAAGTGTAATTAACCTGAAATATATAGCAATTTGCAATATATTTTAGATATAGATTTTTATTTTTGTATTATCTTTCCAATTTGACTGGAGAGATACAATGACTTATATGATGGGAAGAAATTTATTTAATATGAATACAAACAAAAAAGATAGCCTTAAAGCCATTGACCTTTTTGCTGGAATTGGTGGAATTAGACTTGGATTTGAACAGGCTTTTGGTGAAAAAATAGAATTTGTTTTCGCCTCTGAAATAGACAAATATGCTCGTGAAACTTACTATGCAAACTTTGGAGAAATTCCTAAAGGCGATATCACGCAGATAGATGAAAAAAACATCCCTCCTTTTGATATTTTATTGGCTGGATTTCCTTGTCAAGCTTTTAGTGTAGCAGGACATAGAAAAGGTTTTGAAGATACAAGAGGAACACTTTTCTTTGATGTCATGCGTATTGCTGCACATCATAAACCAAAGGTTATATTTTTGGAGAATGTAAAAGGTTTAGTCGGACATGACAAAGGAAAAACTTTTAAAGTTATTTTGGAAACTTTAAAAGAGTTGGGTTATTCTGTAAAATATCAAATCTTAAATGCAAAAGATTTTGGAGTGCCACAAAATAGAGAGCGAATTTATATTGTTGGATTTTTGGATAATGAAGTAGAACTTGAATTTCCAAAACCAATAGAAAAATGTGTAAAAGTTGGCGATATTTTAGAAGATAAAGTTGATAAAAAATATACTATTTCAGATAAACTTTGGGAAGGACACCAAAGAAGAAAAATTGAGCATAAAGCTAAAGGAAATGGTTTTGGATACTCTATGTTTAATGAAAATTCATCATATACAAGTACAATTAGTGCAAGATATTATAAAGATGGCTCAGAAATTTTGATTGAGCAATTAGATAAAAACCCTAGAAAATTAAGTCCAAGAGAAGCAGGAAGACTTCAAGGCTTTCCAAATAGTTTTCATATAAAAGTAAGTGATGTTCAAGCTTATAAACAATTTGGTAATAGTGTGTCTGTTCCAGTAATTGAAGCTATTTCTAAAAATATTTCTAAAATTATTAACAAGGAAAAATAGATGAGTATAGAAAAACTAAAAATTGAAAAAAGCCAATTTGATATAAACTTGAAATTTTACTTTATTTTGAAATATCTTTTAAAAGCTGCTTTAAATGATAAGGATATAAAAAAAATAATAGAAATTTACTCTTTATATAAAGGGTTGTTTTTTAAGAATGCTTTGCTGGGTAGTATGGATAATTTATATGGAACATCTAAATCAGGGTTAAAAAAGAAAGACTTTTTAACAGATATTTTAGATTTATTTGAAACAGATTTGGATAGCGAACTTTTTATTTTTGGACTTAAACTAATCGCGATAAAACCACTTTTATTGCAAGAAGCTAAAACAAGAGATTTACTCGATACTTCAAAATTACCAACACTTAATCCTTTATCTCTCGCGTATGATAAAATAACTTTGTTTAGCCCTTATTCTACAAGAGTTAGCGGGGCTTTACTTTCTTTAATATTTTTTGATAAATTAGAAAATAAAGATACTGTTTTTATCTCAAGTGATACAACAGATTTTTTAAAAGAACTTTCAAAAGATGCTATTAAACTAAAAAAGATTGGAGTAGAACCAAACCAAATCTTCATGCTCATGTTTAGTGAAAGTATAAATCAGTCTATTATAAGTGATAGTGGTTCAAATTATGAAGATAGAATTTTGTCTGTGCTCCTAACGATAGGAATAGATAAAGATAAAATAGTAAAAACACATGATAAAGATGACAGCTCTACAGAGTTTGATTTTTTCTTTGAGCTTGATGGAAAAACATATGGAATTGGAGCAAAAAGAACTTTAAGAGAGCGATATAAACAATTCATAAAAACAGCTCAAATGACAAAAATAGATGTAATGATTGAGATAACCTTGGGGATTGATTTAACAGAAGAAAAGGTGAAAGCTATACGAAATTATAATGTGTTTTTATTTATTTCAGATGAAGTTTATAGTTCCAATAAATATTTGCAAAATATAAGTGGTGTTTACAGTTCAAAAGATTTAACACTTCAAACGCTGAAAAAATTATCTGAGTTTGGTGTATAAAATAGATAAATATAGGATTCTATAATGAGAGTAATGTTCATAGGCGATATAGTTGGGCAACCTGGGCGTGAGATGATAAAAGTACATCTTAAAAATATTAAAAAAGAGTATGAAGTTGATTTTGTTATCGCAAACTATGAAAATGCTTCGCATGGTTTTGGTGTAACTTCTAAAAATGCAACGGAACTTATGGCATGTGGAATTGATTGTATGAGCGGTGGTAATCACTCTTGGGATAAAAAAGAGGTGGTTGCACTTTTTGCAACGCATGAGATACTCCGACCACATAACTATCCTGATGGCGTTGAGGGAACAGGGTGCAAAGTGTACGAGGTGGCGGGTGAAAAACTTGCAGTTTTAAATCTTATGGGACACTACTCTATGCCTTATACAGATAATGTTTTTCGATGTGCTTTGAGCACGGTTGAGGCACTTCACGCAGAGGGAATTAAAAATATTTTTATAGATTTTCATGCAGAAGCGACAAGTGAAAAACGAGCGATGATGATGCTTCTTCAAGGCAAAGTGAGCGGGATTATCGGGACACATACGCATGTTTCAACGGATGATTTTCAAATCGTAAAAGGTACAGCGTATTTAACGGATATTGGGCTGAGCGGATGCAGAGACAATGTCATAGGAATGGATGAAAAAGTGCCATTAAAGCAGTTTTTAACTGGTATAAAAGGACATTTTGACATTCCAAAATCATGTAAAAGAATACTTCAAGTAGCACTTATGGATTTTAGTGATGGGAAATGCTCAAGCGCTGTAAAATTAAAATATTTCGATGATGCAAGAGTGATGAAAACTGAGGCGTGGATAGAAAATTAGGCTGTGATTTTGTAGTACTTATCATTTTGTGCATAAGTATTTACCATGATATGACGCATATTTTGTTCTTGTAATTTTTGAACATTCTCTGGAAGTCTTGTATCTGTTTGTGGTGTTTGGTCAAGTGGATGACGTGGCATTCTAATGAGTGAAAATATTTTTGAATTATCTTCGTACGCACTTTTTGCATTTTGGAGAGTCTTATTGCCCATAAACTCTTTTGTTAATTCTTTAGATTTGGATACAAACTCATTTTCTGGATTTTTAAAAGCCTCTTCTTGTCTTTGAAGCTCTAATTTAGTGTTAAAAGATTTAGCTCTGTAAACATAGTCAATAGGCAAATCTGAAGCTGAATCAAGGTCAAGACTAGGCTGTGCAAGAAGTTTAGAACTAAAAGAAGTATTGTTACTACTCACACTCTCTTTGGTTTTTGCAGGTCTATCAGAAGCATTTGTCTGAATGTAAGTGCTATACGATGATACAAACATGATACTTCCTTTTCTCTCTATTTTCTACATTATAAAACATGTAAGCTTTCTTTTATATAAAGTTTTTTTGATAGAATATATTTATGAAAATTTTCAACTTACTATTTGTCTTTTTTATAACACATCTCTATGCAGACAGTCTCGATTTGGGTTTTGACTATAGTCTCTTTTGGAAGATGATTGCTTTTTTTGCATTTATCTCTCTCTTTTTTATTTATAGACAGTATGAACTAAAAAAATTAAATAACAAACTTCAAAAATCTTTTGAAGAAGAGAGAATAAATTCACGAGATAAAGACCAACTTATTTTTAATCAAAAGAAACTTGCGGCAATGGATGAAGTGCTTGAAAATATCGCACATCAGTGGAGACAGCCTCTCTCTCAAATAAACTCATCTGTTTTGGTTATTGATGATAGAATGTATGAAAAAAACTTTAAAGATGATGTTATAGAGGAAAAATTGCTTGAGATAGAATCCCTTACTCAGTATATGTCAAAAACTATAAATGATTTTAAAAACTTTTTTGATGGTCAAAGTAAAATGGAGAAGTATTCACTCAAAGATTTGATTGACAAATCTGTTTATATCATTAGAGGAACTCTTCTTTCACTTAATATCAAAGTAGAAGTTATAGCAGATAAGAAGTGCATACACTATGGATTTCCTAATGAACTTGAACAAGTTATACTTGTAATTTTAAATAATGCTAAAGATGTGTTAGTAAGCAGGAATATTCAATATCCAAAGATTAGAGTAGAAGTTGAGAAGATTGAACATGATTATCATATAAAAATCGAAGATAATGGCGGAGGAATTGATGAGTCGATTATTCATAAAATATTTGACCCATACTTTACAACAAAATATAAATCACAAGGAACAGGCTTGGGATTGTATATTTCTCAAATGATAATTAAAGAGAGAATGAATGCTGAACTGATTGTTCATAATACAAAAATTGGAGCGTGTTTTACAATTATTTTTAAGGATGAAAATGCATAACGATGTAAAAGAGTATGACATACTGTTTGTTGAAGATGAAAAAGCAATAAGAGCGAATTATGTTAAATACTTACAAAGATACTTTAAAAATGTATATGAAGCAGAAGATGGTGAGAGAGCATATGAAATTTATAAAGCAAAAAAACCACATATTATGATTATTGATATAAATTTACCAAAGCTTAATGGTATTGATTTACTTAAAAAGATAAGAGAAAAAGACCACTCTACAAAAGTGTTGATGCTAACATCGCACACAGATACGGGTTATTTACTTGATGCTGCAAGTCTTCAACTCACAAAATATTTAGTAAAGCCTATAAGCAGAGAAGATTTAAAAAATGCTCTCAATTTAGTAGAAGAAGAGCTTTCAAAATTTACGATAACAGAGAAAAAAAGGTTAACTCTCAAAGACAATTTTAGTTGGGATTATGACTCAAATGAACTTTATGACGATAACTATTTGGTACTTCTTACAAACAAAGAGAGAAAAATACTCACTATTCTTTTTTCGGATATCAACAGAACTTTTACATACGATGACATAATTATAGATGTTTGGTATGACCTTGATGAAGATAAAGTAGCTGCTTTAAAAACAATTATAAAAAATATAAGAAAAAAAGTACCCGAAAATACAATCAAAAATGTATTTGGCGAAGGGTATAAAATAGAAATTTAAAGAGTAAACTAATGAATAGATTTCTTGCAAAACTCTTTTTTAGATTGCTTCGCTTTGCTCGCAATGACAGTCATGTGCCAAGGAGGAACGACGAAGCAATCTGAGTTTTGCAAGAAGCCTATTGCAAAAAAGGAAAATAAACCATGTTAAAAATACATCAGATATTTATTGTTAAATTTTTACTACTTTTTATTAGCGCTTTACTTATCTCTTCTATCATAAGTTACGGTGCTCTGAAATCTATCATAATTACCAATAATACATACAATCTTCAAAATAGTATTCATCTTCTCTCCATTGAACTCTCAAGAGTTGATAATTTAGATGAGTACGCTCTCAAAATCAGTGAAAAAACAAAAATGCGAGTAACTATAATCAATGGCACAGGAGAGGTGATTGCTGAATCAAATTCTGATAAAACTACCATGGAAAATCACTCCTCAAGATATGAAATTATGCAAGCAGACAGTGAAGAATTTTCGCATATCATAAGGTATTCTGAGACACTGAATGTTGACTCTTTGTATGTAGCAAAAAAATTATCCTATAAAGGTAAAATCATTTATGTCAGGTTGGCGATGAGCTTAGCCCAAGTTATGGATGATTTTTACTCATTGTGGGTTAAACTTTTTTTTGTTTTTTCATTTATTTTGTTTATCGCTTTATTTGCTTCGAAAAAGATGAGTCAAAAAATAGTTTATGATATTATGCAAATTACAAAGTATCTTGATGAAATATCCAATAAAAATTATAGAGCAACCATAAAAACAAAATATTTTTATGAGTTTTTACAAATCTCACTTCTTCTAAAAAATCTTGTAAAAAAACTTCACAATAGAGATAAACAAAAACAAAAATATATAGCAAAACTCAGGTTAATGAATAAACAAAGAAATGATATTTTATCGGCTATTTCGCATGAGTTTAAAAATCCTATCGCTTCCATAATGGGGTATGCTCAAACGCTCCAACAAGACTCTCATCTTGACATAAAAATACGAGAAAAATTTTTAGAAAAGATTAGCTCCAATGGTGACAAAATAACTAAGATGCTCGACCGATTGGCACTCACGGTGAAACTTGAAAACAGTGACATAGAGATTAAAGAGACTCCTTTTAATCTAAAGCTTTTGTGTGAAGAGGTAGTAACAAATCTCTCTTTAAAATATAAGAGTAGAAAAATAGTTCTGCATGCTAAAGATTGCATCATTCACGCTGATAAAACTATGATAGAGTTGGCACTTATAAATCTTATCGATAATGCACTCAAATACTCAGACGATGAGGTAGAAGTTGTACTAGAAGAAGAGATGCTTTTGGTAAAAGATAGAGGCATAGGCATAAAAGAGAAATATTTAGACAAGGTAACTTCAAAATTTTACAGAGTTCATAAAAATAGCTGGGATAATTCTATGGGCATAGGACTTGCCATGGTAAGTTATATTTTAAAGGCGCATAAAACCGCGCTTTATATAAAATCAATATATTCGGAAGGTTCAACTTTTGGTTTTAGTCTGAAAAATATGTTGAAAAAGTAGTAAGTTTATTTTTCTTATCTTTTAAAAATCATAAAATTTTTCGACAAACTTCACTATTTTTTCTAGCACTCGAGGGATGATTACTTTTCTCTCAAGGAGTTTTGGTTTTTCGTTTAAAGTTTTGGCTACATCATCTTTAAGAGGAACTCTTTGCTCATAGATATAAGTATCTACTACTTTTTTGAGTTCTGTAGCATTTAGATTTTCATCTTTGCAAAGTGCCTCAAATGCACACATTTTTTCTTCATCCAAAAACTTTTCAAACTCATTTTCTATATTGTCCGAGTCTGCGATGCCTTGCAGATTTTCATTGATGAATTTCTCTATGAGCTCTTTTTTGCTTCTGAGATTTGCTTGTCCATTGATGATGCTTAGGATGTTATTTTTTTGTGTCTCTTGTTCCTCTTGACTTGCATCTTTATAACGGGAGAGTAATTTTAATATGTACGATACATTGATTTCATCAACGATTATCAACTCCAACTCAAAGTCCACATCTTCAAGGATGGATACTTTTTCTTTTGTTTGTGTCGGCTTTAAAATTTCATACAAATCAAGATACTTCGATTTATAATCCTCAAACTCTTGTTCACGCATAGACAAATCAGACCACTTAAAATCACTAAATCCTTCAAGTATATTTTTTGTACGCATAATCTCACGAAATGCTCTGACAAACTCCAACTCCCTGCCCTGAGCTATAAGTTCATCCACACTTGCAACGCTCGGAGCTATTTGCGTCAATGTCAAAAACGCTTCGTTAAATACTTTCACATACTCTTCATAAGGCTTCATGATGATTATATCTTTCGCATTTTTATTTGAAAAAAGTGCGATTGCATCATCAGTTGCTTTTTTGAGGTTTCTAAAACAGACAATATTTCCCTGCGATTTTTTTTCATTTATAATTCTGTTTGTTCTTGAGAAGGCTTGAACAAGTCCGTGATATTTGAGGTTTTTATCGACATAGAGGGTGTTGAGACTTGGAGAGTCAAACCCCGTTAAGAACATATTGACCACCAAAAGAATATCTATTTCTCTGTTTTTTACTTTTTTTGAGATGTCATTGTAGTAGTTATAAAAACTCTGCGAATCTTTGGTGCTAAACTTCGTCCCAAACATCGCATTGTAGTCGCTTATGTAGCTCTCAAGCTTGTCACGGCTGTGTTGATTGATATGTGCTTCGTCCACATTTGCACCGTCTGCTTCATCTAACTCATAAACGCCGTTTGCATCTTTGTCCTTTTCGTTTGCACTGTATGAAAAAATGGTGGCTATTTTGAGGTTATGGTTTTTGCTTTTAAAGAGTTCATAGTATTTTGTAAGTGTCTCAATGCCACTCACGCACATCATCGCCGTAAACTCTTTGTTATGCGTTTTTCTTGGATGGTTGGCAATTATGTAATCGGTAATCTTTTCAAGCCTCTGTGGGCTCTCTAAAAGTTCTTTGGTGTCTATCTCTTCTACATCGATGTCGATGTTTGTTGCACTTCCCTCTTTTTCTTTGTATCTGCCCACATATTCGACCGAAAATTTGAGAACATTATCATCGCCGATGGCATCGGTAATGACATATTTATGCAAAGCATCGCCAAAGAGTTCTGTTGTGGTGCGTTTACCGAGTTTGTTACCCGTTGCATTTTCTACAAATATTGGCGTACCTGTAAACCCAATCATCTGATACTTGTTAAAAAACTTCGTAATAGCTAAGTGTGTCTCTCCAAACTGGCTTCTATGGCACTCATCAAAGATAAAAACGATGTATTTGTCTCGGAGTTTTTCCATTTTTTCCAAATAGTGTTTTTTGCTTATGGCGGAGTTTAGTTTTTGAATGGTTGTGACAATGAGTTTCGTATCATCGCCAAACTGTTTGACAAGTGCGTTTGTGTTGTCTGTGCCATCGACTGAGCCATTGCTAAAGCTGTTAAACTCCTTGTTGGTTTGGTAATCAAGGTCTTTTCTATCGACGACAAACACCACTTTTTCGACATGTGGAAGTTTCATCAAAATTTGTGCGGTTTTAAAACTTGTAAGCGTTTTTCCGCTTCCCGTTGTGTGCCAGATATAGCCGTTTTTATCACTGTTTTCTACTCGCTCAATGATGGCTTCCGTGGCATGAAATTGGTAGGGTCGTAAAATCATAAGTATTTTTGGCACGGTCGCTAAAACTATATACTTGCATATCATTTTAGAGACATGGCATCGCTCCAAAAACACATCTGTAAACGCATCGAGATTTGTTATGTTTTTATTCTTATCATCTGCCCAAAAGAAGGTCTGTTTAAAGGATTGCTTACGGTTGTTTGAGTAGTATTTGGTGTTTACCCCATTACTGATTATGAAGATTTGCACATAGTTAAATAGAGCATTATTTGAGCCATACGAGTGTCGTTGGTAGCGGTTGATTTGGTTAAAAGCCTCTTTGAGTTCCAAGCCTCTGCGTTTGAGTTCAATCTGCACAAGAGGCAAACCGTTTATAAGAAGCGTCACATCGTAACGGTTTTTATAAACGCCATCCACGGTGACTTGTTGCGTGACTTGAAAAAGATTTTGACACCAATGTTCTGAGTCCAAAAACTCTATATATTTGGTTGTTCCATCATCTAAAGGCAGTACAAACTTATCTCTAAGAATTTGAGCCTTTTCAAACACGCTTCCTTTGTTTAAATGGTTAAGCACTCTTTTAAACTCACTCTGGCTCATGCTAAAATTATTATGTTTTTCGAGTTGCATCTTAAGGTTGGCTTCGAGTGCCGTGTCGTCTTTTATGGTGACTTTTTCGTACTCTAAATTTACAAGTTGTTTAACTAGGTTCTCTTCTAGTATCGCTTCGCTTTGTTTGCTCAACACAAATCCTTAGTTGTTATTTAAAAAATCAGACACAAAACCATTCTCTTTGAGTACTTTCATAATACCTCTTAAAAGATAGTTGTTTACAAACCTTATAGTGTAGATTCTACCGCCCTCAGTAACAGGAACTACAATATTTTTCTCTTTGAGTTTACCCATAACTACTGCTTTTTTCTTAGAATCTGTTATCCCTAAAAAGCTCAATTCCTCCGACTTCATTGCCATATCATCTTTATTTATGAGGTATTCCAATATCTTAAACTCTTGGTCTGTAATATGCTTACCCTCTCGTGCTAAAACCAAAGTAGGCAAAAGAATCTGTTTTTTTACATACTCTTTATTGAGCAAAGAATCTATCTTTTGTATTTCATTTTTTAGTCCGAGTAAAAAGTATTCACACCACGCCAAAATATCATCACTTTTTAAAGAGTCGGCACGAGAAAGCATCTCATAATATTTATCTCTGTCTGTGTAAAAAACAGATGATGGGTTAATGATTCTTCCATTTTTTACTTGAAACCCAAGTTTGATTAAAAAAGCATAGTTAAGTAGTCTGCCCATTCTTCCGTTTCCATTGTCAAAAGGGTGGATAAACTCAAACCTGTGATGTGCAATAGCGACCATTAAAAGCTGGTACTGTTCTTTGTGTGAAAAGTTTATAAAATCAATAAACTTTTCAAAATATTCTCTCAAAATAAAATGCTCGGGCGGAGTGTGTCCTGAGCTTTTTATGCTTACATTGTGTGCTCGAAGTTCTCCTGGGTTTTTCGAACCTTCCCCGTTTGGAGGTGGAGTTAAATTTTTGGTTAAAATCTGATGAATCTCTGAAATAAAAGCACGATTAAAAAGCGTGTTTTCATCTGTATTGTCTTCAATGAAATCTATGGCGTTTTCTAAGTTTGTAATTTCATCATCACTCTCGTCATGTATGTTTTTTTCTATGATTTTTTCTACATATTCTGATAATGTTGTATTGTTCCCTTCAATTCTTGCACTTCCCAAAGTCTCTAAAATATGAAAAATATCTTTGAGTTGAAAAAAGATATGAGAAGGAACATCTCCGCCAAGTCGTTTGGTTCTAAGTTTTTCCAAATCTAAAATAATATTGGCTAAATCACTTCCCCAAGAAGGGTCTGGTATGACAATATCTTTCATACTACTTCCTTTTCATTTTTTTATTACTTCCCACATACACCCTTTATAATGCCATTATAACGCACATTACAATATTGTTGACATTTTATTAGTGACAATTTTCAAATTTGTTACTTCCTTTTAGTGCTTTGTTTTCACACAAACATCTGTTGCAAGAGTGCTTTTTTGAACTGTTTTGTGGAGTTTAGTTGTGTTTCCACATGCCAGATTTTTGAGTCTAGGGATGAGAGGAAATTTGCTATTTTTGTTTGTTCTTTTAGGGTCGGCATGTGGATTTTTAATTCTTTTACAGACGGAAAATTCACATAAATTTGTGTTCCTCCCTGAGCAATTAAAAACACTTTTTTTCTAAATAAATTTGAATTTAAGTAATGCCAAGCATAATATGGGCTTAGTTTTTCATTACAAGTAAGTCTTTCACTTCTTTGATTATAAATAAATTTATCATTTTCATTTATTAAAATTGTTGAACCTATTATGTCTCCAGATGATGTTTTATCATTTAAAACCATAATTAAATCATCTTTATTTACTAGCTTTGTTTTAGTCTTTTCGTTAAGTTCTATCCGTTGACCATTATCAATATACTTACCATCTTTAGTATAGTTTCCAATAGAAATAAAATTATATTTTCCAGTAGGTGATACATGTTTTTCTAAAGCTGTACCACCAATATTTTTTACAACTTCCCCCAACTTCTTCTCAATCCACTCAGGGTATTCGCTTCCATCGTCATCACGAAATCGTATCTCTTGTGCAAATATCTTTTGCATTACACCTTTTTTGTACTGATCAAGAAGTATTTTCTTTTTTGTAAGTTGCTCTATTTTTGTATCCACAGAAGTCAAAAAAGAGGCGATTTTTTGTTGTTCTAGTTTTGATGGTAGATTTAATTTGATTGTTTTAATACTCTGAAAATTTAGTCCTTCTCTTCCACTTCCCGTCTGCAAACTTGTAAATACATTTTGTCCTGTTTCGGAACTAAAAATCGGTTGTATAAAATAAGGTTCATTCTCCTTATTGATTCTTACAATGCATACATGTTGATTTACATTTCCGACAATAAAATCTTTTGGTACTACACAACTTCTACCAAGTGAAGCTCCTGTAATATTTAATAAAATATCTTTTGGCAATACAATACTATTCTTCATAGTATTGTTAATTTGCTCAGGTATAAAAGTAGAATTTTCTAAAGATAATTTATTATCAAATACATTTTGACTTCTAATAAACAATATTCCTTCTTCTGTATATACACTTTCTCCGCCTAGTGGAGTTTTTCCACTATTTATTTTACTAGATATTTCCCCCAACTTCTTCTCTTCCCACTCCCCACTAAACTCACGAAATCGTAGCTTTGGTACATTCATCTTGTCTCTCATTCTAAAACGGCGTCGAAATGTTAAGCTCTGCACAAAACTTAGCAATGCTCTCATCTGTTATTTTCATCTCCACTTCTAAGGCTTGAAGCTCATTTGAGACTGCATCCAAATCTATCGCATTTTCTTCTTCAAAGGTATCGACATAACGGGGAATGTTTAGGTTGTAGTCATTCTCTTTTATCTCTTCTAAACTTGCATTGTGAGAATATTTCTCAAGCTCTGTGCGGTTTTTGTAGGTCTCTATGATTTTTGCTACATGCTCGTCTGTGAGAATGTTTTGACTTTTTACTTTGTCGAACTCATTACTTGCATCTATAAAAAGCACTCTTTGGCTATCTTCTCTACACTTTTTAAAAACTAAAATACAAGTCGGGATGCTTGTACCATAAAAGATATTTGCAGGTAAACCGATAACAGCGTCAAGATAGTTTTTGTCCTCTATGAGATACGCTCGTATGTGTCCCTCAGCACCTCCACGAAAAAGTACGCCATGTGGAAGTACCACCGCCATCGTGCCATTGTCGTCCAAATGGTAAATCATGTGTTGCACAAAAGCAAAATCCGCTTTGCTCGAAGGTGCCAACTTACCGTACTGAGAAAATCTGTCATCACTCATGTGCAACGGATTTGCCGACCAGTTTGCCGAAAAAGGAGGATTGGCTACGATGGCTTCAAATTTGTCATCCATGTGTTGCGGGTTTTCTAGCGTGTCCTCTTGGCGAATGTTAAACTTGCGGTAATGCACATCATGCATAATCATGTTCATACGAGCCAAGTTGTAAGTGGTGCGGTTGAGCTCCTGACCGTAAAAGTTGCTTACATCTTCCACCTCTTTGGCAACACGCAAAAGGAGTGAACCACTTCCACATGTCGGGTCATACACAGATTTGAGTTTTGATTTTTTGTTAGTTACGAGTTTTGCCAATATTTTTGAGACTTGTTGGGGCGTGTAAAACTCTCCCGCTTTTTTCCCAGCACCTGAGGCAAACTGAGCAATCAAATACTCATACGCATCGCCCAAAACATCTCTGTCATGGTTTTTGAGTTCAAAGTTTATGTTGTCAAGATGGGAGAGAACCTTTGCTATGAGAGTGTTTTTTTGCTCTTCAGATTTACCGAGCTTTGTACTTGTGAGGTCGAGGTCTTCAAAAAGATGTTCAAAATCATCTTCGCTCTCATGCCCCATTGTGCTTTGCTCAATGCTTCGGAGGATTCCAGTGAGGTCTTCGAGGATGAAGTTGTTTGTGTCGCTATTGCCACGCTTTGCAACTGCTGAGAAAAGCTCTGAGGGTTTTAAAAAATAGCCGAGTGACTCAATTGCATCTTCTTTAATAGCTTCAAGCATCTCTTTGCCATCTACACTGCTTTCATCTATCTGAGTGTAGCTTACGCCGTCTTCTTTGAGAAGTTCATCACCATAATTTTCGATTTTTTCAGAGAGATATTTATAAAAGATAAAGCCCAAAATGTAATCACGAAACTCATCCGCATCCATCTTGCCTCTGAGTGTGTTTGCTATGTTCCAAAGTTGTTGTTCAAGTAGTTTTTTCTGCTCTTCGCCCATAATTGCTAAATCCTATGTCTGTATAATAGACATTTTATCTAAATTAATTATGTAATAAAAATAATATACAATAAGTCGTGAAATTTGTTTAACGCTTTTTAAAAAAGTAGAAGACAGCCAGAAAACTGGCTGTTATGTTACGCGGCAGCTTGGATTTTTTCAACGGTCTCATCAAAAAAGTTTTGTTCCATTCCATACTCTTCAATAAGTTCACGAGCATTTTTTAAAGTCTCATCTGTCATTGTTCCCTCGAGTGAAATTGCTTCTTTCGCAACTTTTAGGAACTTTGCCATCTCTTGTGTTTCAATATCCCCAGCATCTTCTGGTTCATTGGAATAGCGAATAAGATGAACCAAATCTGGATCAAAATTCCATCGATAAAAGAGAGTTGCTGTAACATCTTCGGATTTACTTCCACATGCCAAAATTTCTGCTTGTTCAGTCGTTTTTCCATTTTTCAATGCTTCACTTAACAACGCACCTTGCCCTGATTCAATGAGGTAGCGACTAATGACGATTTTACCTAGTTCAAGCAAAAATGAAGCGAGTGAAAGATGCACCAATAAAGAGCGATCTACTTTGTTCACCCATCGACTTACTAAGGCATTTTGCAACTGTGCGCGTGCCAAATAATTGTTTTGAGTCATCCCGTATGGCGAGAGGTCAATGTCCATACAAGTGTTTGCCGCTGAGGCAATTGTAAATGTGCGTACTGTGTCTTTACCTAAGAGTGAAATAGCTTGTGCTATATCTGTAACAGTGCGGCTCAGTCCATACAAAGGAGAGTTGGCTGTTTTGAGAATATACGCCGTAATAATCGGATCTTCCTTGACTGCATTCGCCATATCCATCACACCACTACTTGGATTGTTGTACACCGTTTCTACTTTTTGAACGGTTTCTGGGAGCATAGGTACATGCTCGATTTGTTCCATTAATTCAGCTTTCATTCATTTCTCCAAAATAATCTAAACTATCTTAGATGATTATAGAGTATTGTTAGTAAAAATCATTATTTTTTTTTGTGATTTGTAGAAAATGTTACAAAAATGTGTGAAAAATCAACTTTAAGAACTTTTTAGAGTGATAATTTAAAAAAAAATAGCAAACTGCAATACTTTTGTTTGAATAGAATTTCTTTTGATATATTTCTTTTAAAATAAATTTCTTGTTTGGCTGCAAGAAATTATCTGCCTCGAAGAGGTAGCTTTAGTGACCCAAGCGGTCTTAGCGTAGTAAAATGGACTCGTTCATTTTGCGTTTAAATTGATAAGAGAGTGATTATGAGAGATTTTTATAATGTTATAAAAGAGTTAAAAAAGTATTTGTCGAGAGATAAAAAGATAAAAGTGTTAGATAAAGATGTCGCAGATGCTTTAGAAATTTCTCAGGCAAATTTTGCAACTCTTAAAAGTAGAAATTCGATGCCCTATGCCAATATATTGATTTTTTGCCAGAAAGAGAAACTTTGTGCCCGTGAGATATTTTTTGCAGATTTGTAAGAAAATCTGCTAAATTTTAGATTGAATTGTTATCTTTTTAGCTTCAAAAAGTTCTATTGCTTTTTGAACCATCGGCTCTTCTTTTATATCTGTGCCGTTTATCTCTTTAGAGGCTTCGTCACTTTGTGAGCAGTTGCTGACACAACTCGCATTTGTGCCTATTTGGGCATCTTCTATCATGGAACTGCTTTGTGAAGTTGGCATGTGGGTTTGCTCACTCTGCACAAAAGTTGTCTCTTGAGATGCAGATTGTGAGGGAGTGTACGAGGCTATTTCTGGAATTACATCATTTTTTTCTTCTTCTTCTATCACTTTGGAGCAAGGTAAACCTTTGATAGTTGTCTCAAAGCCGAATACCTCTCTTACAAATTGTCTTATAACTGTATAGCCATGTTTGAGTGCTTGTTTACATTTTTCATCTGCACAACTTTCCCATGACAAAACACCATTTTCGTAAGAGATAAATGTTACGCTTTGCGTAAAACATTCGGCAAGTTCATAGTTTCTATCTTGGATTTTATGCACTAAAATTTCAAAACTCTTGGCATGTGGATTTATTGTGGCATGTGGAACTGTTTCTTCTTTTATAGTTTCTACTGGAATTTGTATCTCTTCTTCTTGGGCATGTGGAACTCTTTGTGCCTCTTGCTCTTTTTCTGGTTTTATATCTTCGATTTGTGTCGGTAATGAAGCACTTTTATGATGTTGCACTATGGCATGCAGTGTTTCTATGGCAGGTCTTTGAATCTCTTTTTGCATTGATTCTATCATCTGGTCAATCTCTTTGATGCGAAGCGCTTCTATCATTTTGAAAAATATAAGAGAAAGAACAAAAGAGCCATTTGCATTTACGCTAAAAAGATATTTTGAGTCACTTAAAATTCTAAAAAATCTGTCCAAGACTAGAGTAGAAAAGAGTGAGTCGTGGTTGTACATGCGTTCTTTGAGGTAGGCGATGAGCTCATCCACAACCATCTCAGGCTCATAATCTTCTAAAATTTTTGTATATTCAACTAACTGCCCATAATCTTTTGCAAAAACAGCACTAAACAAATCTGCTATAAATTTAGGGTCAACAAGACCGAGCATATCGGTTACGGTTTTAACATCGACATGATTTTTAGAGTAGATTATGGCTTGGTCTAGCAGAGTGAGCGTGTCTCTTAAACTTCCACTTCCACTTCGTGCGAGTATCTCAAGTGCATCATTTTCATACGCAATTTTTTCTAAATTAAGTATGTGCGCTAAATGGTCTGCGATTTTATTTGTTGCAATACTTTTAAATCTAAAGTGCTGTGTACGGCTTAAAATCGTCGCTGGAAGTTTCAGCGGGTCAGTGGTTGCAAGTATAAATTTCACATAACTTGGTGGTTCTTCAAGCGTTTTTAGAAGTGCGTTAAATGCCTGAGGTGTGAGCATGTGGACTTCATCGATGATAAAGATTTTAAATCTTGCAGTGGAAGGTTTGTATTTTGTTTGTTCAACAAGGTCACGGATATCGTCAATCCCGCGATTTGAAGCAGCATCCATCTCTACAATATCCATGTGGCGACCATCGAGAGCTTGGATACAGTTTGCACAAGTTCCACATGGCTTATGCGTTACACCTCTTTCACAAATAAGAGCTTTTGCAAAGATACGCGCGGTGGAGGTTTTACCGCTTCCACGAAGTCCTGAAAAAAGGTAGGCGTGTGAAAGGCGGTTGGAGTCAAGTGCAAGGGAGAGAGTTTGAGCGATTGTTTCTTGCCCTATAAGTTCATCAAAGTTTGACGGTCTATATTTTCTAGCTAATACTTCTGAACTCTCTCTCACTTCATCACGCTCCATTTTTAGGTAGAAGATTTTAACATGTAAAGAGTTAAAGTATCATCAAATTACAAGAGTGTACTTATAGAGAGGTGGTTGTATTCATGTTTTGCAACTTTTTTTTGAGAAGATAAAACTTCATTTATATTTTTTGAGAATCTATTTTTTGTTTTTTGCGGGATGAGAACAATGGACGCACTTACGGTAAGCAGAGGAAACTCTTTTATGTTTTCATCTCTATCTTTTGATACTATGTAACCTCTTTTTTTATCTTCTTGAGAATAAAAATCTTTGGCATCTTGCGTAAATTTTGTTACAACTTTGAGTATTTTTTTAATATACAAATACTCATCTTCACCTTTGCTCTGCACCGCTACAAAGAAGTCATCACCGCCGATATGTGCTTTAAAAAACTCTTGTGGTAAATGTTTTCTCAAAATATCTGCAAAAAGGAGGATAACTCTGTCTCCGTTTCTAAAGCCATACACATCATTGAATGCTTTAAAGTTGTCTAAATCAAAATAACATAACAAGTAAGAATCTTGATTTGTTGCTATGTTTGAAATATATTTTTCTATCATTGTATTTCCAGGGAGCTTTGTGAGAGGGTTTTGCTCTCTTGCAAAAAGTAAATTTTCTTCATTCATAAGCGTGATGATAGCTCTTGCAGAGAGATAACCATAATATTTAGAGTTATTTGTAAGGATAATTCCTACAGATTCAGGATTATTTGAAAAGAGCTCGATGAGAGTTGCAATATCACTGTTAATATCCGCTATGCCACAAGGAGTGATTAGATTTTTAAGTTTTGATTTTTTTGTGCCATCATTGAGTAGAAGTGATTTGCCATAATGTGAATATAAAAACTCTTTTATAATGTTTTCTTGAACGATTCCTATGGGCTCATTATTTGAGTTTATAACAGGCATCGTAGGAATGTCTGGGTGTTTTTTAAAGTAGTCTATCACTTCATTCATTTTTGATTCTATAGATATTGGTTTTATTTTATCGAGATAAGTATCTATCTTGTATTTACTTTCTTCTCTTTTGTCATGGGTAATTAAATCTACAATATTGTGATATTTTTTAACTATTTCATCCGTGTTGAGTGTTGGTTTTTGAACTAAATATCCTTGAACCAAATGACAACCAATATCTTTACATACAAGAAGTTCTTCTTTTGTCTCAACGCCCTCTGCAATGACTTTTATGCCAAGTTGAATAGCCAGATGCGTGATACTTCGAACCATGAGTTTTTTCTTTGCATCTTTTTCTATGTCAGTTAAAAAAAATCTATCTATTTTTATAACATCAGGTGTGCTGTCATAGAGAAGTTTATAGCCAGAGTGACCAACTCCAAAATCATCAATGGCAATACAAAAATTTTCATCTTTGTAGTGCATAAGAACTTGTTCCATGTTGCAATCACTTGATATTTCATGTCTTTCTGAGATTTCAAAGCAGATGTTGTCTTTTTTTATATCGTATTTTTTTAGCAGTTGATTTGTGTTTCCGTTGGAGAAGTCAGGCATCTCAAATAAACGATTATCGAGATTATAAAAGAGTTTAATATTTCTAAAATTATCAATTTTTGTAAATTTTTGTATAGCTTTTTCTCGCAAGGCTATATCAAAAGAGTAGAGCAGATGTTCTTTATACACTTGGTCAAAAAGCGCAAAAATAGAGTCAAAACCTACTTTCTTATAATTTCTAAGAAGTGCTTCAACTGCGTAAATTCTGCCAGTATGAATATTTATAATTGGTTGAAAGGCTATATCTAAAACTTTTAAGTTGTCTAACCATATTTTGGGTAATGTATTTTGCATACTGAAATTCTATAATGGAGCAATTGCAAAATGGTTACAAAACTAAAAAACTGATTTTGAATGAAGGTATTATTTGCCCTTAGCATTTAAATTACTTTTAAAAGTTCATTTATTCTATTTAAAACATTTACTTCATAAAGATGAATAAAACTCTCATAATGAGTATCTAATTGTAATATATTGTCATTTTTTTGTTTTATTAGAGTGTTTTCAATACTTAATGCCACTCTCTTAAACTCATTGACAAATATTTTCTTGTGAATATGAATGGACTTATAAAATTCACTCAAGTCATATTTTGTTAAATTATTGATATTAAACTCATCATCAATAGCCATTGCCATTTCTTGTTCATAAACTGTATCATAGAGCGATATATTTACTATATCATAAAATGGGGCGAGAGTTATTTTGTCTCTATCGACAAAAAATGATATATTTTTCCCATGTGCATCACTATTTCCTAAAATGAGGTTTATGCATATCCAAGTAATCAACTCTTTTTTTGCCAATAAAGGGATTTCACATAATTGTGTGAGTGAAAATATTTTTTTATAAGAAACCCCTTCTCTAATATATTTAACATGCTCACCTGATCCAAAGTTTCTCTCATATTTATAGGAAACTGATAAATCTAAAGCTTGACATGCATCAATAATATGAAGTCGTTTTACTATTTGAGCATCGAGAAGTTCTCTGTCAAATCTTTTAACTAGCAGTACATCTATGTCCTCTATCTTTATCAAATCAACATCGGCGACATTGAGTCCTGCATTTTTTGCCAGTTTCATTGAGAGATATTCATTGATTACAATGTTTAAAGATTCTTTGTTGAATTTAAGTATATGTGTTGAAGCAAGAGCTCCTTCGCCAAATCCATATTTGCTTTCTATGATTGCAATAGGGAGTTTATCTTGTACTCCTGCAACACTAAGACGAGGTTTTTTGTCCCATATGCTAAGTGGTATATTATTTTTATCTCTAATTCTATTTGCTAACTCTTCTTCGGAAATTTCTCTAAATTCAGTTTTAAACTCATTTGGCGATGATGCAAATGTGAGAGCTCCAGTAGTCTCAATGCCAATAGTTTTTATCATGGCGAATGGATTGGACTTGGAAATTTGATAATATTTACTTAAAAAATCAAGAGCATTGCCTTCTGGTAAAAGGTTTTCGATGAAATTTTTAATAGATTGAGATTTGATTTGTGCATTAAATTGCAAAGATGGAGCTAACTCAAATCCTTTAAGAATCCATGCGTCGTCATAAGCGAGTTGAAACTCATTTTTATCTTGATTATAAAAAATTGTAGCTACTTTTTGTGTCTCAAAAAAAACTTCTACATTATGCATCTAAACTGACCTTTATACCAAACATTTTTGCAATATACAATGCAGTTGACAATCTTGTTCCCTCTGCACCTTTTTCAAGTTTGTCTAATGTTCTATAGTTTATGCCACATAAAGAGGCTGCATCATCTATGGATAGTCCCTGAGCAGTTCGTTTGTATTTAACATATTCTCCGAAACTTTTTGCATCTTCTATATTTACATATTCTGGTTTGTTTGTTTGGATGACACTCTTCGCCATGGTAATTCCAATTAAATGTATTTATGTGTAGTTTATTCTAAATACCCTTTAAAATTTATTATAAATGTACAAATGTACAGTAAATAGATATGTAGATGCGTAAGGTTATTAAAACTGTACTTTTGTGTAGTAATAAAGCTTCCACATGCCAAGCAATTGGCATGTGGAGTTGAGAAAAGCTAATAGGTCATGTAAGAAATTTAATAAGTTTTAGAGATTGAGCCACATCTTTGCAACACTTCTGAGGGCTTCTGGATTTTCTGAGGCGAAAAATTTGAGTTTTGGATTTTTATATTTTGTAAGAAAGGTAAACTCTCTCTCTAGGTGTTCAACAATCGCATCACCCGAATGTATCAAGAGTGTCTCTTTTCCAAAGTAGTTTTGCAGAGCATCTGAAATGAGAGGAAAGTGCGTACAGCCTAAAATCACGGCATGTGGAACTTCTAAATCTTTAAAATAGTGTGTAAGCGTAGCGTCTAAAATCGCACCGCTGTAAATTCCCTCTTCAACCATTGGAACAAACAAACCTGTGGCTTTTGCTTGTAAATTTACAAACCCTTGTTTATGAAGACTTATCTCGTAGGCTTTTGAGTTTACAGTGGCTTTTGTTCCTAAAATAAGGATATTTGAATTTTTATCTTTGAGGGCGTTGGAAGTTGCAAGTACACCAGACTCCACTACTCCAATAACTGGGCATGTGGAACTCTCTCGCATTTCATCGAGCGCATACGCACTAACGGTATTACAAGCAACTATGATAAGGTCAAGTTCAAAGTTTTTGAAAAATTCGACGGCTTCTATGGCATAACGAATGATTGTGTTTTTATCTTTGATACCATAAGGAACACGGGCAGTGTCTCCAAAATAGACAATCTCCTCAAAAAGTTCATGCTCAAGAAGAGATTTTACAACTGTAAGTCCGCCAATTCCGCTATCAAATACACCTAGTTTCATAGTTTATTGGTTTGTGTTCATACTTTCTAAAAACTCTGCATTCGTCGCTTTTTTGCCCATAGTTGTGTAAACAAATTTGAGTGCTTCGATTTCATTGTCTTGTTTATGAATCATCTGACGAAGAATAAATACTTTTTGCAGAACATCAGAACCGATAAGTAAATCATCTTTTCTCGTTCCAGATTTAAGGATATCGATAGCAGGAAAGATGCGTCTCTCAGCGATTTTACGGTCAAGAACAACTTCCGAGTTACCAGTACCTTTGAACTCTTCAAAGATAACTTCATCCATTTTGCTTCCAGTATCCACAAGTGCAGTCGCGATGATAGTCAAACTTCCACCATTTTCAATATTTCTAGCTGCTCCAAAAAAGCGTTTTGGTTTGTGAAGAGCATTTGCATCCACACCACCAGAGAGAACTTTACCACTTGAAGGTGTTACGGTGTTGTACGCTCTTGCCAAACGCGTGATAGAGTCAAGTAAAATTACTACATCTTTACCAAGTTCAACGCGTCTTTTTGCTTTTTCTATTACCATTTCAGCAACTTTAACATGGTTTTTTGCAGGCATATCAAAAGTGGAACTGTAAACATCACCCTTAACGCTTCTTTCCATATCGGTTACCTCTTCAGGTCGCTCATCTACGAGTAAAACCATTAAATCTA
This sequence comes from Campylobacterales bacterium, assembly GCA_026390075.1. Classification (GTDB taxonomy): domain Bacteria; phylum Campylobacterota; class Campylobacteria; order Campylobacterales; family Sulfurimonadaceae; genus Sulfurimonas. Next base: position 84,011 of record JAPLGP010000030.1, read on the forward strand.
TGTCAGGATGATTTGCGGTAATACCATGTGCTATTTCTTTTAAAAGCTCAGTTTTACCACTTCTTGGAGGGGCTACAATAAGTCCACGCTGACCTTTTCCAATAGGAGCAAACAAGTCCATCATACGACCGATAAGCCCTTTTTCTCTGTACTCTAGTTTGATTTGTTCTTGTGGATAGAGTGGTGTAAGATTTTCAAAAAGAGGTCTTTTTTTACTCTCTTCAGGAGGTAAGCCATTGACCGCTTCTATTTTAATAAGTGCGTAATATCTCTCTTGGTCTTTTGGAGGGCGCACTTGACCTGTTACAACATCCCCATTTCTTAGTGCAAATCTTTTTATTTGAGTGTTTGAAACATAAGCATCATTGATACTTTCATTGAAACTTTTATCAATTGAGCGGATAAATCCATACCCATCTTGCATGATTTCAAGAATTCCACTAAAGAGAATAAAACCGCCTTGTTCTGTTTGCGCCTTTAAAATTTCAAAGATAATATCTTGTCTTTTTAACTCATTTGGATGTTCAACATTGAGCTCATTTGCTATGGATACTAACTCTTCGATTGTTTTTGTACGAAGGTCGTCAACTGTTACACCTTTGACAGGAGTGTGAGAGCGAGTTTTATTGTTTGGCTTTGTAGTCTTGCGCGGTTGAGTTGGTGTTGTTTGTGTTGGAGTTTCTGTTTGTGAATTGTTTTCACTCATTAAGTAATCACCTTAGTTTTTTTGGATTTTTTTGCGTCATGCATAAACGAGAGGATATTGAGATATGTAAATATCTATTTTGATGTCGCAATTTTACACTAATTGAAGATGCAATGTCAAGTTTTTAAGCATTCTTAGCTTTTTAAACCCGAAATTGCATCCGCCATACCTGATATATTTACCTTCGCTTCGTCAAGTGTTTTTTGCGTTCTCTCTGCGAGATTTCTCACTTCATCGGCTACAACTGCAAATCCTCTTCCATGTTCTCCTGCGCGTGCTGCTTCTATGGATGCGTTAAGTGCTAAAAGATTTGTTTGGTCTGCAATATCTGAGATAGTATCTAAAATATGAAATATATTTTGACTTTGATGTTGCAATAAATTCAATTTTTCTTTAAATGCAACACTATCATTTGGTTGATTTAAACTTTTTAAATTTCCTTGAAACTCATCCATAAGAACTTCTTGTGAATTTTTTAACTCTGAAATTTTTACTTGAAGATCTTCAACCTCTTTAAGAAGTGTCATTTTTTCATTTTTAAGTTCAGCGTTTGTATTTTCAACTTCCACATGCCAAGACTCTTTTTGACGCTCTAAAGATTTTACCTCTTTTAGAACATTGTCGTGCATTTTTTGTAAATTTGCTAAAAGATTTTTATTGTCTTCTTCTTCCTCATTATTTTCATCATGATGGGTTTCATTGTAATGATGCGCATCATTGTGTTTTACACTCTCTTCATTTGCATCATCGAAAATGTTATCATATTTTATTTCATCATTCTTAATCTCATCATTGTGAGTATATTGAATCAGTGTAGAGTTTGGAGTTTTTAGGAAAAAGTAATATACGCCTGAACCTAATCCTAAAACGATAATAACAGTTCCTAAAATTATGAACAGGAGTGTTGAATCATTCGAAGAATTAACATCATTTTTTACAAGTTCTAAGGCATTTTTATTCATTTGTGAGTAAAGAGTTCGCAAACTTTCAATTTCTGTTTTGTGCAACTTTTTGTTGTGCTCAATAATAGTTGAAAAAACTTTGAGAGTTTCTTGTTCTATTTCCGTTAATCCAATAATCTTTTTTTCATTGTGCGCATACGCAGTTGTAATTTTGTCATGTGTTGCGAGAACGAGGAGGTAAAGCGATACTTTTTCCTCCGCAGACAAATCCGAAGATATAGCGTCTATGCCTTTGCTCAGTTGTTCATAATTTCCTTGAACATCTGACAAAGACGAAGCAAAAGCGGTGATACTAAATAAGATTAAAAATATAATTGATTTCATAACATTTTACTAAGCAAGTACTATTCCAAAAAAATTAGTTTAAGTGTAACTAGGCATAAAGTTTTTTGTTCAATTCATCAAAAGATTGAAGTGTTTTTTCTAGTAATTTTTTTACATCTTCAAATATTTTCTCCATTGAATCACTCTGTTTCATAGAGTTATCAAACGATTTAACTATACCTGACTTTGCATGATTTTTGGTATTTTCATCTTTTTCTTTCATGGGCGCAAATATATCTGCAATCTGGTTTGCCAGTTTAGTGACTGGTGTTTTAGGTGCATCTTGCTCTAATTCTTTTAAAAATGAGTCGATGAACGGTTTTGCTGTTTTCATAAAAGCGTCTATCTCTTTTTGGTCTTGTTCGTCTATGCCATTGCCTGTCATTGAAAACTGAAACGACTGCATTGAAGAGAAAGAAAGAGACTCTTTTGTACCATTTTTATTTTTTTCACTACTCATTGAAAGCTCTTGTTTGTTTGCAAAATCCATTTTTATTACATCACCACTCGATGTTTTCATACTTATGTTTAAGTCGTGAGATGTGTAAGCATTTACGCCATAAGAAGTGTTCATAATTTGCTCCTTTATTATTGATGTTACGCACTCAAACGAACTCGTCCGTTTGAGTGACAGGGACAAGATGTCCCTATAACCCCCTAAAGCTACGAAAACAAGAGAATCGCTTTTCGCACCGCGAAAATGTTTCTTTAGTAAAACTCTGTTTTTCGAGAATTTTAAGGTATGGATACATATCGGACAAGATATCAATTGTTTTAGTATTTCAATGTATAATTGCCCATATAGTTTATTTTTAAGGGAAAATTATGATAAAAATTTTATGGATGACATTGATGATTTTGTGGGTGAGTAGCTCTTTAGAAGCATATACGAAGCAGATTGTTTTGGAAAATTTTAAAGATAAAGAGAGTGCAGAGTCAGCACTACAAAAATTAAAAAGTGATTTAATCTATGAAAAGCTTGGTTTAATTGCTAAAGAAAATGGTTTTACGATTCACACTATTTCCTCTGGGGGTAGTACAAAATTAGTTGCAGAGCCTATAAAAAATAAGTTTATAGAAGATGAAACTCTAAAATTAGTGCAGCCAATGTTTAATAAAGCAACTGCCATAAATGTAGAAAAAACAGTCGTTGAGCCTTTAGTATCTGAGCCAGTTGTAAAATCTGAACCACTTATAAAAGCTGTAGCACCGACACAAGTCTATCCTCAAGGCTATCCTAAAAAAATTCTTATGGGAACTTTTTCAAGTCAAATTGGAGCGGATAAAGTATTGCAAGAGTTTAAAAAAGATGCTTCCTATGAAGAACTTTTTTCTTTGTCAAAAGAGAAAAGTTTTGTGATTCATGTGCGTCCTCTTGGAACACATCATATTTTAACCGCAGAGCCTTTTAAAGAGCAATCCACTTTTGAAAATGCGATGAAATTAGTGAAGTCAAAATTTAAAGAAGCGTATGGAACTGGCGCAGATGCAGCTTATATGCAAACAGATGAAATTGTTGAAAAAAATGAGACTTTAGTTATTGCACCAATCAAAAAAGAAGAGACAAAAAAAGTAGATACGAACAAAACGCAATTAGCTTATGAGCCAGTTATAAAAGCACAAGCAAAAAAAGTGGATACAAATATTTCAGCTTCTAAAAAAGAGATAATCATAGACCAAATGCTAATCAAGCCTACAATGGAAGAGAAAAATACGACTATAAAAGAGACAAACACAACAGGGTCTATTACTCAACCACTTGTTGAAGATAATAACAGCCAAGCACTAGTGATGCCTACAGTTGAAATAGAAAAAGTGCAAGAAGTAAAAATTGAAAAAGAAACATTTGTAGATACTATTTTCAAATTATTTCATTCAAAGCAACAAGATGAAGCAGTTCAAAATCCTTCTAAAAAAGAGACAAGCTTAGCTCCAGAGGAAATAATAAGAGAAAGAGATGATAGCTTTTCTATCATGGATTATATACTTTTCCTTCTCTTCGCGGCTTTGATGGGTGCAGCCGTACATTATGGTCTGAAATTTAAAAAAATATATGATGAATATTAAAAAGAGGAACTCCTTTGGGATATAAAATTTTAGTAACAAATGATGATGGATATCAAGCAAAAGGGCTTTTAGATTTAGTCGCGGCACTCAGAGAAATAGAGGATGTGGAAGTTACCGTGGTAGCTCCAGCAAATGAAAAGTCGGCATGTGGACATTCGCTTACTTTGGTGCGTCCGCTTCGTTTTGTTTGTGTGGATGATGATTTTTATAAACTCGATGATGGAACGCCGAGTGATTGTGTTTATCTTGCACTGCACTCTATGTTTGAGGGTCAAAAGCCTGATTTGCTTGTGAGCGGAATAAATCGTGGTTCAAATATGGGTGAAGATATTACCTACTCTGGAACTTGTGCTGGTGCGATGGAAGCGGTTTTACATGATGTTCCCGCTATTGCCATAAGTCAAGTAATGGATTTTACAAACCCTGATGGAAATTTTTCTCTTGCTTGTGTGATTATAAAAGAGCTGGTTTCAAAGATAAAAGAGGGTTCATTTCCACTTCCTCACAGAGAATTTTTAAATGTAAATATTCCAGCTGAACTAAGTATTGCTCCGATGAAAGTCACTTATGCAGGGTACAGATGTTATGCAAATGATGCACATCTCCATAGAAATCCTCGTGGCGAAGAGCATTATTGGCTAGGTTTGCATCCATTAGAATTTCGTTCTCGTGATGTTGCACATGACATGAGTGACTATGAAGCAATCGAAGCGGGTTTTGTTTCTCTGACCCCGATACATCTTGATATGAGTGCCTATAAAAGCATAAATGCGCTTGAAGAGTGGATGAAATAAGTAGATGAAATACGACCGCATAAAACTGCTTTTGCAAGATGATTTTGCAAAACTCCAAAATGCAAAAATTATCCTTCTAGGCGTTGGCGGAGTTGGGAGTTTTTGTCTTGATTGTCTGACGCGTAGCGGAATCAGTGACATAACAATCGTTGATTTTGACACTTACGATGAAACAAACCAAAACCGTCAGATGTGGTCTGAACTCCATGAGGGCGAGTTTAAAGTTGAAGCTTTGCAAACTCACTATCCACATGCCAAGATAATCAATATTCGTGTAGATGAACAGTGGGTTTGGGATTTTGATTTTGATGCGTATGATTTAGTTCTCGATGCCATAGATGACAGAAATGCAAAATTAGCTTTAGCACAAAAGTGTTATAAAAAACTTATCTCCTCTTTTGGTTCGGCTAAAAGAGTTGACCCGACGAAGGTCGAAGTAGCCGATATCTGGAAAACACACGGCGATAAATTTGGCTCAAAAATTCGCTACGAACTCAAAAAACGAGGCTTTAACAAAAAATATACAGTTATCTTTTCAAGTGAAGAGGTTGTTACAAAAGAAAAAGGGAGTTTCATGGGTGTGACAGCAACCTTTGGGCTTACCATGTGTGCAGAAGCAATTAAAAAAATAAGAAAATTTTAGTAGAGATAGGAGAGAAATTTGTTTGATTTTTTAGATAGTGATTGGTTCAATATATCGTTGCAAATAGTTTTTTTAATACTTATTACTTACGATATTAAAAAATATAGAGAGACGAAAAAAAAAGAGTATATGACAAATATAGTTTTAACAATAGGCTTTGCTGTGTGGACTTTGTACCCGTATTACAATAGTTATTTCGCATGGGATGATGGGTTAAAACTGAAGATAATTTCCACATGCCAAGAGGATGCAAATCAGACACTTTGTAAATGTGTGGATGAGAGAATTTTCAAAGAGTACAGTTTTGAGAGCTATCAGAGTTTAGATAAAAACAGTAGTGATTTTGTAGAGTTTATAAAAGAGGCAAAAAAGGATTGTTCAAATGTCCCATGGTTTTGATTTAAACGCACCACTCGTATGTGAAGGAATCATAGGCGATGGCTGTGGGGGCGGAAGAATTTTTTTCATAAAAGATGAAACACTCTACGCAAATGATCCTATGACAAATGAAAATATTTTGCTTTTAGAAAATATCCACATGCCAAGAAGTGTGAGTAAGAAAGGGTGTGTTGTGACTATTGAGTGCGAAAATGAGTTGATAGAGTTTGATTTGTCGAAGATGAAAAAAAGTAAAACTTAAAGTAGATATCATTTTGAGTAAAAGTTTTGTATAATAGGCAAAATAATATGCAAAATAAAGGGAATAATTATGCTTTCTTACAATACAAATGAACTCTTTAGTGCGACGGAAATGGCAAAAAATTTTGCAACCATCACATCTAAACTCTATAAAAACGAGTTGGAAAAAGTCGGAATTTTAAAAAACAATAAGCTAGATTTTGTGCTATTAAAAAGTGAAGATTTTGAAAAAATCATAGAAAAAGAGGTTCAAAAAGTACTTTTTGAAGAAGATAGAAAGTTTGTAGCTTCGCAAGTAGAAAAGATAAAAAGTGGTGCAGCAAAATTTCACTCTCTCGAAGAAACACAAACTCAGCTTGATGCGGCAATAAAAATATATGAACATTAGATTTGAAGAGAGTTTTATCAACTCTTTGGCTCTAAAACTAGAATATATAGCAAAAGATAATCCTCGTGCAGCTAGAAAATTTAAAGATGAGTTGATTGCATCATGCAAAGATATTTTACACATGCCCTATAAACACAGAAAATCAATTTATCATAATGATGAGAACATTAGGGACTTGATATTTAAAGGCTATACAGTTGTTTATATGATTGAAGATGAAACAATTTTTGTTTTTGCATTTATTCATCATGAAAAATACAGCTATACTCAAGTGAAAAAATATACATAAAGGTTGGCATGTGGGACTAAAAGCAAACATTGTAAAAGCGGGGGATTTTATAAATTTTTAAGAAAAAGTATTAAAAAAAGGAAAACTATGAACGGACAAAGCCAAACCCCACAAGAGATAAAATTACAACAGTTACAAGAACTTTTTCCTGAAGACAAAATAGATTTTGAAAAGCCAAAAAAAATTATTGTACTTGACAAACTTTCTACAGACAATATGAAAAAATTTGACCTTAATATTGAAAAAATCTTGGAGAACTGGGAAACTTTTCATGCAATTAGAGAACTTATTGCAAATGCTCTTGATGAACAACTTTTGACAAATACAAACGAAGTTCAAATTTTTAAAAATGGTAATTCATGGCTAATTCGAGACTTCGGACGTGGGGTTCAATATACCCATCTAACGCAAAATGAGAACCAAGAAAAGCTAAAAAATACCAGTGTAATTGGAAAATTCGGAATTGGTTTAAAAGATGCATTGGCAACATTTGACAGAAAAAAAATCAAAGTAGTTGCCAAATCCAAACACAGCCAAATTACAATTGCAAAATCGGAAAAAGAAGGCTTTCGGGATATTATTACACTTCATGCAATAATTGAAGATCCATTAGACACAAAATTTGTAGGGACAGAATTTGAACTTGTTGGAGTAACTGACAAGGATATTGAAGATGCAAAAGATTTATTTTTAAAATTCTCGGGAGAACGAATAATTGAAGCAACCAAACAAGGACAGGTAATTGAGAAAAAAGGGAAACATGGTAATATCTACATTAACGGTGTTAAAGTTGCAGAAGAAGAAAACTTTTTATTCAGTTATAACATAACAATTATGAATGCTTCAATAAAAAAGGCATTGAACAGAGAACGGACAAATGTTGGTAGAACTGCTTACACAGACTCCGTAAAGAAAATTTTATTAGCTTCTGCATCAAAAGGTGTTGCTGAAATACTTGCCAAAGACTTGACTAACATTAATCGTGGAACAGCACATGATGAACTAACTTGGATTGATGTTCAAGAACATTCAGTAAAAATACTCAATCAACTAGGAAAGTATTTATTTGTAACTTCTTTGGAAGCAATGCAGCTTCCCGACATGATTGACCAAGCAAGAAATAGCGGACATGAAATCATAACAATTCCTGAAAATCTAAAATATAAAATTCAAGGCTTGTCAGATTTATCAGGCAACCCAATTGTTGACATAGGGCAATTTGTTTCAAACTACAATGACAGTTTTGATTTTACATTTATCGACCCAAACAAATTGAACGAAAATGAAAAAGCTATTTATAAACTAACTCCAAGAATCATTAACTTGTTTGGTGGACAACCCAAAAAAGTTAAATTCATTAGTATTTCTTCGACAATGCGAAAAGACTTTTTTGCAGATGTGGAAACATTGGGTTGTTGGGACAAAGCGACAAATTCAATTGTTTTATCTCGTAAAACTTTAAAAACTATTACAGACTACTCGGGGACATTAATCCATGAATTAATTCATGCAAAAACTGAACAAGATGATGTAACAAGAGCCTTTGAAAGTTCATTGACAGAAACTATTGGGCAATTATGCGGACATATACTGATAAATGAACAGAAAATTATTGTCTCTGGCATGAGCGCAGGTACTATATTGATGAAAATATTGAACTTTTGCCAGCAAAATTTACGGTGGTTATTTATCAGAAAGTAAGTAAACTTAATATGAAATATTGGTAGAAAACATCATTACAACACATGATGAACTTTACAGTGTTAGTTTGGATATTATAGTGTTACCAATGAAGTATAAAATTACAGAGAAGCACTTTGATGGGGTTTGCTTTTGTTTTTAGAACTGACGAAGAGTAATCAATGAAAATAGATGAAATCCCAGAACCTAAAAAACAAAACCCACATGCCAAGACAAGAGAATTAAAAACAGCCATAGACGAGTTGGTCTATAAACTGTATAATTTAACCGATGATGAAATAAAAATCGTACAAGGAGAGCAAAATGGTAGCCTATAGAGAAATTGTTAGAAATCATGATGATATTATCCATATAACAAATATGTTAAAAGAGATGAAAACTGTGAGTGAGGTCATCATCGTGCCACTGGGTGAAACAAAAGAGGAAGATATTAAAAAATTGCAAATATCTTCGATGGCTAAAACTTGGGATAACAGCGAAGATGAGGCATGGGATGAGCTATAAAAAAGGCGATGTGTTGCTTGTGAATTTTCCTTTTACGGATTTAAGCAGTTCAAAAAAAAGACCTGTTTTGGCTATAAAAGATGAAAGTGAATATGGTGACATAGTCTGTTTTCAAATAACATCTAAGAAAAATCAATCAAGCCTTATGCAAATTCAATCAGCCGATATACTAAAAGAGCCTTTAAAACTTACATCATTTGTGAAATATGACAAATGTTTTACGATTGATTCAAATGTAATTGATAAAAAACTAACAGAAGTTAATAGCAGTTTTTTACAACAATTAAAGGAGAGTTTTTGCAATGAGGTGTTTTAGTAAATTTCAAACAATTTAAAAATAAAAACTTAATCTGATATAATTTTAAAAATTAAAAAAAAGAGAATCATTATGGATAGAATTGAGCCTATGACAGTTTTTGGTTATGCGAAACTTCAAGCTGAGATGAAAGATTTAAAACATGTTAAAAGACCGCAAACTGTGAGAGATATTGAAGATGCGCTTGAGCATGGAGACTTAAAAGAAAATGCTGAGTACCACGCTGCAAAAGAGCAACAAAGACTTATTGATGGGCGATTGATTGAGTTAGCAGAGATTATTGGTTCTGCCCAGATAGTTGATCCCTCAGAGCTTGAACATGCGCGTGTAAGCTTTGGTTCAACTGTAGTTTTATGTGATTTAGCTACCGATGAAGAGATAACTTATGTGATTGTGGGCGGATGCGAAAGTAACCCTGACATAGGGCTTATTTCGTTTAGTTCTCCTTTGGCGAAACAGCTTTTAGGAAGAGAAGAGGGCGATGATTTTAAAGCAAAACTTCCAAATGGTGAAAAAGAGTATGAAATTTTGGAAGTAAAATATCAGGAGATAGTGTTTGAGTGCAATTAATGTCGGGATTATCGGAGCGAGTGGATACACTGGCTTAGAACTTGTAAAGATTCTTATAAACCACCCAAAATTTCATCTAAATTATGTTGCGAATTCTGAGGGTGGAATTGCACTTCACGAACTTCATCCATCTTTGGCAAAAGTATATGAGTGTGATGTAGAAAAAGCCGATATAGACGAAGTTGCAAAGAGATGTGCGCTTGTGTTTTTAGCAGTTCCTCATCAAACTGCAATGGCTTTTGTCAAACCGCTTATGGCATGTGGAGTTAAAGTGGTTGACCTCTCTGCTGATTATAGATTGCCTCAAGATATTTATGAAGAATTTTATTGTTCTCATACGGATGTTGAAAACTTAGAGAGTGCTGTGTATGGTTTGCCAGAGATGTTTCGAGATGAGCTAAAAACAGCTTCTTTAGTTGCAAATCCAGGGTGTTTTCCGACTTCTGCGATTTTAGGAATGTTGCCATTTATGAAGTTTAGAAATGCGCATACTCCCGTGATTGTGGATTCAAAAACAGGAGTGAGTGGAGCTGGAAAGAAACTCAGTGATGTAACCCATTTTGTAAATGTGAACGATAATCTTTTTGCGTACAATCCGTTCTCACATAGACATTCGCCTGAAATTGCTCAAAAGCTCGATATTCCTTTGGATGAGGTCAATTTTGTACCCCATTTAGTTCCATTAACGAGAGGAATGATTTCATCGATTTATCTGCAAGTGCATGGCAATTTTGATGCAGTTGAAGTTCTAAAAGAGTACTACAAAGATGAGCCTTTTGTGCGAATTTGCAAAAACCCTGTTGATATGAAAAATGTTGCAGGAACGAATTTTTGTGACATATTTGTAAAACAAAAAGAGAACATGCTTTTTATCTCAAGTGCGATTGATAACCTGATGCGTGGGGCTTCTTCTCAAGCGGTTGTAAATGCAAACTTGATGATGGGGCTAGAAGAGAGTACGGGCATTCCAAGTATTGCTTATGTTCCATAATCTTATTTTAAAAGAGGGTGCATTTGTAGTTTCGGATGCACACTACTCGCACCTTCGTCCACAACTTTTAGATTTTCTCAAAGCTATACATTCCAAAAATTTACAGCCAACACAACTTATTTTTATGGGCGATATATTTGATACTCTCTTTGGTGGCATTCCTTATACGCAAATCATTAACGAAGAAGCTATTACACTTTTAAATGAAATATCTCTTGAAATTGAGCTGATTTATTTGGAAGGAAATCATGATTTTAATTTAAAAAATATATTTCCACATGCCAAGATAATTCCAATTTCACAACAACCTTTGGCATGTGGATTTGGTGAAAAGAAAATCCTATTCGCCCATGGTGACTTTGGAAGTGACACGGGATACAAAATATATACTTCACTTATCCGAAACCCTTTTGTGCTCTTTTTTTTGAGAGTTTTGAATTTTATAAGCAATAATATGATTTTAAAAAAATTAGATGTGTATTTAAGTAAAAAAAATGATTGCAAAGAGTTCGTTGGATTTCGAGAGTTTATAGCAAAAAGAGTAAGCGGTAAATATCTGTGTAACTACTTTATAGAAGGGCATTTTCATCAAAATAAGACTCTTGCCTTTGAAAATTTTAGCTATATAAATTTAGGTGCTTTTGCTTGCAATCAAAGATATTTTATTGTAAAATCATCCAAAGAAGTAGAGTTACAAGAAGAAAATATTTTCTTTAAGGATAAATAAATATGGATGACAATTCACTAAAAGTTGGTTCCAATGAGATGGAACTTGTTGATTTTCGCATTCTAAAAGAAGAAAATGGCGAAATATATGAGGGTATTTACGGAATTAATGTCTCAAAAGTTCGTGAGATTATTCGTATTCCTAAGTTAACAGAGTTACCGGGGACGCCTGATTTTATTGAAGGGATTTTTGATTTAAGAAGTGTTGTAATACCTGTCGTAAATTTGGCAAAATGGATGGGTATAACTGCACCAGAAGGTATAGAAGAAAAATCAAGAATTATAATTACTGAGTTTAATAATGTACTTATTGGTTTTGTTGTCCATGAGGCAAAAAGAATAAGACGAATAAACTGGAGTGATATAGAACCATCAACTTTTGGAGGTGGTTCAGGCTCTTTAGATGGAAGTAAAATCACTGGTGTTACTATGATTGAAAATGACAATGTTTTGCTGATTTTAGATTTGGAGAGTGTTGTGCAAGATTTAGGTCTTTATGAACCTGATACCGAATATACACCTGCTGATTTAGAATCTTTTGAAGGAATAGCACTTATTTTAGACGATAGTTCTACTGCTAGAAAGATTGTAAAAGAAGCTCTCCTAAAAATGGGTTTTCATGTCGTTGAAGCAACCGATGGAGAAGATGGCTTAGAAAAACTAGAGAGCTTGTATGAAGCGTATGGGGATGATGTTGCAAATCATTTAAAACTTATAATTTCTGATGTTGAAATGCCTAAGATGGATGGTTTTCACTTTGCAGCAAATGTAAAAGAAGATGGAAGGTTTAATACTATTCCGATTATATTTAATTCATCTATTAGCGATAGTTTTAGTGAAGGTAGAGGGAAAAAAGCTGGCGGAGAAGCTTATTTAGTTAAGTTTGAAGCAAGTTCATTTTATGATGAAGTGGCACGAGTTGTTCGTGCACATATGAAGTAGGAGTTTAAGTATGGATGAATTTCAAGAAATATTACAAGATTTTTTAGTTGAATCATTTGAATTAATAGAGCAATTAGATCAGGATTTAGTTGAGTTAGAATCACGACCAGATGATTTAGAACTTTTAAACGGAATTTTCCGTGTTGCGCATACGATTAAAGGTGCTTCGTCATTTTTAAATTTTGATGTATTGACACATCTTACGCACCACATGGAAGATGTTTTAAATAAAGCAAGACATGGTGATCTCGCAATTACTGCAGAAGTAATGGATGTTGTTTTAGAGTCTATTGACCTTATGAAATCGCTTTTATCTATTATCCGTGATACAAGTTCGGATGCTGGAATAGAAGTTGGCGATTGTGTTGTGAGACTTGATATCATAAGTGGTGGCAAGGGCGATGTTCAAACTCCGGTTGCAGTTGCTCCAGCAGCCAAAGTTGTTGAAGAAGTAGTGGAAGAAGAAGTATATTCTTCAGATGAACCAGATTATGACAATATGGATGCGGATGAAGTCGAAGCTGAAATTGAAAGACTTTTACAAGAGCGACAAAATCAAGATAAAGCAAAAAGAGCAGCAAAAATAGCAGCAGGGGAAAGTGTTCCAGAAGCGCCACCAGAACCAATGGATGAGGCAGAAGCAAAACCTGCACCAAAAGCAACACCTGCTCCTGCTCCAGTTCCAGTTGCTCCAAGAGCAACTCCATCAAGAGCAACTGAGAGTGATGATGCAAAAGCGGCAGCTCCAGCAACAAGAGCTCCTGCGGTAGTTGAGCAGACAATTCGTGTAGATGTAAAAAGACTTGACCACTTAATGAATCTTATAGGAGAACTCGTTCTCGCTAAAAACCGTCTAATGAAAATCAATGTGGATGTTGAAGAAAGATATGAAGGTGAAGCGTTCTTAGAAGAGCTCAATCAAGTAGTTTCTATCGTTTCTCTTGTTACAACTGATTTGCAAATTGCTGTTATGAAGACAAGAATGTTACCAATTGGAAAAGTGTTCAACAAGTTCCCAAGAATGATTCGTGATTTAAGTCGTGAGTTAAACAAGAAAATAGAACTTGAAATCTCTGGTGAAGAGACAGAACTTGATAAGTCGATTGTTGAAGAGATAGGCGATCCTTTAGTTCACATTATTAGAAATTCATGTGACCATGGTGTGGAAATTCCTTCTATTCGTGTTGCGGCTGGAAAAACGGAATCAGGAACTATTACTTTAAAAGCATACAATGAAGGGAATGCTATTGTTATCCAAATTGATGACGATGGAAAAGGTCTTGACCCTGAAATGTTGAAGAATAAATCAGTTGAAAAAGGCATTATAACAGATGCAGAAGCTGATCTTATGAGTAGTAAAGAAGCATTTGCTCTTATTTTCAAACCAGGTTTTTCAACTGCTGCTGCTGTTACAAGTGTGAGTGGTCGTGGTGTTGGTATGGATGTTGTAAAAACAAACATAGAAAAACTTAACGGTATTATTGATATAGAAAGTGAACTAGGTGTGGGAACATCTATGAAGTTGAAGATTCCTTTAACTCTTGCGATTATTCAAGCCCTTTTAGTAGGCGTTCAAGAGGAGCATTATGCGATTCCTTTAGCGTCTGTTTTGGAAACTGTTCGTATATCTAAAGATGAAATTTATACAGTTGAAAACCGTTCAGTTATGAGACTTCGTGATGATGTTCTCTCTTTAGTGCATATCGGTGATATCTTTGAAGTAGAACGAATTCTTGACTCAAGCGAACACGCGTATGTTGTTGTTTTAGGACTTGGTTCTAGTAAACTTGGGCTTATTGTTGATACGCTTGTAGGGCAAGAAGAGATAGTTATCAAATCTATGGGCGATTACTTAAAAGGTATCGAAGGTATTGCTGGAGCTACAATCCGTGGAGATGGTGGAGTAACCCTTATCGTTGATGTTGCAGCACTTATGCAGATGGCAAGAGGCGTGAAAGCAAAAGCTATGGTGGAAGAGTCAAGTTCTAGCAGTAAAAAAGAAAAAACAAGAGCAAGTGACTATAAAGTTATGATAGTCGATGACTCTAAAACAGATAGAATGATTATGAGAAAAGCCTTAGAGCCACTAGGAGTTACAATAGTTGAAGCGGGTGATGGACAAGAAGCTCTCAATACTTTAAAACAAGGTGATCATAACTTTGATGCGATGCTTATAGATATAGAAATGCCTAGAATGGATGGTTATACATTAGCTGGAGAGATTAAAAAATATAATAAATATAAAAATCTCCCTCTAATCGCTGTAACATCTCGTACAGGTAAGTCAGACCGTATGAGAGGTGTAGAATCTGGAATGATTGAGTATATAACGAAACCTTACTCTGCCGATTATTTAGCGAGTGTAGTTCAGAGAAATGTGAATTTCAAATCGGAGTTTTTATAATGAGTGATAAATTAAAACAGATTATTAATAAACAAGGCGAACAACAAATTAGTCCTATAGATCATGCAGATGATATTATTCAGTTGGTTGGGTTTATAATTGGAGAGGAAGAATATGCTGTGCCTATTTTAACGATTCAAGAGATTATTAAGCCTATAAGATGGACAAGAGTTCCTCAAACTCCTGCTTATGTTTTAGGTGTTTTTAATCTTCGAGGTTCGGTTATACCTCTTTTAGATCTTCGTACTAAGTTTGGACTTCGTCCTTTAAAGCATAGTGATGAAACGCGTTTCTTTGTTTTAAAACAAGGGGATGAAGTAGCTGGATTTGTTATTGACAGATTGACTATGGCTATTAGAATTAAGAAAACAGATATTGGAGCAGCACCCGATACTATTGCAGCAGACGATAGTATGATTGCGGGAGTTGGTAAACAAGCGGGTAGGATTTTAACCATACTCAAAGTAGATAAATTACTAGCAAGAGATTTTTAGTTACTAGTAAAATGAATGTATCTTTTTTAAATATCCAAACACACGGTGATGAGCTCTCTTTAAATTTTTCTGGAGAGTTCAATTTATATCTTATAACAAAATATCAAAATCAGATAGATACTTTTTCTCTCTCTAAAATAAAAAAAGTATCTATAAACTTGAATGAACTCAGTTTCTTAGATACTGCTGCATCACTCTTTATTAACAATCTTCAAAAAAATTTACAGTCCAAAAATATACAAACTTTTTTAGAATGTCATAAAAAAGAAATATTAGATACTCTTGATTTAATTAAAAAACAAAAAAAAGTTTTACATGCAATTCCACATGCCAAGAAAGTAAGTTTCATAGATACGATAGGCAGGGAAACTCATAAAAACTATATAGGTCTTCTTTCCTTTTTATCATTTTTAGGCGAAACATTTTTCACACATGCTCGTAGCATTAAATCATTAAAAAATCTTAGATTGAAAGAGATAGCTTTTGAAATGAATGAGAGTGCTATTAAGGCTTTAGGTATTGTTTGCTTGACTAGTTTTTTGATAGGTTTGGTTGTAGCCTACCAATCAGCGTATCAGCTTAACATGTATGGAGCAAACATATTTATAGTTGATATGCTAGGAATTTCAATGCTTAGGGAGTTAGCACCTCTTATTACCGCTATCGTCATAGCTGGAAGAAGTGGTTCTGCATTTACCGCACAAATTGGTGCAATGAAGATAACACAAGAGCTTGATGCAATGCGTACTATGGGTTTTGACCCTTATCTGTTTTTAGTTTTGCCTCGCATTATAGCTTTGATGATTGCCATGCCGATACTTATTTTTGTATCAGACATCATGGGAGTACTGGGCGGAATACTAGTCGCAAATTTAAATTTACAAATAACCCCTGAACTTTTTATAGATAGATTTCGAAATGTTGTCGCTGCAAAGCACTTTTTTATCGGTATAGGCAAGGGTCCATTTTTTGCATTTTTAATCGCTTCTATTGGGATTTATAGAGGTTTAATGGTTCAAGATGACACACAAAGCATTGGATTTAACACAACAAAAAGTGTGGTAGAGTCGATATTTGCAGTTATTGTGTGTGATGCAATTTTTTCTATTGCATTTACGAACTTAGGCATTTAATGAAAACTATTATAAAAGTACAAGATGTTAGAACAGTGTTTGATGGTAGAGTTGTGCATGATGGATTGAACCTTAGTATCAATAAAGGTGAGATTTATGGTCTTCTTGGTCCGAGCGGATGTGGAAAAACGACACTTTTGCGTGAAATGGTTATGCTACAAAAATTTAGTGGTGGCTCGATAGAAATATTGGGATATAACTTAGCAAATATCAAACAAGAAAATGCTCAAAAACTCAGACAAGATTGGGGCGTTTTGTTTCAAGCAGGAGCACTTTTTTCATCGCTGAGTGTTGCAGAAAATATAGCACTCCCACTTCAAGAATATACTGACCTCTCGTCAGAAATGATAGAAGAAATTGTAGCGTTTAAGATAAATCTCGTTGGTTTACAAAGTAGAGATGCACTTTTATATCCATCACAAATAAGCGGTGGAATGAAAAAAAAAGCAGCCCTCGCTCGCGCTCTTGCAATGGATCCAAAACTTCTTTTTTTAGATGAGCCAACAAGTGGATTAGACCCTATTTCAGCGAGAGATTTTGATGCTTTAATTTTAGAACTTCGCTCACTTTTAGGTCTTACGATTGTTATGGTTTCACATGATTTAAAATCGATTTACGATACACTTGACAGAGTTGCAATCATAGATAACAAAAAAATAGCATACGAGGGAACACTCAGCGAAGTTACTTCGGTTAAGAGCGAATTTATAGAGACATTTTTTAGAGGGGTTCAGTAGATATGCAACGAATGTATTTTATGAAAATGATGGAGATAAACTTATATGAATAACAAAGTAAACTACTCTTTAGTCGGCTTTTTAGTTCTTTTTGGAGTTACATTGATGCTAGGGTTTATATACTGGCTTTTGCAACCATCCAACGAACAAGAGACAAAAAAATATACAATATATTTTAATGAGTCTATTTTAGGTCTAAATATCGATGCACCTGTAAAATATAGAGGTATTGCAGTTGGTAAAGTCTCAAACTTAGGAATCAGCCCTAAAAACTCAGAACAAGTGGAAGTCATCGTTACTATTTTAAAATCAACTCCTATAAAAGAAGATACTATCGCAAAACTTACGGCTCAGGGAATTACAGGTCTTAGTTACATCAACCTTGATATGGGCTCTCACGGTGGTGCTGAACTCAAGGCGAAAGAGGGGGAAAAGTATCCATCCATAAAAAGTGCCCCATCCTTTTTTGAAAATATTGAGTCTTCACTTGGGTCAGTATCTACAAAATTATCCTCAACTTTGGCGCAAACAGAAAAACTTTTAAATGATGAGAATCAAAAACAGATAACGCTTGTGCTTCAAAGAACCGCAGCTTTTATGGACAAAATGGATAGAATAATCGATGATGAAACAATCAACCATTTACATGCAAGTGCAAAGAATATAGATAGTGTGAGTAAAGATTTAACGAAAATCACACCAAATATAGATAAATTTATAGCCAACAGTATCTCATTTGAAGATAAAATTTCCTCATCACTTGGTTCTATAATGAATAGTTACTTAGGCATCAGAGCTACAATGGATGAAGTAAAGCGAGCAATTGCAAGTGGCGAATTTAATCTTAAAGAGATTTCGAGTGATGTTGTGCCAACGATAAATAACACGCTTTTAGATACACAACGCTTAATCATTAAAGTTGAAGATGTTCTGAATGCTTATGAGAGAAGTCCGGGGGATATTTTGTTTAAGCAAGAAGAAGTTAAAAAAGGTCCAGGAGAGAAGTGAAGATGAAGATATTTGTTATGATATTTACTATTTTAGTATTGAGCGGATGTGTTGGTGTGCAACCTCCAATGAATGAGTATAGACTCAGTTCCCACATGCCGAGCAAAAAAGCTACTGTGAAAATTTTTGAAGATAAATCATTAAAAGTAGCGGAAGCCTTTAGTTCCAACACTTTAATGTCTTTGGATATGAATTATGTTCAAGGGGTAAATAAACAGTTTGCTTTCTCACAAGCAAAATGGGCTACCACGCCAAATCAGGCGATTACAGCGAAGTTACTTGAACTTCTAAGAGATGCAAATCTTTTTAAAAATATTCAAGTCTCTAAGTCAAGAAGTAAAAATGATTTGATTTTAGAAACAAATATAGAAGATTTTATGCAGTATTTTAGTGAGGATTTTAAAGAGTCTTACTCGAGTGTTGTACTCACTTTAACGCTTATCGACTCCAATAAAAACAGCGTTATAGCAACAAAAACATTTCGCTCTAAAGTGAATGCAAAAAGTTTAGATGTAGAAGGTGGAGTTGTTGCTCTTGACGCAGCTCTCTATGAAGTTTTAACGCAAATAAATGAGTGGTTTACTCAGGTAAATAAATGATTTCAGAGCTGGAATATAAGTCACGAAGAGAGACTTTAGGAACAAAATTATCTAATAATTCTGTCGTTGTTTTGTTTAGTGCAGAACCAAAAACCCGCTCAAATGATACAGCGTTTCCCTACAGACAAAATAGCAATTTTTACTATTTAAGTGGATTTAAAGAGGATAACTCTGCTTTAGTAATTATCAAAACAAAAAAAGGTCTCAAAACTATTTTGTTTGTACAAAGCAAAGATAAAACGATAGAGCTTTGGAATGGAAAAAGATTAGGAGAAAAAAAAGCTAAAGAGAAATTTTTAGTTGATGAAGTTCACTCTATAAGTACATTGCAAGAGAAGTTAAAAGAGTTTTTTGTCAGTAAAAAATCTCTCTATTATGATTTTAGTTTGGATTATTCAAAGGTCAAAACTCTTAAAAAATATTCTAAGCAGATATTTGCTCATAAAAATATTGCACTTCTCATTGGTGAAATGAGGCTGATTAAATCAAACGCAGAGATAGAGTTGATAAAAAAAGCTATGAGCATCACGAAAGAGGCGCATCACGAGGCTATGAAGTTTGATAAAAGAAATAAGTATGAGTATGAACTTCAAGCTAAAATAGAGTATGTGTTTAAGTCAAATGGCGCGTATAGCGATGCTTATACATCTATCGTGGCATGTGGAAATGCAGCAAACACACTTCATTATGTGAGCAATAATAAAATGCTTATAGATAATGAGCTGATTCTCATAGATGCTGGATGCGAATATGAGTACTATGCAAGTGATATTACCAGAACGATTCCCGTCAATGGTACATTTACAAAACCTCAAAAAGAGCTCTATACTATGGTGCTCGAAGTTCAAAAAAAAATAATTAAGATGATAAAGCCACATGCCAAACGAAGCACTCTTCAAGCAAAAGCAGAAAAATTACTTACTCTTGGAATGATAAAACTAGGCATTCTCAAAGGCAATTATAAAAAGCTTATCAAAAAAAAGAAACATAAAAAGTATTTTCCACATGGCATAGGGCATTGGATGGGCTTGGATGTTCACGATGAAGCACCATACAAATATCATAATGATAAAGAAATACCACTTATGAAGGGTATGGTTTTAACCATAGAACCAGCAATTTATTGTGACAAAAATGATAAAAGTATCCCAAAAAAATACCGTGGTATTGGGATACGCATAGAAGATAATATTTTAGTAACATCAAGCGGTTATGAAAATCTTTCAAAAAGTATTGTTAAAAGCATAAACGAGATAGAGTCTAAAAAAATTAGTTGTAGCTATAACTCCAGCCTGTTAAACTCTTCTCTTTTGCCTCGCTAAAGTTATCAGAATCTGCTAAAAAGTCCATAACAAACATTGCGGCATGTGGAATTGAATTTATATCTTGAGGTTTGATTAGAAGCATGGGCATTGGTGTATCCTGAGTGCTTTGTGCGAAACCTACTGCCATGATTTGACTCATTAGCTCCGTTGGATTTTTGATAGCATTTTCTTCTAAAAACTTCTCTAAAACAGCCTTTTGAACCTCTTGTGGCAAAGACTCATCTGTGTTTAGAAAAATTGTAAAATGAATCGGGGTATCCTTGAAATGCTCAGGAGCAGGGGCGGCCATGATGATATACTCAACATTTTGCAGATGTATTTCTATATCGTTTATCTCTAAATATCTATTTGTTTTTATTGCTTGTGGATTCATTTTTTTCCTTTCATAATTCTACTGAAACACCATATTCCATTTGATGCGCATCTAAGTTTAGCTGAGTTTTAATCTCTTGTGCAAATATATCCATTTTCTCAGTTTCGCCATGAATAAGGCAAAGGTGCTCTAAATTTTTCACAGGTCGCATCCACTCTATAAGCTCTTTTTGGTCTGCATGTGCTGAAAAGCCATTGATGGTAAAAACATTCGCTTTACAAATAATCTCTTCGCCATAGATTTTTATAAACTTTGCACCATCTATGATGTTGCGTCCAAGTGTTCCTTTGACTTGATAGCCCACAAATATTATTGCATTTTTTGGATTCCATAGTCTGTGTTTGAGATGTTGCATGACTCTGCCACCGTTGCACATGCCGCTTCCAGCGATGATAATTGCGCGTTCTTTGACCTTGTTTATCATCATAGATTGGTCTCTTGTTTGTGTTGTTTGTAGCCATTCAAAAGAAAATGGGTCTTTGATGCTTGACATTATTTCTAACTCATCGATAAGATGAATAGGGTATTTGTTATAAAGTTTTGTTGTTTTTACAGCAAGAGGACTATCAAGAAAGATTTTGCATTTTGGTAGTTTTTTTTCGTCAAACATCTGATGCAGTAACCATAAAATCTCTTGCGTACGCTCGAGGGCAAAAGAGGGGATTATGATATTTCCATCATTTTCAATCGTTTGTATAACAGCGTTTTTAAACTCTTCTACACTCTCCATTAGAGGCTTATGCTGACGGTCGCCATAAGTGGATTCTATAAAGAGTGACTGAGCTTTATATATCTTATCGGGTGCGGTAATGATGAGTCGTTTAGGACTTCCAATATCGCCTGAAAATACAACGCGTTTTTGTTTGTTTTCTTCATTATAGTCAAGCATAACAAAAGCACTTCCCATGATATGACCTGCATTTGCTAAAGTGACTACGATATGCTGTGGTAGTTTTTTTTCTTCAAAATAATCAAGCGTAATCCACTTTTTATAAAAAACATCCTTTACATTTGCCTCAGAGTAGAGCGGCTCTGTTATGCTCTCCTCTTCGCCTCGTCTTCTTGCTTTTCTTTTTAGAGTTTTATACTCTTCTTTTAAAATTGCGGCACTGTCAAGAAGCATGATTCTTGCAATATCTTTTGTTGCTTTTGTAGCGATAATTTTGCCAGTAAACCCCTCTTTTACGAGTTTTGGAACTCTCCCGATATGGTCAAGATGGGCATGTGTTAAAATAAGATAATCAATTTCACGAGGATCAAATCCGAATGCATCATAATTCATGTGACCTACGCCATCTCCTTGAAACATGCCACAATCTATAAGAATTTTAATCGACTTTATTTTTACAAGATGGCATGAACCAGTGACGGTTTGTGCTGCTCCATAGGATGTTACTTTTATCATTTTATCTCCATTTCGTTAGCTGTTTTTGGTACTTCTTTGATATGAATATCCATTTGTGCAAATGGAATGCTGATATTATGTTTATAAAGAGCGTTGTATATTAAAACGAGAAAATCAGATTTTGCAGCATTTGGACGGTCTCTATTATTTCCTTCTACCCAAACGAGCAACTCAAAATTGACCGTGCTTTGAGCCATTTCAACCATCCAAACCTCAGGTTTTTTTTCATCATTGTCTTTTATGTAAGCTAAATCACTCTTTTGTAATTCATCCAGTATAACATCCATAAGAAATTCTATTTTTGTGCCATACGCAACACCAAAAGGTATATGCACGCGTCTTGACATATCTTCTAGCGTCCAGTTTATAACATTGTTTTGAATAAAAGAGGAGTTGGGAACGACAATGTCAATGTTGTCGAAAGTTTTTATGGTTGTTGAACGGATACGCATGTCAGTTACTCTTCCACGCGAAGTTGCACTAAGTTCTATCACATCTCCGATACGAATCGTTCTCTCAAACATTAAAATAACACCCGCAATAAAGTTTGAAACAACAGTTTGAAGACCAAAACCTATCCCGATAGAGAGCGCTCCAGCAATCAATGACATAGAGGACATGTCAATTCCAATGCTGCTGATAGAGATGATAAAAGCTAGGATAACAATGAAATAGTAACCAATATTTGTAGCGAGTCGAACAGACATCTGACTTGCATTTGGCCATCTTCTTGCTGTGTTTATTATCCATTTTTTGTAAAACATACCCGTAATAAAACCAAAAATGATGAGCGTTAAGGCTTTTATGAGGCTAAGCAGAGATATTGGATGTTCATTAAATACAAAAATGGATGATGTGATAGAGTTGATTATTGTATTAAATATCTCTTTCACTTCGTGAAGTGTAGCTCCAAAGAAAAGTTTTGTCATGCCAAATGCCTCTTTTGAGAGGTCTCTGAGTGTTGTAATTTGCTCGGTATAAATTGGTTTTATCTCAGGAGAAAGTCCTAAAGTGAACTCTTCTATCTCAAGGAGGAGTTTGAAATAGTCTTGATTATTTTCATTTTGTATGAGACAAATCGACTGTTTGGTTTTTAAGCTTATGATTTGAGTGAGTGTTTTTTGGTACTCATCTTGAGCTGTTTTTGCCTTTAAAATAATTTTTTCTTTCGTATCGCTCTCTGTGATTGTGGCATTCTCAAGACTGATTTGTAAGGCAATTTTTTCTTGAGCCATCTCTTTTAATTTTTCATCATAAGAGAGCAGAGTTGCTGATATATTTGTCAGTTTGTCGCATTGTAAATGAGAAAGAGCGACTAGCAACTGCTTCAATACCTCTTGCTCATGCTTTTGTAAAAGTTCCATTTTACTTTCAATATTTTTTTGCAAAAGTTTATTGTAAGCAAATTGGAGTTGAAGTGAGAGAAGTTTTTCTTTATCTGCTTCGATAATATTAACGATTTTTTCTTTGATAAAGGCTAGTTTTGCTTGGATGTTTGAGAGCATTTTTTGATGCTCTTTGAGGGCATAACGCAAAGATGCAACAGCATTAATAGCATCATAGTAGTTTTGTAAAGTAATGCTATCGCCCGAGATTTTAGCTAAATCATAACTGTCAATTTGAATATTTTGTGAGGCAGCACTCCGAACTCTGGAGAGTTGAAGTCGCTCATCTGTAAGTAGTTCTGGTGAGCGTTTATGTAAAGTACTTTCAATCTGTTTTTGAATTTCTTTGTAATAAACTTCTTTATTAGTTCCCTCAAAAAGTTTTTCATCAATATCCGCAGAAAATGCTAAAGTGCTTAAGAGTAATATAAAAATGAAAAATTTCATAAAATTCCTTACGAAAAGAGTGTTATTTTTGTTTATATTAGCATAAATAGTGTTTGAATTTGTAAAAAATGCTAAAGACTTGGCATGTGGAAGTGATAATTTTCTGATGAGATTAAAATCTCTTCAGAAAAATTGTTGGCATTTCGAGGGCATTTGTCACTTTGTTCGAGCATTTGGGGAAACTACAATGACTCTTCCTTTTGTTTTTCTAACTCTTGTTGCTGTTTTGACATCTCTAGTCGTATTTCATCCATGGCATGTGGAGAAACATTGTCGTCTTTGCTCCATTTTACTTCATCGATTTGCCCGCCATACACAGCACCAAATTCTTCTACTTTTTGAGCATATTCATCCATTGTCTGGCAAGTTGCAACTTTTTGAGATAGAGTGTCAAGTAGTTCTATAAACCACTCTCCATTTTCATCTACTTTTATGCAAGATTCAAAGATTACAGACATCTATCTTTTGCCTGTATTATCAAATGTTCTAGCAAAGCCTTCTAAATCTTTTTTCTTTAAGTCACCGTTGTAAACGATATCTCTTGCTTTGATTGAGTGATCATTGAGCATTTTTGGAACAACATCTGCATTGTTAATAACTTCCATATGCGCATCAAGTTCATCTTCACTATATGCCATTTGCATATCGGCAGCTACGACATGTGGAATTGCCTCTATAATTCTTAGTTTTTCCAGCTCCTCCGATACTCCATTGCCCTCTATAGTGATGATTATTCTGCCTTTTTCATCGTGTATGTGATAATCACAAGTCTCACAATCTTTTAAGCTCTGAACAACTTCATTTAAATACTTTGGTACTGTTTGAACTACTATGCTTGATACATTCATTTTCTTACTCCTTAATTTGATTCATAAATTATTTTTCGTCTCTTTTCGCCGTTATCTTTTCTCATTTTATCATATAATTTTTGATGTTCTAATTTTTCTTCATAACTCACAGGAGTTCTTAGTGATTTGTACTCAATTAACTCACCATCTTTATATACACTAGAAACCATTGCCCTAACCCAGTAAAAACCTCCGTCTTTACGAATATTTTTTACAATACCACTCCACTGTTTTTTATTTTCAATAGTTTGCCACAAATCTTTAAATACAGAGCTTGGCATATCAGGATGCCTTACAATATTATGGGGTTTACCTATGAGTTCACCTGTCTCATATCCGCTTATTTCACAAAATGTCTCATTTGCATAAGTAATAATCCCCTCCAAATCTGTTCTAGAGATGATTAACTCATGCTCTGGGACTATGGTTTCTATTAAAAATTCAGATTCATTATACTGCATATTTAACCTCTATTTTATTTTATATATATTGATTTTACTATCGTCACTCGATACTAAAAACTCATTCTCATTTATGAACAGTATATTTGAGAGAGTCATTTTATTACCGCCAAATATTCCCATCTCACTTTTAGACTTTGTATCAAAAATGGCAACATTATTATTTTCATCACTAGAATACCCCACATATTTTGCACTTGCTGAGAGACCTACGCTATAAATTAAAAATGTTGCTGTTTTAAAGTAAGATTCTCCTGATACAGCATTGTAAACTACAACTTTTCTATCTTGTCCAGCTGTTGCAATAACTCCGTTTTTGTAATCAACTTGAAAAACATTATCAAGATTTCGTTCACCAAAAATCCTTATAAGAGAGCCATCTACTGTATTATACAGTTTCAAATTGCCACTCTCATCAGCAACTACAACTTGGGTTTTTGTCTCATTGAGTGCAAAATTTGAAAATTTAGATTGTGAAATCTGAATTTTCCAGTTTTCTCTTTTATTTTTTATGTCATAAGAGATTAATTCATTACTTAAAAGTGCCAAAAGTATAGTGTTTTCGTTTAAAAATTTTGCTTTTGCAATATAAAGTTTTTTTGTATATGGAATGATTAATTCCATTGTATCTGCCATGTGGATATGAACTCTTCTAAAGCCCTGTTCTGCTTGAGAGAGCAGTAAAATTTTATCTTTTATAACATCAACAGAGTAAACTTTTGAGTCAATAACATCTCCAAGAAAGTTAGTTATCTTCTCTACTTCTATTTTCCCAATACTATCTTTTGTCTTCATATCAAAAATATTAACACAACCAGCATTGGTTGCGCTGTATAACTTATCATCGTGAAGAACCAAATCAACAACACCGCCACATGATTGCAGTTGCACAAAAGGTAGTTCTATTTTCGCTCCAAACAAAGAGGTAAGAAGAATAAGCGCTAGTATAAGTTTTGTCATCAATTTACCTTTATATCGATTGCCAAAGTTGGACATCTGCTTATGCAAAATCCACATGCCGTACATATGTTCGTATCTATACTTGGCATAAACATCGCTTTAAAACTTATTGCATCTTCTAAACATGGGTCTTTACATGAAAAACACATAACACCCGACCAACTAAGGCAAGTGGTTTCATTGATACTTACATCTGCGTTCATAACCTTTTTATCTTTTACATTTAAAACGCCAAACCCACATGCCAATGCACATGCATCACAGTAGGTGCATCCGCCTTTTGACAAATTAAGAGATGGAGTTTTATCACTATTGATAACAATAATTTGCTCTTGGCACAAAGTGGCACATCTGCCATCGCATTTTTGGCACTCTGTATCAAACGCATGAATATCATTGAAATAAGGTGGTCTTAAATAGCTCTCTTGCTCTACTTTTGGTTTGAGTTGCGAAGAGAGAAAGCTAAAAAGCTCTCTTCTTTGCATTAACTATTTGCCTTCAACAGTGTTGAGACCTTCAGTCATTTTAGCACCATTCCAGCTTGATCTGTTCGCACCATCTTTGCTTGTATAGACAGGTTTAAAGTTATTTTCAACTGCTAAACCTTCTGACTGTGGAGCATGACATTGCGTACAATTAAATCTTGTACCTGAGAGTTTGTCCCCATTTGATTTAATAGAAATAGCATTGCCTTTACTACTAGCAGCAGGATCAACAACTTCTCCATTGTTCATCAACTTTCCATCTTTAGAAAGAGCAACCGCCGGTCTAAAAGTTGTGAAGTGTGAAGCTGGTACAGGTGTCGCACCAACAGAAACAGCAACTTCTGGCATGTGGCAACTTACACATTGATTGTTGTCTCTTGTAATTGGAGTCATACCTTCTGTATCATGTGGAATCATAGGTGGAGCATCTTGGAATGCTCTTTGTATCTTATGTCCACTTCCTGCCGCACCAGTACCATATTTTGTTGCATCACCATGTGTTGCATTACTTTCTACATAAAGATTAGTCTTTCTAAGCCCAAGTGACTCTTCACTTACACTTTTTGCTGTACTACAGCCAACAGTTAGCAGTGCTGCAGTAGCTAAACCAATTGTAATTTTACTTATTATCTTCATCTCATTCTCCCATTTTTTTATTTTTTGCGAGTTTTCTTATCGAAAATCCCAGAGCATCGTCATCACACACTTCTATACATCTTGCACAATTTGTACATTCACCCGATGTTACAGATAAACTCTCTTTGCCAATCATATATAATACTTGGTGCTCAGGACATACAGTTTTACATTTCATACATAAAGTACATTTCTCTTGAGAGTGAAGCACTCTTATGAGACTAAAGCTTCCAAGAAGTGAATAAAACCCACCAAGTGGACATACATGCCCACACCATCCATCTTTTAATACAAATAAATCAAAAAGAAAGATTATAAGCATTGCTGCCCAACCAAAACCCAAACCAAATACAATTCCCCTATGAACCATAGAAATCGGAGAAACAAACTCAAAAGCAGCAACTCCCATTATCGCAGAGATAATCAAGCTAAGAGCTAAAATCCAATATCTCATATTTCTTGTGGCAGGCTGTCTAAATCCTTGTGCACGGTCAATTTGAAGCTTTCTTCTAAGAAAGTTTGCACTATCAGTTATGATATTGATAGGGCAAACCCAGCTACAAAATGCACGACCGCCAATCAGCATATAAAAAAGAGTGGCAACTCCCACACCTATAAGTAAGTCTGTTGCCAAAGCTGCCCCTGCTGCTAACATTTGCAGAGCAGCATAAGGGTCACTCATAGGTACAATGCTTAGAATTTTTGATGAGCTAAGATTGCCCATCAAAATTTTCCATCCCCAAGCATTCGCTCCAAAATAGAGCAACATCAGACCAATTTGCGTAACTCTTCTTAAAATCAGGTATCTGTAATTATTCCATAGCGTTGCCATTAGTATAACCCCTTACTATCATTAAGTGAGTCAACTGCAGATTTTTTACTTATCTCTGTTGTTGTAGTTTTTGAAGTAGCATTTTCTAAACGCTTCTCATCATTCTTATCCCAACCTTTAATATAGTGATCTCCTGCTCTTCCAAGAGCAACTTCTCTAGGAAGTACAAAAATAGCTGCTTTTTCTGTTACACAAGCCCTCTCACAAAGTCCACATCCTGTACAAACATCACTCTGAACAACTGGCTTCATAAAAGCATGTTTGCCGGTTCTTTCGTTTTTAGAGTACTCTATAGTTATTGCCTTACCCAAAAGTGGACATGCTCTATAGCAAGCATCGCATTGGATTCCCCAAAACGCAATACAACTACTGTGATCCACCACCGCAACTCCCATTTCAGCACTATTTATATCAAGCTTTCCATCGGTTGTTACGCTCTTTTCATCCAAAGCACCAGTTGGACAAACTGGAACACATGGAATAGTAGGACACATATAACAAGCTATCTCTCTTGGAACAAAGTAGGGCGTTCCCAGAGGTTTATTATCACCCGGTTTTGCTAGTAATAGCGTATCATATGGACAGGCTTCAACACAAAGCCCGCATTTGATACATGTTTTTAAAAAATCATGCTCTTTTATGGCACCTGGTGGACGAAGCATTAGTGATGAAGCTGTTACTTCATCAACATAAGCACTCCATATAAAACCACCCATAGTAGCGAGACCTGCGCCTCTAGCCATGTTGAGTATAAATTTTCTTCTATCACTGACAGGTTGTTTCTTTGTTTTAGTTTCGCTCAAGATACTTTCTTTTTTAGTAAATTTTTATACTTTGTAAACTTTTACAGCACATTTTTTAAAGTCAACTTGTTTTGATTGAGGACAAGTTGCATCTAAACATACTTTGTTAATGAAAACTTTTTCATCAAACCAAGGAACAAAAACAAGTCCACGAGATGGTTTATTTCTACCGCGAGTTTCAACTCTTGCTTTAACTTTTCCACGACGAGATTCTACCCAGCAGAGTTCACCCTGTTTCACATCGAATTTTTTTGCATCTTCAGGGTGCATGTAACAGAGTGCTTCTGGAACTGCTCGATAAAGTTCAGGTACACGCATAGTCATAGTTCCTGAGTGCCAGTGTTCTAGCACACGACCTGTCGATAACCATGTTGGATACTCTGCATCTGGCATTTCTGGTGGATCCATGTAAGGACGAGCAAAAATTTTGGCTTTATTTTTAAGAGCTTTTGTTGTTTTATCTTTAACGCCCATCAAATCGCCCTGCATAAGTTCTTTTGCGATAGTACCGTAGAATGCGTGAGAATTTCCACTTTCTTTCGTCTCTTTTGCTGCATAAGGGTCATAATTTGCGTTAAATCTCCATTGCGTCTCTTTACCATCCACAACAGGCCACTTAAGTCCACGAACTTTATGATATGTTGTAAAGTCAGCCAAGTCATGTCCATGACCGCGACCGAATGAAGCGTACTCTTCAAAAAGGTATTCTTGAATCATAAATCCATACCCTTTAAATACTTTGCCATCAGAGCCTATAACATTTCTGCTATCGCCGTTACCATCAGTATTATCGTAGCCTTGTTGAGGAAAAGATTTCAAATCTATTTTATAAGATTTTGCCTCTTTATTCGCAAAAAGAATTTCAAACATAGTTGTATCTTCAGTATAACCCATAGCTTTTGCTGCATCAATTACACTTGGAAGAGAGTTAGGATTCCCTTGTTCGTCTTTACCTCTTAATGGTTGCGCACCCCAAACATCTTTAACAGTAAATCTTTTTGAAAGTTCAACCCATTGCCAAGTATCACTCATCGCATCGCCTACTGGAAGAACTTGTTGTCTCCAGAGTTGTGTTCTGCGTTCCGCATTTCCATATCCACCCCATTTTTCATAAATCATAGCCGATGGTAAGATAAGGTCAGAAACTTTTGCGCTTATTCCTGGATAACCATCTGAAGTTACAATGAAGTTATCCATCTCTCTTGCTGCTTTAATCCAATGCTCTGCATTTGCAGAATCTTGATAAGGATTACAAACATTTACCCATGCAAACTTTATGAATCCATCTTCAATATCTCTATGAATTTTCATAATATGTTGATTTCCAATAGGATTTAGAGTTCCAGCTGGAACTTTCCATCTGTTTTCAACGATTTCTCTATGTTTAGGGACATTAACCATCATATCTGCTGGTAAACGGTGTGTGAATGTTCCAACTTCACGAGCCGTTCCACATGCCGAAGGCTGACCTGTTAAACTGAAAGCTCCAGAGCCTGGAAGTGCTTGTTTGTTTAGTAAAAAGTGAACATTGTAAGCAAGTGTATTTACCCAAGTACCACGCGTATGTTGGTTCATACCCATTGTCCAGAATGAAACTACTTTTCTTCCTTTTTCAATGTAAAGGTCTGCGAGTGTTTGAAGTTTTTTCTTGAATTCGTTGATATCTTCATCAGGATTCCCTTTTGAGATAGTTGCAACATAATCAAGTGTGTAAGGCTCTAAAGCTTTTTTATACTCGTCAAATGAGATTTCCCAGTGACCAAGATTTGCATTAGGAGCATCTTTGTTTGTCATAACATCGCCCTCTTTATAACCGTAAGGTTTAAGAGCAGGTGCTTCTTTTGCAGAGATAACTTTACTCATCTCTTTGTTTACAATTTGCATCTCTTTTGCACTGTATTTTCCAGCGCTTCCATCAGGATTAACTGGTAAGAGTGATTTTTCACCCGCTTTACGCAAACCATAACCAATATTTACTGGACTTGCAGCAAATACTATATGTTTTTTAACAAAATCCCAGTCAATTGCATCAGGCTTGTTATACACGATTTCATGCGCAATATAGTTCCATAAAGCAAGGTCAGTATTTGGCGAGAAAATAATTTCAATATCCGCTAAATCTGAAGTTCTATGTGTATAAGTTTGAATTGAAATAACCTTTACACGCTCAGGATCTGAGAGTTTTCTGTCTGTTACACGCGACCATAAAATCGGGTGCATCTCTGCCATGTTTGAACCCCAAGCTACAATAGTATCTGTAAGCTCAATATCATCATAACAACCAGATGGCTCATCAATACCAAAAGTTTGGTAAAATCCAGTAACTGCAGAAGCCATACAATGACGAGCATTTGGGTCAAAAGCGTTTGAACGAAAGCCACCCTTCATCATTTTTTGGGCTGCATAACCCTCCATAATAGTGTGTTGACCAGATGAGAATACACCTACTGCTTCAGGACCACCTGATTTGAGTGCTTTTTTGATGTTGAATTCCATCTCATCAAAAGCTCTTTGCCAAGATACAGGTTTAAAATCACCTTTTTTGTCAAACTTGCCATCAGCACCAACTCTTAATAGTGGTTGAGTAAGTCTGTCAGCACCGTACATAATCTTAGCATTAAAGTAACCCTTAATACAGTTAAGACCTCTGTTTACTGGAGCTGCAGGATCCCCCTTAACAGCAACGATTTTGCCATCTTTTGTAGCCATCATAATACCACAACCAGTACCACAAAAACGGCAAGCCGCCTTATCCCATCTCCAGTTACTCTCTGCAACATCTGCTGCAGCTTGAAGTTCAGCAGGTATTGTCATACCCATCGCCGCTGCCGCAGAGGCTGCCGCTGAACTTTTAAGAAATTCTCTTCTTGAAAGTGACATGTTTTCTCCTATTTGATAATGTTTAAAAATTAAATAATTCTTAAAATTAAATAATTCCAACTTTGTTAAGGTTTTTATTAACAATTCAATATTATCAGTTTGAAAAAATAAAACCCTTGATTTATGTCAATGAGTTGCTAACTTTACTGTAGTTATTTATAATAGTTATATTGTTAGATTATATTGTCTTGACAGCTTTTGGTTAGTTTTTCTAACTCTATTTTTAGATTTTGTAGTTTTTTTGTTGCATTAAAGAGTTTTTCTGCTGATTCTATAACAATGTTTTCACTAATGTTGAGATGACTAGAAACTAAAGATGCGTTTTTAAGTTCGTTTAAAATGGTATCAAATTCATCGGTGAGTTCTTCTAATTTATCTGAAGCTCTTTGAGATTGGAGTAAGGCTTCATTTGAGTAATCAATGGCTGAATTGATTTTGTTGATAAAGCAATTTATAGTATCGCTCACTTCAACTATTTCTCTCTCACTTTGTGTTTCTAGTTTAATAGGTTCAATTTTAATCCCATTTTTATCAGCTGCTAACATTTTTGAGTAGTTTATAAATTGATCTACATGGGATTCAATTGATTTGAGTTGAAGAAGTGAATATATGAGCAACATAAGAAGTATTACTGTAACTAGGTATTGAAAGCTCTCCATATATTCTGTTTTAGTTTCACTATGCTCCGTATAAAGAGTAACTAATTTATCTACATTCTCTAGTAAAATAGTGTTATCTTTATAGATTGTTGCTATGAGTGTTTTAAGTTTAGCATCTTTATTTATATCATCAGAATTACTATAGAGTTTGAAATTTTGAATATCTTCATAGAATCTTTCCCAAAGAAGATTGACCTCAATGAGTTGCACAGATATTTTATCTGTGGGAGCTGAAGATATCTCTTTTTCTTTATTACCATGTTTTAAAGTATTGAAAGCTTTTATGAACTCATCTGTTGCTGCATTTAATTCATAAAAATCTTTGTTAGAACTATAGTGTATGTAAAAAATATTTTTAGCTATTTTTTGGGTAAGCATTCTTTGTTTACCAACAATATTTATAACTAAAGCATCTTTAACATTTTGTTGGTTGAGGTATATGGTTGTGCTTAATGCACTCAGCATTAAAAAAATAAGTAAAGCACCGAGAATTTTAATTTTTGTACTTATTTTAGTTGTTTTTTTCATAATTTTTAGCCTCTATAAACTTTTTTGAGAGCTTCTTTATCAATGATGATAATAGCGTTATTTTCTATGTCTATAATACTGCTTCTTTTTAGTTTTTTTAAAACACGCGAGAGCGTTTCAGGTTGGATATGCAACATGAAAGCGACTTCTTGTCTTTGAAGAGAGTTGAAAATTTTTAAATCATCACTTAACATATATGCAACTTTCGCTGTTGCATCAAAAACTAACTCTCTATTGACAACGCAGTGAAGCTGTTGTGTTTTTAAAAGTACTTCGTTAATGAAACTTGTATTGAGCGTGTGATTTAATGAAAGTAATTTTTTTAATTCCATAAAATCAATTTCTAAAATAGTGCTATCTTCAATAAACTCTGAATTTGAAAAACATTGTATAGCATTGCTATCGAGTGTCGTGAGTTCGGAGATAAGTGAGCCTTCATGAATATGATATAAAAATATTTCGTTGTCAAATTTATCTATTTTATACACTTTTAAAAGCCCAGAGGCAAGAAAAAATATCTTATTAAAGACTTCATTTTCATAATGCAATATTGAATTTTTTGGATATCTTGTTATGTTTGAAATATCATTTATTATCTTAATTTCTACATTACTTAAGGATTTAAAAAAATTTATTTTTTTTATTAATTTTATTTTTTCATTCATTGTTATTTCATAGTTTGTAAATTTTTTTTGATTTGTAACTCTTTTTTTAACATTGCAATTTGCCTAATTTTTTAATAATTACATTATTTTAGCATAAAATAAATTTTATAATAAAAATGGCATAAAATATGCTTTATAAAAAATCGCAATAGAGGGAGTTATATGAAGTTTATAGAAGCTTTAAAGCTTAGAAGCAAACTGTTTTTTCTTTTTTTACTTATAACTTTAGGTCTTATTAGCGTAGGAGTTATGGGGACTGTTAATATTAATTCTATGAAAAAAAAGATAGATTCACTTTACTTTGGCTCACTCATACCAGTTACTGAATTAAATGAAATTTTACAAGTGTATCACGGAAGTATTGCAAATACATTTTACAGAGCAAAAAGTTCAGAACAAAGTCCAAGTGAATCTTTAATGCAGATAGAAGCTTCACTTATTAAGATAGATGAGCTATGGTCAAGTTATGAAAAACATTTTAAAAGAGATGATGAGGTTGAGTATGTCGAGTATGTTTCATCGGAAATAAGATCAGCAAATAGCTTTTTTGGAGATATATTGGAATCTCAAAAAGTGGGTGTGGAGTTAACTACTTTATCTACTATATCCATTGATAAAAAAATTGTACATATCAGTTCAGTCATCCAAAAACTTATAAATTATGAAGTAGATGTTGCTAAATATGATAGAAAACAATTTTTGAAACTTTATGACTCTACGATTATGGAAGTTGGTCTTGTTCTGGTACTCATAATTATCGCTGTATTATTTATCTCATATCAAGTGTTTAGGAGTATTCAAAAAGACCATACACAACTTGAGATTACAGCTAAAAAACTAAGAAATGCAAATAGAAAGCTTGAAACTGTCTCTTACACAGATTCACTTACTTCTTTACATAATAGAAGGTATTTTAACCTTGTGTATGATAGAGAACTAAAACGAGCAAAGCGTTTGTTTACCTACATAACATTTATGATGATAGATATAGATTATTTCAAACAATACAATGATACTTATGGTCATATAGAAGGGGATAATGCTCTTAAAGAAGTGGCTAAAGTTTTAAAAGATACCTTACATAGACCAGGGGATTTTGTTTTTAGATTAGGTGGCGAAGAGTTCGGTGTTTTACTGACTCAAACCGATGAAGAGAGTAGTGCAATGCTAGCGCAGGCTCTTTGTGATGGAGTTCAAGAGATAAAGATAAAACATAAAACTTCTCAAGTGAGTGATTTCTTAACTATATCACTAGGCGTTGTAAGTTGTGTAGCAGATGATGCTCTTGATGAAGAATTATTGATTTCTCATGCGGATAAAATGCTTTATTATGCGAAAGAAAGAGGAAGAAATCGTTTCGTTATAGATACAAGTGTGAGTGGGGCTACAGCTGTAAAAGAGCCGTGGAGTATAAAAGAAGTTAGTGTTTAGGCTTAAACCTAAATCCCTCTTCAACTAAAAGTGCGCGTACTTTATCTTTTATTTCACCCTGAAACTCCATCCATCCATCTTTATAACTTCCACCACATCCAAGTTTCTTTTTTAATGTTTGGAGTGTTGCAGAAGCATCTATACTTGGCATGTGGAATTCACCGACGAGAGTCACAGTTTTACCTCTGCGTTTCTCTTTTTTGAAAACTAAAAAGTGTTTTGAGGGTTCTAAAATTTCATCCGAGATAGTAGATTTTCTCTCCTCTGACACGACAGACCAACTTGTGTCAATATCAGCTCCGATGAAAATATCTAACTTTTTACCTCGACTCATTTTTATAGACCTATAAAACTTTTTGCGCCAAAACGCTCATGTTTTTATCATCAAAAGAGTTGTTGTTTATGCTGTTTAAAATATCTTCTGCACTCAAAACTTTAGAGTTGTAAAGTATGACAAACACTTCATCATGGAGTTTTAAAAATGTTCGCTCTCCATACGCAGTATAACGCGTAGCGCCTATACTTATGAGTGCTTCTTTTGGACTTCCACATGCCATGATATACTCTTCAACAGCCTCAAGTGGACCAAAATCTTCTTGTGTAGTTATTTGGTTAAGCATCCAATCCAAAAGTTTCCCATAAAAATAACTGTATCCACTCAGTGCAACATCTTCGCCATAAGCATGAAGTTCGCCATCACGGCGTAGAAAACTACATATTGAGTAGTCGTCCATTACACCACCATTTTTAAATTTGTCTATTTTTATGAGTGTATTACTAAAACCTTTACTATCCGCGCCCCAGTTTTTCTTGTCACTTATTTTACTTGCTCCCGCCACGCGAATAGAGCAGTCATTATATGCACCAAAATAAGTAGGAACGATTTTTGAAAGCTTTCCTGCAGTGTAATGCAAATCACAGATGAGACCAACTTCAGGCTCTGCTTGAACATTTACATCTTCTTTTGGCAATCTGATATGTGCGGAGGAGAGAGGGTAGGTGCTTAAAATATCTTTTGCGTGTAAAAGAAGTCCATTTACTGGGAAATTAGGCTTAGGAAGATAAAAAGGAAACATCCCTTTTGGCGCAGCTTCCTCTGCTGTAATAATATCTTTAAACTCTTCTAACTCACCAGCTTGAGCCAAGTGAAGAGCAAAGTTACCTGCAATCCCAAGCCCTACAAAGTTTTCATATTTTGGCATCGTATTCCTTTACAAATTGTTATATATGTCCGTTATGCTTAGCTTCAGCGAATTCTTCATATGAGCCTTTAAAGTCCACATAAGTTCCGTCTGCTCGAAGTTCAATGATACGATTAGCAAATGCGTCAAGAAGCTCACGGTCATGAGAGACACAGATAACATTGCCTTTGAAGTTGTAAAGAGCCTCGCCAAGAGCAACGATAGCCTCAAGGTCAAGGTGATTTGAAGGTTCATCTAAAACTAAAAAGTTTCCACCCTCAAGCATCATTTTACTAAGCATCATTCTGTGTTTTTCTCCACCAGAAATGCTGATAACTGATTTTTCTTGCTGTTCACCATTAAAAAGCATACGCCCAAGACAGTTTCTAATCTCAGCAATATCGCCCTTAGGATTGAACGATTTGAGCCAATCATAAAGCGTTCCTTCACCTTGAATAATGTCGGCAGTATCTTGTGGAAAGTAGCTGTTTTCAATCGTAGCACCCCAATGAATTTCGCCAGAAGATGGTTTCATCTCTTCCATAATGATTTTCATAAGAGTTGTTTTACCCGCACCATTTGGACCGATTAAAGCCACTTTTTCACCTGGAACAAATTTAAGATTGATATTTTTTAAAACTTCATTTTTGTCATACGAGTGATTGATGTTGATTAAGTTTAGTGCTTCATCGCCCATAGCTCTTTTTGCTTTAAAAACGATGCTCGGATCGCGGCGAGAAGAGGGTTTGATGTCCTCTATAACGAGTTTATCAAGTTGTTTTTGTCTTGAAGTTGCTTGTTTTGCTTTAGAAGCATTTGCCGAGAATCTTCTCACGAAAGCTTCAAGTTGGTCTTTTTCTTTTTCTTGTTTTGCGTTGTTAAGTTCATTTTGTTTTGCAATAACATTTGCCGCAATATACCAATCATCAAAATTACCTGTAAATTCACGAATATTTTGGTAATCAACATCTAAAATATTTGTAACAACAGCATTTAAAAAGTGTCTATCGTGAGAGATAACAACCATCGTTCCTTCATGTCTTTGAAGTTCGTTTTCTAACCAGCTAATAGTTTCGATATCTTGATTGTTCGTAGGCTCATCGAGGAACAAAACATCAGGTCGTGGGTATAAAACTTGTGCTAAAAGAACCTTAAACTTATCCGCACTATCGAGTGTACTCATAAGTTGATTATGGTCTTCAGCTGGAATGCCAACATTTTCAAGTATTTTTGCAATGTTTACATCATACTCATAAGTCGGGTCTTCTTCAACACAGATAACTTCCAAATCTGCAAGACGATTGTTCACCGCATCATCTTCAAAATCGCCAGTCATGTAAAGCTCTTCTTTTTCTTTTATGGCGTCATAAAGTCTTTTGTTACCGTATAAAACTGCATCCATGATTGTAAAATCTTCATAAGCATATTGATTTTGCCCTAAAACACCAACTTTTAGACCAGTGCCAATACGAATATCGCCCTCATACTCCGCTATCTTTCCACTTAAAATATTTAAAAAAGTTGTTTTACCAGCACCATTTGCACCGATAAGTCCGTATCTTTTGTGACGGTCAAGTTTAAGATTTAAGTTTTCAAATAGAACTCTGTTCCCAAAACGCATAGTTAATTTTTGTACTGTTACCATTTTATTATCACTTGTGTAGGTGCGTTCACAAGCACCTATTATTTTTTGGAATTATATCAAAGGGATGTTTAAAAGTTGATTATTCACTTTGGCATGTGGATTTGCTACTTTTATTCCTTAAAATTTCCCTATATTTATCTAAAAAGTTCCAATGCCTCTTTTAGTTTTTCCGAATTTTCATCTATATTGAGGGCGGCTTCTCTGACTATTTTACTTGTTTTTCTATTGTTTTTCGACAAATCTATAGTTTTTTGCATCTGCTCTATAAGCATTTTTGTTTTTTTTGAAATATCTGTGTTTATATCCATAATTCTTGATGATACTTTTACAGAATCAATCATTTTAAATTCTGTTTGCTTGGCATAATCAATGAGATTGGAAGCTGTTTTGGAAACTTGTAACATGTCATCACTTACATGAGAAATAGCACTATTGTTTTGGTTGATGCCTTGCAATATTATGTTTACGATTACATCTATATCTTGGAGACTTGCATGTGTTTTTTCAGCCAATTTCCGTACTTCGTCTGCTACAACTGCAAAACCGCGACCGTGTTCTCCCGCTCTCGCTGCTTCTATCGCGGCATTGAGTGCTAGTAAGTTTGTTTGGTTCGCAATATCACTAATAATGCTTAATACATCTTTTGTCTGAGAAGCCTGCGCGGTGAGTTCACTCATGTCCTTTGAGAGTTGCATCTGTTTATACGCACTCATCGTTACCGTTTTTACAACATCTTCGAGATTATTTGAAAATGTTTCCATAGCCTCTTTGTTAGATTTCAAATCTTTATGCGTTGTAACTGACATCTCTTCTGCATCATCAAGATTTTTTACAACATCTAAAATAAGGAGGTCAATGTCTTCAATATTTTGTTTTTGTTCTTTAATCGTAGCCGCCAATTCAACAGAGGCAGCCTTTAAAACATCACTTGTCTCTACATTTTTATTTGCACTTATAGATGCATGCAGGATGGTATTGTTTAAAGTCTCAAAGATATTATTTAGAGCTTTTGATATAAAAAAGATTTCATCTTTTGAGCTTGCATCGTACTCTATGGAACAGTTTAAGTCTATCTTGTCCTCTTTTACGAGGCTTTTTAAAAGATTTACGATTTTGCTAAATTTTGATGAAAAAGTTTTTAATAACATGGATGTGAGAACTATCATAAAAATGAGAATAACCATCGCAACTGCTACAACCATACTAATGGATTGAGACAAAGAGGTTATTTCTGTTCTTTGTTTATTCTCTTTTTCTATGGAAAGCAGGTTTGTTTCCAACAAGCTGTTTACTAAATTTATCTGTTTATGAGCATTTTCCATCAAAGATGAAAACTTTCCATTTTCTTCCATCGCTCTGTAAATAATGGTGCTTGAAATATCCTGTATAGTTTCTTGAATGGCAACTGCAGTGAGTGGACTAGGATTTTCAAGAAAAACTGTTGCTTGGGTTTTTAACTGTTCTGCTTTTGGAGAAATATGCTCATTTTTTGATGCAGAAGAACTCTCAGACCACTTCACAATCTCATTTGCAACCCTTTGTATTTTTCTTTTTTCATGCTCTTTGAAAGTAAAAAGTGATATCTGGTCACCTAGTTTTCTTAAATTTGACAAATCTTCATAAAAAACAGATATCTCACCGCTTATATTTGTTATGTGCATAAAAATATTTTCAGTCTCTTTGTTCGAGGTATTGATGTATGCAATATTTTCTTTTAAAAGATTAGAGTTTATCGCATTGGTAGATTGTGAGTTTGTCATGTAAGAACTGTAGATATAAAAAGATACCGCAACAGCTAAAAAACTAATAGCAATCAATGACATGGAAATAATAAACTTGTTTACAAAAGTGATGTTTTTTATGAGTTGTGTGAATTGTGATGGCAATTTATACCCCTGAAATATTTTCAAAAGTTTATATAAATTGTATTACAAGATGGGGACAAGGTTATAATTTTGCACGGTAAATCAAAACTGAAGGAAACGATTACTTGCCTTCGAGACTGTGCAATAACTTCAAAAATTGAAATTTTTAATAAGCGTGAGCTATTTCACTTTTATACCGCCGTTGATAAAGTAAAAAATGGTTTTGAATTTACCAAGCGTATAAAACTCCCACAAATCCAGAAAACACATAGCTCTCTTCTACGATGGGGCTTTTGTAAATATCTTTGTCAAAATTTTTGTATTCTGCTCTGGCGAGAAGTGCCCATTGTTGGTTGAATATATAAAGATTTTTGACACCAAAATAGTGGTTGAGTGTTTCACCTAGCGTGTACATGGGTCTCAAAATATTTGCTTCATATGCTCGAACGCCATAGTAATAATCACTCTTTTTTTTGCTCAAATATTCCAAACCGGCATAGGTGGTAAAAATATTTTTGCTGTTTTTAAACAGATCGTAGCTATATTTTAAATCTGCACTGAATCCACCGTGTATATTGAAAAAATCATAGGCTATTTTGGAGCTTAGTTCGCTGTTTTGGCTGGTTTTGTATGCTACTTTGAAGCCTGTTTGTATATCGATTTCTCTCTTATCCATTCCTTGCAAATAGCTACTCTCACCACTCTCATACCCTAACATATTTGCTGAGACTTCAAGATGAACTTTGAGTGCATTTGCATTGTACAAAGTATAACCCAAGCTCAAACCTTCAAAATAAAAATCGCCATATTTAAGAAAAAGCAAGGGTACGACAATATTTTTATCATCCGCTCCCTTGTACATATTTGTGTGTGCTATATCTGCAAGACCTGTTTTTATGGTAAACTCTTTTTCATTTGCAAGAAGTCCTGTAAAAAGCAAGGAAACGAGCAAAAATACATTTTTAAATTTCATGGGGCACCTTTTATTTTTACTATTTTACCTAACTGAAAGATTTTTCTATTGTAAAAAAATGAATTACCATTAAAATGTGATTTGATTCTTAGATTTTATGAAAAGATACTCTTCTGGTAGCATGTGGATTTGTTCGGCATGAGACGGCTCAAATAAAGTGAAAAGCTTCACTTTATTTTAGACTATCTTTGTTCGGCATGTGGATTTGTTCGGCATGAGACGGCTCAAATAAAGTGAAAAGCTTCACTTTATTTTAGACTATCTTTGTTCCATGTGGATTTGTTCGGCATGTGGATTTGTTCGGCATGAGACGGCTGAAATAAAGTGAA
>JAPLGP010000050.1 GCA_026390075.1 Campylobacterales bacterium
GAATCAGGAATCATCAATTTAGACATTTATAAGTTTGGAGCTAAATCTTCAAATAAAATAGTAGAAAAACAAGAGGTGGTTTAAGTTTCAGAATGTAACTTTTTTTTAATTTACCTGCCCAATTTTAGAGTTCGTTTGACAACTTGATTGTATTTTATCAATAGTTTTTTATTCTTACTTTTTTCTTTGAACTCTAACAACTCATCACATAAGGGTTTTAGTTTTAAAGTGTCTCTTATTTCTTTTGATTGTGAGATTATATTATCGTTCGTTTTACTTAATCTGCTGATTTTAGCAGTGATAGTTTTTTCTAATTCTGCCATTAACTTTTTTTCTTCTTCATTTTCAGCATTTAGGACAATAGTGCCATTTACATTTATGAGGCTATATGTCGAATTTATATTCCATGGATTGTGTGAATTGTCGTCAGCCATCTTGTTTAACCTTTTTAATATTTTCAGTTTCAAAATATTACTATAAACAAAATTAGAAGTGTGTAAAGACTTTTTTATGACAGAGTTATTTATCTTAATAACGAAGTAATAAGTGTTGTTTCTTTTAAGTAAATATTTACTATTTAATAAACCTAATTTTTTTAAAAGTTTCTCACTTTTTTTAAGTTTCTCATAAGTTTCACAAAGAGGCTGTAAGTCCCTATTTATAGGGGTTTGTGGGGTGTAGTTTATGGTGCTCACAACAGGACTCGAACCTGTGACTTTTACCTTGTCGAGGTAACACTCTACCAACTGAGTTATGCGAGCAAGAGTGTGATTTTAGCAAAAAAAACTTAAACTAATTTTTCTTTTTTTAAATCATTAAATAGTTCTTTCAATTTTCAAATAAGAGGCAGGTTTTTATATATAATTTAGGTGTAGTAAGTGTATAATTCCGCAATTACAAATCTATTACATTTAAAAAACATCAGAAGGTAAATTATGAATTTAACTGAGTTAAAAGAGTTAGGATTAAAAAATATTGGTAAGGTTTTTCATAATTTAGGTTACGATGAATTGATTCAACATGAACTTGATAACAATGAATGTTTCCTTACAAAACAAGGTGCTACGACCGTTGATACGGGTGTTTTTACAGGGCGTAGTCCAAAAGATAAATATTTTGTTAATCGTGATCCATCAAATAAATACATAGCTTGGGGTGATGTAAATAAAAAAATTAGTGCAGATGTTTTTGCAGAACTTTTAGTTGTTGCACAAGAACAATTATCAGAAAAAGATATATATGTTACTGATGTTTTTTGTGGTTCAAGTGCTGCTTCAAAAAAATCTGTTCGTTTTGTATCTGAGATAGCGTGGCAATCTCATTTTGTTAAAAATATGTTTATTCGTCCTACTGAGAATGAACTTGAAAAATTTAAATCAGATTTTACTGTTTTAAATGCATGTAAAGCAGTTAATTCAAAATGGAAAGACCATGGATTAAATTCTGAAGTATTTGTGCTTTTTGATATTGAAAACAATCTTTGTATTATTGGTGGTACTTGGTACGGTGGTGAGATGAAAAAAGGAATTTTTTCAATGATGAACTACTGGTTACCACTTGAGGGCAAACTTGCAATGCATTGTTCAGCGAATGTTGGAAAAGATGGCGATACAGCACTTTTCTTTGGATTGAGCGGAACTGGTAAGACAACACTTTCAACAGACCCACATAGAAGACTTATCGGTGATGATGAACATGGTTGGGATGAACAAGGAGTATTTAACTTTGAAGGTGGATGTTACGCAAAAGTAATTAATCTTGATTCAAGCAGTGAACCAGAAATTTATGGAGCTATCAAAAAAGGTGCATTACTAGAAAATGTAGTGATAGATATGGATGGCATAGTTGATTATAAAGATGGAAGCAAAACAGAGAACACGCGTGTTTCTTACCCGATAGAGCATATAGAAAATCATGAGCCAACTTTGGGTGCTGGACATCCTGAAAATATCATCTTTTTAACTGCGGATGCTTTTGGTGTTTTACCTCCTGTATCTAAACTTACAAAAGAACAAGCAATGTACTACTTCTTAAGTGGATATACTGCAAAAGTTGCTGGAACTGAGAGAGGAATTACTGAGCCAGTTGCAACTTTCTCTGCTTGTTTTGGTGAGGCTTTTTTACCTCTTCATCCAACAGTATATGCAAAACTTTTAGGTGAAAAAATAGATCAGCATAATGTGCATGTGTACCTCGTAAATACTGGCTGGACTGGTGGCGGTTATGGTGTTGGAAAAAGAATGAGCATCAAAGATACGCGCGCTTGTATCAATGCTATTCTTGATGGAAGTATTAAAGAGAGTGAATTTGATACAACAAGAACATTCAGACTTCATGTTCCAAAAACATTAGGCAATATAAATCCAGAGATTTTAAACCCTAGAAATGCTTGGAGTGATAAAGAGTTATTTGATAAAACAAGAGACACTTTAGCGGAGATGTTTATCAAAAACTTTAAAAAGTACCAAACACAAGATAGTGCATTTGACTTTTCAG
Organism: Campylobacterales bacterium; assembly: GCA_026390075.1. Taxonomy (GTDB): domain Bacteria; phylum Campylobacterota; class Campylobacteria; order Campylobacterales; family Sulfurimonadaceae; genus Sulfurimonas. The sequence continues at coordinate 2,497 of JAPLGP010000050.1, forward strand.
AGGCGGGTCCAAAAGTCGGGAGTTAAGAAACTCTCTACTTTTTAACTTTCTTCTTTGTAACATGTGTTGCATAAAACCACAAACTGCCTCCTATAACCACTAAAGAGAGTGGGGCAATCCAAGGTTTTTGACTTATAACTTCTGCTAATTTTACCAAAGCATCACCTGAATAGTAACTTCCAATTCCAATAGATAAAGCCCAAGCTGCTGAACTAGCAACATTTAAAAGAGCAAATTTTTTGAATTCATATTTTGTAAGTCCAATGGCAATTGGTATAAGAGTTTTTAGCCCATAAACAAATTTTTGAATCAAAATTATCCATGAACCATATTTCTTAATCATAATATGAGAAAGTGCTAATTTTCTTCTGTGTTTTCTAAGCCCTTCCATCATCATACTTTTTTGGTAGCGTCCCATGTAAAAAAGTAAAACTGCACCAAGCGCGTTGGCTACAAAAGCTATGAAAATCACAAATGACAAATCCATTTTACCCATAAAGGACAGAACGGCTGCCCCAACAAGTGCCATAAACCCACCACCAAGTGAGTATAAAAAAAGTCCTATATATCCATAAGTTGCTAAGTTGCTAAATGTATCTTCCACATGCCGTCCTATTATTTAATCTCATAAAATTTGAAATTGTCCAGATTTTAGAGTTGTTTTATTTTCATAATTTCATCACGAAGTCTTGCAGCTTCTTCAAAGTTCAACTCTTTGGCTGCTTGTTTCATTTTTAACATAAGCTCCGTTGTGAGAGCTTTTTTCTCTCGCGGTGGCATTTTATCCATTTTTTTATGTTTTTGGTAAATGTCACCATGCTCTTCGAGTTTTAGGTTTTCATCAAGTTTTCGCACTGTTGTTGTTGGCGTAATGTTGTGCTTTATGTTGTGTGCCTCTTGCACTTCTCTTCTAGCAGTTGTTTTATCGATGGCTCTTTGCATAGAACCTGTGATTTTATTTGCATATAAAATTACTCTGCCTTTTGAATTTCTAGCCCCTCGTCCAATAGTCTGAATAAGTGCTGTTTCACTTCTTAAAAATCCCTCTTTGTCTGCATCCAAAATTGCCACTAAAGAGACTTCAGGCAAATCTAATCCTTCACGAAGAAGATTTATGCCGATGAGTACATCAAACTCACCCTTTCTCAGAGCTCGAATAATTTGGTTTCTCTCAATTGTGTCAATATCTGAATGCATATATTGTACTTTGATACCCAAATCTGCAAGGTATTTTGTGAGTGCTTCCGCCATCTTTTTTGTTAGAACTGTTATGAGAACTCTCTCATCATTGACTATGATTTTTTTGATTTCATCATGGATATCTTCGACTTGATTGTCGGATGGTTTTATCTCTAAAATCGGGTCAAGAAGCCCTGTTGGACGGATGATTTGATGTGCCACTACACTTGACATTTCCAACTCATAAGCCGAGGGAGTTGCTGAGACGAAAAGATAGTGAGGCGCTTTATTTATGTACTCATCGGCTTTAAGAGGTCGGTTATCTAAAGCACTTGGAAGTCTAAACCCATACTCAACTAAAACCTCTTTTCTTGCTCTATCTCCCGCATACATGCCACGATACTGAGGAAGTGAAACATGCGACTCATCCACAATCACAAGATAATCTTTATGATGCAATGCAAAATAATCAAGCAAAGTGTAAGGTGCTTCTCCCTCTTTTTTGTTTGTAAGAAGTCTTGAGTAGTTTTCTACACCTTTGCACATGCCAGTCGTTTGTAACATCTCTAGGTCAAATTCCACTCTTTGTTTGAGCCTTTGATGCTCGAGTAATTTTCCCTCTTTTTGAAAAAAAGCGAGTCGCTCATCAAGTTCCTCTTCTATGCGTTTTATAGCTATTGCCATTTTTTCTTGGCTTACGCTAAATTGTGAAGTTGCGTAAATAGTGAACTGTTTATGTTCTTCTAGTCTTTTGTTATCGATGATATCGAAGGTATAAATCGCCTCGATTTCATCTCCAAAAAACTCTATGCGAATCGCTTCTTGCTCAAAATAGGGGGGATAAATATCTAAACTCTCTCCATTGACTCTTATGTGTCCGCTGTCAAAATAGGTGTCGTTTCTACTGTAGCCCATCTCGACAAGACGAAGAAGAAGCGTTTTTTGTGCGATGACATCTCCAACAGCGATGGACTGAACCATATTTTCATACTCCTCAGGGTCTCCCAAACCGTAGTTTGCAGAAACGGAAGCGATGACGATAACATCATCATAACTGAGAAGATTTGCAGTGGAAGAAAGTCGCATGCGCTCTAACTCTTGGTTTATAGCACTATCTTTTTCTATAAACAAATCTTGACGGGGAATGTACGCTTCGGGCTGATAATAATCATAATAGGATACGAAATATTCCACATGGTTGTTTGGAAAAAACTGGCGAAACTCACTATAAAGCTGAGCGGCTAGGGTTTTGTTATGGGTCATGATGATGGTTGGCATTTTCACATTTTCTATGATACGCGCCATAGTATGCGTTTTACCGCTTCCTGTTACACCTTCAAGCGTCTGATAGCGATTTCCTTTGAGAATGCTTTGTGTGAGTTCTTCGATGGCGGTTGGTTGGTCTCCCGCGGGAGAATAATCTGATATTACTTTAAAGTTTGGCATGTGGAATTATAACTTATTTTCTAAAACCTTGGCATGTGGAAAGAGTACATTTGGGTAACTATTATGTTAATAATGTATAATTTGTGTATTATAAAATTTTATAGGTGTTGCGAAATGAATTTTTTTAAAATAGTATCAATTTTTATCTTATTGCAAACAGTTATTTATGCTCAGACACAGCCACTTGAAAAAGTAAAACTGCAATTGCAATGGAAGTATCAATTTCAGTTTGCTGGATTTATTATGGCAAAAGAGATGGGGTACTATAAAGCTGTTGGTCTTGATGTCGAAATGATTGAGTTTCAAGATACAGATACCATGAAAGAGCTAGAAGATGGGCATGTGGATTATACTATGTCCAACGCTTTGATAGCTTATAATGATAAAAAACTAAGTAATGTAACCCTTTTAGCTACTTATTTTCAAAGGTCTCCACTTGTTATCGTAACCCAACCTGAAATAAAATCTGTTTTAAATTTAAAAGACAAAACAGTGATGATTGGGGAGAATGACCGTTTAAAAAGCTCATTAACAACACTCCTAGATTATTTTAGTATAACACCTCAAAATACAAATATAATTCCCCAAACTTATAACATAAACGATTTTATCGAGAAAAAAGTGGATGCGTGTACAGCATTTCGCTCAAATGAACTATTTATACTTGATGAAAAAAAAGTACCCTATAATATTATTGACCCCGTAGAATATGGCTTTACGACAAATGCAAATAACATCTTCACTTCACATCAAAAAGTTAAAAATAATTCACAGCAGGTAAAAAACTTTCTATCAGCAACACAAAAGGGCTGGCAGTATGCTTTAGAACATATTGATGAAGTTGCTGAACTTATCCACACTAAATACCAACCTAACAAATCAACGCAACATTTAGCGTATGAAGGAAGGGTTACAAAAGAGCTTATGCTTCTCAATATGTATCCTATTGGTGAAATAAATAAAGAGTTTGTTCTTCAAAATTATAAGCTCTTACTCAAAAATGATAAAATCAATACAGCGCAAATTCCAGATAACATAATGCTTGATGATACACAAAAAAAATCTGTTATTGAATTAATAAATGATTTAGTAGAAAGTTTGATAGAACTCATAGATTATAAAGTTGCCATAACGATAGCTGTTTTTGTATTTATACTCTTTCTTTTGAGACTTTTTTGGTACTTCAAAATGAAAGATGAGATTCGTAAGCGCGCACTTATTCAAAGAGAACTTGAAAAAAGTGAACAAAGTTATAAAGCTGAGCGAGACCGTAGTCAACTGTTTCTTGATACTGCAGAAGTACTTTTAATAGCCCTCGATGCCGAGGCGAGAGTGACTATGTTTAACCGAAAAGCTGAAGAGTTACTTGGATATAAAGAAGAGGAGTTGTTAGGTAAAGTTTGGTTTGAAATTGGTGTTTTACCAAATGAGATTAATGAGAAAGTGCGTCAACTATTTAATAGCCTTATTTTTATGACAGAACTTCCACATGACCCTGTTGAGCATCTGCTTATAAGTAAAAATGGCAAAGAAGTTTTACTTAGTTTTAGAAATGCACTTCTTTTTGATGCAAACAATACGGCATGTGGAATTTTAAGTTCAGGTACTGATATTACTGCGCGTGTTGAAGCAGAAAAAAAGCTTCAAAAGCAACATGATTTTTTACAAACAGTTATCAATGGCATTGGCAGTTCTATCATGGTCATCAACAAAGATTACACTGTTTCACTTATGAATACGGCTGCAAAAGAGATGATAGATGAAAATATAATTGACGACCCTTCTGCTCCAAAATGTTATGAAATATCGCATCATAAAAATAAACCATGCGATAGTGTTTCTCATCCTTGTCCATTAACAATGGTTATTGCGAATAAAAAACAGACAAAAGTTTTGCATAGACATGCATTAAGCACAGGTGAAGAAAGAATAGTAGAACTGACAGCTACACCACTCTTTGATGAGCATGGCAAAATATATGCTGTAATAGAGACAGCACATGATATTACAGAGTTAAAACAAACGCAAAATAAACTCAAATTTCAAGCAGAGCATGATTCGCTCACGGGTCTTCCAAACCGTGTTTTATTTATAGACCGTATAAAGCAATCTATAAATAATGCAAAAAGGTATCATGAAAAAGTAGCTGTACTTTTTATAGATTTAGATCATTTTAAAGAGGTAAATGACTCTTTAGGACATGGTATTGGCGATGTACTTTTAGAAACAGTTTCACAAAAGTTAAATCACATCATCCGTCAAAGCGATACTGTAGCACGGCTTGGTGGGGATGAATTTGCTATTATTATCAACCATTTTAATCATATTGATGTTGTTACTTCTGTAGTTCAAAATATTATGCATGCTTTACATAAACCACTTTCGATTAAAGAGCATGAGATATATGCATCTCTGAGTATTGGTATCTCTATTTATCCGAATGATGGTACAGATGCAGACACTTTAATCAAAAATGCGGATGCGGCTATGTACAAAGTTAAAAATAGTGGTCGTAACAATTATCAGTTTTATACAGCAGATATGACAGAACGAGCTTTTGAGCGAGTTGTTCTTGAAACACAATTGCGTCAATCTATAGAAAAAAATCAACTGCAAGTTTATTATCAGATACAAATGAATGCAAAAGAAAATACAATTATTGGAATGGAAGCACTTGTAAGGTGGAATCATCCGGATATGGGTTTAGTTTCTCCTGCTAAATTTATACCATTGGCGGAAGATACAGGATTTATATTGCAACTTGATACATGGGTCATGAAAGAGTCTATCGCACAATTTAATAAGTGGAAAAAAGAAGGTTTAAATCCAGGAGTTCTCTCACTCAATCTTTGTATATTAAAGCTCGAACAAGATGGATTTATACAAGAGATTAAAGATATGATTAAAGAGGAAGAAGTGGATACTTCATGGTTGTCATTTGAGGTAACAGAGAGTCAAATTATGAAAAATCCAGATAAATCGATTGAAAAATTAAATGAATTAAATCAGCTTGGCATTAAACTCTCCATCGATGATTTTGGAACGGGGCATTCGTCACTTTCCTATCTTAAGAAATTACCAATAGATAAATTAAAGATAGATCAATCTTTTATCAGAGATATTCCACATGACATAGATGATATTGAAATTACAAGAACTATCATAGCAATGGCGAAAAATTTAAAGCTTCAGGTTATAGCCGAGGGTGTAGAAACGCAAGAACAAATTGACTTTTTACTTGAGAATGATTGTAATGAAATTCAAGGCTATTTCTTTCACAAGCCCTCACCAGCAAGTGAAGTGCAACTAAGATTGGAAGCTTAGGTAAGCTTCTTTTTTGATAATTATGCTGTTTTCATCATCAATCATAGTCAATTCGCCATCACTTATATTGCACTGCAAAGACATACTTCTTTGGAGGAGTTGTTCTATTTCGCCCTCAATACTGAGATAAATCACAGAGAGATTTTTAAATCTTAAAAGTGATTTTTCTATTTGCTTCCACCAAGCCAAAGCACTCCCTTCTTGGTAGGTGTAAATAATAACTTTCTCAGAACGCCCACATGCCTTTCTTATGCGTTTTTCATCAGGCTGACCTAAATCTATCCACAGTTTTATCTCGCCATCTAAGGCTTTTTTCCATAAATCAGGTTCATCATCTTGAGAAATTCCCTTGCAAAACTGCAATGCTTCATCGGCGTTGAGCACAAATGCTGCCAAGCGAACCATAAGCCGTAAATCACTCTCCGATGGGTGTTTTGCTAAAGTTAAGTTATGTTCTGCATAATAATGAGAGTCCATATTGGCGATATTGAGTGAAGCTTTATAAATTGTTGCTTTGAGTGCCATTTGTTTTCCTGTAGTTGTTGTTTTATAATCGAGAGTATAACGCATATAGAGCGGTTGAACTCTTCTATTTTAAGTAAAATTATGTGACAATACAAAGACAAAAAGAATCATACAAATAAAGGCTAAGCCGTGAAATCGTTTCCTAAAAAAGTTTATAACAGTAAAACTACCAAAGCTGCGCCACATAACAACAGAAGAAAGTTGCCTCCTAAAAATAACACTGCAGACACAACTCCAAAAAATGAAGTTAAAGAGATGTTTTTAAAATGGTTTAAAAAAAATAAAAGTGCTGGTTATATTATGAGTAAACAAGCCGTAGTTCAAAATATTTTAACGCAGTTAAATGCAAAACAAGAAGACGCATTGCCGACAGCTCTGAATGAATTAAAGTACGAAGGAATCATTGAAATACAAGAAGATGGTGTTACTTTAGTATTGACTCAAAAAGGTGCAGAAACTATTTAAGAACAATAAACTTGGCATGTGGAAAATTATATCTACTTCTTAATTCTGAATAAATTTGCCACGATGATTTGATTTTTGTGATAGAATTGTAGTTAAATAAATAAAATAGGAATAACAATGCAAAACCAAACAACTTTAGAAAAACTCAGCGAAAAAGTTTCTCATATACTGCAACATTACAATTCATTAAAAGGTGAAAATGAGATGATTCGTACAGAGCTTATGACACTTAAAGCGCAAAGAGAGATGAAAGATTTAGAAATAGAAAAATTAGTTGAGCAAAACGCTCAAAAAGATTTAGAAATTGAAGAGATTGTAAATAAAATTGAAAGTATCTTAGGCTAATAAAATATGAGTAAAAAATTAGGCTTAAATATTGGTGGTCGTCATTTTGATGTAGATGTAGATGACAAATTTGCACTCTTTTTAGAACATCAAATGAGAAAAGATTTTAATATGGATGGTGGTAACGATATGAAATTGTTGCTTCAAGCCTATGTTAGAAAAAATCATGAGCTATTTATACAAGAACAGATGATGAAAGATTTATTAAAAAAAATAGAGAATTAATTTTTGTTTTATAAAAATATAAGTTAAAAGTGATATAATTTCGTTCTCTTAATAATAGAGATGGTGTGCGCTCGTAGCTCAGCTGGATAGAGCACTGGTTTGCGGTACCAGCGGTCACATGTTCGAATCATGTCGGGCGCACCATTAACAAACTCCCTTAAAAACGAACTTTCAAAGACTTTTAAAAGTCAAAAGTCAAAAATCAAAACTTATTATTTTTAAGGTGTTCACTTAGGTGTTCACTTCACTATTTATTTTCAGAAACATTCATCTCAATAGCTTTATTCTGTTCCGCTTTCATCAACTGTTCTAATTGCTCAACAGTCATGTTATTCAACTCATCCGCACTATAATTTCCATTCGCATTAAATATAACAGTATCAGGACTTTTGCCAAATCTTGCTTCTTTAGCTAGTTTGTGTATCTCACTACTTGCTTTTATATCCGCTTGCTTCACTTTTGTAATATCTTTTTTCACTTGGTTACTTAGAACAATGCTAGAGAGCATAGAGTTCTTAAAGAGTTGTGCATCAAAGTAGTCAGCCTGTACCGATGCAAGAAGTGTCATATCTGTTTCTATGCGTGCTTGTAGCTGTGCGTTGTCACTTCCTATGTCTAAGATACCATCTACTGTCAAACGAACTCTAAAATTGGGCAGGTAAATTAAAAAAAAGTTACATTCTGAAACTTAAACCACCTCTTGTTTTTCTACTATTTTATTTGAAGATTTAGCTCCAAACTTATAAATGTCTAAATTGATGATTCCTGATTC
>JAPLGP010000004.1 GCA_026390075.1 Campylobacterales bacterium
ATCAGGAATCATCAATTCAGACATTTATAAGTTTGGAGCTAAATCTTCAAATAAAATAGTAGAAAAACAAGAGGTGGTTTAAGTTTCAGAATGTAACTTTTTTTTAATTTACCTGCCCAATTTTAGAGTTCGTTTGACATCAATGTGGAAATCTACAACCCTAGCGACTCAACAGAATATTTACTCAATGCATTTAACTCATTAATCCCCGGAATATCTAAAAGTAACGATGTTCCAACTCCGCCCCATAAAACAACTAACGCAGAAATCACGATAAAGGCCAATGAAACTTTATAACCATAGTGAACTTCCACATGCCCTGCTTCTTTGAAATAGAGATGCGTGATGACTTTAAAATAGTAGTAAATAGAGATAAATGCACTCACAACTCCAAAAAATGCCAAATATGTGTAACCCGCTTCTATCGCTGATGTTAAAATATAAAACTTCCCTATAAAGCCTATGGTTGAGGGAAAACCTGCAAGTGAAAGCATAAAGATAGTCAGCGAAGCGGCAATGATGGGTCTTGTTTTTGCAAGTCCATCTAAATCTTCATAATTTATCAGTTTGTCACTCCCTTTGCTTATGTAACTCAAAACTCCAAAAGCACCTATGGCACTTATAAAATAGGCGAAAAGATAAAAGATAATCGCACTCGTTGCACTTGCTGTAGCTTCACCTATGGAAGCAAAAGCGATAAGAAGATAACCACTATGCACAACCGATGAAGCCGCCAACATTTTTTTGACACTCTGCTGAATGACCGCTAAAAGTGAACCAACAAACATGGTAACCAAAGCCCCACCGATGATAAGTGGGTCATAAATAGCATCAAAAGTTATGTAATCTTTTAAAAACAGTCTTAAAACAAAAGCAAAAATTGCGATTTTAAAAACACCTGCCATATACGCCGTAATCGGAAGTGATGCACCCTCATAAACATCCAAAACCCACGCACCAAAGGGAACGGCTGCTATTTTGAACATGACGGTTATCATGATGAGCATACTTCCAGCGACTATGAGAAGTTGAGAATGTAACTCAGTGTGGAGAATATACTCTGCGATTGCGTCAAGGTTTGTGCTTTTTGCCTGAGCGTAAATAAGCATCATTCCAAGGAGATAAAAAGAGGCTGAGAATGAGCCAAGAAGCAAGTATTTGAAAAATGCTTCGGAAGCTTTGAGTGAATCTCGGTTGAGTCCAACCAAAATATAAACCGACATAGACGCGATTTCTAGGGCTATAAACGCGGTTAAAAGCTCATTTGCCATAGTTAAAACCACCATACCAAAGAGTGAAAGAAGAAGCAAAACAAAAGATTCATGTGTAAAAAAGTTTGTTTTATCTACAAAAGATTTCGCTATCGCCAAAGTCAAAAAACCACCAAGTAAAAAGAGTGAAATAAATGTTGCGCTAAAAGTATCATACACAACCATCGAGTTAAATACATCAGGCAAAATTTCCATACTATACTTCTGCCCAACACCATTTGCTGAGACAATAAAAGAAACAAAAAGAGTCCCCAAAGTGATGGTATATCCTCTATTTTTAGTGTAATAGACGCTCAACCCAAAAAGCAAAATAAAGATAGCACTGAAGAGCAAAAAGAAAGGAACAGCCAGTGCAATAAACTCATTACTCATAATAAACCGCCTCTTTTTTATCTACAAAAGCTTTTGCAGTTGGTTCAATCTTTTTTATAAAATAGTTTGGAAAAATGCCCATTGCTAAAATGAGCAGAGCCAAAGGGATAATTGCCACAAGCTCATGCACTCGTAAATCTTGAAAATTTTGCGTTCGCTCATTTGTCTCGCCATACAGAACTTTACTGATAGTTTTGAACATAAAAAGCATAGGAATGAGAAGCGAAGTTGCTGCAAAAAATCCGATGATGGTGTCATACTCAAATGCACCCAAAATGATGAGAACCTCCGCCACAAATCCTGCTGTGAGTGGAACTCCAACTATGCTCAGGGCAAAAAAAGAAAAGAAAAGTGCAAATAGCGGTGCAACTTTTGCAATGCCTCCAAGCGAGTCAATTGTGTAAGTTTGAACACGCTCATACATCATCGCAACCATCAAAAATATAGCCGCTGATGAGAGTGCATGCGCCACTATAAAAAAAGAGGAGCCAATAAGCCCATAACTGTTATAAATAAAAAATCCCACCACGATTAAAGAGAGATGCGAAGCAGACGAGAGTGCAAACATTCTTTTTAAATGCGTTTGACTTATGGCAGAAATCCCAAAATAGATAAGCCCAAAAAGTCCAAGCCAAATAAAATAGGGAGCTAACTCTTGTGAAGTTTCACTGAGAAGTGCAAATAAAAATCTCCATATCGCATAAGTTCCAAGCTTTGCCATCAAAGCCGACATCACGATAACTATACCCATCGGCGCACTTCTGTAAGTATCACTCAGCCATGTATGAAAAGGGAAAATCGGGATTTTTATACCAAAAGCAATCATAAAACCACTAAAAACCAAAAGGGATTCTGTCGTTGTGAGTGTGATATTTTTAAGCTCATCCAGTGCAAAAGAGTAAAACCCAAACTGCTCTTTATGTTCCACCGCCATATATAAAATGGAGAGCAGCATCATCAAAGAGCCAAAAATGGTGTACATGTTAAACTTCATAGAGATAAAATTGCTTTTTCCATACCCAAAAAGACCAATCATAAAAAATATCGGCAAAAGCATAAGCTCCCAAAAAAGATAAAAAAGCATCAAATCAAGTGCCAAAACTGCACCCATAATCCCGCCCTGAACAAAAAGCAGATTTATCCAATACCCTCTTTTATCTCTTTGTTTGTAGAGCGCAATGGCAACAAGTGGCATTAAAATTGCATTCATCATCACAATTCCAAGTGAGACACCATCGACACCAACATCATAATTAATTCCATATTGAGAAATCCACGCATGATGCTCTATAAACTGCATCGAAGAAGAGGCATCAAAATTTATGTATAACTTAACTGCCAAATAAGCGACTGCAAGAGTCGAAATCATATAAACTATTTTTACAAGGTTTATATGCAAATGCACAAAAAAAAGAAATATTGCAGTGAGTATTGGAAGAAAAATGATTGCACTTAAAATACTCATACAGCACTCCTTAAAAACCAATAGAGATACACAAAACCTGACATTACACCGATGAGCATATAAAGTGCGTAAAATCGTACATTTCCATTTTCAGCAATGGAGATAATTTTTCCAAACTTTAAATACGCAAGTGCGGTAAGGTTAATTTTTTCATCAATCAAAAAATTACTTATTTTTTTCTCAAAAAAATGTGAGAGTTTATGGAGTGATGCTACGATAATTTTGTTATATATTTCATCTATATAAAATTTCTTTGTAACAATTCCATAGTTTTCTTCCATAATTATTTCGTTTGTATAGGCATATTTTTTGTAAGTGTTATACATGACAAGAGCGATGAAAAGTGTATTTATGGACATTAAAACCAATTCTTTGGCATGTGGAATTATGAAACTTTTATCTGCAAGATTTAGCCAGTGAGAAAAATTCATAGCACCGCCAAACACTTCTGGTATATTGAAAAAACCTGCAAATATGGAGAAAATTGTTAAAAGTAACATCGGATAAACCATAGATTTTGGACTCTCATCTGCACTCTGCTCACTCTTACTAAAAAAGAGTACAAACATCATTCGTGACATATAAAAGGCTGTTAAAAGTGAGGTAACAAAAGCTATTGCAAATATTTCCACATGCCCACTCGCATACAATGCACCCATAATCGCATCTTTAGAGAAAAAGGCTGAAAATGGTGGAATTGCCACTATTGTGAGAGAGGCTATCGCCATCATTTTAAATACTTTTGGAAACTTTATACCACGAAGCTCACGGATATCTTGCTTGTGATGAAAGGCAACTATAATCGCACCCGCCGCCATGAAAAGAAGCGCTTTGAAAAAGGCATGTGTAAACATATGAAAAAGTGCGCTCGAATACGCCCCAACACCCAAAGCCATAAACATAAATCCAAGTTGGCTCATCGTTGAGTAAGCTAATATTTTTTTAATGTCGTACTGTTTTGTAGCGATGAGTGCTGCAAAAAGTGCACTCAGCGCTCCGACATAAGCGATAAGAAGTGCGATATTTGGTGTCATGTTGTAAAGCGGTGCAAATCTTGCAACCATATAAACCCCAGCCGTAACCATCGTAGCCGCGTGAATGAGAGCTGAAACAGGGGTTGGTCCAGCCATCGCATCGGGAAGCCAAACAAAAAGAGGGATTTGAGCCGATTTTCCCATCGCACCCACAAAAAGTAAAAAGGCGATGAGACTGAGCGAAAATGGCTCTATTTGTATGAGGCTGAGAAAGATGTTAGAAAAACTAAAACCGCCACTTGGAATGGATAAAAAAAGAAGCATTAAAGCACTTAAAAATCCAAAATCTCCGACACGATTGACTATAAAAGCTTTATTTCCAGCGTAAGTGTTTTGGATATCTTTAAAATAAAACCCGATAAGTGCATAAGAGACAAGCCCAACGCCTTCCCAGCCAATGAACATAATAATCGGGTTGTCCGCCAAAACCAACAAAAGCATAAAAAAAACAAAGATATTAAAGTAGGCAAAAAAGCGTCCGTAACTTTTGTCTTTATCCATATAACCCGTTGCATAGATGTGAATCAAAAAACTCACAGGAGCTACAAACAAAAGCATAAAAGAACTAAGTGCGTCGGCTCTGAGTGCTACTTCTATGGTAAAGTTACCGATACTCAACCATGTAAAAAGATGCGATGAAAACACCTCTTTTTCAAAATAACTGTAGTAGCCAACATAAAGCGCAAGAACTGCACTTATTCCTGAACCTGTGAGTGCTAAAAAAGTATAAATGGGCTGTTTCCACATGTGCCGTGAGCGATAGCGAGGAAATGCCCTTGGGGTGCCAACACTTTGGATTGCTTCACTTTGTTCGCAATGATCCACCTCGTCATTGCGAAGAGGAACGACAAATTGTTCGCAATGACCCATTTCGTCATTGTGAGGAGGAACGACGAAGCAATCTCTCTTTTGAAAAATGTTAATTAAGAAAATGAGAGCTGCACTCGAAAGCGGCGATAAAAGTAAAATAGTTAACAATAAATTATCTCTCATTACTGTTTCCTAACATATCAAATAAATTCGCATCCAATGAGGCTCTATTTCTAAAAAGCACTACAAACAAAGACATAAAAAGTGCAGCTTCAGAAGCGGCGATGGCAATAATGATGAGTGACATAACCTGAGCGGAGCTATCGGCTAAGTCTGCACTTATGGCGATAAGTGAGAGGTTTACAGCATTTAAAAGAAGCTCAATGGACATATAAATCACGATAATATTGCGTCTGCTAATAAGCCCAACAATGCCGATTGAAAAGAGTAAGATGGAAAGTATCATATACGCTTTTAACATTATTCACTCCTTTTTGAAAGAGTAACTGCACCCACAAGGGCAACAAGAAGTAAAATGGAAACCAACTCAAAAGGCAAAACCCACTTGCTAAAAAGGGTCAAACCCACATCTTTTATCGTTCCAAACTTAGCATCGCTAACGCCATTCACTGCAATATCGCTTCTTAAAATCAAATCAATCAAAATCGCTGAAAATGGAGCGATGATGAGGGAAGTTGCAAGTAACCATCTGTTTTTATGTTTCTCATCGGGCAAATTTTCATCTTTGATATTTAAAAACATAATGATAAATAAAATCAGCGACAAAATCGCTCCAGCATAGATTATAATCTGCACAACAAACAAAAATGAGGCATTTACAAGAGCAAAAAGTGCAGCGATGCTAATAAGCGTGACGATAAAACTAAGCGCAGAATCAATCGGTCTATGCGCACTTATCATAACGATGGAACTCACAATCGCGATGAGTGCTAAAGTGGCAAATAATATTTCATTTTGCAAGGCTAAACTCCTCTTTTGATATCCCTTTTATGCTAAGAAGTTTGGCTTTGTTGTAGATAAAATCTTCTCTTTTATCACCTATGACGGAGTATAAACCGCTGTCCATTCTTATGGCATCACAAGGACAAGCTTCAACGCAGTAGCCACAAAAAACACACTCTAACAAGTCGATGTTAAAAATCTCTGGCATCTTCTCATCTACACCATCTTCTCTAGCAATTGCGACTATCTCGATACACTTTGCAGGACATGCCGTAGCACACATAAAACAGGCAACACAAGCGATAGAATTATCTGATTTTCTATGTGTGAGTCTATGAACTCCGCGGTATCTTGGTGTAATATCTCGAGGAAGTTGTTCAGGATAGCAGATAGTTGGAATATTACTCACATCGCTTAGATTTGCAGTGAAGTGTTTAAATGTTGTTTTCATCCCACCGAAGATGGCGTGAAGATATATTTTCTCTAAAAATGTGTTTCCATGTCGTTCTACGACTTTAATTCCCATAATTCATCCCTGCAACAATCCCCACTCATTTAATCAGTTACTATATTTTACATAATTTCACTAAAATATACACCATATTAAAAGATTAGACTTCCTGCATAACCCCTTTTTAGATTGCTTCACTTCGTTCGCAATGACGGTCATTGCGAGGAAGAACGACGGTCATTGCAAGGAAGAATAACTGTCATTGCGAGGAAGAATGACGAAGCAATCTTGGATTTACAAGAAGTCTATTGGAGTTCTTGTACAACGATATGACTAAGTCCTAAAAATTTCTAGTTTAACATGAAGATCATCTGTCATAGAATTTAAATATTTAGCTGCAGAAGCTATCTCTTCTACACTTCTTGCATTTTGAGAAGAGATTTTGTTTATTTCTGAAACTTGAGAGACAATGGATTCTACATTTCTTCCAGTTTTTTCAAAGTCACTCACAGTTTTATCCGTTGCATGTACTGCTTCATTTACGATAGCAACACTGTCATTAATTTTTTTCTCAACATCTACTGCACTATTTGCCAACTCTTGAATTTCCTCAGAGTTCGTGTTCATCGTTCCACTCACATCTACAATAGACTGAACGATAACATTGATAGTAGCATTTATTTCTGTAAGTGACTTTTGAGTTCTCTCCGCGAGTTTTCGTACCTCATCGGCTACAACTGCAAATCCTCTTCCATGTTCTCCCGCCCTTGCCGCTTCGATTGCAGCATTAAGTGCTAAAAGATTTGTTTGGTCTGCGATATCTGAAATAACTTCAAGTACACTTTTAACCTGACTTGCTTCATGAGAGAGAGTTTGCATTCTACCTGAGAGTTCAACTTCAAGTTCAGCACTATTTTGAACTTTTATGCTTAGCGCAACTATTTCATTTCTAGCAATATTTAAGTTTCCATTTGCCCGAATAATATCTTTTTTACTCTCCGCTGCATCCCTTATAGCTCTTCCAATTTCATCTTTTATTTCATTTGCTTTTTTTGTTGCATCATTAATTGCGATTACTGATTTTTCAACATTCTCTCCAACACCATTTGCTGTTGTTGATAATTGATGAGAAATAGATGCATTTTCACTAGCACTTTTCTTGGATGTTTCTATGAGTTCTCTGAGTGTCAGGATTAACCTATTAAAGCCCTCTGCCATTTCTGCTAACTCTTGTGGAACATTTTCATCTGTTTTTATAGTTAAATCATGGTTGTGACTAATCTTTAAAAGAGTATTTTTAAAATCTTCTATAGGTTTAGAAATAGCTATTCTTGTGAGAAAAAATATAAAAAAAGCAAAAAGTACAATACCAATAATTAATCCTACTGATAAAAGAATAATGTTAAGAGATACTCTTTCTATCGTTTTGTCAATCTGCTCTTTAACATTTTTATATAACTGAAGTTCAACTTCTCTAAGCAAATCTATAGAAGCGGTTACATTTGTAAACCAAACAGATGCGTCCACACCAAAGCCACCTACTTGACCTTTCGCTTTTGCAACTTCTATCATAGCCATTGTTTTATCAACGACTTCACCTTTATAGGTATTTTCGTAAAATTTTCGTAAATCCTCAGATGTTAAAGTAGTAAATTTGCGTTGATTCGCAGCATACGCTCCTAAACTTCCACCAAATTTAAAAAAAGTATCTCCTAAGAAAGTATCTTTAGTAAATGCCCCATTTAGATTCGCTCGTATTTGTCCTAATTGCTCTTTTGTTGAAGCCAAATGCGTGTAAGCTTGAATGATATTTCTACTCTCTTTATCATCCATTTGTGATGGAATTATTGTAGAGTCATCAATCAGTGATACAATAGTTTTTGTATAGTAAGCACCAGTTTCTGGAGCTGTAATAGAGAGTGCATCGATAGCACTTCTTTTTTCATTGAGCGTATTAAATGCATCTAAAACAGCTATATTACCGCTTGTAATACTATAAACTTTTTTTACATCCTCAATGGCACTATTTACTTTTTGTCGCATGGTTGGAAGTTTATCACTATTTTTTGCACCACTGCTTGCAACAAATCCTACGCTCAGCCCTCTTTCTGTTTGCAAAAGATGGACTGCTGATGCCAATGCTTCAACTTCTAAAATACGGTTTTTAGTTACTTCAAGATTATTTTTTGTATTTACATCAAAAAATATTTTACCAACAGAGAGTGCTAAAATAACCAGTATCGGAACTATTGCCAAAACAGACAATCTCGCTTTTATACTTAGCTTTTTCATTTTTTCCCTTATATTTTATTATATTGAAGATTTATAAAGATAATTTAATCTTCAACTTTGAAGTTGATTATATAATAAAAACAGAACGAAATTATTGATTTATATCAAAATTTAGTAACTTAATCCAACAACAACAATAGCTGTGATAAAAATATTTGCGAGCGAGAGCGGAAGCAAAATATTCCATCCAAGTTTTTGAGTTTGGTCGTAGCGAAATCGTGGAAGCGTCCATCGTACCCAAATAAAAACAAAGTGCAAAAAGAAGAGTTTTACCGTAAAAATCGCAAACTGTAAAAGCATCACGCCTACTTCACTGGCATGTGCAAATCCAAGAGCATAATAGGACATAACTATAATCGAAAAAATCGTAAAACCAATGATAATTGTCGTATAAACCTTTGTTTCATTGAGTCCTGACATAACAAAAATATTGTGTTTTTTCATCCATCTTAAAAAGAAAAAAGAGGTAACAGCCGCAAAAGCGATGATGAACCATAACACCAACTCAAAATTATTTATAAGGTCGGCAGTGCTTAAATAAGGAAGTTGATACCCACCTAAAAAAAGTGTTACAATCAAAGCTCCAGAAGCCGCCATTGCGATATATTCCGCTACAAAAAAGAGCCCAAATTTCATCGCTCCATACTCTGTGTGGTATCCTGCAACTATCTCACTCTCGCCCTCTGCCGCATCAAATGGCGCACGATTTGTCTCAGCAAATGCGGTCACGATGAAGATAATCGTTGCAAGTGGTTGCAAAACAATTCCCCAAGCTGGCAATATGAAAAATGTTTGCGATTGATACGCTACCATTTCGTTAAGGCTGATTGTCCCGTAAGTAATAAGCATCGAAACAAGAGACAATCCCATCGCAACTTCATAGCCGATAACCTGTGCAGTCGCTCGCATAGAACCTAAAATGGCGTACTTGTTGTGACTTGCCCAACCGCCTAAAATGATGCCATAGACGCCTAAACCAGCAAAAGCCAAAAACCACAAAACACCCAAATCTGTCGGAAGTGCCTGCATGTGGAAAGTCTGCTCGTTGATAGTAATATTGTCCGCATAAGGGATAACCATAAAAGTCAAAAATGCACTCATAAAGGCGATGGATGGGGCAACCATGTAGTAAAACTTATTTTTAATGTGCGAAGGTAAAAACTCCTCTTTAAAGACAAGCTTCATCATATCTGCCACCGATTGAATGATTCCGCCTAGACGAATTCCGTTGATGTGACATCTATTTGGCCCGAGTCTATCTTGAATAAGTGCGGCGATGCGTCGCTCCATCCAAACTAAAATAGGCACAGTTACAAGTGAAAATAGAATGGTTAAAACAAGAGGTAAAAGGATTAAAATCGTACTCATTTTAACACCTCTAAAAGTTCTATAAGACTTGGGGCTTCGCTCTTGTATTTCGTAGCGTAAAACTCTTGTCGCAAACCATCGCAGTTGATGAGTGTGCCGCTTTCATGCGCGAAATTTGCGATGGCAAGGACAGTTCCATGTTCGCACTTTGAAGTGCTGAAATGGATAATATTTTTATTTTCTGGCACCCCAAGGGCACTTCCTCGCATTCGCTCACCGCGCATGTGGGATTTTAAAAGATTATGGTCAAAATTTATTACTACTTCGGCACTTTTTAAAGAACTTTCAAACTCCTCTTGGCATGTGGAAATATTTAACTCTTTCACACCTGCAAAATTCGCACTACGATCGTTTGTTTTGAGCCAATCATCGCCAAAACTTTCATCAATGTAAGGCAGTGAGAAAAGAGCTACTTTATATTTTTGACAAAACTCTTGTATGGCTTGAAGTTGCTCAAGACTCAGCGATGGCGAGGCTAAAGCAACTTTTTTCTTAATATGTAACAAATTTCTCACGAAATCGCTGTTATAGATTGCCGCGCTTTGCTCGCAATGACTCATCTCGTTACTGCTATAAATTACCGCGCTTTGCTCGCAATGACTCATCTCGTTACTGCTATAAATTACCGTGCTTCGCTCGCAATGATTCATTTCGTCACTGTTTTGGATTGCCACACTTCCCATGTATCCGTCATTGCGAGGAGGAACGACGAAGCAATCTGCGCTTTCATTCAACTCTCTATAACTCAGCCTTCCAAAGTCGCATAAAAATGATAAATTTATCTCTTTATTTCTTCGCGCGCGAAACCTGTACACTTTTTCATTTGTATATTTTGTTTCATTGTAATCGATGAAAATATTACATCCACGAGAACAACCGTGGCAGATGCTTTTTGCAGAGTCTAAAAACCAAACTCTTTGAGCAAATCGAAAATCTTTTGAAGTCAAAGCACCCACAGGACAGAGTTCTACGACATTCATTGCATAAGGATTTTGTAACTTATGATTCGGTGCGACTGCAATTCTTGCCTTGTCTCCGCGACCGATAACTCCGAGTTCGCCCGTTTTTGTGATATTTGAAGTAAAACGAACACATCGCATACATAAAACGCATCGCTCTTGGTCGAGTATGACATTCGAACCAAGATCAATATGTTTGCCTTTTTTCGTTTTTGGCGTACACAAATGGCTCTCATAAAGTCCATAATCCATGTAATAATCTTGCAACTTACACTCACCCGCTTGGTCACAAATAGGGCAATCTACGGGATGGTTGAGAAGTTCAAGTTCTAAAATGGAGCGTTTGACTTCGTTGATTTTTTCACTTTTTGTTGCAACTTCAAGGTTTTCACACACAAAAGTATCACAGGCGATTTGCGGTCGTTTTTGCCCTTTAATCTCCACCATACACATGCGGCAGTTTCCATCCATGCCCAAATCTTGCTGGTAGCAAAAGTGAGGAATTTCAACACCGTTATTTATCAGCACATCGATTAAAAGTTCGCCCTCTTTGCATTCGATGGGTCTGTTGTCAACTAAGATTTTCATACGATGCACTCCAAAAACTCAGCTTCAAAATGCTCTAAAAAGCCATCAATCACGCCACTTGCCGCAGGTGCAAATACGCAAATTGTTTGCCCATTCATACTTTTACTGACCGATTTTAAAACCTCTAAATCTTGCAAAGTTGCAGTTTTATTGACAAATTTATCAAGCGTTTTATCGACCCATGAAGTTCCTTCACGGCATGGCGTACACTGTCCACATGATTCATGATGATAAAATCTGAGAAGATTTTTAAGAGCTTTCACCATCGAAGTATCCTCGTCCAAAACTATCATTCCACCCGTTCCCAAGGCTGAACCAAGAGATTTTAGGTTTTCATAATCCAGCTTTGCTTCCATCACCAAATGCGCAGGTAATATCGGAGTGGACGCACCCCCAGGGATGACAGCTTTGAGTTTTTTACCATTTTTCACTCCACCGCCAAGCTTTTGTATGTAATCCCACATGCCAACACCGAACTCCGCTTCATACACGCCAGCGTTTTGCACATGCCCACTTATTGCAAAAAGAAGCGTTCCGCAGGAGCAATCTGTGCCGTATGCGGTGTACGCCTCTGCTCCATTTTCGATGATAAAAGGAACGGATGCGATGGTTTCAACATTGTTTACAAGTGTCGGTTCACCGAAATAAAACTCAGGTTCAGGAGATTTCGGTTTGAGTCGTGGATGTCCACGATTTCCCTCAAGCGACTCTAAAAGTGCAGATTTTTCACCGCAAATATACGCCCCTGCACCTCTGTGAATGGTAATTTCAACTGGATATTTTGCCTCATCACCTAAAATGTTTTTCGCATAGGCTTCATCAATGGCCGCTTGTAAAATATCGCTAAACTCCTCATACTCGCCTCGCACATAGATGTAAGAACTGTTTGCACCGATTGCGTAGCATGTGCAAATAATTCCCTCGATAAGCAAATGTGGGTCTTTGGAGATAATTTGTCTATCTTTAAAAGTACCTGGTTCACTCTCATCGGCATTCACTACGAGATATTTTATACCTGCAAAATCACTCGCCAACTGCCATTTTGCTCCAGCGGGAGCACCACCGCCACCTTTTCCACGAAGATTGCTTGTTTTGATGATGTCGATTACTTCTTGTGGCTGATATGTGAAAAGTTTTTCTAACGATGTGTAACGCCCATTTTTTAGAGCCACTTCCAAAATATTGGCATGTGGAATTTCAAAATTCTTACTTACAATTTTAGTTTGCATTTAAAACCTCATCCAACATTTGCGGTGTTACATTTTCGATATATTTTCCCTCTAAAGTACACATCGGAGCACCGCCACACGCACCCATGCACTCCACTTCTACAATCTCATATTTGTCACTATGGTTTTCAAGCAAGTGTTTTTTAATTTCTTCGCTCCCATTTAACTCGCAAGAGAGTGTGCGACACACTTCAACCACTTTTTTCTCATTTTTGACTAATCTAAACATCGAATAAAACGAAGCGACGCTGTAAATGTGCATGTATGGCATGTGGGAAAGTTCAGAAATTTTTGCCATCGCCTTTTCGCTTATAAATCCCTCTTGCTTTTGAGCTAACCATAAAAGTGGCAAGATTAAAGCTTTTTTTTGCGGATAGCGTTTTGCTAAAAACTCAATTTTCAAACTGTTTGTTTCGTTAAAAGAAAAACTCATCTATCCATCTCCCCTGCGATAATATTCAAACTTCCCAAAGTTAAAATCGCATCTGCAAGTTGTGAACCCTCGATAATCTCTGGGTACGCACTCATCGCAGTAAAGGAAGGAGCTTTGACTTTGACTTTATAAGGTGTCCCGCTTCCATCACTGACGATGAAAAATCCAAGCTCTCCATTTGTCGCTTCGATGGAGCTGTAATGCTCACCAAGAGGAACTTTCACACCCTCGAAGGTAAGTTTAAACTGATTCATAACTCCCTCGATTGTGCTATAAACTGCCTCTTTTTTTGGTAGAGTGATAGATGCATTTTTAATATTGATTTCGCCCTCTGGAAGATTTTGCATCACTTGTTCTATAATTTTTATGCTCTCATCAATTTCGCCAAAACGAACCATAACTCTGTCATACACATCGCCCACACTTCCCACGACAATATCAAATTCATACTTCTCATAACCATAATACGGTGCATCTTTACGCATATCAAACGCAACTCCACATGCCCGAAGATTTGGGCCAGTCATTGCGTAATTTATCGCATTTTCGGCACTAATGACGCCTACATTTTGCGTTCTGTCATGAAAAATTCTGTTATGTTTTATAAGTGAAAGCGTCTGTGCAACACCGTACTGAACTTTTTTAATAACCTCTTCCAAATCTGCTTCAAACCCCTCATACAAATCATTCGTCATTCCGCCCACACGCATGTAAGAGTTTGTAAGTCTCGCCCCCGTGAGTTTTGAAAGCAAATCGTAAATATCCTCGCGTGGATTGTACATATACCAATAGTTTGTAAGTCCACCCATATCCACCAAAACCGCCGCCAAACAGACAACATGGTCTTCGATGCGTGAGAGTTCAAGAAGCATGACACGAATCGCCTGAATTCGCTCATTTATCTCAACTCCAAGCATCTCTTCGACTGTTTTTACAAAAGCGATGTTGTTGCTGATCGCCGAGCAGTAGTTCAGTCGGTCTGTGTAGGGAACGATTTGGTTGTAAGTGTGATTTTCGCAACTTTTCTCAAAACCACGGTGCAGATAGCCGATTTCACTCACGGCACACTCCACCGTTTCGCCATCTAGGGCTACATAAGTGCGGATTGTTCCATGACTCGCGGGGTGCGAAGGTCCGAGATTAAGAAACATCAAATCCTTGTTACACTCACTAAAAGAACCGCTCTCTAACTTACAAACAACATTTTTACTTAGCAGTCTGCTGTTCATCTCCTCAATCAAATCATCGACTTCATGAAGAAGTTGCCCTTTTGTTATAGGGTAAGATTTACAAAGCGGATGTCCTACAAATTCCTTATGGTTGAGAATTCTTTTTAGGTTTGGATGATTCTTAAAAATAATACCATACTGGTCATAGACCTCTCGCTCAAGCCAGTTTGCACCTTTAAAAATATCTGAGATTGTCTCTATTTTTAACTCTTTGATATAAGTTTTAATCACAATATGCTCATGAAATTCTTGATGACGAAGGATATAAAGAAGAGCAAATTTTTCTTCTTGTTTTATGAGATATTGCGTATAGTCGATTGCTGTAATATCTAGGAGATAGTTATATCCACTATTAAATTTTTCTAAAATATATTCATGTATCTTGGCATGTGGAACTGTAATTATCTCAGACATTATCTAGCAATCCTTTAAAATCTTTGTGTCGATTAGGATTATATTTGTTGGTTCTTAAATCATTTTGCAGACTCAAAAGTGCGTCGATAAGGGCTTCTGGTCGTGGAGGACAACCGCCGACATACAAATCCACAGGAATTATTTTATCAATCCCCTGCAGTGTCGTATAGTTGTCGTAAAATCCACCGCTACATGCACACGCACCCATACTTACAACCCACTTTGGCTCACTCATCTGCTCATAAATCTGCTTTAAAATCGGAGCCTGTTTGTAGGTAATCGTTCCCGCAACTATGAGTAAGTCTGCTTGGCGTGGAGAAAAACGGACAACCTCTGCACCAAAACGAGAGATATCATATTTACTCGCCGCCACACTCATAAACTCGATGGCACAACATGCCGTTCCAAAAATCATCGGCCAGAGTGAAGACTCTCTCGCCCAACCAATCGCCTCATCAAGTTTTGTCGTAATTGCCACCTCGAGTGACGGGCTATTTAACTCCATTTCAAAGCACCTTTTTTGTAGATGTAGATAAGTCCAGCAAGTAAAAGTATCATAAAAGTAAACATCTCAAAAAGCCCAAAAAGACCAGTCTGGCGAAGTGTTACCGCCCATGGAAACATAAAAAGTATTTCCACATCAAAAATGACAAAGATAATTGCTACAAGATAATATTTAATGTTAAATCGCTCAAAACTGTCTTTGTAAGTTTTTTTTATACCACTCTCGTAGGTTTGATTTATAGCAATACCCGATTTTGATTTTTCGCCAATATAACGGCTCAGATGAAATAAAAAAGGGATTAAAACAGTTAAAAGAAGGATGACAGTAAGCGGTAAATAAAAATTATAATTCAATAGAAACAGCCTTGTATAAATTTACATACACTACGATTATACAAGGATTATAGTACAAAAAAGTTTTAAAAGAAATTTTGACATGAACAGTTAAATATCCATTTTCCCAATCGCACAGGATACAAAACTTTTTGCACTTGTTGTAAAAGTTTGCAATGTGTTTAGTTCATCGGTAGCTAGTGGATAACCAAGACCCCTAAGTATAAGCTTCAGTTTTTCAATTTGGTTCTCTTGGATATTTAAAGTAATTTTTCGCGGTTCACTCTCAAGATCAACACTCACTTCACCAAATTCCTCAGCCAAATTTTTGATAAGTGTATTGGCACATCCTCCACATTTAACATTAAAAACTTCAAAAGTTTGTTGCATAATGACTCCTTTTTTAATGGATTGTAACATAACTTTAAATATTTATCGTTTGTTATTTTTTTATATATTTAAAAAAGATTCTGTATGTTTAAACCTATTCATCATCAGGAGCTAAAAAATCTCTAACATCTATATTAAAACTTTTTCAACTGCTATCTCAACGCGTGAAGCTGTTGCTTCACTGACACCATAATCAAAGCCTATATGTTCTAATGTGCGGTACTCTCGATAGTAACTCAACATGAGAAGGACTTTATCCTCGGGTATTAAACTTTTTCGTCCGCCAATACCATGGCTCTTAGTCTTTTCTTTTTCATAAGACTTAAAAATATCAATCATTTTTTTAACTATCTCTTTATTTACACCGATTAATCATTTAAAAATTTTTGGTTCTTTTCTTCTTAATTGTTCATATCTACTCATGCTATTTTTACAGTAATTTTAGTGCCTGTTTTTAGAGTTTTGCAAGAAGTCTAATAATTGCTATGAAAGATGGAGATATGGAGCAAATAAAAATAGAAATAGCCCAATATATTGCTTCTTCTCTGCTTTATATGCTATATTTTTTCAAAAACGATTGTATGTTTGAATTTAGAAGTAAAAAAGGATAATCGAAAAACAAAAAGATTGTATTTAGCCTTGAAGCTGTAAGTTATTTCACAGTCTCGAAGGCAAGCCATCGGTTCCAAGGAAAATGAGTTTTTTCAGAATTTGGGAGAGGATGAAGTAAGAAGTTGTCATGTGGAAAGTTGTAGAACGAGATTTTATTGTACTTTTTTAGCCACTTCAAAACCAAGATTTGACAACATCTCCAAATCTTTACTCATCTCTCTACCATTTGTTGTAAGATAATTTCCAATAACAATAGAGTTCGCGCCATGTGCAAAAATCTCCGTTTGTCTTGTACCAAACATAAGCTCTCTCCCACCTGCGACCATGATTCGCTCGGCATGTGGAATCATCTCTCTTGTGAGTTTTATGAGCTGTAATGCTTCATCCACACTCAGAGAATTTGGCTGAAGTTCGAGTGCTTCGTTGTGATGATAGAAGTTTATAGGAACAGATGTTGGATTGAGAGAATGGAGTGATTGCAACATCGAGATTCTATCTTCTTGCGTTTCCCCAAGTCCAAAAATACCACCGCTTATTAGCACTATACCAGCCTTGTTTACATTCTCACAAGTCTCATATCGTTCACTCCAAGGGTGCGTTGTACAAATTTCTGCGTAAAACTCTTTTGAAGTCTCTAGGTTATGGTTGTACGCTTTTATGCCAGCCTCTTTTAAAACTAGAAGTTGTTCAAGTGTTGCAGTTCCGTTACATGCGATAAGTCTAAGCTCTGGGGCTACTTCTTGTACGGCATGTGCAACTGAGCAAACAAACTCAAGTGTTTTGTCATTCAAGCCTTTGTCGGCGGTCACTAAACAAAAACCTAATGCACCGTTATCTCTAGCCGTAATCGCCTCTTTTAAAATAGCATCGATAGGCTTTTTTTTATAGCGTATGATATCTGCTTTGTACCTTACACTTTGAGAGCAGAATTTACAATCTTCGTTGCATGTTCCGCTATTTATATTACAGATAGAACATAAAAAAATTTTCTCACTCATGATTTAATCCTCTCATACGAAAACTCTTGTGCTTCGAAAGTATCCGTTTTTTTCTTTCTTTTGTAGTAAGTTACCAAAAAAGTATCTTCTTGTATCTCAAGCATAACACACTCGGAGATATTTTTATCTCTTGCACAGCTCTCCCCTGGGTTTAGAAAAAGAGTTCCGTTGATAAATTCAGATGAAAAAACATGTGTGTGCCCATATATCACTATGTCCGCATCAGGAGTCATGTAAAAAGGAAGATGCATAAGTTTAAACCTTGTTTGGGCTAACTTAAAATAGTAAGGTTCTTGCACTAAATTGTACGCCTCATGATGTTGCACTAAATGCGCATCATTATTTCCATACACAGCGACATATTTTTTGGTGCTGTTTTTGAGAAGCTCCAACACTTCAGGAGCTACAATATCACCCGCATGAATGATAAATTCAGCACCATTTTCTATGAGCATATCAAGAGCTTTTGAAGCTCGTTTTACTTTTTTATGCGTGTCTGATAGGATGCCGATTTTCATTTTTTGCTTACTTTATCTCTTCTTTTGGAGTTCTTACTTTACACTTGACGCACTCGAAAACTTCTTTATTTCTATACACTCGTTCAGCTAAAACGCCTGAACATCCTTTTTCTTTACATTTTATAGTGCTTGGTTCAAATTTAGAGATAAATTTACATTTAGGATACACTTCACAACCCCAAAATGAACCTCGAAAGGACTGTTTCCAGATAAGTTTGCCACCACAATCTGGACATGGAATATCTGAAGTTTTACTTTCTTGAACTTGCATACTTTTTGTATTTTTACACTCAGGATATCCGCTACATGCCAAAAATTTACCATTTCTGCCACTTTTAACAATCATATCCTTCCCGCATTTGTCACATTTTTCGTCACTTGTTTCAACTTTGGCTTCTACTTTGTTTCCATCTTCATCCACTTGTTCTGTATATTTACACTTTGGAAAACCACTACAAGCGACAAAATTTCCAAATCTCCCTGAACGAAGAAGCAACTCTGAACCACATTGCGGACAATTCTTTCCAAGAGGTTGTGCTAATTTTAATGAAACTATTTTATCTTTCGCCTCATCCACTTGTTCTAAAAAAGGAAAGTAAAAATCACTTAAAAGTTTTTGCCAATCCACATGCCCCTCGGCAACTTCATCAAGTTTTTCTTCCATGTTCGCAGTAAAAGAGATATCCACAATATTTGCAAAGTTTTTCTCTAAAATCTCTGTAACGGTAAAAGCCATTTCAGTAGGAATAATCTGCTTTTTCTCGATAGAAACATAAGTACGACTACTCAAAGTAGCCACTGTCGGAGCATAAGTTGAAGGTCTTCCAACACCCTCAGACTCTAACTTTTTAATCAAAGATGCTTCAGAATATCTTGCAGGCGGTTCTGTAAAATGCTGTTCTGATTTGATACTTTGAAGCTCGATTTTTTCACCCTCTTTTAAGGTTGGTAACAATTTATCTTTGTCTTCAGTTCCTGTGAGTGCGTAAAAACCATCAAAAAGGAGCTTTCTTCCACTCACTTTGTACTCATTGTTTGCACCTTTTAAGATAATGCTTTGTTGCTCAAAAAGTGCATCATTCATCTGGCAAGACATAAATCTTTCATAAATAAGCGTGTAGAGTTTAATCTCATCTGCTTTTAAAAACTTTTGAGCGATTTCTGGAGTAAATTCAAGCATCGTAGGACGGATAGCTTCGTGCGCTTCTTGTGCGCCTTTTGACTTTTTGTTATAAACTTTTGGCTCATCTGGAAGATATTTTTTACCAAATCTCTTAAGTATAGTCTCTCTCACAGCTTCGACAGCTTCAGCAGCAAGATTGAGTGAATCTGTTCTCATGTAGGTAATCACACCCGAAGTTCCATCAGGAGTTTTTACACCCTCATAAAGAACTTGCGCGACCATCATGGTTTTTTTAGGAGTAAATCCTAGTTTGCTTGATGCTGTTTGTTGCAAAGTTGAAGTCATAAAAGGTGGAGGCGTTGCACTTTTTCTCTGTTTTGTCTCAATAGCCTCGATAATAAAAGAATCATTTTTTACACTCTCTACTATAGAAGTTGCTTCATTTTTATTTTCTATAGAGAGTTTTGAGAGTTTATCCCCTTGATGCACTACTAAACTTGCTTCTATATCTTTGTTAAAGAGTGTGTCAATTGTCCAAAACTCTTGGGGAATAAACGCTTTTATCTCCCTTTCACGGTCAACTACAAGCTTAAGAGTTGATGACTGAACACGCCCACCTGAGAGACCTTTTTGGATTTTTGAACTCAAAAGTGGAGAGAGTTTATAGCCAACAACACGGTCAAGCAAACGACGCGCTTGTTGTGCGTTTACCATATCCATATCTATTTTGCGAGCATTCTCAAGGGCATGGTTTATCGCAGTTTTTGTAATCTCATGAAAAACGATACGGGGAAGTTCCTCAGGATTTTTCTTTATGGCATGTGCAATATGCCAACCAATCGCCTCACCCTCACGATCCTCATCGGTTGCGATATAAATGGTGTCGCATTTTTTGGCTAAAGCAGTTATCTCTTTAACCGTAGCAGCATTCTCTTTTGCCACACTATACGCAGGAATAAGTTGATTATTTTCATCCACTGTAATTCCAAAACGAGATTTTGGTAAATCTCTGATGTGTCCCTTAGAAGCAATAACCTCATAATCTTTACCTAAAAAGTTTTTAATAGTCCGAGCTTTAGCGGGTGATTCGACGATGATTAAGTTCAAATAGTTTTCCTATATATAAAGTATAGTAGTTTTTAATTTTGGAAGTGTATCAAAAAAGTTTAAATATAAAAATCTTTAACATCCAAGTTTTAAACAAAGCTCATTTTTAACTTTAGTAAAACTACTCTCTTTTAGAGAAGCTATAAATCTTGAGCCTAGTATTAAATTACTATCGATAGCAATTAATTTTGGTACTATGACAACAGAATCTTTTTTAAGAGTTCCATCTTGAATATCATCACTTGTTATGAGGATGCCGTCTCGTGTTAAGCTACTTGTAAGTGGAAGAATTAACAAATCATTTTTATCAATAGTTTGAAAGACAAGCACTGGTCTTGCTTTGGCTTTTGTAAAATCAGAATATGGCATAGATATAAAATAGATATTGCCTACCATTGTGAATAGTCCTCATCTTCGTCATTATAATCATGATTACCCAGACCTATGGCAATTTTCCCAAAGTTATCTATCTCGTTATCACTCCAAAAACTCCACTCTTCATTTGAATTGTTAATCTTTATATATTTCTCATAGTCCATAACTACCACAAAAGGTTTGTCTCTTTTTGTAATAAGTATATCCTCACGAAGAGCTTCTTGAAGTCTCATAGAGTTTTGCTTAATCTCTGTAGCAGATATCGTATGCATAAAATGTCCTTTTTGTCTATTTAGGTTATTATAGTCATGTTAGAGATAACAAGTCAAATATACAAAAAAATTTATAAAGTTATTAAAGTTATATTTATGAATACCGATACTAGTTATAATTAACAGGGATGTTAGTAAACTGAGAAAAATTAGAGCGAAAGGCTCTTACCCAAAAAGGATTTAAGATGGGATTTAGAATAAACACAAATGTTGGTGCGATGAACGCACACATGCAAGCTACAATGAACAATGTTGGACTTGACAAAAGTCTTCAATCTTTAAGCTCAGGTCTTAGAATTAACAAAGCAGCTGATGATTCAGCAGGTTTGGCAATTGCAAATAAACTCTCAGCTCAGTCTCAAGGTCTAGGTCAAGCAATTAAAAATGCGAATGATGGTATTGGTATGATTCAAACTGCAGATGGTGCGATGGCAGAGTATGGTGACATCATGAAAAGAGTTCGTGTTCTTGCTACGCAAGCATCGAATGATACTCAAGATGCTACTTCAAGAGGATATATATCTAAAGAAGTTCAATCTCTTTTAGCTGAAGCGAGTGATATTGCAAAAAATACTAAATTTAATGGAACTGTTCTTTTAGCTGGTGCATCTGGTTCTTTAGGTACTGGTACTTTTGTATTCCATGTTGGCGCTTACAATAATGAAACACAAAGTATTGCTTTTGGCTCAGCCGATGTAGAAAAACTAGCTGGTCTATCAGCAGGTGGAATTCTTGTAAGTAGTCAAACTGATGCAGAAACAGCGATTACTACAATGGATACAGCAATTAAAGCAGTCGATGGATTGCGTGCGACAATGGGTGCTGCTCAAAATAAACTAGAAAGTACAATAAGAAATATTTCTGTAACTCAAGTAAATATTACAGCAGCAGAATCAAACATCAGAGATGTTGACTTTGCAGCAGAGAGTGCAAACTTTTCAAAACACAATATCTTAGCACAATCTGGTTCTTACGCTATGAGCCAAGCGAATGCTGTGCAACAGAATGTAATGAGATTGTTACAATAGTTTTAAGATACGAGATTTTTGATTTCCACATGCCGAAGAATTTTCCTCTTTGGCATCTTTTCGTTACAATAGTTAAAGTTATTTTTTTAACTGACGATATAATTGTTACTCAGCAAGGAAGCTGAATAAAATTAACTAGGGCGAAAGGCTCTACCAAAAAAAGGATTTAAAATGGGATTTAGAATAAACACAAATGTTGGTGCGATGAACGCACACATGCAAGCTACAATGAATAATGTTGGACTTGATAAAAGTCTTCAATCTTTAAGCTCTGGTCTTAGAATTAACAAAGCAGCTGATGATTCAGCAGGTTTGGCAATTGCAAATAAACTCTCAGCTCAGTCTCAAGGTTTAGGTCAAGCAATTAAAAATGCAAATGATGGTATTGGTCTTATCCAAACTGCTGATGGGGCTATGTCAGAGTACGGCGATATCATGAAAAGAATTCGTGTTCTTGCTACCCAAGCATCGAATGATACTCAAGATGCTACTTCAAGAGGTTATATATCTAATGAGGTTCAGGCTCTTTTAGGTGAAGCAAGTGATATTGTTGCAAATACAAAATTTAATGGGCAAAATCTTTTAGCGGGTACATCAGGTTCAACAGCTGGTGTATTTATATTCCATGTTGGTGCATACAATAATGAAACACAAAGTATTGATTTTAGTTCAGCTAATATTACTGCAATGGCTAGTACTTCAGCTGCTGGACTTCTTGTTACAACACAAAGTAAATCGGAAGATACTATTACTTTTATGGACACAGCAATTAAAGCAGTCGATGGATTGCGTGCGACAATGGGTGCTGCTCAAAACAAACTAGAGAGTACAGTAAGAAATATTTCTGTAACTCAAGTAAATATTACAGCAGCAGAATCAAACATCAGAGATGTTGACTTTGCAGCAGAGAGTGCAAACTTTTCAAAACACAATATTTTAGCACAATCTGGCTCTTACGCTATGAGCCAAGCGAATGCTGTGCAACAGAATGTTTTAAGACTATTACAATAGTTTTAAAATAAAAAAATTTAATTTCCACATGCTGAAGAGTTTTGCTCTTTGGCATTTTTTCGTTATAGTAGTTAAAGTTATTTTTTTAACTGACGATATAATTATTACTCAGCAAGGAAGCTGAATAAAATTAACTAGGGCGGAAGGCTCTACCAAAAAAAGGATTTAAAATGGGATTTAGAATAAACACAAATGTTGGTGCGATGAACGCACACATGCAAGCTACGATGAACGCACACATGCAAGCTACGATGAACAATATTGGGCTTGATAAAAGTCTTCAATCTTTAAGCTCTGGTCTTAGAATTAACAAAGCAGCTGATGATTCAGCAGGTTTGGCAATTGCAAATAAACTCTCAGCTCAGTCTCAAGGTTTAGGTCAAGCAATTAAAAATGCGAATGATGGTATTGGTCTTATTCAAACTGCGGATGGTGCTATGCAAGAGTACGGCGATATCATGAAAAGAATTCGTGTTCTTGCTACCCAAGCATCGAATGATACTCAAGATGCTACTTCAAGAGGGTATATATCTAAAGAGATTCAATCTCTTGCCGCAGAAGCTAGTGATATTGGTGTTAATACTAAATTTAATGGGATTGCTCTTTTAGCTGGTACATCAGGTTCAACAGCTGGTACATTTGTATTTCATGTTGGTGCGTACAACAATGAAACACAATCTCTTGTTATAGGTTCGGCAGATCTTACTACCTTAGCAGGTGCTTCTGGTACAAGTGCTAGTTTTTCTGTTAGTACACAAGGGGATGCTGAAGGTACTATAACTACAATGGATACAGCAATTAAAGCAGTTGATGGATTGCGTGCGACAATGGGTGCTGCTCAAAACAAACTAGAAAGTACAATAAGAAATATTTCTGTAACTCAAGTAAATATTACAGCAGCAGAATCAAACATCAGAGATGTTGACTTTGCAGCAGAGAGTGCAAACTTTTCAAAACACAACATCTTAGCACAATCTGGTTCTTACGCGATGAGCCAAGCGAATGCTGTGCAACAGAATGTAATGAGATTGTTACAATAGTTTTAAGATGCAAGATTTTTGATTTTCACATGCCAAAGAAATTTTCTCTTTGGCATATCTTTATTTTTTCATCTTCATTTTTTTAAAATTGGCATGTTTTTTGCTACTACTCAGGAACTATCCATAGGTAAGGTTTCAAATGGGATTTAGAATAAATACAAATGTTGGTGCGATGAACGCACACATGCAAGCTACGATGAACAATGTTGGACTTGACAAAAGTCTTCAATCACTAAGCTCTGGTCTTAGAATTAACAAAGCAGCGGATGATTCAGCAGGTTTGGCAATTGCAAATAAACTTTCAGCTCAGTCTCAAGGTTTAGGTCAGGCGATTAGAAATGCAAATGATGGTATTGGTCTTATTCAAACCGCTGATGGCGCTATGCAAGAGTATGGAAATATCATGAAAAGAGTTAGAGTATTGGCTACACAAGCAGCCAATGACACTCAAGATGACACTTCAAGAAGCTATATATCTAAAGAGGTTCAATCCCTCTTAGCTGAAGCAAGTGATATTGCTGTTACAACTAAATTTAATGGGACGACTCTTTTAACTGGCTCATCTGGTTCCTTAGGTACAGGTACATTTGTATTTCATGTTGGTGCATACAACAATGAAACACAAACTATTGCTTTTGGCTCAGGAGATGTAGCAAAACTAGCTGGTCAATCGGCTCCTGCAATTACGGTAGGGACTCAGGTATCAGCAGAACTTACTATTGGTTATATGGACACAGCAATTCAAGCTATAGATGGATTGCGTGCGACAATGGGTGCTGCTCAAAATAAACTAGAAAGTACAATAAGAAATATTTCTGTAACCCAAGTAAATATTTCAGCTGCAGAGTCAAACATCAGAGATGTTGACTTTGCAGAAGAGAGTGCAAAATTCTCAAAACACAACATTTTAGCGCAGTCTGGTTCTTATGCCATGAGTCAAGCGAATGCTGTTCAGCAGAATGTACTAAAATTATTGCAATAAGTAAATCATGGTCTAAAGCTATACTTTTTTTATAAAAATATAGTCTTAGACTCTTTCATTTAAAAACTCTTCTAAACCTTTTATATAAATATCTACAATACTAAACATCTCTTTTTGTACTAATTTATCAAAGTTTTTGATATGCTTTTTCGCATTCTTCAGATTTTTTGTATTGAAAAAGTCAAGTATTGCGGTAAGTGAATATTTAAAAAATGATAAAAAAACAGCAGTTAAATTAACAGATTCGTTCTTTTGCTTATGAAGTATATATGAGACTATACCTAATAAGTCATAGAGATATTGCTCTTTATTTGAATATGATATAGTTTTTGAGTAATTTTCTATTTCTTTATATGTCTCTTTTGCATCCACTAATCTTTGTCTTATAGATGAGATATCCTTGTCACTTAGCTTAGTAATAGAACTCTTTTTTAGATCTTCTTTTATAGCTATAGAAAGTTGGCTTTTGTCAATATCTTCAAATAAATTTGTATCTATATCTTTTGTATATTTTGGTATTGTCTGCGTGATATAAGAACCATCATTAAGATTATAAACTGTTTGATACTCTTTTTTTACAATAGGCATATTTCTATATAATGATTGAACAGAGGCATGCATGATTGCATTTGTATATACGGTTTCTCGAAAGTTACCACGAACTTGAAAGAGATTTTTTGTGTTTTCCATAACATTAGATAGCTTGTCTTTATTCTCTGTATCAGCTTGATATCCATACATATAATCTGCTGAATGGGATTGCCCTGTTTCTTGGTTGACCGCTAGATTTATCCCCAGTAGATATAGTTCTTTTGCATTTAAAAGCAAAGATAAAATAAGACTTACTGAACCTATACAAGGGCTTGTTAATGCAGTATAGTTACTTACATATTTTTCCCCCTCATCAAAGTAAAATACCTGTTCTTTTTTAAACATTTGTCGCACTTTCACAGGAATGTTCGACCCAAATATCATAGCAGCATCACTTAAAAAGCCATCTTCTAGTACATCCTCATAAAACTTTAATGAGGTTTCTCCACCATCAAGTTGAGTAACGACATCTGGCTTTATGTTATGTTTATGGAGAGTATTTAATATGGTTGAGATGGCTACAATTATAAATTTATGATGATTGTTTTTTAGCCACTCTATATTGTCAATAAGTGATGGTCCAGCAGCAAGTACAAGTACTGGCTTATCTTTAAAAACAGAGTTACTAAAGTCACCTCCAACATTAAGTAAATTATATCCGTCATTCATATACTCTAAAGGTTTCATATATTTGAAGAGTGTTGCCTTATATGGGAAAAAAATGTAAGGTTGTGTAATTAAAGCATTTTGTATCTGTTTTATTTTATCTTCCGTGTGAGTCGGAAATTTTACATATTTCATATATCTATTATAAAAAAATTGATTAGCAAGAAATTCATTCATTATTTGAATAAAGGCATTTTCATCATCAGCAATTGAAAAGTACAACTTTGCTCTTTGTGCTAATTTGTAATACTCGGTAGTAAATAGTGATAGCTTGAAGAGTTCCAAATTATCTTCTATGATGATGTACTGTTTTGAAGATATTTTTTCATCAATCATCGAAATATGCATCCCCAAGCCTGTTCCAATAACTATAAATTTATCTATGTCTATCATGTTCGTGTGACTATTTGTATTCATTGCATAATACTTCATTATGTGAAGTACACCTTCTACAACTTTAAAATCTTCTGGAGGGTTGTTAAGAAGTTCATCAGGTATATTATATAAAGGAGCCCCTTCAAAAGTTTGATGGTCTTTGTTAAAATCTACCTTATTTTTTAATTTCTCTGAGAGTTTATTTGAATCTCCACCATATAAATATTGGTTTGAAGTTAAATTTTTAACATCAAAATAACCATCTTTATACTCCAAATCAAGCGTAGGTATATAATCTCCGCTGTTTAATGCTTTATCAAACATAGCTAGTAATTTTGCTACATCTTTTTGTTCTTTGTTAAAATATTCCATATTTTTTAGATAAGTTTCGTAGGCTTTTTCTTCTATCAAATCCTGCATTTTATTCACCTTTATTCAAATTTTATTATAAGCACCATCCATCATCTACAATGATGTTTTGCCCATTTACATATTGACTCATTTCACTAAGTAAATAGATGAGCGTTCCTTTTAAATCTTCGGTATTGAGCATTCCTTTATTTAAACAATTACTTTTATACGCTTCTAAAAATATTTCAGGCTGTCTATCTAATATTCCACCAGGACTGATTGCATTAATACGAATATTTTTGCCTTTAAAATATTTTGCAAAATATTTTATAAGATGAAGTAAACCACCTTTTATAGCTGCATACTCTATAGCATTTGTCATATTTGTATCTTTGTATATTTCAAACCTTGGCGCAGTTACTCCATATATGGATGCCATAACAATAATATTTCCATAGCCCTGTTTATAAAAGTATTGACTGAATTGTTGCGTTGTAAGAAAATATCCACCTAAATTCATATTGAGATTTTCACAAAAATCATCATACTCTATATCAAAAACATCGCGTCCAAAATTTTTATTTCTAGGATAGGCGTTATTTACTAAAGCATCTATGCGTCCATATTTTTTATCTAAATATTCGATACAAGCTTGTAAGGAGTTCTTTGAAGTAATATCAAGCTCTACAAAATCAATCGCATCACTTTTAAGCTCTTGAGATAAAGCTTTTGCTGTTTCTTCTCCCACTATTTTGTTAATATCTGCAATAATTGCTATACCATTTTGTTCAACAATTGTTTTTACAAACTCTTTGCCAATAAGCCCAGCTCCGCCCGTTACTACTACTACTTTATCTTTTAGCATCGTTTTCTCTCATAATAAACTCTACAAATTTAAAATCCAATTCACTATCTATGTCAATGGATCTCTCTTCTGGCATAATGTATAATCCCGTGTTTTCTAAAAACACGGTGCTGTAGTTATTGCGTATTGTATCTCTCTTCCAGATATATATCGATGCATTCATGTCATAAGTTTTAGGAGAGTCTTGTCTTCTAAGTATTGTTTCGTTTAAACTTTTTGACACAAAAATTTTTCCATCTTTATCCTGTTCTATGAGATTAAAGTAAGGACTTCTTCTACTTGGCATTGCAGTAATGAGGTTATCATTATCAGCATCTAAAAATTGTTCAAATGAATTAATAATATCTTGGACATCACGAAGTGGTGCAGTAGCATCTAAGTCTATTAAGTAATCAAATTTTTCATTATAATACTCTTCACTTCTTATGAAAGCATCTCGAATCACTTCTAGTTTTCCAGCTGTATCACTTGCCATTTTTGCATCTCTTTTAAAAAAAACTTCTGCTCCATATTGCTTTGATATATCTGCTATGGCATCAGAATCTGTGCTTACTACTATATGTTCAAAGAGCTTACTCTCTTTTGCTTGTTCTATAGTATAAGCTATCAGTGGCTTGGAATTGATAACCCTGATATTTTTATTTTTAACACCTTTTGAACCGCCTCTGGCACAAATAGTACATAATATTTTCATTGTTGTTCCTGCACTTTTTTAATGGTTTGCATAACACTTTTTGCCTCTGCATAGCTGCAACAAACAGTTTCTTTGTTCAAAATGGACGTATGCATTTTTTCAAAAAAATGATTCTTTTGCAGATTTGAAAAACTATATACTTGTTCTAAAGAGTTTCTGCTTTTTTGTAGTAAAGTTGCATTGATAAAGTCTAAAGTATAACTATTTTCAATTGTATTTACATGAAGTGTTCTATGTGTTATTTTGCTGATATAATCAACTGTTATATTCACCATCACATTTTTATCTGTAATGCCAATGAGAGTTGTAAAATCATCCGAATCTATCTCTAAATCGGATATCTTTTTTTGATAGCTTTTCACATCCACAAGATTTCCAAAGAGCCACTCTACATAATCTATCTCATGGCTTAAATCAAGCAAAACACCCCCGCCTTGAGCCTTACTTGCACTATATGATTTTGTGTAATCTGTGTTTGGTCGCCAAGTTGGAAGATATTGTCCACATGCCACATTCGCTGAGAAAACTATTTCATCTTTTAGAAGCTCTTGTAATCTTTGCAAAAGAGGATGAAATCTTAAAACATAACCAACATAAACGCTATTTTTTTCTATAGGAAGATTTTTATCCACCTCAAAGAGAGGCTTTTCGCAAAAGATTATTTTATTGTTAAGATGTTTTTCAAGATAGGAGAGCTGCTCATAATGTTTATTAGTTTCAGACGCTATGATAAAGTAATCATAGCTATCGAGTGCATCAACTGTTTCAAGAGAGAGAAAAGTCTTTTGAGTGTTTAACTTTTGTTTTGTCACTACATCAATAATTTTTATCTCTTTAAAATCAGACAACACTTCATAATGTCTTCTACCAATGGAGCCATAGCCAATAATAAGCACTTTCATAACTTAAAACACTTCATGATAATCACTGTTGGCTTTTTTAAATTCATCCATTTGTCCTATATCTAACCAATATTCACTAATAGGGAAAGAGACACTTTGTAAGTTTTTATGAATCACCTCTTCAAAGAGTGTTGGCATGTCATAAAATGTATTTTCAGGTATGAGATTGAGTACTTCTGGCTCCAATATATAAATACCTGCACTTACATAAAAATTATGGATAGGTTTTTCTGTTATACCAATAATTTTATTTTCTTTGATATCTACTACACCATAAGGTACTTGAAAATCATAGGCTCTAACACCCATAGTTGCTTTAGACTGGTTGCTTTTATGATACTCAAGCATATTCTCAAAGTTTACATTTGTAAGCAAATCTCCATTCATTACAAAAAAGGTGTCATTCAATTTATTTCGTATTAAGCTCAAAGCACCAGCTGTTCCCATGCGTTTGTCTTCATGGATATACTCTATATTGACTCCAAACTCTTTTCCATCTTTGAAGTAATTTTCTATAATTTTCGCTTTATAGCTTACACTAATTATTATATTTGTAAAACCATATTTTTTAAAATTACTTATAATTGTTTCAAGTATCGGCTTATTTCCAACATGAAGCATAGGCTTTGGAGTATGTTCTGTTAATGGTCTAAGTCTCGTACCAAATCCACCCGCCATTAACACAACTCTGTTTTCTTTATTTTTTGGTTTTAAAAGTTCATTTACTTCAATGATATCTATAAGCTTTCCATCATTATTAATGACAGGAATTTGATAGAGTTTATTTTTGAGCGATAACTCTAAAACTTCTTCTCTAATATAGTTTTCTTTACAAGTTATAGGAGTTTTAAAAATTATGGATTCTACAAAGTCATTTAAAGAAAGATTTTTTAGCAATGCTCTTCTTATATCTCCATCTGTTAAAGTACCGAGTAATTTTCTATCAGCATCCACAACAAGTGCGATTCTTTTAGAACCGCTTTCTATTACTGTAAGCGCTTCTTTTATTGTGGAAGTTGGCTTTAATAATATGTTATCTATATTTTTCATAATACTTCTCCTATTAACTAAAATTGAATATCATAAAAGATTTTTATTATAATATCTTGTAAATCAATATTTTTTAAAATATCTATTACCTTTTTACTCGCCATTTCTTTGCCATAAGGATTTTCTACATTTTTTAAGCTCTCTTGAAAAACAGGCTGATATAACTTGTCAAATGCTTTTAAGATACTCTCTTTATACGGTTCACAATCTATGACACTACGAGCTTTTATTCTTCCTTGTTGTCTTGTTCCTATATTTATTGTTCCTATTTTGAAGCTTGGAACTTCCGCCAGCCCGCTAGAGCTATTGCCGACAACTGCATCCACATGCCGCAATGCACTAATATAGCGAAGTTGCCCTAAAGATGCAAACACAACAGCTTTTTGTGGATTTTTAGAAATATATTCGTCACACATGGCATTGATAACTCTTCCATCTGTATCACTGTTTGCTTTTGTCATAATGATATTTGTATCTTCTAACTCATCTATTGCATCCAAAATGGCTTGGAACTGCTCCTTGGCTGAAAAATTTTCAAGAGTAACAGGATGAAAGGTGAGTAAAATATTTTTTTTATTTAATTTAAAATTGATAGACTCTTCAAACTCTTCTTTGCTAAGTAACTTTAATCTTAAAATATTATCTATTCCAAAACCACCCACATTAAATACATTTTTTGGATTTTCGCCAAGTTGAATAATACGATTTTTATACTCCTCTGTTGTAGCACAATGAATATGAGACAATTTCGTTATAGCATGTCTAATAGATTCATCAAATGCACCTTCTGTTCGTTCCCCACCAGCAAGATGCATAATTGGCACTCCCAATATCATTGCACAGGAAGCGGCACTTAACATCTCATACCTATCGCCCAAGATAATAACAATGTCTGGATTTAATTCTGAATACGCTTCAGCAAATGAGATTTGCACTAAACCCATCGCCTTGGATATCCCAATGGCACTATCGGATGATAAAAGTATCTCAATCTTTTTATCTATTTTAAAATCTTTTTCTATCTCTTTGTAGGTTAAACCAAATTCTGGAGATAAATGTGTTCCAGTTACAATAAGCTGTAAACTTAACTCTTCATCGTTTTGTATCTCTTTCATTATCCAAAAAAGAGAGCCATATTCAGCTCTTGTTGCAGTTACTACACATATTTTTTTCATAATTGAATCTGCTCATCTTGATTGTAATCTTTATTGGAGAGTTGATTTATAAGTGTATCCCAAAGCATAGGGCTTAACCCATCCCCTGGCTTTTTAATTGTTAAATTTTTAACAGAAAAAAGCCCACCTTTTGAGATTTTAGTTTTTGCAACGATAGATTTTCTACAAACATCTCGATTTTTTAACTCACTCTTTGTAGGAGTTTTTATCCCATTGCCAAGAGCTATTTCTATATTTCTAATTGCTTTTACCATCTCTTTTAACTCTTGTGGATTTAATGAAGCTTGATGATCAGGACCATGCATAGATTTGTCTAGTGTAAAATGTTTTTCAATTATTTTTGCACCCATAGCAACAGCGGCGATGGGTACTTCTATCCCTAGCGTATGGTCACTGTATCCATAATCCACATGCCATGCAGTTCCTATACTCACCATAGCTTTTAGGTTCACATCTTCCATCGCTGTGGGGTATTCGGTCGTGGCATGAAGCAGGGCAATATCCGAGCGATTTGTACCAGAGTCGATTAAAATTTCGATTGCCTTACCTATCTCATCCATAGTTGCCATGCCAGTAGAGAGAATGACTTTTTTTCTTAAGTTTCCTATATGTCTTAAAAGTGGTAAATTTGTAACTTCTCCAGAACCTATTTTAAATATATCTTGTAACTCAGATAAAAAATCTGCACTCTCTATCTCATCTGGAGTCGATAAAAAAAGTATCCCTTTTGCATCACAGTAGTGCTTAAGTTCTCTAAATTCATTATAGGTTAATTCAAGTTTTTTAACCATGTCAAACTGCGTTTCTTCATCATCTAAGCCCTGTTTTTGATACGCTGCTTTTTGTGTATATTTTGAAATACTCAGCTCTGCACTAAATGTTTGAAACTTCACTGCATCCACTCCACATGCCACTGCAACATCAATCAATTTTTTGGCTAAATGTATATCGCCATTATGATTGACTCCTGCTTCTGCTATGATAAATGCACTCAATCTGCCACCCCATAATGATATTTTAGTAAATAGCTACTATATTTTTCTTGTGTACTCAAATCGACTTTTTCCCTCCATTGCTTAACAATAGAGTGATAAATTTCTGTATTATAGAGAGATTTTCCTATATAAAAAGGATGCACACCATTTTTAGCAAAATTCTTTTTATAGTTAAAAATACCATCATTCAGATTAACTCCGCCCCCCAAGATAAAAAAATCCAATCCTCTGTTTTGCAAGGTTTCTATCAGGAGATGCTTAAGATAATCATTTGGACGATACGCAAAATACTCCTCAAGCGTACCACCCAAAAAGGAGTATGCTACATAATTGTTGTGTAGCACCAACTCGGCAGATATGACCACATGCTCATAAGATATAAAGATAAATAGAGCATTATTTGGCAATTTCTCTTTGATGGAACGAAAATAGTCTCTACTGAAAAAATAGATATCATCCGCACTATTTCTCTGCATCGTCTGCCAATATACATCACAAAATATTGCAATATCTGCTTCACTTACATCTTTTGCCTCAATAATTTGATGTGTCAGATTGCTTCTAATCGCTTTTTTGACATTTTTTCTAGTGGAGTGTTCATAAGAGTTCATCCAAATATCTTCTATTTTCAAATCCACAATGATATTTTGGTTGGCAACTACAACATTCATATCTGCAAAATATGTATGATTTTTATAGAGAGGATTAAATCTTGTAAACTCTGCGATAATATTGGCATCTTTGCAATATTGGATAAATGCTTCTCGTGCTTTTAAAATAAAATCTTTTTCTGTATCATCTTTGATAATCGCTCCATTGTACCCATAGGCACCCTCGATATCATAGTAATTCTTATCCAAATCATACCCAAGTGCATTAATATTTGTTTTAATAAAAGGGTAGAAAAAAATATTTTCCTCTTGCGTATAGACAAAACATTGTGCCTCTTTGCTTGTCAGAGCATAATACTCAGCACTCAAATAGGGGTCTTGAAGATGCGAAGGGAGTGCGTAGAAATATGCACTCCATTTTGAATCACTCGGAGTTAGTAGTTCTACGCTCATATTTTAGTAAGCTCAATCAACCACTCTTTTCGACTTTTGCCATTATTTGTATGAAGCTCTAACATCTCTATTGTATCGATTTTATTGAGACTGTTTTTATAGATTGTATCAATGTCTTCTCGTGTGGTGTAGCGAAAATAGCCTCGTATTTCAGGACTGTTAATTGCATGATAGGCGATATCCTCATCTTCACTCAGCCACTCTTTGTTCGCAAAAGTCATACTAAACATTTTACCGCCACTTTTTAGTTTAGTAAACGACTTAAGAACTATATCTTTTGTTCTCTCATAAGGATTACAATAGAGCGATTCAACATCTATGATGGCATCAAAATAGTTATCAGCAAACTCATCTAATTTTTCAAAATAGTCACCTGCTTTAATCTCGCCAATATTGTTTTGCAATCCTTCAACAGAGAGTCGTCCATACGCACTCTCACAAGCACTTTGACTTCCTTCAATCCCATAAACACAAAAACCTTCTCTTGCCATGTACCAAAGATTAGGGCCAGGGCCAGAGCCAAGTTCAAGGATTTTGATACTTTTTCTATCAGAAAAACGGTAAAAATTTTTCGCTACAAATCTTACTAATTCAATTGGAGGGTATTTTCCCCACTCCTGATTTGAAAAAACCTCTTCCCAATAGTCTAAATTTTGATTCACAAACTCTTTACTATTCATCTAAAAACGCTCCTAAAGTTTCAACCATTTTGTCTAAATCTTCAAAGACAATATCTTGATGCACAGGTAAATTAAGTATATGATGAGAGAGATAAAACTCATTTTCATACTCTAGCGAAGTAACCTCTTGAATGAGTTCATGATATAAACTCACAGCACCAAAGCCAAGTGCATTGAGTTTGAAATATAAATGGTCTCGTAGCTTTTCGCTAGGCAATAGGATGGGCAGAGTTTGTGGAATTTCATCTTTTAATAAAGGCTTTAATAGAGTTATCTTATCAAAAACTTTTAATTTATCTTTTAAATAGTTATAGTTTTGAACTCTTGCATTTGATATTTCATAGAAGTTGTACTCAAATGGATTCACACTAAAACTTTCTTTTATATTTAACGGCTTTTTGGAGATGAGCATGCCTCCGTTGGCATGTGGAAACATTTTATGCAATGAGAAAAGATAGTAATCTGAATCAACTATTGGTTTTTGAAAAAAAGTAAAAAAGGCATGTGCACAATCTTCGATGATGACCATGTTCTTCTTTTTTGCATACTCCTTAATCTCTCCAATATTACTATCAAGAAAACCAAAATAGTGTACCAAGAGCAGTATGTTATTCGGATTTGCATCGATTAATTTAAATAAAGATTCTTTTTCTATTTCTAAATTTTTTGATAATTTATAAAATTCATACGCAATACCACTCTTTTTAATAGGGTCAAAAATACCAGATCCCTCATTTGTACTGAAACCAATATAGGCTGGGATTAAAATTTTTTTCTCTTTTAATTTTTCTTTTAAAATATACTCAAAAGAGTCCCGCGCACTGCTGAAATAGTAGGTATTCATTTTAAAATTATCAATTTTAGTTTGTTTTTTTTCAATTATATACATCATGACTAACTTTGTCTAAAACCTCTAAAAGATGCATCATGTTTGATGTATAAATCTTCTAACTGCTTTCTGATATTCTTTTTTGTCCTTTCGTGGTAGTTATCAAGTAGTATTTCATTTGCTTCTAGTAATGCTTCATAAAATTCATCATCACTTAATTTTGTAAAGTTACATGTTAAAAGGTCTGAGTTTAAATGTTTATTTTCGTAAAAATCTTCTATATCCTTTATCATTCCCTTTTCAATGGCAAGATGATAAAGTGGAGAACCTGGATAAGGAGTGACTGGTCTAATAGTTCTCATTTGAGCGCCATCGTCATACTTTAGTAAAAACTCCACGCCCTTCATAAGTGTCTCTTTGGTTTCATCAATATTTCCAAAAATGATGTTATACCCTGGGCTGATTTCCTCTTTTAAAGTTGCAACTATACCCTCTTCAATCTGCTTGGTTGTAAGAACTTTATCCATATTTTTAAGTATCTGGTCATCATACGCTTCAATTCCGTAATTAATAAATACACAACCTGCTTCTTTCATCAGTTTTAATACTTTTGGTTTTGCGTAGTTAAGGCGACCATTACAATCCCATTTGATATCTAATTTTGCATCTATAATCGCCTGAGATAAACTCATCGTTCTACTTATGGAAGACATGAGTAATTCATCTGTGAACCCTATGTAAGTGATTCCATGATTCTCTTTGAGATATTTAATCTCTTCTATAATCGATTCATTACTTCTTCCTCTAAACCCTTTATCCATTCTATAGCAGAAGTTACATGTAAAAGTACATCCCCTGCCACTTAAAACTGGCATGATAAAATCTGTCTTAGAACATCCTGGTAATCTCATAAGTCTGTAATGTTCTATGTTAAAAAGATGATACGCTGGCATCGGTATAGTGTCAACATCTTCAATAAGAGGTCTTGATGGATTTATAAAAACCTTAT
Organism: Campylobacterales bacterium; assembly: GCA_026390075.1. Classification (GTDB taxonomy): domain Bacteria; phylum Campylobacterota; class Campylobacteria; order Campylobacterales; family Sulfurimonadaceae; genus Sulfurimonas. The sequence goes on from JAPLGP010000004.1 coordinate 36,418, forward strand.
CCTCTACTCTATAGGCTAGTCCAAGAACATCTTTGAAATCTTTTTTTTCTTTTATAAAATCTAAGAGTTCAATAACAGTTACTTCTCCCTCTCCCATAACAAGGGCATCAGCTTGTAGCTTTTTTAAAAAATACTTTGGTGCAGGTGTTGGACCAAAACCACCTATAATATAAAATGGTTTCTGTTTTGATTGATTGATTGCATCAGATATTTTAATAGCTTTTTTGTACTCATAATAGCCACCGATAAAGCTGAGCCCGACAATATCGTACTTTTCATTATCGAGTTTTTGAGTTAAGTGTGATTCCGGATAGTGGTGAATGTCTTGTGCGTATATTTCAACTTCATGCCCATGTTTTAGAAGAATTGCTGCTATATAAGCTGTTCCTTGTGGAAACCATTGAATCAGTGACTCATTATCGTAAGTTATTAGTAGAACTCTCATTTTTACCCTTTATTTTAATATGCTGCTTGAGATGTTTACAACTCTCTCTTCAAGCCACAAAGAATTTGACAAATCACTATGCTGAGCATCTTTATAGATGTCCAATTTATTCATTAATCTCCAAATTGGACGCGTCATAACATTGTTCTCATTTGTATATTTTAAAAAAGTATCCCTTTCATTTTTGTCTTTAAACACCAAAGCGTTTAGCCAATAGTTTGAAGTACAATTTTTAGGTTCTGCTACAAACCTTACATCGTCACTTTGAAAAAAACTTTGATACTGCTTTGCTAATTCTCTCTGTTTTTGTATGTATATCTCTATATTTTCCATTTGTGCAACACCAACTGCTGCTGCTAAATTTGTGAGTCTGTAGTTATAAGCTATTTCGTCGTGTATATATTCGTATGGATGTGGTATTTTTGCAGTGGTTGTTAAGTGCTTTGCTCTTTTTGCCAATTCTGCATCATCGGTTACAATCATACCACCTCCGCCAGATGTAATAATTTTATTACCATTAAATGAAAATATTCCTAATTTTCCAAAAGTTCCAGTATGTTGATTTTTGTAATAGCTGCCTAACGATTCTGCGGCATCTTCAACTACTGCTATATTATATTTGTTGCAAATAGCAACTATCGCATCAATTTTGCATGGATGCCCAAAGGTGTGCATTGGAACACACGCTTTTATTACTTTTTTTGTAGTTTTATTTATACAAAATCCACTTTTATCTTGTGTTGTAAACTCTTCTAAAAACTCTTTTAATTTAGTGGGAGAGAGTCCCATTGTATCTCTATCTACATCTACAAATATTGGTTTTGCATTACAGTAGCTAATGGCATTTGCAGTAGCTACAAAAGTAAGTGGTTGCGTTATCACTTCTGAATTTTCATCCACACCAATAAGTTTAAGAGCAATGTGAAGTGCTGAAGTTCCGTTTGAGGTTGCAACCGCATATTTTGAGCCAACAAACTGAGCCAACATTTTTTCAAATTGATCTACAAATTTTCCAACACTCGATATAAAAGTAGAATCAATAACTTCATTGAGATACTTTTTTTCATTACCAAAAAACTGTGGTTCATGCAGAGAGATAAACTCTTTTGTTTTATAGAGGTCTTGTATAAATTCAACGATAGTTTTACATTTTTGAATCAAGATATTTCCCTGTGTCTTTATAGTTAAAATCTGGAATAAGTTTTAAAAATTCATTCACAATATCCTCTTTAGACCATGATAATTTTTGTTTGAATAGATTTATATTGCTACTAAAAGAGTTCAAATTTAACTCATCATAAAGCGGTTCATTTTTAATAACACCTAAATTTTTAAATTTTTCCATATCAAGAGTTTCATTCTCGGTAAAAAACTCTTCAAAATCTTTTTCTCCCGTTGTATCACTTGAAGTGAAAAGGCAAGGCCACATCTTGGCATGTGGAAGTGTATGAATCAGTGTTCTCGCTTCCTCTTCATCCTTGCAAATATAAGGTTCATACCCTAACTCTTTTAAATATTTCACTGCTATATCTGAAAAAGAGATAAGGTGTAACGCTTCACTGAGTTTTGGAAAGAAAATATCACGGTTCTCTCCAAATATACAACTCATAAGACAAAGTTCTCCGCTCTCCTCTGGCGTTACAAAGTAGCGTTTTACATCATTTGGTGCAACAATAGGCTGTTTTTTTTCGATTCTTTTGTTAAATCCATGAAGAAGTGAACCATCAGAAAAAGCAACATTTGCAAATCTTGCAGTAGAAATTTTGATGTATTTACTACGACGCATCAAAAACATCTCCATGATTCGTTTACTCGCTCCCATCATATTTACAGGGTTAGCAGCTTTATCTGTTGAAACACAAAAGTATTTTTTTACTCTTTTTTGAATAGATTGAGCGATTGTTTTATCTGTGTTAAAAATATTTACATCAATCATTCTCATGAGTGTAAAAGGGTCTTCCTCGCTTCTTACATGCTTGAGTGCGGAAAGGTTCAGCACATAATCATATTTGCCATCCGCTTGAATAAAAGCATCGTATTCAATAGAGCCAACATCAAGTGCAAATGTTTTAAAATCACCATCTATGTAACCAAAACTACTTCTAATATCCCGTACAAGTTCAACCATATTGTTTTCACTAATATCTACAACATGGAGTTTTTTTGGGGAGCGTTTAAATATCTCCTTTACAACTGCTTGACCTATGCTTCCAGCTCCACCTATAACTAAAAAAGAAGATTTTGCAACTGTATCAGCTAGTTTTAACTCATAATTTTTCATATCTTCATTAAATAGCTGTTTTTCTCTTCCGATAAGTTTAAGTATGTTCATTTAGCTTGTTCTATATAGTAGCTGTAAATAATATGGTCTAAAATCATATGCATGTCTTCTACTAATCCGTATTCATTGTTTTGAGTTGGGACATGAAAGTTTATATCTGATTTTTTTTTCAGTTTTCCACCATCGAATCCAGTTGCCCCTATAATTGTGCTGCCTTGTTTTTTTGCATACTTTACAGCTTTTAGAATATTTTTTGAATTACCGCTACAAGAAATTGCAATCAAAATATCATTTGATGCTATCCTATCTTTGAGTTGCATTGAAAAAATCTTATTATAACCTATGTCATTCGCTATAGCTGTGCACACAGGAGTATTATCGTTTAAACTTTCTACATCAAAACTTCTTATACCTCTTCTTTTTAATCCTATGCCTAAATCATTCACCATATGTGAAGCAGTTGCCGCACTTCCACCATTGCCTATAATGTAAATTTTACCTTTTGTTTTTTCAAGAGCTTGTATTATTTGAACAACAGCATCTGCATCAATATTATTAAGTAAAGTTATAAGTTTTTGTGTGTATCTTTTGACGAACTCCCGCATTTTAAGCACCTTTAAGTAGATATGTTGTATTTTACTTCATTAATTTAAATATGAATATTAAATCGACTATAAAGAAGCATAATGTACGAAGATATATATTTTTTAGATTCCAAAGAGGCTCTACGGGTTGCTAGTGAGCAAAATAGATGGGGCGGTGAGGTTGGTTATAACTTACAAGCTTGTTATTATGATGGTGAAAAAATAGAGAGTGATTTGCCAAATCTTTTTCATTTACCAATAGATACTCTACTCGAAGGATTAGTTTATGGGAGAGATAGAATTCCATCACAAATAAACTTTGCAGGATTGGACATCTCTTATCAAGTTCAAATACAAATTTTAACTCATTTTAATATGACAATGGAACAAGCAAGAGAATATAGAACTCAAATTAATTCACAATATATAAGCCAATTAAAAAATTTAAAGCTGAATTTTAGTGAACCATTAAGATTTTATCTCATGGCGAATAGTCAAACGACAGTAATGCAATTCATTTCAAAAAATATAGCAGATATATTCAAAGATATGGAATATGAAGTGTTGTTCGATTTATATAGAGGTACAGAAGATGTTACATGTTTTAAAAAAATATATGAGTTCAAACCACATGTAACAATTAATATCAACCACTTAAATAATGGATTTTTGAGTGAAGATGTTTTTAATTTTGTTTGGTTTCAAGATCCAATGGATCATCTTATGAATGACTCTAAAATGCATCTCAGAGATAGAGATTATATATTTTCATATCAAACCATTTTTACTGAAATACTCTTAAAAAAAGGTGTTGATGCAAAAAAAATATTTAAACAGCAAGTATTTCCTATAAATCCAAAAGAGTTTTTTTTAGATGATACCGAGACAAGAGAAGAAAAAATTGTTTTTGTAGGTAGCTTTTATCCAGCTGATTATGGGGACTATATACCAGATTACATTCACAATGATTTTATACTACTAATTGAAAAAGGTCTTTCATTATCAAAAGAACGCATCAGGTCAATTTACAATAATTATAATCTTACTATGCCAGAAGAGTTGAATTTTATAAACTATATACAGCAAAGTTACATAAGAAACATGAGTGTAGATTGGTTGAGCCAAAACAAGAAAGAAAAAGTTGAAATATACGGTTATAGATGGGAAAACAGTAATAACGAACAAGTGATTTCAAAATATAAAGGTAAGGTTGAAAGAGAAAATCTCAATGCTTTATACAATAGTGCCAAGTATGTTTTAGCAGCTTCTGGTCAAGTTATTAACACCCAAAGATTAGGGGAAATAATTTATAGCGGAGCTATTCCAGTTATATATGATTCTAGAGATATTTCTGATGAAGATGAAACATGGGATGATGAATGTCTCTATTTTAAAACCAAAGAAGATCTAGATTATATTTTGGATAACAAGATAGAACCTAAGCAGTATAGAACAAAAAAGATATTGGACTATTTTAGTTATGATAGTTTTATAAATACAATTTTAAGTCAGATTGACCAAAAAATCCAAAAAGAGAATACATATGTCAGATAAATTTAACATAGATTCGCATAAACTCTCTCTGCATCCAACGCTTGTTTCCAAATGGTATGAAGCCAAAGATGATTGGCAACAACTCAAAGCTATCTATCCTATTTATGTAGAAATATCCCCTTATGGCGGGTGTAATCATAGGTGTACTTTTTGTGCTTTGGATTATATGGGCTATGAAAATATTGGCTTAGAATTTAATGTTTTAAAAAATACTTTGACAAACATGGCAGAACATGGTGTCAAAAGTGTTATGTTTGCGGGAGAAGGCGAACCTTTGCTTTTTAAAGATTTAGACCTCATCGTCGAGCATTGTAGCAGTGTTGGCATTGACACCTCTTTAACGACTAATTTTGTTCCATTAAACAAAAAAAATATTGAGCGATGTATTGAGAATTGTTCATGGATTAAAGTGAGTTTAAATGCAGGAACAGCGAAAAGTTATGCCGAGATTCACCGAACCAAAGAGATAGATTTCAAGCGAGTGATGAATAATCTCAAATATGCTTTGGAATATAGAAAAGCAAATAATTTGAAATGCACAGTCGGAGTGCAGATGTTACTGCTTCCTGAAAACAAAGATGAAGCAAAAATTTTGGCTTTAGTCTGTAAAGAAATAGGCGTGGATTATTTGGTAATCAAGCCTTATTCTCAGCATCTTTCAAGTGAGACACACAAATATGAAGATATAGATTACAGCATGATGCTTTATTTAGAAGATGAGTTAAATGCAATATCTGATGAGAAGTTCAGCGTAGTCTTTCGTGCAAACACGATGAAAAAGTATGTTGAGAAAAAACAACCTTATTCCACATGCCATGCAACACCATTTTTTTGGGGCTACATCGCAGCCGATGGCAAGGTATTTGGATGTAGTGCCTATCTTGGCAAAGAGGAATTTTGCTATGGAAATATTTATGAGAACAGTTTTTCAGAAATTTGGGAAAGCGATAAAAGAAAAGCTTCTTACAACTATGTACAAAACGAACTCGATATAAAAAACTGCAGAGTAAATTGCAGAATGGATGAAGTCAACCGCTATCTATGGCGACTAAAAAATCCGCAAGAGCATGATAATTTTATATGAGAATAAAAGCAATTGAAAAAAAATTCTCTTCAAAGGTGTCTGGTAATGAGTAACGATGTTAAGACTAATAAACTATTTTTAAAGCTGAAAACTTTAGAAGATGCCAACCCTAAAATTACTCTTAATATACAAAATGAACTTTACAATGTTGTTAAAAAGATACTTGCAAGAATTCCTCAATATATGCCAGAATACACAGCACATGATATTGACCACTGCATAAATATTTTAGATATTATAGGCAAGATTTTGCCAGAAAAGATAGAACTAAATATTGTTGAATTACAGATTTTAATATATGCTGTTTTCTTACATGACATTGGAATGGTTGTAAATAAAGATGAAGCAGAAAAGTTACAAAAAAGTGAAGAATTTTCAAAAATCACAAGAGAATTTGATAATGAAACAAGTGATGATGAAATTCTCACAGAGTTAATAAGAAGAACCCATGTACAAAGAAGCTTAGAATATGTAGATAAATTCAAAAATGATTTTACTGAATATAAAATTGATTTTTCTTTTAACGCGATAGACATTGATGAATATGTAAAAAATGTTATAGAAAGTCACGAATTACCTGTTTCTGCATTAACAAATAAAATAAAATATCCAACAGAAACTCAAATAGATTCATACACAGCCAATATTCAATTTTTGGCGCTATTGTTAAGACTTGGCGATATACTCGATTTTGACATAACCAGAGCACCACATTTTTTATATAAACATATTGGACTTAAAAATAAAATAAGTCAAGAAGAGTGGCAAAAACATCAAGCTATTACGGGACGAACATATTTCCCTTTAGAAGTTAAATTTGTAGCCAAACCTAAATCCATTCAGATTCATAGAAAGATTGAAGAGTTTATGGAGTGGATAGAGAGAGAAAGAAAAGAGAGCATAGAATTACTGGCATCTAATCTTAATAGAGAAAAATATAATTTAGAACTTACAAAAGAAATTAAAATTGATATTCAACCACAGGGATATGAATATACCAAATTAGAAATAAACTTAGATTATGAAAAAGTTTTGAATATTTTGATGGGAACTGAGTTGTATGACAATGTAGATGTTTTTTTGCGAGAATTATTACAAAATTCATATGATGCATGTAAATATTATCAAGAGCTTTATAATAAAACTAAAGATGATTTAGATAGTGACTATAAACCTAAAATCATTATTAAGTATGATTCAAAAGAAAATATACTTGAAATTATAGATAATGGAATCGGAATTGATGAGGATACTTTTAGAGATTATGTCATTACAATAGGTAAAAGTTATTATAAGAGCAAATATTTTGAGATAGAAAACACCCAATTTAAGCCAATAAGCAATTTTGGAATAGGTATTTTGTCTTGCTTTATGGTCTCAGATACCATTGAAATAGAATCCTATAAAAAAGATTCAAATCCTATTCATTATGTGATGAATATCGGTGATAAATATATTAGCAAATTAACAACTTCTAAGAATAAAAATGGCACAAGAATAAAATTAAAATTGCATGATGATTTTTTTGAAAAATTGGAAAATAAAAGTATAAAAGATATTATCAATGCGAATATATCTTATCAACCAATTCCTATCTCTTTAAGAGAGAATGAAAAAGAAGAAGTTACTTTCTGTAAACAGAGTATAGAAGTTCCACAGCAGTATCAATTAATTGATGGTTTTATTACAATAACTTTTGATGAAACTGATGAGCTAGAAGGCTATATAGTAATTCATAAACAACAAGGACAACATCAATATCTAGAAGAAAGTAAACTCTCTCAGCAAAATTTTGTCATTACAAATAAAAAAAATCCAATACCATTACAACCGTTATGGTTACAAAATATAAAATACAATATTAATATTCCAGATAGCCGTAAACTTCATTTAAAAGCGTCAAGAAATAGCGTGTATGAAGATGCCAATTTACTTATTATTAGGGAGAAAATTGCTCAAAAAATTATAGATTATTTTAAACAAAATGAGCATAAGTATCAAAATAATTTTATTCACATGATTGAGTATTTAGGTGATGGAAGAGGAAATCTGTTAAGGTTCCAAAGTGAGTACGATTTTTTAATCAATATAAAAATGTTTCAAGTTTTTACTATACAGACACTTGATAATGGACAAGTTAATATGCAAAGCAAATATCTTAGTTTTCAAGATTTTGTTGATGAGTTAGAATCAAATAAACAGATAAAGATAGCAGTTGTAAAAGATGCTTATTTTCAAAATCAAACAAATCTCTCTATCTTAATGCCTTATTTTAATGCAAATTATGAATATATTGTTATTGATAATTTTTATAGTATAAATTATTTTTATCAATTTATTGAACCAATATGTGAAAAAATTGAAGTGTACACAGCAGATATTGGTGGATTGACTTATCAATCTTTTATAGTAAATAAGAAAGAAAATTTATCTATTGATTCATATAAAAAAGATTATTCTTGGACGAATATAAATAAAAATATAGATGAAAAATATTTTGCTGTAATATCAAATAACCATTATAATGGCCTTGATATTACACTAATCAATGGTGCTCATAAACTTGGAAAACTAATGGAGGAACACAAAGATAAATTTTATGTAAAAGGGTTCAAAAACTCAATCATTAATAACTTTTCAAAAAAATATATTCATAATAAACAACTAGACATATTCATATGGGAAGAAATTGAAAATCATTTTTTCTTTAATACAAATAATTTAGAAGCTTATGCTGCTAAATTTCAGAGATGTTTTTTGGATACATTTTTAGATTCACTAAATTGTGTTTTAGATGAGAAAATGTTAACCAAATTAGTTAGTGAAAATCTCATAAAAGAAGAAGAAAAAACAAATTATTTTCTAACTAAATCAGATTTTCCACAATGGTATTTTAAAGTATGACAAACATAAAAAGAAGTTCAAAATGAGCAATATTCAAAAAAATAGCACTCTATACATCGAAATAAAAACTCTCCTTCAGGATGCTAGAAACAGAGTTTACCAAACAATTAACATCACTATGACCGAGACTTATTGGCAGATAGGCAGAAAAATTGTAGAAGAGGAACAAAACGGAAAACAGAGGGCAGAATATGGCAAAGGGCTTATAAAAATTCTTTCAGGTGAGCTAACAAAAGAGTTTGGTAAAGGTTTTTCGGTAGATAATTTAGAAAATATGCGAAAGTTTTATGTGACATATTCAAAATCGGAGACAGCGTCTCGGAAATTTGCTCTTAGTTGGTCACACTATATATTTCTTACAAGAGTAAGCAATGAAAATGAAAGAAACTTTTACGAAATAGAAGCTGTGCAAAACAGTTGGACTTTAAGAGAACTCAAAAGACAATTTGACACGGGGCTTTTTGAAAGGTTGAAACTGAGCTACGACAAATCAAAAGTACAAGAACTTTCGCAAAAAGGGCAAATCATAGAATCTGCCAAAGAGATGATAAAAGACCCCTATATTTTGGAGTTTGTAGGTTTGCCAATATTGAAAAGTTACAGTGAAAGTGAACTAGAACAAAAACTCATAGATAAACTTGAGCACTTTTTACTAGAGCTTGGTAAGGGTTTTACATTTGTAGCTCGTCAAAAAAGAATCACAATTGATGAAAAACATTTTGCTGTTGATTTGGTGTTTTACAATCGTTTTTTAAAATGTTTTGTAGTGGTAGATTTAAAAATTGGAGAGCTAAAACATCAAGATATTGGTCAGATGATGATGTATGTAAACTATTTTGACAGGGTTGAAAAAACAGACGATGAAAATCAAACTATTGGGATAATTCTTTGCAAGGACAAAAGCAAAGCTCTTGTAGAGATGACTCTTCCAAAAGAAAATACTCAAATTTTTGCAAGTAAATATTTAACCATACTTCCAAATAAAGAGGAACTGCAAAACCTCTTGGAAGAGGAAATAGATGAATAGTTTTCAATATAAATTTCATAAAAAATCTAAAGCGAGATACAAATGAAAAAACAAAAAGCAGTAGTTACAGGCGGGGCAGGATTTATTGGCTCACATATGGTGGATTTATTGGTTGCGAACGATTATGAAGTGGTGGTTATTGATAACCTTGCAAACGGTCGTTTAGAAAATATAGAACACCACAGAGGTAAAATTGAGTTTTGGCATGTGGATATTGGCGACTATGAAGTGGATTTAGATGCTTATTTTGAAGATGCGGATTTTGTTTTTCACTACGCTGCACTCGCTGATATCGTACCCTCTATAAATAATCCTCTTAAATATCACAAAGCAAATGTAGATGGTACTATCAGAGTTTTAGAAGCTGCTAAAAAATCTAAAAATCTAAAAAAGTTTGTTTATGCTGCTTCGAGTTCATGTTATGGAAACTGTGGGTGAGCAGTATGTTATGCATTGGGGACAGGTTTATAACATGCCTGTAATTTCCATGCGATTTTTTAATGTTTATGGAGTGCGACACCGAACTAGTGGAACTTATGGGGCAGTATTTGGTGTCTTTTTGGCACAACTTCTTAACAACAAACCTCTTACTATCGTCGGAGATGGCACGCAAACAAGAGATTTTACCTATGTAACTGACATAGTAGATGCGTGTTATAGAGCGAGTCAAAGTGACATTACCCAAGAGATTTTCAATGTTGGAAGCGATAACACTTATAGCATCAATTATTTGGTCGATTTACTCGGCGGTGAGAGAGTTTATATACCAAAAAGACCAGGTGAACCCGATAGCACTTATGCGGATATAAGCAAAATAAGAAAGATGCTCGGGTGGACTCCAAAAGTTAAATTTCCTGATGGCGTGAAAATCATGCTAGAAAATATAGAACAGTGGCGGGAAGCTCCTATTTGGGATGAAGAGAGCATACAAGAGGCAACCAAAGATTGGTTTGCTTGTTTGGGAGAGAAGTAAATGCTAAAAGAAAAAGCAAATAATATAAGAAAAAATATTTTAAAAATAGCGCATAGCTCTAAAGGTCCTCATGTAGGAACGGCTTTATCTTGTGTAGATATTTTGAGTGTTTTGTATTTTGATACTTTAAATATTCCATCGTTTGAAGATGAAAATAGAGATATATTTATACTGAGTAAAGGACATGGTGCTATGGCACTTTATGCTACTTTATATGAGAAAAATTATTTATCTAAAGAAGATTTTTTTAGTTATTATCAAAATGGTGGTGCGCTACCAGCACACTTAGATAAAAATACCAACAAAGCCATAGAAGTCTCAAGTGGAAGCTTAGGACATGGTTTACCTCAGGCGTTAGGTTTCGCATATTCTAAAAAATTAAAAAATTTAGACAGCAAAGTTTATGTTTTGATGGGAGATGGTGAAACTGAGGAGGGTTCTATTTGGGAAGCCGCAATGCTTGCTCCTAAGATGGGACTTGATAATTTAACAGTATTTATAGATAGAAATAATCTTCAAGGCTATGGAAGACCTAGCGAGTTGGTCTCTTTTGAGCCAATTGATGAGAAGTTCAGAAGTTTTAACTGGGATGTTTACAGAGTTGATGGGCATAATGTAGATGAGATACAAACTGCCATCAACATAAAAAGTGATAAAACAAAGATGATAATTTGTGATACTACAAAAGGTAAAGGAGTCTCATTTATGGAAGATGAGATGAAATGGCATTATTTTATTGTTACAAATGAATTCTTATCTGAGGGAACTAAAGAGCTGGAGAATAGTTTATGAGAAATACAGCTGCAAAAGAAATATATACCTACTGTAAAGAAAATGAAGATGGCTTTTTAATCGCAGGTGATGCTGGTTTTGGTGTTTGGGATGATTTTCAAAAAGAGCTGGAATCTCAATATATAAATCCAGGCATCAATGAACAAGCCACTATTGGTCTTGCAAGTGGAATGGCTCTGAGTGGGCATAAAGTTTTTTACTATAACATAATCCCATTTGTTTTGATGCGTTGTTATGAGCAGGTAAGATTAGATATTTGTTATCATGAATTACCCGTTATCTTAATAGGTATTGGTTCAGGTATAACTTATGCCCCTGCAGGTATGACACATTACAGTATAGAAGATATAGCTTTGGCAAAAACAATGCCGAATTTAAATATCATCTCTCCAAGTGATCCTGTGCAAGTTAAAAAAGCAGTAGCGTATGCGATAGAAAGTAAAAATCCAACATATATTAGAATAAGTAGAAGTGGCGAACCAAAAATATTTGATGAAAATATAGATATAACAAAACCGATATACTTAAAAAATGGTTCAAAAAAAGCTATTATATTTCACGGTTCCATTGTTGATGAAGTTTTAAAAGCAAGTGAAGGTTTAGAAGATGTAAGCATTATCTCTTTACCTATGATAGCACCGTTGGATGAAGATGAAATAAGTAAAATATTAAATAAATATGAAATAGTTTATGTGGTTGAAGAGCATTTTAAAGAAGGTGGATTGGGTTCAATCTTAAGTGATTTTGCGATGGAAAACAGTATTATCGTAAAAATCAAAAAAATAGCTATAGAAAATCACTACATCCATAAAATAGGCAATTGCGATTATCTAAGAAAAGAGTTACATATAGATTCACTATCGATTATATCAAAGGTTACAAATGTCTAAAGAAATATATTTATTTAATAAACTTCACAAAAAAACTTCAAGAAAATATATTGATAGAATGGTTGATGATAAAATCAACTGTATGCTAAAGTCAAAAGAGTATGGGTATGATTATTGGGATGGTGATAGACGATTTGGCTATGGCGGATACAAATATGATGGCAGATGGAAAGAGATAGCAGAGGATTTAATTACTCAGTACAATCTTACAAATGAATCAAAAGTTTTAGATGTTGGTTGTGGCAAGGCATTTTTACTCTATGAACTTAAGCAACTATTGCCAGATATTACCATTGCTGGTTTTGACATCTCTTCTTATGCTATACAAAATGCTCAAGATATGATAAAAGATAAGTTATATATCCATAAAGCTCAAGATAAATATAGCTATGCCGATAATGAATTTGATTTGGTAATATCGTTAGGCACTCTGCATAATCTAAAAATTTTTGATTTAAAAAAAGCAGTTCAAGAGATAGAGAGAGTCGGCAAAGAGAAGTTTATTATGGTTGAATCCTACAGAAATGAGGAAGAACTTTTTAACTTAGAGTGTTGGGCTCTTACTTGTGAGAGTTTTTTTACTCCTGAGGAATGGGCTTGGCTTTATAGTGAGTGGAACTATAGCGGTGATTATGAATTTATATATTTTGAGTAAGAGGAATTAAAATGGCAAGTAAATATTCGAGTTTAAAAATATTTCATTATCAAGACAAATTAGATAGTTTACCAAAAGAAATAGATGTCATCAAAGCACCGATACATATAAGAATCAAACCAACAAATGCCTGTAATCATAACTGTTGGTATTGTGCTTACAAGGTAGATTATCTGCAACTTGGTCAAGATATGGTGGAGAGAGATTTTATTCCACATGCCAAGATGATGGAAATATTGGATGATTGTAAAGAGATGGGAGTCAAAGCCATTACTTTTAGTGGTGGCGGAGAACCTTTTACATACAGATACTTTGCTCAAACCATAAAAAAAATTATTGAAAATAATATTGCATTTGCCTCTTTAACAAATGGCAGTAGATTAAATGGTGAGCTTGCAGAACTTTTTGCATACAATGCAACTTGGTTAAGAGTCTCCATTGACGGATATGATGATGAGAGTTATGCAAAGGCAAGAGATGTCAAAATCGGAGAGTTTTCAAAGCTCTTAGAGAACATGAAAAATTTTGCAAATATGCCAAATAGAAGTTGTAATTTTGGCGTAAGCTTTATTATTGATGATAAAAACTATAATGAAATTTATAAGTTTTCATCTTTAATGAAATCAATAGGTGTGGATAGTATTAAACTCTCAGGCTGTGTCGTTGCAAACGAAGGAAGTGAGAATAACAAATATCATGAACCATTCTATGAAAAAGCAAGAGAATTGTCTCAGAGAGTCAAAGATGAACTAGAAGATGAAAGTTTTGAAGTATTTGATAGTTATCATTTACTCGAAGATAAATTCAAAAAAGAGTATGACTGGTGTCCATATTCACAAATACTTCCTGTTATTGGTGCTGATTTAAATATATATCCTTGTCAAGATAAAGCATACAACTTAGATAATGGACTTGTCGGTACCATAAAAGATAAAAGTTTTAAAGATTTTTGGTTTAGCGACAAAAATAAATTCTTTAAAATCAACCCTTCATGCGACTGTCATAACCACTGCGTTGCAAACGATAAAAATAAGATGATACTTGATTATTTAAGTGTCGAACATTTAGGCTTTGTTTAAAATGGGTTATATACTTGTAACAGGTTCAACTAAAGGCATAGGCTTAGAAATAGCAAAAAGTTTATCCTATGCTGGATTTTCTGTGATTGTTACAGGCAGAGATGAAATAGCACTGAGTGAAGCAAAAAATATTTTAAATAATAAAGTAGAACATAAATTTGTAAAAATAGATTTTCAAAACAGCAGTGAAGTTGACAATTTTTTATCGACTTTAGAAAATATTGATGCTGTTATTCACAATTTGGGTGCGAAGATAGAGGGAGATAAACATCCTATAAATATAGATGTTTTAAACAAAAGCATAAACCTGAATTTTTCTCTCTCAGTAAAGATAAATAATGCTTTGGTCGATGCTTCTACATCTACTATTTCAAAAATTATATACATTGGTTCAACTGCATCTTTACATGCAAAAGCTTCGCCTTGTTATGTCTTATCAAAAAGCTTAATCGACACATATGTTAAAAATATATCTGGACTTTATGCAGACAAGGGTATATTAATCTGTGGTGTGCAACCAGGTATTATTGCACATGCTGGAAGTGACTGGGATAGAAAAAAAGAGAGTGAGCCACAAAAATATAACGATGTTAAAGCAAAACAGCCACTTAAAAGATTTTTAATGCCAGTGGATATAGCAGAATATATTTTACTATTAATGAAGCTAAACTCTTTGGCATTAACAGGCTCAATGATGAAACTTGACGCAAATGATTACTAGGAGAAAAAATGGGTAGTTATAAAAACAATAAATGTAGGATATGTTCAAGCAAAGAGTTGAGTAAAGTATTAGAGCTCAAACCATCACCTGTTGCTGATAGTTATGTCTCAAAAGAACAACTTAACCTTACCCAAGAACTCTTTGAGATGGATGTTTATTTATGCTCGGCATGTGGATTGGCTCAACTTTTAACAGTTGTTCATCCAGAAGATATTTATATTGACTATCTCTATAAAACAACTACATCAGTAGGCTTACCTCAGCATTTTTTAGATTCTGCATCAAGCATAATTAATAAATATGACATAGAAAAAGAGAGCTTTATTGTAGATATTGGAAGTAATATAGGCTCTCTTTTAAGTGGATATCAAAACTTAGGAATGAAAGTTTTAGGGATTGACCCTGCAGTTGCAATAGCAAAAGAAGCAACCTCCATGGGCATAGAAACTTTACCAATCTTTTTTACTTCAGAAACTGCAAAAGCCATAGCTCTCAAATATGGCAAAGCTAAAATAATCAACTCAAACAATATGATGGCAAATATAGATACCATTAATGATGTAGTTGAAGGAATTAAAACTTTACTAGCAGAGGATGGAATTTTTGTAATGGAAACTTCATACATACTTCATCTCATAGATAATATGGTGTTTGACACGATTTATCATGAGCACTTATCCTATTTTGGACTCAAACCTCTTCAATACTTATTTGAGAAAAATGGTCTTAAAATAGTAGATGCCGAGATTGTTGAAACCAAAGGTGGTTCTTTAAAATGCTTTGTAGAACATGATAAAAATCAAGAAGTAAGTTCAAATATTTTAGAAATCACAAATACAGAAAGTTCAAGAAATCTTTATAAAACAAATATATATAAAAGCTATATGGATAAGATAAACAGACAAAAAAATCTTATGCTAAAGTCATTACAAAATATAACTAATGAAGGAAAAGTAGTTTATGGATACGGTGCATCCAATACCACAACTACACTTTTACATCACTTTGAAATCAGTAAATACTTTGATTATATAATAGATGATAATGTCATAAAGATAGGAAGATACAGTCCAAATTTTCATATACCAGTTGTTTCTTCCGATATTATTTATGAAAACAGACCTGACTATATTGTTATATTTGCTTGGAGATTTGCAGATATTATAATGTCGCAACATCAGAGATTTCTTGATAATGGCGGTAAATTTATCATTCCATTACCATCCTATAGAGTAGTTGGTTAGCATCATGAAATATTTTGTAGTGGTTGGCGGAAGTAAAGGCATTGGCAGAGAATTTATCAAGCAAGTTATAAAAAAGAAAACAAATAGAGTATTACTCCTATCTAGAACTAATATTGATATAAAATCTGAAAATATTGTACATTTTCAAACAGATTTATTATCAAATGAAGCTATACAAACAACAATCAATTCTATAAAAAAATTAGACCATAAAATAGATAGTTTACTGTTTTGCCAAAAGTACCGACCAATAGATACTAAAAAACGCAGTTTGAGTGATGAGTTGATGGTAAGTGTGGAATCAACAAAAATGATTATAGAAGCTTTAAGAGATTCTTTCTCCAAAAAAGGTTTAAAAAGTATTGTTCTTGTTGGTTCAATCGCTTCAAAATTTGTCGCTACAGAACAAGCAGTAGATTATCATATCGCTAAAAGTGCTTTAGTTGGATTGATGCATTACTATGCTGTATCTCTTGCTAACAAAGGTATGAGAGTCAATATGGTATCTCCAAGCACTACCCTCAAAGATGAAAACAGAGATTTTTATAAAAAGAATCATGAACTGTACGATTTATATAAATCTGTTAGTCCTCAGAAGAAACTCCTTAAATCTAAAAATGTTACGGATTTAATACGCTATTTACTCTCTAGAAAATCTAAGTTTGTAACAGGTCAGAACATACTGATAGATGGTGGTTTATCTTTACTGTGGCAAGAAGCAGTAGCGAGAAACTTCAAAAATATTGGAAATATTAAACTAACTCAATAAATAGATAAGGGAAAAAAATGAATCAATTTTTGGATCACTACATAAGCAACCAAATTACACCCGTCAAACAGGATATAAGTAATATAAAACAACATTTTAGTAGAAGAAGTTCTTTGTATAAAACATTGGGTTTAGCTCCGATATTTTTTAAGGATAAAAAAGTATTAGAAGTTGGACCGGGGGGTGGATATAATCCATTGGTGACACAAAGTTTTGGATTAGCACAGTATGATTTAGTTGAGCCAAACCAATATGCGATTGAAGATATAAATAAGATTTTTTCTGAGTATGAAGTAGATAAAAAAAATATTTCTATCCATAACTGCATGTTAGAAGATTTTGAGACTAAAAATAAGTATGATATATTGATATGCGAAGGAATGATACCGGGACTTCACAACAAAGAGGAAGTGCTAAAAAAATTTAATGATTTGCTTAATCCTAATGGAATAATGATATTGACATGTATTGATGAAATATCCTATTTATTTGAAATTTTAAGACACTATATTGCATCCAAGTTAGTAAGCCAAGAAAACACTTTTGATGAAAAGTTAGATATATATGAGGCGGCTTTTACTTCACATTTGGATACATTAAAAGGGATGAGCAGATTTAAAAGAGATTGGTGTGCAGACAATTTGATGGGAACAATGCATTTTAACTACAATTTTTCTTTTAAAGAGTGTATAGAATTTTTTAACAAAGAATATACTTTTTATAACTCCTCTCCTAATATATTCACAGAGTACAGATGGTATAAAGAAATTCCTATGAGTAGTGTGGAATTTAATAGTTATTTCATAGAACAGTTTAATGAAAAAAGACATAATTTACTTCACTATCAGGCTATCTTTAAAGAACGAAAAGCGGATGATAACAATGAGTTGATAGCTCTTTGTAAGGAACTATTTTCACAGATAGAAGATTCAGTTATAAATAATAAAGATACAAACGCAGATATCGCTACCACATTGGATAAAATTTGTACCAATCTTATCAGTCTGAACCAAGAAAACAGTGTAGTCTATGATAGCATCAAAGAGATTGGAAATTTAATAAGAAATAGCGAATATAGCGTGGATGTTGTCTCAAATAAATATCAAAATTTTAAAGAGGCTTTTGGTAGAGGAACTTTTTATATAAGTATGGTAAAAGAGGAATATGATGCGCAACAATTCTGAAATATCGCAACAATTAGCTAAAAGATTAAATCTGGGTACTCTTGGTGAAGCTGTAGTTTTTCCAAAATATTTTGAAATAGAAACAGTCAATGCGTGTAATGCAAGATGTATTATGTGCACTATCAATGAATGGACAGGGAATGATTCTCAAATCATGAGCGATGCGTTGTTTGATAAATATGTTGCAGAAGTTTCAAAATTTAGTGATTGGATAGAAATAATTTGTCTCAATAGAGATGGTGAACCAACCTTAGATAAAAAGATTGCGTCTAAAGTTAAAAAACTCAAAGATGTCGGGATTAAAAAAGTAAGATTTGTCAGTAATGGACAAAACCTGAATGAAAAGTTAGCAAGAGAGGTTTTAGAAGCTGGGATAGATGAGATTATGTTTTCTATTGACTCGATTGAAAAAGAGATGTATGAGAGCATTCGAGTGAAATTAGATTTTGATAAAGTCATGAAAAATACGCTCGAATACATTAAGCTCAGAAATGAGATAAATCCTTTGTCTATGGTAACGGTGAGAATGGTTGAACTTCCACAAAATATATCCCAAAAAGAGTCTTGGTTAAAGTTTTGGAATGAAAAAATTTCCAAGCACGATAAGGCTTATACTATGCCTATGCATAACTGGGGAAATCAACTTGGAGAAGATAAAGATAAAGTAGCATTTTACGCCGATAAGCCATGCACTTCGCCCTTTTCTTCTATGGCAATTCACAGTGATGGCAAAGTAGGAATTTGCGCGGCGGATTATAATACAAAAAATTTCATGGGCGATTTTTCCACGCACAGCATTCAAGAGATTTGGCAAAACAGTAAATTTAACGATGTACGAGAGTGCCACTTAAACAGAGATAGAAATAAGTATGATATATGCCGTGGTTGTGATATTTGGGATAGAAGTTACAGCTCATGAAAAAAGTATTTGTAAGCGGTGATTTTAACATTTTACATCCAGGGCATTTGAGATTTTTAAAATTTGCAAAAGAGAGCGGTAACTTCCTCACAGTAGGCATAAACAATGATTTACTCTCTTCAAATAAGGGTATAAATCAAGCCGTACGACTCGAATCTATTCAAGCTACAAGTTATGTTGATGAAGCTTTTATTTTGGATATTTCGGCGTTAGAATATATTAGAAATCATAAGCCTGATATCGTCGTAAAAGGAAAAGAGCACGAAAACGAAGAGAATCCAGAACTCGAAGTCATTGAAAGTTATGGAGGAAAACTTCTTTTTAGTTCTGGAGAAATTGGTTTTTCTTCTATGGATTTACTGCGAGAGGAGTTTTTTGCATCTGATTATAATGTAAAACACAACTCAAAGTATTTGGCAAGACATGCGTTTAAATTAGATGATTTGAAAAGTATTATAGAGAAGTTTTCTCATCTAAGCGTCCTTGTAATCGGCGATACTATTGTAGATGAGTATATCACTTGTGAAGCTCTTGGCATGAGCCAAGAAGACCCAACTATCGTCGTTACTCCACTTGTAAATAACAAATTTATAGGCGGTGCTGCCATAGTAGCCAGTCACGCTGCAACACTTGGTGCGAAAGTAAAATTTATCTCTGTTGTTGGCGAGGATGAGAACAAATCGTATGTACAAGATGGCTTAGATAAATTAGGTATTGATGTCTCTTTATGCACGGATACAACGAGACCAACGACACTCAAACAGCGATTTCGTGCAAAAGAAAAAACACTGCTTCGTGTGAATCATCTCAAACAACATGGCATTAGCAAAGATATTGAAACTACCATTTTAAATAAAATTCAAGACTCTATCGCTGATATTGATTTGATACTTTTTTCTGATTTTAGTTATGGTGTTTTGACAAATACCTTGATAAACGCCATCACAAAACTGGGTGTAAAAAATGGCATCTACATGGCGGCAGATTCTCAAAGCTCCTCTCAAGTGGGAGATATAGCAAAATTTAAAAACATGTCGTTAGTGACACCAACAGAGAGAGAAATTAGGCTTTCACTCAATGATTTTAAATCAGGTCTCGTTGTTCTTTCCAACAAATTAGCAGAAAATACACATGCCAAGTATATCTTTACAACACTCGGAGCAGAGGGCTTGATGATATATAACAACTCAAAAAATGAACTTTTAACAGACAATGTAAATGCTTTGGGAAGCGTTGTAAAAGATGTAAGCGGGGCAGGAGATTCACTTCTTACATGCAGTGCTATGGCGCTTTGTGTTGGAGCAGATATTTGGCAAAGTGCCTATTTAGGTTCACTTGCTTCTGCGATACAGATAAGCCGAGTAGGAAATGTTCCTATAAAAAAAGCGGAACTTTTAAAAGAGCTAGAGTAAGTGAAAGCTCTACTTTTAGCCGCAGGTCTAGGATCAAGGCTTCGTCCCATTACCAACACCATTCCAAAATGTTTAGTCCCCATTCATGGCAAACCACTTTTAGAATATTGGCTTGAAAATTTGAGTAAAGCAGGGGTGAGTGAGTTTTTGATAAACACTTCTTATCTTAGCGAACAAGTAGAAGAGTTTATAAAGCAAAGTCCACATGCCAAGAAAGTAACTTTAGTGCATGAAGAGGAGCTTTTAAACACGGGCGGAACACTTTTGGCAAATAGAGAGTTTTTCGCAGATGAACCATTTATGCTTGTTCATGCCGACAATCTCTCTTTTTGTGATTTTGGGGCGTTTATAAATGCACATGCCACAAGAAACTTGGCATGTGGAATTACCATGATGCTTTTTGAGAGTGACAACCCTTCGGCATGTGGAATTGTAAAAGTGGATGCAAAAGGTGTGGTTCAAGAGTTCCATGAAAAAGTAAAAAACCCACCATCCAACCTTGCAAACGGGGCTGTCTATATTTGTGAGCCAAGTGTTATAGAGTTTATGGCAACGCTTGGCAAAAAAGATGTGGATTTCAGTCTTGATGTCTTACCACACTATATGGGAAAAATAAATACCTACCTCAACACCACTTATCATAGAGATATAGGCACAGTTGAGAGTTATGAGCTAGCGCAAATTGAAAGTCAAGAGATATTTAAAATACTCCTGCAAAATCAGTAATCTCCTTATTAACCTAAAATCAAAACCAATTCTTCAGTTTTATTATCATATCTATAATTTACAATCTCACCCGTAATTATCAACTGAGTAACTTGCTCAATCACATCAAATTGTCAAACGAACTGCTAAACTAGGCAGTCAATAAATCACAAAAAGCTATATTTTGATTGTTGAACCTTAAACTAATAAATTAGTTTTGCTAAACTTTAATTTCATTTTTGGAATAGGAGGTTTGGTGTTAAAAAGGAGA
>JAPLGP010000026.1 GCA_026390075.1 Campylobacterales bacterium
CACCTTTTTTAAGCACTTATCTCCTTTCAATTTTTTGAAAAAAGACTTTAACAAAATTAATTTGTTTCTTTAAGCTTTGGGTTGTAAAAACTACTTTTTAGCAGCTTTTCTTACTGCCTATTTTAACTCCGCCGTTGACAATTGGGCGCAAGTGTTTGGAGGAGATAAAATAGTTACGACTGCTATCCTTGACAGGATACTGTATCATTCACATGTAATCAATATACAAGGAGAAAGTTATAGGATAAAAAAAAAAAAAGAATCAGGAATTATCAATTCAGATATTTATAAGTTTGGAGCTAAATCTTCAAATAAAATAGTAGAAAAACAAGAGGCGGTTTAAGTTTCAGAATGTAACTTTTTTTTAATTTGACTGCCTAATTTTAGAGTTTGTTTGACATCTGCACATAATAGGGTTTTGGCATGTGGGTTTTAGATTGCTTCGTCGTTTCTTTTTGGCACATAACAGTGGTTTTGTTATTTTTTATCTTCTTTTTTTCTTGTTAATATAAATAAAAATATTCCAGCGCTAATTAAAAGGGCGATACTTCTTAGTGTGAGTGTTATTAAATCATTTGCAGAGTCTTCCAAATTTTTGCCTTAGTAAAAAAAGATTGATTTTGTGGATGGGGTGAAGGGATTCGAACCCCTGAATACTGGTACCAAAAACCAGTGCCTTACCGCTTGGCGACACCCCAATGTATTTGCGCAGAAGTAGAGAGAAAAACTTTCCGTTTTAAGGCTTATTCAGCCCTGTAAAACGGTCGGAATTTTAAAGTAAATAGGCTTATAATATACTTAATTTTCAATTTTATGTTTTAAATCTTTTGCTGCATGTTTATCCATAATTGCCAACTCTTGTTCTGCTGTAAAAACTGCTTTAGCGTTCATTGCAAAATCGAGTGTTTTACTTTTTCCATAATAATCCACTTGATTTAAAATAAGTTTCATAGTCTCTAATCGTGCCCTATGTTTGTCACTAGAGCGAATGACATGCCATGGTGCTTTGCTATGATTTGTATTTTTGAGCATGTTGTACTTCGTCTTTGTAAACTGATCCCACATGCTTTGCGCTTGAAGGTCTATCTCACTTAGTTTCCACTGGCGTAGTGGGTCTGAACGGCGTTGCTCAAACCTTTGTGCTTGTTTTTCTTTACTCACACTAAAATAAAGTTTTATAAATATGGTTCCCTGATCAACTAAAGACTCTTCAAAAGGAATGACATGTTTCATAAATAGCTCATGCTCTTCTTGTGAACAAAAACCAAACACAGGTTCAACCATAGCACGGTTATACCAGCTTCTATCAAAGAGGACAACCTCTCCGCCATGTGGAAAGTGTTTAATATAGCGTTGAAAATACCACTGTGTAAGTTCCTCTTCAGTAGGGCGACCAAGAGCCACAATGCGGTAGTGTTTAGGATTCATATATCTGCTTACGCTTCCTATAACGCTTCCTTTGCCAGCCGCATCACGACCTTCAAAAAGAATGATAAGTTTAAGTTTATGGCGTTCAAGATGTTGTTGGAGTTTAACAAGTTCAGCTTGGTAGGGTTCTAGGGCTAAAGTCTCTGCGTAGGTATTAATCGCTTCTTGATATTGTTCTTGTGTTAAAGTATGTAATTGCATCTATAATCCGTTATTTTAGCTTAAATATTTTTTTTGAATTATATCCAAATTTGATAGACAATTTATTGAAAGCGGAGTGCATCAATAGGTTCCATTTTGGCTGCTTTGCGGGCTGGGTAAAATCCAAAAAATATTCCAATAGTAGCGGCTACGCCAAAAGCCGTTAAAATAGATTGAGAAGTAAAAATTACGGACATTGATAAAAAATTTTCAGCAATAAATGCACCTCCTACTCCTAATAAAATCCCTATCATACTTCCAAATATTGATATCATCAGTGCTTCAAGTAAAAACTGGAGTAAAATATCCCGCTCATGTGCACCAATGGCAACCCGAATGCCGATTTCGCGTGTCCTTTCAGTAACCGATACCAGCATAATATTCATAATACCAATTCCTCCAACTAATAATGAAATAGATGCAATTGCACCTAGCATGAGTGACATAACTTTAGCAGTATCAGCTGCAGAAGCTGCCATTGCAGCTAGGTTCCTGATTGAAAAATCATTTTCTTTGTTATCTCGGATATGATGGCGTTGGCGCAATAGTTCTGTCATTTGATTTTCTGCTTCATTCATCTGATCTGCCGAAACGGCCTGAGCCATTATGAGACGAACGGTACCTTGAAATTGTGATCCAAATAATTTGTGCTGAGCTGTTGTAACTGGAACAATAATCGTATCATCTTGATCACGCCCGTCCAAGCTCTGTCCTTTAAGAGCTAATACTCCTACAACCTGATAAGGGCTTTGTTTAATTCGAATCATTTTACCGACTGGATTCTCATCCCCAAAAAGATTTTCTGCTACGGTTTTACCTATTAAAGCGACTCGTGTTGCTCCACGAACATCAGCATCTGTAAATGAATACCCTGATTCCATAGTCCAATTTCTTACCGTTAATATATTTGGAGTTGACCCCATAATTGTTGTGCTCCAATTATTTGACCCATATATAACTTGAGCCATTCCAGAAGCAATTGGTGCTACTTCAGCAATAGAAGGAAGTTCAGCAATTGCCTCAGCATCACCTATCGTAAGTGTTGGAGTAGCACCGCTTCCCATTCGGGCTCCTCCTGAAGTAGTTGAACCTGATAGAACAATAAAAAGATTGCTTCCCATTGATGCAATGGACTGCTTAACAGCTTCTTGAGCTCCTGCGCCAATTGCTGACATAATAATTACTGCCCCAACTCCAATCATCATTCCTAACATTGTGAGAAAAGAGCGCATTCGGTTCGCAATCATTGCCTCCAATGCTTCATGAAGCATAGACCAAATCATTTTATTCTCTCTTCCATTCGATTAGTAGGTTCCCTAAAATCAATCTTACCATCATGAATATGGACAATACTTTGTGCATATTGTGCAATATTATTTTCATGGGTTATAAGGATAATAGTAATACCCTCTTGAGTATTGAGATCACTAAATAGAGTCATGATTTCTTCACTCGTTTTGGTATCTAAATTTCCAGTTGGTTCATCCGCTAAGATGAGTTTAGGTCGGTTGATTAAAGCCCTTGCAATAGCTACTCGCTGTTGTTGCCCACCAGATATTTGATTTGGACGATAGGAGCCATAAAGACCTAAACCAACTTTTTCAAGCATGATACGAGCACGCTCTATCCGTTCTTCTTTGGGAATACCGGCATATACTAATGGCAATGCGATATTATCAATAATAGACATTCGTGGTAGTAGATTGAATCCTTGAAATATAAATCCAATCATACTGTTGCGAAATGATGCCAAAGAATTTTTATCTAAACTTTGGATGTCTGTCCCATTGAGTTCATATATTCCTCCGCTTGGAGTATCAAGGCATCCTAAAATATTCATTAATGTTGATTTTCCTGATCCAGAAGCGCCCATAATGGCTAAAAATTCACCGCTAGATACAGACAGATCGATACCTTTAAGAACGGGTACTACTCCTGCTACAGTTTCATAATTTTTGGTTAAATTTTTAATATTGATAACAAAATGAGTCATATTTAAAACATTTTCATAGGCGAGTTTGATTTAGCTGTATCTCGCTCTGAATTATTTTCACTAACAATTACTTGATCTCCTGCTTCAATCGCACCTTCTGTTACCTCAGTATATTTTCCATCTGTAATACCGATTGAAATATAAATCTTTTTAAGTTGTTCATCTTTTAATATAAAAATATGTCCTTTTGTCGCATCAGAAATATGATTATCTTTTTTTGCTTTAAATTTAGCCTTTTTATCATCTGTTGAACGAAATCGCAAAGCGGCATTTGGAATCAGTAATACATTAGAGTGCTGATCCTCTATAACCGTAACATACGCAGTCATGCCAGGAAGTAAAATTTTCTTAGGATTATCTACAGCTACGACAATATCATAAGTTACAACATTGGAAGTAGTTACTGCATTTAGACGAATTTGACTCACTTCTCCTTTAAAGGTTTGATCCGCAAAGGCATCAACATTGAAATTTACATTTTGTCCGACTCTTATTTTCCCAATGTCCGCTTCGGCAAAATTTGCATCAATTTGCATTTCTCGCAAATCTTGCGCTATTTTAAAGAGTATTGGTGTTTGAAAGCTTGCGGCTACTGTTTGTCCTACACTGATTTGACGATCAACAACAACACCGGAAACAGGAGAAGTAATCACTGAATAATTTTTATTGGTTTGATCCCGCTTTAGTTGTGCAGTAGCTAATGCTAAACTTGCTTTTGCTGAAGCCAAAGCTTGAACACTTTGATCATAATCTTGCTGAGACACATATTCTTTTTTAAAAAGTTCGTGTGAACGCTTTTCATTCGCTGTCGCCAAAACAACACTGGCATGTGCATTGGCAACATTAGCATTGCTTTGAGCAATCTGGGCATCAAAAAGAGACGGATCAAGGAGTGCCATAACCTGTCCTTTTTGTACATGATCATTAAAATCGGCTTTCAACTGTATAACTGTACCAGACACTTGTGTCCCTACATTTACAAGGACTACGGGGTTGAGTGTTCCATTAGCTGAAACCGTTTGCAAAACGGTACCTTTTTCAATACTCTCTTGTTTATAACGATCTTCGAACCGAATTTTATGACTATCATACCACCAATATCCACCGCCGCTTAATGCCATAATCGTGAGGGTTATAATCCATTTTGTTATTCGGTTCTTCATCGATTTTCCTCTTTTCTTAATTCATTGTTCATAAGTTCGTTATCACCGAGTGCTTTGGCTAAAGCGACTCGAGCTACTGCAAGCGAATAGAGTGCAGATATCTTTTGCTGCTCGGCACTTGATAATACAACTTGCGATGATGTAACATCTAAAATAGTACCCACACCCGCTTTATAGCGTCCAAAAGCTGCATCATATGAGGCATGTGCACTCACTACTAAATCATCTATCAAACTTTCCTGCTTACTTGCAGTCATCAAATTGGCATAAGCTGTATAAACATCCAGTGTAACTTGTTTTTCAAGAGACTGTGCAATTGTTTCTTTTATACTACGCTGATCTTGTGCTGCAGCAATTTTGTAGGTTGTCGCATAGCCGGTGAAAATTGGAAATGAAAGAGCAATCCCTACATTCGAATTGCTTGTAGGCGAAGCAGATGAAGTATCTATTCCATTTATAGATGATGTTAATGCTAATGTTGGCATGCCGCTATCACGCGCAGCACGCAAGGCTGCATCAGCTGTTTGAATATCCGTTTGAACTGCCGCTAAATCAGGACGCTTTTGTTTAGCTTTGTTTATCAATTCTTGGAGAGTTTCTTCTGGAAGAGCAAGTTCATGACCGCTAGATGGAGGAGTAACTAGGAGAGATGTTTGTGCATCTAATCCCAATGCTGCTGCAAAATTCCCTTTCGCAATGCTCAGTGTTCCTTCAGCACCTACACGAGTCAGTATTGCTTGCGCATAGGCGGCGCGTGCTCGAAGTTTATCCGCTGGAATTGCCACTCCAGCTTTCACTTTTATTTCTGCTGCTTCTAAATTCTCTTTTGCTGCTAATTCAGTATTTTTATAAGCATCAAGTGATGCTTGTGCTTGAAATAAATTATAGTATGTTTGGACAGCCCCAAAAAAGACCAATTGAAGAATATTATCATAGCTTTTTTTTGAAGAAAACAAGGCAAAAGTAGCCTGATCACGAAGTGCATCACGATTTCCAAAATCATATAAGAGATAGTTTAGTGCAATACTGCCGCTCTCTTTGGAATAGTTTTGTATATTTGTACTACCTTTGTCATGATTACCTGATAGAGTTGCATTTATATTAACTGTAGGTAAATAAGCAGCATTTGATCCACCTAAAAGTGCAGACTGATATTGAACACTTGCCCATGCTGTATGAGTTTGAGGATTGGCGCACAAAGCTTGATCCACTGCAATCCAAAGATTGAGAGGCTGTTTCAAATTTAGAGATGAACAATCCTTTTGATAGGGTTTTTCGAGTACGCCAAAAGGATCACTATCAGCCCAAGTTTCAGAAATAAAAAAAATAATAATCAATCCTAATTTTAAACATTGTTTCAACACTATCTTCCTTTTTTATTAGACTTCTTGTAAAACTCTCTTTTTAGATTGCTTCACTTCGTTTGTAATGATGGTCATGTGCCAAGGAGGAACGACGAAGCAATCTTAGTTTTTTACAAGAAGTTTATTAAATTATCCGCCCATATTTTGAATTCGTTTGACATTATAGACTATAGCTATTAACAATAATCAAACTCTTTCTTAATGCTTTCTTAACGAAATTATTTGCTTATATCAGCGCTAGTTCCAAGACGAAGAAAGAGTTACTTAACATTATTGCTCTACTTTAAATCTGTTTACACCATTTAAATATTCATACTTTAAACTCATGGCATGTGCATCCAAAATATGTTTGATTATATAAAGCCCAAGCCCAAAACTTTGATTTGATTTGACATTGTTTCCTCTGAAAAATGGTTCAAAATAGTTCTCAAGCGGATATAAGAGTTTATCAGAACTGTTTTCAAATACAATATTTTTGCCCTCAGTTTTGATGGTAACTTTTTTATCTTTTGAATATTTAATGCTATTGTCCAAAAGGTTTTTAATTGCAATAGAGAAAATATCAAAATCAACATGCAACTTGATATTTTCAAAATTTTTTAAAACTTCTTCTTCAGAACACATCAAAATATCCACAGAATTATCTATGATATCTTCTAAAAAATACTCTTTTATTTGCAACTCTTTTTTTGTAGAAATCAGCTCTTCTATAGCAGCAAACTCATTTATTAAAGATTCCAGTCTATAAAACACTTTTTGCATTTTATCACTGTTTTCTTCTGTTGCAGGAAGATGAATTAAAAATTTTCCTTTTGTTATAGGTGTTTTTAATTCATGCATAATATTTCTGATAAATATATTTCTTGACTCTTTTATATTTTTCAGTTTTTTGGCTGATTTGCCAAACTCATTCATTAGCTTTGAGATTTCATCTTCATTAGAAGTTGAAATTTCAACATCAAACTCTTCATTACCAAAATTTTTAACCATTGCATTCAAGCTTTTAAGAGGTTTTAGTTTATTAATAATTGAAAAATATAAAAATAAGAATATACCTAATATTGCTATGTAAATTATAATTGTAATGTTTATATCATTGGTGAAAGCTGTGTTGTCTTGTAAAATAACATTTATTTTAGGCGATGAAATGTGTACAAAATGTTTATCATTAAACACTAAATATTCAAGATTATAATTTCTTTTATTTTGTACTCGTTTAATTTTTAAATTTTTACTATTAATAATCGTATCTATCTCTTTATCATCACTAATAATTGAAAAATTAAATCGTTCAGTATCTTCTTTTAATTTTTGAGTTATGCCATCATCATTGTACTCATCAAAGAACATTCTAGAGATTTCTGCGCCTCTTTTATGAATAAAAAAATCTTCTCTTTTTTGGTGAACATCATAAAGCACTACAAAACTTGCACTAATAAGTAAAAAAGATATAAAAAAAGTTAAATTTACTGTAAATAAAATGGAGTTTTTTTTCATTCTGTTAACTTGTAGCCTAAGCCTCTTATGGTTAAAAGATATTCAGGATTTTTTGGCTCAATCTCTATTTTTGTTCTTATTCTGTTAATAATCACAGATAAACTTCCACTATCTTCGTCACTATTTAAAAAAGTACAATTTTGTAAAATATCATATCTTGATACGACAAAGCCTTTTCGTTTACACATGAGTAACATTATCTCATACTCTGCAGGAGTAAACTTTATGAACTTGCCATTTTGTTTTATCTCCTGTTTTTGCTCATCTATAACAAATACTTCATTTTTTATTTCAGGTTTTAATAGCTCCAGCTCTTTTGAGCATCTTCTGAGTATTGTTTTTATTCTAACTTCAAGCTCTCTTGGGTCATAAGGTTTTGGAAGGTAATCATCTGCACCGAGCTCAAGAGCTATAACTTTATCTGTTATATCGCTTCTTGCACTAGAGACAATAATGGGAATTTTATGTTTTGCAAGCAGTTCTTTGCACACTTCTAAGCCATCAAGCCCAGGAAGTGTGAGGTCTAATATAATAAGGTCATAACTCTTGAGTGCGATGTTGCTTAGAGCCAAAAATGGATCTTCAAAATTTGTAACTTCAATACTGAATTTTGCTAAATACTGAATTAAAACTTCAGCTAGTTCGGCATCGTCTTCAATCATTACAATTTTTATCAATCTTTTTGCCTATTTAGATTTTGTGTTCATGCAGACTTTTTAAAGTTTTTCTTTTAAATTTGATATTAGAATTATAGATTACGGCTATTAACGATAACTAAACTCTTTCTTAACACTTTATTAATGAAAGTGTATTCATCACCTAAAACAAACCTTTGAGAAGTATAGATTTCTTATAAGATGTATTACTGTATTTTGACAAGTACTTTTTTCTTACAATTACAATCCTCAAAATAGACCCAACGCTCCTCATAAATTGAACCATTAGCAGGTGTAACTGTTGTTTGTTGTAAAACAGTTGAAGGCGCATTATCTTGAACAATAACTGTCTGTGGCGTGGTATAAACAACAGTCGAAGGAGGATTATAAACGATAGTAGGTCGTGATGCAGCGTAACCAATTGCCCCACCAATTATGATTGGAGCAACCCATCCACCTCTATATCCCCAACCACGACCATCGTGTGCTTCAGCCGATTCCACGCTCAATAAAATCGCAAATGTCAGTAGTATTGTTTTTTTCATCTTTAATTATTCCTGTATATTTATGTCATCAGAAGCATCATATGACGAAACTATATCAAAAAAAGTGTGAATAGATTGTGAACAAAAATAAAACTTTTTAAACAAATTGCCA
This sequence comes from Campylobacterales bacterium, assembly GCA_026390075.1. Lineage (GTDB taxonomy): Bacteria > Campylobacterota > Campylobacteria > Campylobacterales > Sulfurimonadaceae > Sulfurimonas. The sequence goes on from JAPLGP010000026.1 coordinate 8,960, forward strand.
ATTTTTGTGTAATGAAAAAAATAAAGGCTGAATAATCATTTTTTTAAGGTAAAAACAACAAATTAAACTCAAAAAAGCTTATCCTGTGTGCTTTATTGTATTTGTTCTTAGTATTTCTCCAACTCATAAGTTTTGTACAACTCTTTAGCTTTTTCATTTCCACTTTCAATAGCTTTTTTTGCCCACTCTTTGGCATGTGGAAATTTTTCTTGCAGACAGTAAATTTCTGCAAGAAGATAGTAAGCCATGACATCGCCTGTGGCTGCATTCTTTTCCAACCAAAAAGAAGCTTTATCATAGTTGAGTAGTTGCATATAGACTCGACCTATATTTTGAGTTGCTTCCACATGCCCATTTTGTGCAACATTTTCAAGAAGTTCTGCAGATTTTGTAACATTTTGGTCTGTCGCATCTCCGTTATAGTACATGAGTGCCAAATTATATTTTGCATTTATATGTCCAGCATCAGACGCTTGAGTGAGCCAAGAAAAAGCTTGTGAAGCATTTTTTTCTACATCATAACCGTTCAAGTACATCATTCCTAAATCATATTGTGCTATTTCATTTGAAGCATTTGCTGCTTTTGTTATCCACTCCACGCCTTTGTTTGCATCTTGTTTTACTCCAAGACCATTAAAATAGAGATAACTCAGCGCATGTTGCGATGAAGCATCTCCTTTTTTTGCATCAATTGAATACAACTCAAAAGCTTTTGCATACTCTTTTTGCTTAAAAGCCTCTAAAGCAGGATTTTGGGCAAAAAGAGAAAGTGCCAAAGCAAGTGATAATAAAAATAATTTAATCATTCTAAACTCCTAAGCAAAATGTAAAAGTGATGAGAGTAAAAGTGCGCCAAGAAATGTTACGCTCACCATTACCGTTCGCTTGTAAAATTCTTCAATTTCATACTTTTGCTCAAGAAAATCCGCTAATCTTATAGCTGGATAAATTGTAAAGAGAAACATTGGGAATGTCATTACTAAAATAATCATAACATCATGTAAAATCATAAAAGTCCTTCTTCTGATATTTTAGTCATATAATTTTAAGTGTATTTTAAAAGCTTCTGGACTTATATATCCATAAATATTATTTCCAACAAACAATTCCTGAGTGTTTAAAAAGAAAATGGATGGATAAGTCATTGTGTATAGCATTTCTATGGGATAACTCTCTTTTTGTCCTTTTGTAATCAATACACTTACAAATAATTCATTTATCTTTTTTATATATTCTTGTTCTTTAAATGTTGTGGTTAAAATCTTATCGCACTCTTTAGAATTACTCTCCATAAGTAGCACCATCAATATTTTGTTCTCTTTTAATGCTTCTTTATGCGCTTCTTCATAATTACTATTCCATTTAATAGTTTCAGCATTTAACGATACATTCAAAAATAATAATAATATAAAAAAAAATTTCATGAGTTTTTCTTAATCATCAAATTGCATTCTATTTTTTGTACATTCATTGAGTTTTGAGGATCATTAACAAGCAGTTGTAAACTTTGATAATTTTTTGGTATTGCTTTGAGTCCCTTGGATAACGCTAGTTCACGAGCTTCGTCAAGTGTTAGAGCATTGAGTGCTAACACGAAATATAAAATAAGAAGAAGTAGTGTACGCATGTTAATATCACCTCAAGACAGGAGTTTAACATAAGCGTTTTTAAATAAAAATGACATATATCAAGAGTAAATCATTACTCAAAAAGTACGCGTAAACCCTCTTCATTTTTGATTTTATATCCATCAGGTTCTTTTTCTAGCAACTCTAAAATAACAAGTTTTTTAAATGTTCTAGAGAGTGTTTCAGGTGTCATATGAAGATGTTCTGCAACTTGATACTGTTTTAAATTACTTAAAACGGCTCTTTTATCATAAATATATTTAGCTAAACGAGCTGTTGAATCTAACACAACATTCAGAGCAATAACATCTTCAAGATATTTTATTTTTCTTGAAAGTGATTTAAAAAATATTAAAGCGACATGTGGATTATGCAAAAACTCCTTTTTAAATCTTTCAAAATCAATTTCAATTACCACTCCAGCACTCTCAAAAGCTGCGGATGCAGGGTAAGGCATATCTTCTAAAATTGCCATCTCTGCCACCAAAGATACTGGCATAAATCTGTGCATAATTACTTCATTGTTCTTTTGGTCAGTTTTATAGACTTTTAGTACTCCTTCAATAAGTAGTATTAAAGATTTTGGTTGCTCTTTTTCATAAAATAAAATCGCACCTTTTTCATAATGCTTCTTGTTAGAAAATGTACTAAGAAGAGCCAATTGTTCATCGTCTAAATTTTCAAAAAAATAAAATTGTCTTAAGTCTCTCATAATGTGCCTTTTTATTATTTATTTTTGATTTACTTACAATATATCAGTCTATGGCTTAATATGAAGTTAATTGTCTTTAATTAATTTCCACATGCCATACAAAAAGATATAAAATATAAAAATTGATTCAAATCATAGAAATATTTATACTTAATTTGTTACACTCTAAGTAACTAAAAAATAGAAGAAGAGATATGAACTTTCAAAAATATATACATGCAGTGGGCACAGGCGTAAAAGGCAACAGAGATTTGAGTTTTGCTGAGAGTGAAGACATGATGCGTCAAGTCTTAGAGCAAAGTGTTTATAGCGAACAAATTGCTGCATTTTTACTTGGTTGGAGGCTTAAACCTGAGACTGTAGAAGAGTTTAGAGGCGCTGTGAGTGCATGTGATTCGTATATAACGCACACAATAGTTGAAAATTCCATAGAACTTGGCTATCCGTTTGACGGCAAAGCAAACAATCCTTACATCTTTCCACTCGTAGCAAAAGTGCTTGAAAAATCAGGACTTCAGTTGGTTGTGATGGGCGATGATATGCAACCTGCAAAAGCAGGTATTACGATGAAAGAGATATGCACGAACATAAATTTGAATGCAAATGTACACTACTTTGATAGAGCAGATTTTTTTAATAAAATGCACCGCCTCACAGAGATTCGAATGCGTTTAGGACTTCGTACAGGGTTTAACACAATTGAGAAATTACCACGCATTGCAAATAGCGAATATGCGCTCACAGGTGTATTTCACAAGCCCTATGTCAAAAAATATGTAGAAATTTTTTCTGAGCGATATAAAAGATTTGCTCTTGTTCAAGGCAATGAAGGAACACCAGAACTCTTTAGTAAAGGTCGTTTATGGATAGCAGAAAATGGCGAAGTTGAGGAGTTTATTATTGACCCTGAATATTTTGGTATCAACTATCAAAAATCATGGGAAAACATCACACTCGAAGAGTCTTTGGAGCAGTTAAATAATCCATCCAATGAATACCTAAAACTCGCAACCCTTAACGCTGCCATTTTTCTTTTTATAACTGGGAAAGCTTCCAGTGTTGAAGAAGCGTATGAAATGTTAAATGGATAAATTTTCTAACCATGTAAGAAATATTTTACATGGTTTTTTTCTCACACTTGGCACTACGATAGCTGAGCCTTCCACCATCTTACCACTCATAGTAAACTACTTTGGTGGAAGTTCTCTTCTTGTTGGTTTTTTTGCTTCTTTACTTCGTGGTGGGGCAATTGTCGTACAACTCTTAGCAGCTTTTCAGGCACAAAGTTATCCGCTTATGCTTAAATATCTTCGTCGTGTTTTTCTTGTTCGCTTTGTTTCATGGTTTTTTATTGGGGTGGCGATTGTTGCTTTTGGCGATAAATATCACGATCTCACACTTTTTTGTATCGGAGTAGGGCTTTTTATTTTCTCTTTTAGTGCAGGTTTTGGAGCGATTTACTTCAAAGACATCATTGCAAAGATTTTTTCGCATAAATTTCGTGGTAAAACAATGGCATACCGTCAGTTTTTTAGCGGTTTTGGCGGACTTATCAGCGGAACTTTGGCTGGTTTTATACTAGAATATTTTGATGCACCGCAGAGTTTTGGGTATCTTTTTATGATGAGCGCATTTATCATGGGGTTTGGATATTTAGCAATCGGCATGATTGATGAACCCATCAAAGAAAGTGTTTCTAAAAGAGAAAAATCATTTAAAACATTTCTATCAAACTCATGGACGCTTCTAAAATCCGATAAACAGTTGCAAATCCAACTCAAAACTTTTTTACTCGCTTATGGATATTTAATAGCTTTGCCATTTATTATTTTAGATGCTCAAACTAAAATATCTCTTGATGGAGTTGCCATCGGAAGCTTGATTACCATGCAAATAGTGGGTGCAATGTTGAGTAATTTTTTATGGGGAGCGATGAGTGGCAGAGGATTCAATAAACGAGCGGCAAATCTATCCATTTTGCTTCAGATAGTCGCAATAGGTATAGCATTTTTTTCATCGGAACTTTATGAATATATGTTTCTCTTTTTTCTCACAGGCGCATCCATAGACGGAAACCGCATTGCCTCAGGAAACCTCATTTTAGCACTAGCACCCCAAGAGAAAAGACCCATATATGTCGCAATTCAGATGAATGCTGTCTCGTTTGGTCTGTTTTTTTCTATGCTAGGCGGAGTAGTTTTACACTTTTTTAATTACACTGTACTTTATAGCACGACAATCATCGTGCTATTCATCGCTCTTTTTTTCTCGTTTAAGTTGCAAGATAGAGAAGAAGATTAATTACGAATTTTTCTAAGCTCTGTAAAATAAAGATGAATTTATGGCATGTGGAATTTTTGAATACTATGGCTATTAGACTTCTTGCATAACCCCTTTTTAGATTGCTTCACTTCGTTCGCAATGACGGTCATTGCGAGGAGGAACGACGAAGCAATCTAGTTTATGCAAGAAGTCTATTTTATAAAAATATTATATCTTTCTAGTATATTTGTTATATTTTAAATATATCTCCAGTTGTATAATCAATTCCTAAAATAAAGTTGAAGGAATGTATATGACACTGCGAGAGCGGATAAAAAATGAGATGATGGTTATCAAGGCGCTGGGCGTTGTTTATGGCGATATAGGGACAAGTCCTATTTATACTATTGCGATTATTTGTATGCTTATAGCACCTACGGTTGAAAATTTATATGGTATTTTATCGTTTGTATTTTGGGCTATGACAATACTTGTAACTATTCAATATGCGTGGTTAGCTACAAGTCTTAGTAAAAGGGGAGAAGGCGGAACAGTTGTTTTAGTTCAGATACTTCTTCCTTATTTAAAAAACAGTCGTACTATTGGCATAGTTTCTATCTTAGGATTTTTGGGAGTTTCTTTGATGATTGGCGATGGTGTAATTACACCTGCTATTAGTATTTTGAGTGCTGTTGAGGGGATTATACTCATACCTGGTTATGAGGAAACACCACAAATTACTTTGCTTATACTGGCTGCAGTCGTAGCTTTTGTTCTGTTTTTCATTCAGAAAAAAGGTGTCGAAAAAGTAGCTTCCGCATTTGGACCAGTTATGGTTGTATGGTTTTTATGCTTGTCTGGAGTTGGGCTCTATTATGTAACTCAAGATTTATCAATTTTTGCTGCTATCAATCCAATGTATGCTGTTAACTTTACACTTGAACACCCATTTATTACATTCATTATGTTAGCGGATGTTATCTTGGCAACAACAGGTGGTGAAGCACTTTATGCAGACATGGGTCATTTAGGACGATTGCCAATATTAAAAGGTTGGGTATTTGTATTTTTTGCATTAATGCTAAGCTATTACGGGCAGGGCGCATTTTTATTAGCGCATCCTGATGCTATCAAAAGCCCACTTTTTGAGATGACAAAAGATTTTGCACCTTTGTTTTATGTGCCATTTTTGATTTTAGCTATTATGGCAACAGTCATCGCATCACAAGCCATGATAAGCGGAATCTTCTCTGTTTTATATCAAGCTATGACAACACGCATATTCCCTCATTTTAGAGTAGAATATACATCGCATGACCTTCGTTCTCAAATTTATGTTGGTTCTGTCAATTGGTTTTTATTTGCATGTGTCATTATTATGCTTTTTGTATTTCAAGAATCAGCTAAGTTGGCTGCTGCGTATGGATTGGCAGTTGCAGGAGCGATGAGTATTACAGGTATTTTGGTAACAATGATATTTGCTTATCGAGGTAAAAAAATTAAAATGTTTTTTGCTATGGTATCAGGGATTACAAGTTTTATATTTTTTGTTTCATGTTTGATGAAAATTCCACATGGCGGGTATTGGTCTTTGATAATAGCATCTATTCCACTTGGATTAATAATACTTTACACACAAGGGCAAAAACGCCTTTATGAATCTTTGACGCCCATAGCAAAAGATGATTTTTTGATAGAATATAATAAACAATATAGTAGCGGTGCTCATATTGAAGGTATCGCTCTCTTTTTTTCAAGACGAGCAGATAATATTCCAGCATATATTGGAAAAACAATGTTTCAAAATGGTATTATGTATGAAAGAAATATTATAGTGAGTGTAAAACCCACAAGCGAGCCGCTAGGTGTACATAGTGAACTCTCACCACTTGCTGAGGGACTTGATTTGCTGTTGATTTATGTGGGATATATGGAAATACTCAATATGGAAAAAATCTTAAAAGAAAAAGGGATTGAAGAGCGAACTATTTTTTATGGGGATGAGGAGATTGTCTCGAAAAAGCTTCACTGGAAACTTTTTTCATTGGTCAAAAATATTTCACCTAGTTTTGCAAGTTTTTATAATTTTCCACATGAAAAGCTCATTGGAGTTTCAAGAAGAGCTGAGATTTAAGGTGATACTATGCGACTATTATTGGTAACATTCATATTTATGATAAACTTATTTGCAGCCCAAAGTGATAGTGTCTATGATGCAGAGCATAATTTGCTGTGGCAGGATAGTTTTTCTAATGCTTTAAATAAAATGAGTTTCAAAAGGGCTTTATCTTATTGCGATACACTTAAACAACAAAATATAAATAAATGGAGACTTCCAAACAATACTGAGTTTACATTGATTATTGATAACAGTCGTATTCCAACTATTCAACCATCTTTTCACTATAGTGGAGTTGGCTGTTATTGGAGTTATTCGCATGGACAAATAGGAAATGTAGATTTTAAAGAAGGAATCATTCATAATACTCAAACAAATAATGACCAGGAATGTTTTGTTCGATGTATTTATGATGAATAATAAAGATGTATCTTAAGCAAAATAAGTTTTTTCATAGCATTGTAATAATTGTGGTAGTGACTGGTATCGGGCTTCTATTTTTCGATACACTCAATCTTCTCAATATAGACATGCTCTTTATGGTGCCGATTCTTTTTTCGGCACTTCATAACGAAAGAAGAGAAGTTTTTGTAATCTCTTTATTATCTGTATTGACTTTTGATGTTCTTTTTATTCCGCCACGATTTAGTTTAACAGTTTCTGATACAAATTATCTTATTAGTTTTATTGTTATGATTGCTACTGGTCAAATGGTGGCATATTTAGCCAAACAAGCTGCGATTGCAAAAGAGTTAGAAATATCGGAAAAAATTCAAGATGCACTTCTTGAATCTCTTTCGCATGAACTTCGTACGCCTCTTGCTGTTATCAAAGGGTGTTCCTCTGGACTCTTGGAGCAAAATTTAATTTTAAGTGATAAAGAGCGCACTCAACTCATTGAAACTATTGATGAAAATGCAGAAGATATGGAACAATTGATTCATAATCTTATCAATTCTGCAAAACTTAAAAATGGGATATTGCATCTAAAGAAGGATATTTGTGATTTGGAAGACATTATTGGGAGTGCACTGCTTAAAACAGAAAAAGAGCAAACAGCAAATTTTGTAATATCTCAAAATATTCCAACAATATATGCCAATGCTATTTTTATCGAACAAGCTTTGATAAATCTTTTAGACAATGCTTTTAAATATGGTTTTGATGTGGATGTGAGTGTCACTGAAAAACCACATGGAGTATTGATTGTAGTGAGCAATCAAGGAACTATTCCCTCTGTCAATGAACTCTGCGAGGCAACCAAACCATTTGTAAGATTATCCAATGCATCTTCTAAAAGAGGTTTAGGATTGGGGCTTCATGTTGTACAATTGATTGCAGAAATTCATGGTGGTACACTGACACTGAAATCTGAGAATGAGCGATTTTTTGCAGAATTATTTTTACCTAAGAGGGCTGAATGAAACCAAAAATTTTAATAGTGGATGATGAAAAATCAATACAAAAACTTCTCGATTTAGCACTCAGTGCTGGTGGTTATGCAACCATTCAAGCAACAACTGCTAAAGAGGGTTTGCTCTATTCTCTAAATCATTTACCAAATCTTATACTCCTTGATTTAACTCTTCCTGATATGGATGGGCAAGATTTTTTAAAGCAACTCAGAGAGTGGAGTACAATCCCCGTCATTATTTTATCATCAAGGGATAATGAAGAGACTAAAATAGCACTTTTAGAAGGTGGAGCGGATGATTATGTGACAAAACCTTTTAGCACAGGCGAATTACTCGCTCGTATAAAAGCTACCCTTAGAAGATTTGAAACTATGGATTGTGCTTCTGCGATTCTTGAGAGTGAAAATTTAACGCTTGATATAAACAATCACACAATTCATTTGGAAAGTAATGAACTCAAATGTACTCCAAAAGAGTTTGAATTGCTAAAACTTTTTATGAAGCACAAAGGTAAAGTTTTGACCTACAATTGGCTTTTAAAGGAAGTTTGGGGTGTAGGGTATCAACAAGAGGTTCATTACTTAAGAATTTTTATCAATCAATTACGACAAAAAATAGAACCAAACCCATCCAGACCCACAAGAATCAGAACAGAAACAGGGATAGGGTATAGGTTTGTTGGGTGATAATGAGTTTATTGTTTAAGTTCTAAGAGTAAAATATATCCACATGCCAATAAATGTGCAAACTTTAAAATTTTTACACACTCAATTTTATTTTGTTTGTTGTAAATTGATGCACAAACATTAGATTAGAAGATAACGCAGAAGATTAATCTTCTGCGTTATTTGGTTCAAAACCACTAGAATATGCTTTTTGCATATATGCATCTTTCGTCAAATTAACTGTATTTATAACAACCTCATCAAGAGTATTGAGAAGAGTTACTACTTCTGGATTTGAAGCATTTGGTGCAGATTTAACATACAGAACAATTGTTTTATTCCCTTGTTTCAAGACAGTAAGACGGATAGGACAAAATGCCATCATAGCAACATCAATATTTGAAACTTGATTTCCAATATAGCCGTTACAAAGTATGAGTGAGGTAGCTTTTTCAATATTGTTTTTATTAAAATTCTTACCAAATTTTTTAGCATACCCTGCTTCTGTAAACCTTTGTATTAAATCCATTTCAGATATAACATTGATATGATTGATTTCTAACTCTTTTTTGAGTTTAGGATAATATACATCATATTCCTCATTTACTTCTATCTTATAAATATTATCGGCAGCGATAACAGAACTTGCCAATAGAAACAACACTAATAATATTTTTTTCACGAACCATCCTTTTATTTTAGAGGTTACAACACATCTCTGAATTTATATAACAGTTCAGTATAACAAACTCGTACTAAAAGTATTTTTAATTGAAAATCATTTTTTCTACTACAAGATAGAGAAGAAGATTAACTACGAATTTTTCTAACCTCTATGAAATAAACATGCCCTAGATAAATCACAAAAAAGATAGCTCCAAAAAATATAGCAAATGGGATGAGTGAAATTAGATAGAGGATAAGAGTTTTTACTCTTAAACTATTGCCGTTGAAATATTTTATCTTTTTATCTTCTTCTTGTGTGCAGATATTGGATGCGATGTCATAAGTCATCATTTTATGGAAGAAGTAGTAGAGTGGAAAATTGAGTGCTACGATGTTCACAACTGGTATAAAATAGAGTGGGATAAGTACAAAAAAGAGCAAAAGCATGATAAATGCCCATTTTATGGTGTTAAATATTCCTGCAATGGGATTTGAATATCCTATCATCGTAATATCTTGATAGTGTCTTTGTTGCAGCTCTTTGAGTACACTTGGAGTCAAAAATCCTATCACAATAACTGCTACAAATATTGAGACATAAAGCATAAAAAAACCGCCAACTGCATAAACCAAAAAGCTCACTATCCATGAGGTGATGGCGTAACTCATAAAAAACTGCATAATAGAAGAGCCTTCAAGTTGCGTGGAAAAGTTTTCTGTATGAGGAATGCCATTTTGCATAGTCGTTTGCGTACTTTGAACATTGAGCGTTCCTAGCTGTTCAATCCCTGCACCTGCTACGAAAAAAAAGAGAATGTACATACTAATTATGGTGATTATAAAAGGTAGAATAGAGTATTTGAGCATTTTTGGAGTGAGAAAATCTTGAACACTTTTGTAGAATAGGCTTGTAGTATCTTTCATCTTTTGCTCCAAAGTTTTTGATTTAGTTTCAATTTGTTATATCTTTTGCCACAGTATAGCCACTCGCCCATGCAAAAGCGAAGTTGTATCCGCCTCTTTTTCCCACAATATCTAAAACTTCTCCACAAAAGTAGAGGTTTTTTTGTTTGAGAGATTCCATGGTTTTTGGATTTATTTCACTCGTATTTACTCCGCCACCACTTACTTCAGCGTGACGAAAACCATGCGTATCTTTGACTTCAAATCTCCAGTTTAACATTTGATTTGCTATCTTTTTTACCAGTTTTGTATCTATTTGAGAGGAATTCTTGGCATGTGCATGTGGAATTTTTAAATCATCGAGCAGTGAAGAAGCGATTTTTATCGGGACTAAACCTATCAAAATATCAAGCAGTGTGAACTTTGGCATGTGGAATGCAATTTTGGCTATATGCTCTGTGAGTGTTTGAGCATTGAAGTTTGGAAGTAGATTTATAAATATTTCCACATGCGCTGTGAGCGATAGCGAGGAAGTACTCTTGGGGTGCCAAGAGTTCATCAAAGCAACACTCGCTTTTTGAGAAATATCAAGAATCGCAAAACCTGAAACGCCGTAATCTGTGAAAAGAATATCGCCGCGGCATGTGGAATCTTTTTTATTGTTTATAAAAAGTGTAACTTCGCCAAAAGTTTTTGCTCCTGACATTTTATGAGTGATTTTGGAACTCAGATGGAGTTGCACAAGGGATGGATAAGTCGGGATGATGGTATGCCCAAAGAGTTTGGCAAAACTCTGTCCATCGCTATTTCCGCCAAGATGACTCGCTGCCTCTGAACCTGTGGCTACAACGACTTTATCATATGTCTTGAGAAGTGCTTTAATGTCTGTGATTTTAGTCTCTGTATGAAAAACAACACCGATATTTTTTGCGACCTCTTCTAAAAGTTTCGCAACAGATTTTGCTTCATTACTCAGCGGATAAACGCGTCCATCCTCTTTTATGTCGAGCAATAATCCAATATCCTGAGCAAATTTCTCGAACTCTTTAAAACCGAAATTTTTGAGTGCATCATTGACAAAAGAGGGATTTTCACCGAAGAAATCATTTGAACTCAAATTTGTGTTTGTGATGTTACAACGACCATTTCCAGAGACTAAAATCTTTTTGGCACACTTGTTATTTTGCTCGAAGATTTCCACATGCCAAGATTTTCTTGCACAAAAGATAGCACACAAAAGTCCTGATGCTCCACCGCCTACAATCGCTACTTTATTTTTAGTTACTGACATATTTATGTATTTGAACCCTGTTTCTACCCATTTCTTTGGCAAGATAAAGAGAATCATCGGCAATTTTATACATCTCATTTGGTGTTATATTTTCTTGTGAATCTTTAAAAACAACACCAATAGATGCTGTTACAAAGTTTGAAGCTGTGTTATTGGCATGTGGAATTTGTAGATTTTCAATTGCGTTTGTTATATTTATAGCGTATTCTTCAGCTTTTTGAGTATCGTCTGATTGATAAAGCAAACCAAACTCTTCTCCGCCCAATCTAAAGGCATAATCTCCTGCACGATTAGCAAATTCACCTAAAATTTTGCCAATTTTTGCAAGTACAATATCTCCTTCCTGATGACCGTAGGTATCATTGTAAAGTTTAAAATGATCAACATCAAGCATTAAAAAAGTAATGCTTTTAGTATCTCTTTGAACTCTGCGAAGCTCTCTTTCAAAAACTTCATTAAAGTAGCGGCGATTATAGAGTTTTGTTAATTCATCAGTGATAGACAACTCTTCTATACGCTTCTTATCCGTGATATCTTGTCTGATAGCTATATATCCTGTTTTGATATTTTCATCACTAAAAATTGGAAAAATTGTTGTATTTGCCCAGTAAAGAGAGCCGTTTTTTTTGATGTTTTTTACTTCACCATTCCATGTCTCATTATTAGTTATTGTTTCCCACATTTGCTGATATGCACTCTTTTTTACATCGGCATGTTTCAAAAAATTATGCTTTTTTCCAATAAATTCATCTTTTGTATAACCAGTTAGATTGCAAAAAGCCTCTGAAACTTCGGTGATATTTCCATCTAAGTCTGTTGAGGAAGAGATAATATTTTTATCCATAATATCTACATATTGTTCTATTTTTTTTTCTGCATTTTTTAATTTTGTAACATCTGAGGTATTTAAAAGAAGTCTTTGTTTATCTGGCATGAGAGATATGGAAGTATTGACATAAATAGACTTATCTTTGCCGATGCATTTTTTTTCAAAATTTTCAACATATCCAACATTTAATGCAGTTTTTACAATCTCTTGAGATTTTATTTTATCTTTTTCTTCGCTAAGTCCTATACAGCTTTTCTTGAGCAGTTCTTCTTTTGTAAAGCCTGTTATTCTCGAATATGAGTTATTTACTAAAAGAAAATTTGTATCTAAATCTGTAAGTGCAATACCATTTTGTGATTGGTTAAAAATAGCTTCAAACTCTTGCTTTGCCTTATCGAGTTCTATCATTTTATTTTGGAGATTTTGCATGGCTTCTGCTAGTGAATTTTGCAGTTTTTGTTTTTGCAGATGATTTTTTACTCTGACAAGAAGTTCTTCTTTTCTAAAAGGTTTTGTAAGATAATCAACTGCTCCCTCTTTAAAGCCCCGTATCATGCTTTCTTCATCATCTTTGGCTGTTAAAAATATAAAAGGTATATTTGAAGTATATTTATTATGTTTTAGATGGTATCCAACTTCAAATCCATCCATCTCCGGCATTGAAATATCGAGCAGGATTAAGTCTGGTTTATCCTGCGATGTGGCAATTTCTAATGCAGATTTTCCGTCAGTCGCCACATATATTTCATAATCAGAGCCAAATATTCCCATCAGTATCGATATATTTGCCGGCTCATCATCGACTAAAAGTATTTTAAAGTTTTTCACGCATCTTCTCCAGTATGTTTGTAATCATTTGACTTGCCTGCTTGTATTTAAAACTGTTCAAATAATTTTTTAGCTCTTCAAGAGCATCTTTTGGAATAACATCTAAAAGCATGTTACTCATTATCTCTACACTGTCGTTTTTCACGGCTTTAAAATGAATTAAATCATTTTGTAAAACTTCTAAAAAACTTATTTTTTCTTTCATCTCATATTTTTTAACAGGTTTCTCTTTTTGAATATGCTTAAGGTTGTATCTAATACTTTTAACTGTTTCATCCAATAAATTTATAAGTTCCGGAAGAAGTTTTTTTTGCTCTTTTATATCCTGTATCTCGTAAATATGTTTAGTTAACATGTAAATATTATTGAGATCTATATTCCCACTTAGCCCTTTAAGCGAGTGGATAAGACTATTTAGCTCATTTGAATCCATCTCTTCATTGCTAAAAAGTTGATTTGGATTTTCATATTGCATAGCAAAATTCTCTAAGAGTTGTTTAACTATCTCAAATGTATGTACTTTTTTTATCAAATTATCTAGATTGAAACCTTTAATATCAAGCTGTGTTTCGGAAGTTTTTTTTATATTTGCCTTTTTATTTTCTGTGTGTGAATGTGCATGTGGCTGTATCCATTTCAGCAGGGTTGTAATGAGTTCATCTTCATCTATAGGTTTTGCAAGGTGTGCTATCATACCTGATGCTTTGGTGTGTTCTTTGTCTTGCATCATTACAGCTGCACTGAGCGCAACAATAGGCGTATTTTTGTGATTTGGAAGCTGCATTATCAGTTTTGTCGCTTCGTAACCATCCATGATGGGCATTTGTAAATCCATGAGTATTAAGTCATAATCATTCTCTTTTGCTAAATCAAGGGCTTCTTTTCCATTAAAGGCAACTTCAACTTCTACCTCTAAATTTTCTAGCATGCCAATGGCAACTATTTGATTGATTTTATTATCTTCTACTAAAAGTATTTTAGAACTTTTGAGAACATCGGCATTGTATGAGATGCTACTCTCTTGTATTTGTAAGCTATTCTTTTGTTCTTTAGAAGTTTCACTGTTTTTGACATTTCCAAAGGTTGCTGTAAAAATAAATTCACTTCCAACTCCTTCAACGCTCTTAACCCAAATATCGCCACTCATAAGATATGCTAACTGTTTTGAGATAGCTAGACCCAATCCTGTTCCACCATATTTACGAGTAATAGAACTATCCGCCTGACTAAATTCTTTAAAGAGATTCTCTTGAACCTCTTTGCTTACTCCAATTCCGCTATCTTTTACAGAAAATTTTAATTTTTTGTAGTGTTCATCTTCATGTATGATTTTTATATCTATGCTAATAGAGCCGTAATGAGTGAATTTTACGGCATTTCCTACAAGATTTGTAAGTATCTGAGTTAAGCGAAGCGCATCACCTATAAGGGGTGTCTGAGTAAAAGTGCCTATATGAAATTCCAACCCTTTTTTATGGATTTCATATTCAAACAAATCTTTTATATGTTGTAAAACATTGTTAAGCTCAAAAATATTATTTTCTAAATCTAATCTTCCAGCTTCTATTTTAGAATAATCCAGTACATCATTGATTACATATAAAAGTGCCTTTGAAGATGTTTTCACTTTTTCAAGGTACTCTTTTTGTTTTGGATTGAGATCTGTTTTTAAGACTAAATCTGTTAAGCCCAACACTCCATTGAGGGGCGTTCTTATCTCATGAGACATATTTGCCAAAAAGTTGGATTTAGCACTATTAGCACTTTCTGCTTCCTCTTTTGCTTTTTGCAATGCTATTTTATTTTCATGCTCTTGTGTAATGTCATGAAATGTAGCATATAAGTAAACTATATCATCCAATATAATTAATCGAACACTTACAAAGATATTTTTTAATGCACCTGATTTTGTTCTGTGTTTTGTCTCAAATCTGTCAAAACCGTTTTCAAGTATGTTTTGTTGGCGTTTTTTAATTTCAATTTCATCCTCTAAAGCTTCTACATCTTTTACACCAAGAGATTCGTACTCTTCTTTGGTGTAACCAAGCATTTCGTGTGCTCTTGAATTAAACTCTATAAATTTTTGCGTTTGTGTGTCAATCAAAGCAATTCCATATAATGATTCTTGAAATAGAGTGTAAAATTTTGTTTCAGCTTTTTTGATTTGATTGGTTCTCTCATTAACTTTTTCTTGAATAAAATAGAGTGTGTCAGCCAAATCAGACAACTCATCATGCCCTTTAAATTGTATTCTTTCTATCTTTTCATTATTGGATATTTGATTTGCCGCATTATTTATTTTCTCAAGATTTGATGTTAATTTGCGCACTATAAGCCATGTAATAATGGATGAAAACAAAATTTCTAAAAGAATTAAAATAAAAATATAAAAACGATTTTTATTGATTAATTCTCTGTTTTCGTTGGTATCAAAAAGCATTTTTAAGCTTCCTATACTTGATCCGTTTATGTTAAGTTGTGAATTGCGAAGTACTAAATATTTTTGATTTTCTGAGAGTGTTTGTACTTTGTCAAACTGCTCTAAAGTATAAATATCACATCTGCTTTTCCCAGATAAAAATGCTCCTTGTTTATCATATATAACAACTGCTTTAATTTCTTGTATATTTAAAAGGTCATTCACTACATCATCAAGTGTTGCCAAATCGTATATAGCTGTAGGAGTTTTTACTAAGTTTGTACTGAGATTTGTTAACTCTTTTATTTTGTTATCTAAAAATGTGTTTGAAGATTTTTCAAAAAGTAAAAAATTTGCTCCTACAATTAATGTTATAAAAAAAGCTTCCACTAAAACGAATGAGAGAATAAAACGGTATTTAAAAGAATTCACATCTGCTCTTTAATATCTAATTTTTTTGTTAATTTTCTAATAATATTATATTCACTATCATCAATTTGAGTCAGTTTTTCCATACTCAAATCATCTACTATTGAAGAGGGGATTGATAAAATTGCATCCGTTAAAAGTTTGGCTTCTTTTTTATCTATGCGAGGATGAAAAGCTATAGGATGGCTTGGATAAGGCATCGATAAACTTTGTTGCGGAACAATCCCAAATACAATATCACCTGCTATGAGAGAGAGTACATAAGCACTCATAAACAATAGAGTAAATAATTTCATTCCTCAACCTTTGTAAAATTATAACAGTATCTTTTTAGATTGTCTTTAAAGTGTCACGACTTTCGCGCCAAATCCACCCATGTATTGCGGTGCATCTTCAAATTTTTTCACTTTTGGGTGCGATGCCAAAAAGTTTTTGACCGCATACGAAAGTTTTCCTGTTCCGATTCCATGGTAGATGAGAACTTCATCCCAGCCATTTATGAGTGCATCGGAGATAAATTTATCCAAAACCTCTTCCGCTTCTTCAGCTCTCATACCGTGTAAGTCACATTTGAGACCAGCTCTTTTTTCTACACTGATTTTTACATCAGTTTTGTGTTTTGGTTTGATAATTTCGGTATGTTTTAACTGTTTTGTTTTGACGCGAAGTTTCATTCCTTCTATCTCTATCATCGCGTCGTTGTTGCTTGTGATGGAAATGATGACACCTTTTTTGCTGTGGTACTTTACTTTATCGCCTACATGAAATTCCACATGCCGTGTTTGCTCTTCTACTTTTGGCTGAGGGATTGCTTTTTTTGCTTTATCCATCGCTCTGTGAATCGCTGCACTGTCTCCAGCTTTGGCTGCATTTTTTGCTTCATTAATTGCTGCATCATAACTCAGAGAAAGTTTATTTTTTTGCTCTTGAAATTCGTTAAAAAGCTTTTCTCTCTGCTCTTTTAAAGCCAACTCTTTAAGTCTTAAATCTTCAAGTTTTTCATCCACTGCTTTGTGCTTTTGTTTGAGTTCGCGTTCGAGTTGTGAGCCTCGCTCTATGAGAATATTTAACTTTTCGCTGTTATCGCCGTAAACAACTTTTGCTTCTTGGACGATTTTATTTGAAATGCCATAGCGACTTGCAGTTTCAAAAGCGTAACTTTTCCCGATAATTCCTTGCATAAACTCATAAGTTGGCGTTCGCATTTCCTCATCGTAAATAGCCGCCATAAGTTCGACATCATCACGGTCAGCCATGAGAGCGGCAAGTCGTTTGTGGTGGGTTGTAACTACTATCTTTTGGTTTTTTACAACGAGTTCTTCAAGGATAACTTTAAAAAGTGCCGCCGCCTCGTCGCTGTCTGTTCCGAGTTCTATCTCATCGACACCCACAAGAGCCGATTTGTACTCAAAGATTTTAGAAAACTCTTGCATTCTTCCTGCAAAAGTTGAGATATCATTTTTGACATTTTGTGGGTCATCGATGATTGCCAATACATTTTTAAATGAGCCGATGTGCGATTTATGCTCGTTGATGCTCATGGGAATAATGTACTTTGCCATAAATGCCGATGCCAATATGGACTTGAGCAACATCGTTTTTCCACCTGCATTGACACCCGTAATCATAAGGATATTTTTTGAAAAATCCACATAGATAGGTTTTGCTTTGTGCAGAGCAGGGTGGATGAAGGTATCGAGAACTATTTTAGAATCATTTTTGGATTTTATAAGGCTCAAATTTTTGGCTCTTGCAAACAAAACTCTCGCTTGGTAGTTGTCAAATTTGTCAAACTCTTTGTCAATGAACGCGATAAAGGGCTGAAGTTCGGCTAGTTTTGCAGAGAAACTTTTTGCGTAGGAGTAAAAGATGCTCTCTCGCTCTTGTTGAATGTAGCGAATTTGTTCTTTTGTTTTTAAGATGATGTCAGGGGAGACATAAAAAAATCCACCACTACTTCTTGCAATAACCGCACCTTTGAGGACATGGTTAAACCCGCCACGCACTAAAAGACACTCTTCATCATTGATAAAGTGAACTTGCGTATCGACCAAATATCCAGTCAGTTTCGGGCTTGACATCATGCGTTTGAGTGAGCCGTTCATGTTGGCTTTATGCTCTTTGATTCTTGCACTCAAACCAAAAAGTGTCTCATCAAGCCCTTCATTAAAATGTCCATCTGCACTAAAATACTCTTCTATCTCGCTAAATCTTTCATCGATGATAAATTTTTGCATCCATTCACCGATGAGACCGCCCAGTTCACGGTTTTTGAAGTAACGAAAGTATCGCACAACCTTGATGATTTCAAAAATTTGTTCAAAGTTTAAAACACCTCGTTTGCTTAAATGAGCTTTGATATTTGCAAAGTTTGCAATTTTGGGAGGTGCTTTAAACTCTATGGCATCGAGTGCTTTGATGTAACGAAAATGAAGCTCTTGATCCCCTTCGATGAAGAGAGATGCTTCACGGGAGAAGAAGTTTTTAAATGCGTTGATATGTTCGCCCAAATCGAGTTGTTCTATAAGAATGTCTAGTTTTGATTTTTTTGTAGTATCTGTTTTCATATTTTTGTGTCTATTTGATTTTTAATATACAGCATCATGTGAGCCCACATCGATGGGGATAATTTCATTCTCTTTAATAATGAAATCCATGACAACTCTGTACTCTATGTTGATTGAGATAGAGTAAAACTCACACAATCTGCCTTGTAATTTATGTAATCGTAGGGAAGGATGGTGTGGATTTACTTCCAATATTTCCATGGTTTTGCTATATCTTTGGATAATATCTGGATGTTTTTTGAGAAACTTTTTGAGTTTTTTAAGATAACTATCGGTAATGAGTATCTTATAATTCACGCATCAACTCGTCTATATGCTCTTTTGCCGTTTGTGTTTTATAGTTTTTATTTTCGATATCCTGCATAGTTTGAATATAGGCTAAATCCAATTCATTAGCTCGTAACTCTTTGTATCTATCGATATCAAGAACGACAAATTTATCTTTGCCTCGTACATTGATAATTAATTCATCAAATGTGTCTAAGAGGTTTGAGAAGAGTGAAACACCTTTTGTTTTCACATCATTTGCACTAATTGTCATAATCGTATCCTTTATAATACTTTTAATAGTATTGTAGCATAAAAAATGAGCGAATAAAATGAATTTATTTGCACTCTGAAGCACTAATCATTTGGTTGGCATGTGGAGTATTTTGTTTGCCTATAAAGGTGTAAGTTCCGATACTAAGGGTGTAATTTGTGCTGTTTACATCTTCATTTTTGCATTTTATAGTTTTGTTTTGCTCAAATTCTCTCACAGCATTGAGTAGTTTTTCACTTTGTTTATTGCTGTAACTATTGTAAGAAATCGCACCAAGAACGATAGCCAATAGGATGGTTGTGACCGTTACTTTTTGAGAGCTTGTGAACTCTGTAAAGTAGTGCATTGCTAAAAAGAAAAGGGTAACAACTACGATTCCTATGAGATACGCCACTACGCAGTTCCTCGTATCTGATACGTAAGGTCCCCAGCACCAAAGCCGATGATAAGACCTTTGTCGAGAGTTTGTAAATCTTTTTTATTTCTCACAACCGTTATCTTGTTATTTGCTCTTGTAATGCTGTCTGCCATAGTGAGGTTGTAGCCTTTAAATTTTTCTTTAAAGTCAATATCACGAGGAGCTTCTCCAGCTGACCAAACAGGTAAAATAATAAGCTCCTGCGCACCTTCAAAACATTTAATGAACTCTTCGAGATTATCAATGGTTCGAGAATATTTGTGGGGTTGCCAAATAGCTGTAATTTTTTCAAAACCTTTAAGCATGGCATACTCTTTGACTGCTTCAAATGTTGCTCTTATTTCAGTTGGATGGTGACCATAATCATCAATAATGACGCTATTATCTTCAGAACCAACTATATCAAATCGCTTTTTAATGCCTTTAAATGTCAAAATTTTGGCTCTGATTTCTTCGATATCCATAGACTCATGTGCCGCTAAAATAGCTAAAGAAGCATCAAGAGCGATGTGCGCACCAAATCCCCAAACATCAAATGAACCTAACTCTTTGAGCGTAAATCTTGTATGTGGCTCATCTTCGATAAGTATGTACTGCAAATCTTTGATGTCACGGCTTGGATAGAGCCAATTTGCCTCTATTTCATCTTTTAAAGTACTTAAAAATGGGTCTTCTGCGTTTAAAACACGCAAGGGTGCTGATTTTATAAATGTACGGTAGGAGTCATAAAATCTATCATAATTGTAGTCATAATACTCCATATGTTCTGGCTCGGCATTGATAACTAAAGCACAATAAGGGTTGGAATTTATAAAACTTCCATCACTCTCATCTGCCTCAAAAACCATAACATTTGATGCGTCGTCATACCTTACATTTGAGCCAAAAGCTTTGGACTCTGCTCCGATGATAGCCGAACCACTCATGATGGCTGTAAGTATCGCTGTTGTTGTACTTTTACCGTGCGCACCAGCGACCGCATACACTTTTCTATCGCTCAATATTTGGATAAGTGCTTCACGACGAGCTAAAACCTCTATGCCTTTAGCACGCGCTGCTATAACTTCTGGATTTTTAGGACTAATAATTGCAGAGTGAATCACTAAATCTTGGTTTGTGATAGCTTCTGCGGCATGTGGAACTGTGACCGTAATGCCTAAAGTGCGTAATTTTTTTGTAATTGCAGAGTCCGAAATATCAGAACCGCTTACCTCGTGACCGTTAAAACGCATATATTGCGCAAGTCCTGAAATACCTATGCCACCGATTCCAATAAAATGTATTTTCATATTTTACTCTCCATCTTCTTGGGATTATCTAGCAATTTTTGTGCCTCTTTTGTGAAACAACTGATATAAAAAGTACCAGCATCCTCCGTTTCATCTATGTCTGCAATATTTGAGATGAAGTCATCTAATGAAATATCCTCAGCAGAAGCTATCCAGTGTAGTTTAAGCGCAGATGAAAATTTTGCATCATTTGTCAGTCCACTTAGAACTTCAAATAAAGCACTTGCATCGGAAATTTTCCCCGCACTATAATGCTCTATGGCGTATTCATATAATGCTCTCACGGTTGCAAAATCTTGAACTTCATTCATATCCATAACTCTATGCGCTTCAAGTGCATCTGTCAGTTTCTCAAGTGCTAAATCAAGGATATTTGCATAAAAAGCGATAAGTGTATCTTCATCAAAAGTGTCATGCGCTTTTTGCTCTAAGACATAAAGCGACGCAATGTCAGAGTTTTGTTGTGCTTTTAACACCTCTGCTTTTAGTTTTTCTACTTTGTTCATGCTAAACACTCCTTGATTCTTAGTAATGCACTTCTTGTTTGTTCTACGCTCTCAACAAGCGCGATACGGATAAAATCTTTTGCTGGATTTACACCGTTTTTATCTTCTCTTGCCAAATATTCCCCTGGTAAAACTTTTACATTATACTCTTCGTAGAGCTTTTTTGTGAAGTTTATGGCATGTGGAACTTTGAGCCAAAGGTAAAAGGTGGCATGTGGAATCTCCACTCCGAGAATCTCTTTCGCCGACTCAAAGTTTTTTTTGTAAATCTCACGGGAAATTTCCACATGCTCTTCATCATTCCATGCAACCGCTGCGGCACTTTGAAGTGGAAGAGGAGAAGCACAGCCTATGTAAGTTCTGTACTTCATGTACTCTTTTAAAATAGTCTCATCTCCCGCGATAAATCCTGAGCGAAGCCCTGGAGCTGAGGAGCGTTTGGAGATAGAGTTGATAACTAAAATATTTTTAAATGTTGTGTTTCCCACATGCCAAGAGGCTTCAAGAAGTGAGGGGATTGGTTTGTCCGTGTAAATTTCGCTGTAACATTCATCATTTATAAGAACAAAATCGTGTTTAAGAGCCAGATAAACCCATGCACCAAGCTCTTCAAGCGTTAGCGTTGATGAAGTTGGGTTGTTAGGAAAGTTTAAAATTACCAAGTCACAACTGCTTAACTCTTCCTCGTTTATTACAGGTTTGAAGTTGTTGCTCTCATCCATGTTTAGGTGGATTACTTTTGCTCTTGAAGCGATAGCAGCACCCTCATAAATCTGATAAAAAGGATTTGTGTACGCCATAACAGGTTCTTTTTTGTCAAACAGTAGAAATTGTGGAAAGTTAAAAAGCACTTCTCGTGTACCAAAAGTGGGGATGATTTGCTCACTTTTTAGCTTTGTGTTAAATCTTTTTTGAACAAAATTTATTTGAGCTTGTATAAGAGATTCTTCGCCTGAAGTTTTTGGATATTTTCTCAGAAGTTGTGCATTTTCGCAAAGTGCTTTTTGAATAAATTGTGGTGTTTCAAATTGAGGTTCGCCTATAGTCAAAACGGATGGTGCATAATTGTCATTTGGTGTAATATTTTTGAGTAAATTGTGTAATTTTTCAAATGGATATGGTTCAAAATTCATCTATTTGTTCCTTCTTTTAAGTCGCGTAATTGTAGCTAAAATAGCTTTATCTCTGTTTATGAAAGCCGTTGTAAAAAAATAGAGAGGACACAATTATAATTATGTTCAATAAAATAAATCTTGGTGTATAATTCAGCAAATAAACTCAAGGATGTTATATATGAAGATAGCTATTTCAATATTAGTAGCACTTTTTTTCATTGGATGTGGTGATGATAGCGTTGAATCAGCATATGAAGATATTAACCCGCAAGATATACAAAGTGCAATTGAAAAGCCTGAGCCAAGTGACGCCAATGAAACAAAAGAAACTGTAAACAAAGTCATTGAAGCGACAAAAGAAGCTAAAAAAGTGGTGCACGAAGTTTCAAAAGAAGCAGAATCTCCAGTTACAATTGTATCAGTGACAGGAGAAGGAGTTTTTAAAACATGTGCAACTTGTCATGGTGCAACTGCTGAGAAGTCTGCACTAGGAAAATCTCAAATCATTAAAGGCTGGGAGTCAGCCAAAATCATGAAAGCATTAAATGGCTACAAAACAGACACTTACGGCGGTTCTATGAAAGGACTTATGAAAGGTCAAGCAGCAAAACTGAGTGATGAAGAGATGAAAGCTGTGGCGGGGTATATTTCTAAACTTTAAATTTTTTGAGGCATTGCGATATAATCATCTATTAAAGCGGAGGTGATAGATGAAAGTTTTACTGACTGGTGCGAACGGATATAAAGGAAGAAGGTTGAAAAATGTACTCAAAAATCAAGAGGGGATAGAGCGAAGGGTTTTTGTAAGAAATAAAAACAGTATA
>JAPLGP010000013.1 GCA_026390075.1 Campylobacterales bacterium
CTGTTTTCATTCCAAGCTCTTTTGCTCCACCTAAATCACCTTTTACATCATCACTGATTATCGTTACATCGCTGAACTTGGCATGTGAGTTTTGCTGTTTGAGCATTTTTAAACTCTCATTATAAAACGCAATACTCGGCTTTCCAACCACTTCATAAGGAGTAGATGTTGCGAACTCTAAAAGTTTTAAAATCGCTCCAACCCCTGGATATCTTTTGGAGTTTTTCGCATAAATAGATGTCTCATGCATTCCAACCAAAGATGCACCTGCGAGTAAAAAGTCTATCATTTGCGCATATTCATCTGAAGTGAAATCTGCTTTTATAGAGACTAACACTGTTTTAGGATTTTTATAATCCAAGTTGTATCCCATATCTTGAAGCACTTTTAAAAACTCTTCTGTTCCATACGCTGCAACAGCTTCTTTAGAAACTCTCGACTCTAACATCATTAAAGGGTCTAAATAGGAAGAAACATCGAGATGAAAACCTAGAGAGTTCAGATACGCTAAAAAATCTTTCGAACTATATTTTGTATTATTTGTAATAACCATATAGGGAGTTTTTTTCTTATTGAGTCTGTCTATAAACGCTATTGCTCCACGGATAGGAGATTTATCTTCATCACTAATAAGAGTACCTTGAACATCTATGAAATACATTAGTTTAAAAACTCTTTTTCTAGTGCTATCAAATCTTCAAAACTCTCTCGTTTACGAATCATTTTTGGCACTCCATCTTTTATAGCTATTTCGGCACTTCTTCCTCGTGTGTTGTAGTTGCTTCCCATACCAAAACCATACGCTCCAGCACTGTGTACAACAAGTAAATCATTGTGCTCAAGAATCGGTAAAGGGTAGTTTTTTGCTAAAAAGTCTCCACTCTCACAAACAGGACCAACCACATCTGCCAAACTTATCGCTTCTTTTGAGTCTGTTATCGCTTCTATTTTGTGATACGCATTGTACAAACTTGGACGGATTAAATCATTCATCGCACCATCCACCACTACAAATCTTTTTTGCCCGTTGTGCTTTTCATATAAAACTTTCGTTAAAAAATAACCCGCATTTGCAGTTAAAAATCTTCCAGGTTCACAAACAATAGTCATGTCTAGTGCATTTAAAGTGCCTAAAATAGCCTGAGCATACTCATAAGGTTTGATTGTAACCTCATCTTTATACTTCACTCCAAGTCCACCACCAATATCAAAAAATTTCAAATCAATTTTTATTGTTGAAAGAGAACGAACCAAATCAGCCACAATTTCAGCTGATTCTCTAATCGGTTTTAATTCTGTCAGTTGAGAACCGATATGAAAATGAATTCCAACTGGGTCTAAATGCTCAGAGTTATTTGCAAAAATATACATTCTTTTTGCACTATTTAAGTCAACTCCAAACTTATTATCATGAAGTCCCGTTGAGATATAAGGATGCGTTTTGGGGTCTATGTTTGGATTGACACGAACACTTATACGGCATGTGGAGTTTAACTCTTTTGCTATCATTGCAACGCGTCCAAGCTCCGCTTCACTCTCAACATTGATGTAAAGAATATCTTTTTCTATGGCTTCACGGATTTCATCATCACTTTTACCGACACCACTAAAAATAATTCTATAACTAGGAATACCTGCTAAAAATGCACGACGAACTTCACCGATGGAGACACAATCCGCCCCACTTCCCAAATCAGCAAAATGTTTCACAATACTTAAATTTGAGTTTGATTTTACAGCGTATGCCAGAAGAGATTTTCTCCCTTTAAACGCCTCTTTTAGCTCCTTGTACTGAAAAGTCATGGCATCTAAATCATAAACATACAGGGGAGTTTTGTACTCTTTTACTAGTTCTTTAAAATTAATCATAAATTGTCCAAATATTTTTAAAAGATTTTATCTAAATAGTGCTTATATTTTTGTTAGAGAGGCACGAGTAAGATTTCCACATGCCATGTTTATGAAGTTGTACGAAATTTTTTCCATTGATAAATTGCAATCAAAAAGAGAAGAAATACGGGAGCAAGAACACCTACTTCACTTGAAATAGTTTTATTATTTGACAGCTCAATCAACATAAAAAGGATACCCCAGATTAAAAGAGTTGCAAGAATTGCGCCAAAACTAAAAAGTGAAACATTTAAAAATCTCACACTTATAAATAAAAATTTTATACAAAGCACCTTTGATGCTGTTTGTATTTACATTTTGGTCTTTGAGAAGTAAGAGTGCATCTACGGCATCTTTGATAGTAAAGTTCACTTTTCCCTCATACACTTGGTCTAACATCTCTGGACGAAATCCGCCAAGAATCTTTAAATCTTTTTCTTTTGTAATTTTTATACCGAGAGATTCGTAGCTCAAATCATCTGGTTTTGTTATGATATCTGCTTCTTTTATATACCAAAAATCATTTCTATACAAAGCTTCTTGCGCTACTAAAACCTCTTTTAAAGAGCTCTCATGCACACTAAAAACTCTTATGCCTTCAGCTTTTTCTTGGAGTGGCAACATTTTTGAAAAGAAAACATATTTATCTTTATAGGTAAAAAAAAGGTCTTTTGTTGGGTTTAAATATTGTGAATGTTTACGAATATTGTTTGAAAATTCATTTGCTCTTGAAAAACTAGGCAATGCATGTAAAAAAATAAAAACGACAATAACCGAAGAAGAAACGACTACAAATGGGCGAAGAATATCAATCCTTGAATAGCCTAGAGAGTAAAAAGAGACTAAAGCATTGGAACGGATAAGAAAAATTTTTGTTGTTATCATGGCAAAAACTAAAGAAAGAGGAAGAAGCATATCTATGGCAAAAAATGATTTATATGTAAGATAAATAAGCGTTAAATTCGCAGATCTCGCAAGTTCTTCCGCATTTTCCATATAGTCAAGTCCAACAAGGAACATAACCAAAGCTATCAAAATAACAAAAAAATATTTTAAATAATGAAGTGATATATACTTAAATGCTAACATAGTGCTATTTTAGCTCAAATTGTTTAATTGTATATTTAGAACTTGTATCTTCTAGTGAATTATGGAGCAAAAACTCTACAGCATCCGCCGCCTGAGATATCCACATACCAAGATGATTTTTTTCTATTGTGCTAAAATCACTTAAAACAAAAGAGGCAACTTCCCCTTTATGCTCAGGTTTTCCTATGCCCATTCTCACACGCATGTACTCTTTTGAAATTTTCTCATCTGCTGATTTGAGTCCGTTATGCCCGCCATGCCCACCGCCAAATTTAAAGCGAACTGCACCAAATGGAAGGTCTAAATCATCATGAATGACAACGACTTTATCGATTTTATAAAAATTTTTTACCTGTGCTATCGCTATGCCTGAGAGGTTCATAAAAGTAAGCGGTTTGAGTAAAAAATGTTCAGAAAATTTATAGAGTTCTGATTGAGATGTGGAGGAGAGTTTGTTTGCTTTGTTACGAGAAATAAGTTCGTCAATAACCATAAAACCTATGTTATGGCGCGTTTTTTCATAGGTCGGGCCAGGATTACCCAGTCCGACTATGAGCATAATTATTTAGCTTTAATTACACTTAATACAGATACACGCTCAGAATCTGTAAATGTAACATTGTCAATTTTAGCAATATCACGGATAAGCATAGAATCGCCAACATCCATTTTAGTTACATCTACTTCAATGAAGTTAGGTGTATTTTCAATCATAGCTTTTACTCTTAAACGAGGTTTTGAAACATTTACAAGACCTTTATTTTTAAGACCTACAGCATCTCCAACTGGTACAACTGGCACATGATAATGTGTTAAAACACCTTTTTGTGCTACCATCAAATCAACATGTAAAAGATTACCTGTAACTGCGTGTGACTCATATGATTGAACTACAACATCTATCACTTTGCCGTTAATTGAAACTGGGAACGCCAAAGTATCTTTGTTGCGAACAGTACGGATATATTCATTTGACTTGAATGCTGCATGAACATTTTCAAGACCTTTTCCGTAAATGTTTGCAATCAGATAACCATCACGGCGAAGCGCTTTTGTACCCTTCTTACCAATACTCTCTCTAATTATGCCTTCTAACATAGTAAATCCTTAAATAAAAAATAGGCGGAATTGTACCTTACTAAGCTTTAAGAGGAGTTAAAACCACTTATTTTAAATCAAAAATATCTTCATCTTTTTCTTGCGTAGCACTTTTTGCCAATGTGTCCGACTCAGATCCGATTCCAGAGTTAAACCCATTCATTTTAAGTTCCAAATCAGCTGCACTTGTTGCATTTTCTTTTGCTTGTTCTCTTGAAATAATCCCATCATTATACAAATCTAAAAGTGATTGGTCAAAACTTTGAGATTTATAGTGACTTTTTCCCTGCTCTATGGCATCACGAATTTCATGGTCACGATTTTCTAAAATCAATTTTTCTATAGTTGCATTATGAACTAAAATCTCCATAGCAGCGCGACGACCACCTTCGATGGTTTTGACTAATCTTTGCGATACTATCCCTTGAAGTACGCTTGAGAGTGAAGCCCTTACACGGTTTTGTTCATCTGGGGGAAACTGAGAGATAACACGGTTGATTGTCTCTTTTGCATCGATTGTGTGCAGAGTTGAAAAAACTAAATGTCCAGTATCGGCTGCGTGAAGGGCAAGATTTATACTTTCACGATCACGCATCTCTCCAACTAAAATAATATCTGGGTCTTCGCGTAGAGCTGATTTGAGGGCTGCACTAAATGAAAGTGTATCTTGACCGACGGAACGCTGATTTATGATGCACTTATTATCTTTATGAACGAACTCGATAGGGTCTTCAATGGTGATAATATGCTTTCTCTGCGTTTTGTTTATTTCATCAATGATTGAAGCCAAAGTTGTTGATTTTCCACTTCCTGTAGCCCCTGTTACGAGGACTATTCCGCTTTTTTTCGTCGTAAAACTTCTTAAAACTTCAGGAAGATTGTAATCCTCAAAGGTAGGAATTTTCATAGGAATAACACGAAATACAGCCGAAACACCATCCATTTGAAAAAACATGTTCACACGAAAACGACTTGTTTCATCAAATGGATAGACTAAATCTATCTCTTTATTTTTTACAAACTCAGGAAATCTGGTTCTTAAAAGCTCTTTTGCAAGAGTCATGGCATCCTCTTTTTCAAAAATTCCACCTGAAAAAGCAACGATATCACCCTCTTTATTTCTCATACGAATTGCAGAGTTTGCCTTTACATGCAAATCACTCCCACCATTATCAATCATTGTTTTAAGATAAGCTCTAATCTTATTTATTTGCTCATAAGTTAATTTATTTATGTCAAACGCATAGGGATCTTCAATCATAGTGCCTCCAAAATATCTCTAAATGCATCTTTAAATGCACTCAAACCATCCTTTATTTGCGTATCAAGAACGCTCTCAAAATCAATTCCACATGCCAACACTTTTGCAAAATGCTCTTGAATAACCGTATCTGAAATAGGCAGAGCTTTTTCTTTACTGCCATTTGCATGAAAAGCTTTTATAGTATCTATGGGTGCGGTATTGACGCTGTTGTACGCTAAAAGTTGGCTCACATAGTAGTAGGGTGGCAAAGAATCATCTTTTACACCCGTACTTGCAAAAAGCACCCGACAGCCTGACACGCCCATCACTTGGATAGCATTATAAATATCAGCACTGTTATAGATTCCACAGAGTGCTACTTCAACCCCATTTTGAGCGAGTTTAGCATCCATTGCGCGGTCTATTCTACTCACGAAAACGCTGATAACTGTATCGAGTTTTTGACCATATTTTGCCACGCCCTCAGCAAATGCTTTTGCACATGCCACAGCCTGATTTTTAGAAAATATAAGTGTTGCGTTTACAGGAATTCCACATGCCGTGAGTTCTTTCATGGCTTCATAACCAGCCTCTGTTGCTGGAACTTTAATCATAATATTTTTTCTATTTATCTGGGCAAAAAGTCTTTTTCCCTCAGCGATTGTCGCACTTGCATCATCGCAAAAAAATGGGTCAACTTCGATGCTTACATAACCATCATCGCCTTTGTCATAAAGTGGTTTTAAGATATCTGCCGCTTTACTTATGTCGTATATTGCAAGAGCTTCATACTTTTGTTTTGGAGTGCATCCGCTCAGAGTTTTTAACTGCTCTTTATATGCAGGCGAATTTAAAATCGCATTTTTAAAAATAGCTGGATTTGAAGTTGCTCCGTTGATTATTCCACTCTCTATCAACTCTTTAAACTCGTTATCAAGGTACTCTCTCTCAATAAAATCTGCCCACAAAGAGAACTTTAAATCTTTTAAATACATCACAATATCCTAAATAATTTTTTTTATTATATCTCAAATAATCGTCTATCTTTTTTAAACAAAACAAAAAAGAGCATAAAACCATGAAGCAGAGTTAAAACCACAAAAACTTCACTATTTATCATGTTTGGCGTGTCAACAACATCAAAATAAAGATACATATTGTAAATAAATGCTTCAAAATACCAAACAAAAAACGCACTCATCAAAGCAAAAATTCCACATGCCAAGAACTCTCTTTTTGTAAATATTTTATTTTGCCACTCCATAAAATAAATCAGCGCAAAAAGGTTTATAAAATAAAAAATATACGCACCAAATGAAAAGAGCAACACTAAAAAATAGTGCAGACACATCAAATAAACAAAAAAGATCATCTTGTTTAAAAAGCTATTTTTGTACGAAAAGAGAGTGGGTACAAAAATAATTTGAAAAAATGTCATAAAAAAATATTGACCAAAATAAAAAAGAGAGAGTGAAACAAAAGCGTGAATAAAACTTAATACAACAAGATACTTTTTATTTGCATCTCTCATTTAAAATGGCTTTTTTGCTATCTCCACTCTAAAGATAGAACCACTTGATGATGTTTGGACAGTTATAGTACCATCAAACTGTTTTTGAATAATCATTTGACTCATATAAAGCCCCAATCCTGTACCATTTTTACCTTTTGTACTAAAATAAGGTTCAAAAATTTTCAATACATTTTCATCACTTATGCCACTCGAGTTATCTTGAACAAATATTAAAAGTGTCTCGTGCTTATCTTCTATGTAAAGAGTGATTTTAGGATGCTCTTTTTTAACTTCCATCAAACTGTCAACGGCATTGTTAAGAAGATTTAAAAGCACTTGAATCATCTCGTTCATATAGGTATTTATAACAACTTCTTCTCTTTTATCGATAACTATTTCAACGGCACTCTCTTTGAGTCTTGGCATCACAAAATAAACTGCTTTTTGCAATAACTCATGGATTTCAATTTCTGTTTTTTCTTTATTTGGTGCGAAATAAGTTTGAAAATCATCCACCGTTTCTGAGAGGTATAAAATCGAATTACTAATTTCATCGAGTACTTTATCCACTTCTCTCACTTTTCTATTTTCACCTAGAAGTTGCTGAAACTGATAGTTGGCTATTTGCAGAGTGATTGTTGAGAGTGGCTGTCTCCATTGATGTGCTATCATATTTATCATTTCACCCATAACTGCCTGTTTCGCCTGTGCTGTGAGAAGTTTATCTTTTTGCATAAGTTCTACAGCTTTATTTTCAATCCTTAGCTCTAGCGACTCATTTAATTTTTTCAATTCTATCGTTTTTTCGTTTACTTGTTTTTCTAACTGGGTATTAAAATCAAGAAAATTATTTTGTTGCTTCAAGATTAAATTTTTAGCTTCTCTCATTTTAAATTGGCAAAAAAAGAGAAAGATACTCCCTATTAGTAAAGCTATAAGAATATAAATATTTAATTCCATTTTCAATCCTTTTTAGGGTAAGTAAATTTTATCCAAAAGTTCATTATATTCTTGTTCAACATTGCTATCGAGAGTAATTCCACCACCACTTTTATAAATATAACCCTCATTTGTTTTTTCTATAAAACGAATCATCACTCCGCTATCGAGTTTTTCTCCATCATAAATACCAAAAACACCACTAAAACAACCCCTCTCATACGCTTCAGTCTCTTCAATGATTTTGAGTGTACTTTTTTTTGGCGCACCGCTTATGCTTCCCGCTGGTAAAAGTGATTTTAAAATATCGCCAATTCGCTCATGCCACTCTTCGCCGACATAACCGCTTATGTGGGAACTTACCTGCAAGAGTTTTTTTGCACCCGCGTCTATTGTCTGTACATATCGAAACCGCTCTACTCTCACATCCGTAGCCACAATCGACAAATCATTCCGCAATAAATCCACAACCATCACATGTTCCGCCATCTCTTTTTGGTTGTTTAAAATCATATACTCGGCATGTGGAAGTGCCGCGTCGATTGTACCTTTCATAGGATAAGTGTGGATTTTACTTTCTGAAATTTGTATAAATTTCTCAGGAGAAAAACAGACAAATTTCTCTTTATATCTTAGTTTATAGTGTGCAGAGGCATGTGTAAATATCTCTTTTAAAGTAAGTGTTGTTTTTATTTTTGTAGGTTGTGTGAGATTAAGAAGATAGGTGTCGCCTGCTTTTATTTTTTCTATTACGATGTCAAACTTTTTTTTATATTCAAGAAAGGGTATTGGAGTTTTTTGCAGAGTTTCCACATGCCATAAAGAGATATAATTTTCATCAATTGAAAACTCAATATCCTCTTCTTGCAAATCTTCCAAAAATATAACTTCTAAATTTTCAGCCTTAAAATCAGAGATAAAAAGAAAGGGTTTTCTCTGCTTCCCAAGAGAATTTAAAAGTTTAAATTGCATTCTTAAGAGATTAATTTTTTGAGTATCGCCATTCTTATGGATACGCCATTTGTGACTTGTTCAAGTACTTTACATCTTTTATCGGCCAAAAGCGCATCGCAAATATCTACATTTCGGTGCACAGGTCCAGGATGAAGTAAGATAATATCGCGTTCTCCAATAAGCTCCGAAGTGATGCAAAAATCACTCGCATAATCTTTAAGTGAAGCGTAATTTTGCGATGCATGTCGCTCCGTTTGCGTTCTTAAACTCATAATCGCATCCACCTCATCAATAATCTCTTTGATATAGTGCGTAGTTTTGAGCGTTGTTTTTGGTAAAAATTGAGGAGGAGCAACTAAAATCACTTCCATGCCAAAACGAGTTAGGAGTTCTATGTTAGAGTTTGCCACGCGAGAATTTTTTATATCTCCAACGATTGCGATTTTCTTCCCACGCACATCGCCAAAATGCTCTTTTAAAGTGTAAAGGTCTAAAAGTGCCTGAGTCGGATGTGCATGTGCGCCATCTCCAGCGTTTATGATAGAAGCATTTGTATGGTCGGAGAGGATTTTAGGAACTCCAGCATTTTGATGACGAACGATTATGGCATGTGGACCCATCGCATCAAGGTTCATCGCCGTATCGACTAAAGTCTCACCCTTGGCAGTGGAGCTTTTTGCCACATCCAAATGCACCATCTCCGCACCAAGCCTTTTTGCAGCTATCTCAAAAGAGCTTCGTGTTCTTGTAGAGTTTTCAAAAAAGAGGGTAATGATAATTTTATCTTGCAAAATTCTTTCAAATCTACCGTCGCTAAATCTCTTAGCATCCGCTAAAATCTCTTCAATTTCTTCTTTAGAAAAATCATCTGTGCGAATTAAATGTTTCATTTTTGGCTTCTTGTTAGACTTCTTTCAAACCAAAGATTGCTTCGTCGTTCCTCCTCGCAATGACGGTCATCATTAGTAAAATGACGGTCATTGCGAGCAAAGCGTGGCAATCTAATAGGTGGGTTATGAAAGAAATCTATTATTTTTTATAGATTATACAAAACATCACATATTTTTACAATATCTTCGTCCACTTTTAACACAGTTTGATTTGTTTTTAAAAAGTAAGGTTCTGAGATAATTTTAAAATTTTCGTAATTATCTCTGCAGTTAAAAGCCACGGCATGTGAAATATTTTTATCACTCAAAGCTTTTTGACTTAAAAGTGTGTCATTGATGCAACCAAGTGAGCAGTGGGTTACCAAAAGAGCAACTGCATTAAGTTGTGTTATCAAATCTATCATCATTGTTTTTTCATCTATCGGCACATAAAGCCCGCCTGCACCCTCAATAATCACAACATCGCAAGACGCTTCCATATCTTCAATCATATGTTTTATTTTTTTCAAATCAAGTGGAGTGTTGTTTGAAGCCACAAAAGGCGCCGCCGCCAATTCATAAGTTATGGGGACGATGTCATCCACTTCCATAGACCATAACTTATGATTTAACTGTTTCACGCACTCCAAAAGCTCTGTACCATCGGGAGCAAAATCATCCACAACGCCCGTTTCTATAGGCTTTATAACCCCCACTAAAAGTCCACGCGAAGCAAACTCTTTTAAAAGAAGTTTCGTTGTGTAGGTTTTGCCAATGTTGGTGTTTGTCGCGGTTACGAAGATTCTTTTTTTCATATTATTTCCACATGCCAGAGTAATTTTGTAATCTCTCTAATTTAATTTTTATCACTCATTTTTTAACTTTGAAATTTTATCAATATTTTATAGAGTTAAACTCTTCTAAACTCACTCTTTTGATGGTCGTAATTAAATATTTCAAGTCCTACTTGTCTTAAATCTTCACTCCATTTTTCAACTGCTTCATTTGACTGACAATGAGCTTTACCATAAAACTCTAAAAGTGAAAATTCATTTCGTAAAGTTGTAGGCATAATAGCTGGGTCATCGGTATTTACACACACTTTCATTCTTGATTTTCTAAGCCCATATTTGTTGATTTGACTTCCCTCATTCAAATCACTCTCTTGCACTGGATACCATCTATAAATAGGATGTTCATCGTATGAGTCAATATGAGCAATATAGACATTTGAAGATGGATTTGTTTCTATGATAATCCCTTTTTCACAAAACTTTTGAATAAGTCTATCTTGTACAGCTTCTATCAAATCCAAATCATCATCAGTGATAAAATACTTATGATAACCATCAGTATTGACATTGTCATATTCTATTTTTATAACCTCATTACCATAATTTCGTACACCTTCACAAGTATGGTATTTTCTATAAATATCTTTCGCTACTTTATAATATTGCTCTTTTTTCTCATCAAAAAGATTAGGTTCGATATACTCATCTCTCTTTGCAAAATCATTATCACTCCACATTACATCAGGGCAATATTCTCTTAATTTCCAAGCTTTGTAGATATCATTCAAAGTTGTTTGTATTTCATTTCCATATATCTCTTTGAATAATTCCAATGCTATCTTTTCATACTTTGATTTTAGTCTATCTGTAAATTTAAAATAACCATCTATCTCATTTGCTTGATGATAGAGCCACACAAGGTTATCAAGATGTTCTTGCTTAGTGACAAAAATATCTAAGTTTTTTTGTGCCCATTTTTTTGGGTTTAGCCCGATTGCTAATGCATGACCTAGTCTGTCTCTTTCGCCCATGTGGTAAAACTTCACTGTTTCGTGTACTTTTCTCATGCCTGTTACGATATGGTTAAAATCTTCCCCTGCATGAACAGAGAGCCTTAGTCGATAGTTTTCTACAAAATCATGCCCGTCTCGTTGATACTTTATATAGTCATCTCTAAAATCATCAAGCTTTTTTATATCTCTTCGCAAGTATTTGATGATAGGAGCAAAAACCTCTGACGGAGTTCTATTTTCATCACCTGCTACATCGATTGTTGTGATAAGTTTTGAAAGGTCAATATACTCATCTTTTAAACAATCTTCATGTTGTAAAACTTTAATTTCATCTGTATAAAATTTTCTATAAAAGTCTATTTTACTAATGATTTGAGATTCTTTGTACAAAAAATTATTGAGTTTTATCGCTTGTTTTTTTAATTCTTTTCTTAACTTATAAAATCTTATAGGCAATAAACCTGAATCATTATTCCTAGAACTTTTATCTTCACTTCTTATAAAATGCACACAAAAGTGATAATTTCGTTTTGAGTGATTGGTATCGAGAAAATATTTCTGATAAGTTTCTTTGATATGTGATGATTCTCGCTTGATTATCTCTTTATCAAAAGCTAGTTTGTATCGTATCATCTCATCATCAAAAATTGCATCAGGGGCTATCTTTGCTTCTACTTTTGTCGTACCATTTGAGATGATATTTGATGCTACATTTTGAAATCTATTTCTTTCTTGCTTTCGTAAAGTTGAACCAAAAAACTCTGAAAAATGGCTAAGCCCAATATTCTGTGACATCACCATGTAGGAACGAAGTATATTTGAGATATGAAGCAGTATTTTTACAACCTTTTTTATCTCATTGTTTGTAGCACTACTAAGGTGTAAATCAAAAAGTAAGATATTGTAGATAAACCAAAGTTTATTTGCATAGCCATCTTTTTTGTAATTTATAGTTTCTTTTAGAAACTCATTTTTTATCATCATTCCACTTGTAGCACTTAGTTTTTCAAGCATCTCAAATGAACAAAAATCAATCTCCACCATAGAATTTTTGCCATAATTTGCCAACTTATAAACATCACCCATCACATCTCTATCGGATTTGTCAAACAACACAAAAGAGTTAATAGCACTGACACAATATTTGGCGATATCTATAAGGGTACCAAAAGAGTAGTGAGCATTATTGATATAAGAAAACTCATTTATCCTTGGAAGAGTATCAAGTATCTCATTACTATAAAACTTTTTATCGGTAGGATTTGACAAAAGTGCTACAAAATTTAGGGCTTCTGTGTTGCTTCCACCTAAGTGGATATGATTTTCTGCATACTCCTTATAGTCTCTATTTACATTGAGTCCAAGTGGTGTGATATATTTTGCATATTCTTTGATATTTTGGAGTGTAGTTTTGTTTTCACTGTATTTTTTGGCTAATTTATATCCTATGATATTAAAAGGGTGTACTTTACTGATAAGAGAACTATAACCTTGCAAAAACTCTTTTTTGGCATAGATATGATTCCCATCAAATTTGAGATAATAATCAAATAAATCATCCAAAAATCCAAACTCATAATCCAAACTAAAATCTTTTGCATTGTTTTTTTCTAAAGTATGCTTTATACTGTTTTGTATAGCACCTTTTCTAAAAGCATTTGGATAATAGTCCCTCACACCATTGAGGTATGAGTTGCTTGTATTGTTTATACTATGTGTGTATAAATCTTGCATTAGCAACTCATTGAGTATCTTATCACTTCTGAGAAGTACGATGTTTGAGATGTCTTTTAGGTTATTTTTAAGCATTATTCACCATAAATAAGTTGATTATATTTATCAAATAATTGCTGTTCATCAGGAATATTATTTTCATTTTTCGCATCATCAGCAAGCACAAAATAAACTTTAGAATACTTTTTATTTATATTAGAGAGTAAAGCTTTTGACTCTTTGTAATTGTTTTTACCCAACGATTCAAATATATTTATAACTTCTTCTAAATATGGTTTGCACACATCTTTAAATATAAGTTCTTCTCTATAATTGTTATTAATAAAATATTTGCTATAACAATTGCTGTAACGATTATCTAGTTGTCTATGCGTCAAAGGTTTGTTATTATCCTTTTTGACAACAATTTTTGATTTTTCTAATATTATTTTTTTCAATATATCATCCAACTGCTCTTTAAAAACTATTTCATTTAATTTCTGATGAAGAAAATTAGTTAATGTGCCTTCTTCTAATTTTTGAATATTATTTATAAAGACTTTTGAATGAGTTTTTATATTTTCTATTTTTCCATCTACTGCAATATTTTCTGTAGAAGTATTCTCTTTTGATTCAAAACTTGCAATTGAGTTTAAAAATATGTATCCTACTCTTTGTACATAATCATATAATTTTGAAGTCATGATAATGGGATTAACTTCAGCACCTACTGCTTCATAGGCTTTTGAGTAATCTCCAGCTTTAAGTATATTAAGATTATTAATATACTTTTTTAGCATTTCATACAAGAATACTGATGTGAATTTTAAATCAATCCTCTCTTTAAAAGAATTTATAAATTTTGAATAATCATTATTTGGTAAAGTTAGCAGAGTTTTGTTTTTGTCTTTTTCTTCTTCATCTTCATCTTTCCCCAATTTGTCAATATATCTATTTCTACCAATTCCTGCTAAAATAGGTATTCCATAATTTAGAGCATTAATTTTTTCTTTTTTTTCTTCAACTGTCAACGTTTCGTCAATTATACAAATAATAGCTTCTACAAATTTTCCAGTTATCATCAAAATTTTATTTGTTGCATTTGAATAATAATTGTCATGAAGCATCAAATATAAAGATAAATATTCACTACTAGTTTTATTTTCAAGTTCTTTCAAAAATTGTTTTTTTGGTAAATACAATTTATCTCTTACAACTTCACTATCAATTTTATTATACGGTGCTTTTTCATTTAAAAAGAAGCTACCTCTTAATGCTTTATGTATTGAATACCCTTTTTTATTAAATGATTCCACATCATTATCCAAAAGCAAAGACAATCTTTTTTTATCTACATCATTTGCATATCTATAAAAATCTGCAGTTAGTTTTAAAGTTTTTTGATGTTCGTCAGATTTACTAATGATTCTTTCTTTAATTAACGCATCAAATCTACTTGT
This sequence comes from Campylobacterales bacterium, assembly GCA_026390075.1. Taxonomy (GTDB): domain Bacteria; phylum Campylobacterota; class Campylobacteria; order Campylobacterales; family Sulfurimonadaceae; genus Sulfurimonas. The sequence goes on from JAPLGP010000013.1 coordinate 14,576, forward strand.
GATTATTGAATATGGTTTGCTAATCTCTTTCTCTTTATATGTTTGAGCATCATATTTTTCATCAAATATTTTCTCAAATATTTCTTTTTTATGATACAAATACTGAACAAAATCCCTAGTATTATTTGTAAAAACTTGATGGGTAAACTCTTTTTGATTTATACCCCAATTTATCACTCTTATTTCAAAATCTTTTAAATCACGATAATCAATGTCTTTACCATTAATTTTTATCTTTACTTCATTTGATTTTAAAATCGAAAAAATATCTTTCAGTTTAATATGATATTCACTCGGGAAAACTTTGTGTAAATACTGTTCTACAAGGTTATTGAGTAGTTTCATTTTTTCTTTATATTCTTCACTATCTTTTAAATTAGCACTCAAATCTTTTAGATATTTCATATCTTGAAAAAACTGTATTTTTTCTTTAAATCGTGTCTCAACTATCTCTCTATAAAGCTTCATATCTCCTGCAACAATAGGGATAAGATACGGCGAAGCTAGATATTTTCTCACAACTTCAAGAACATCAAACCCTTTATCAAACGCCATATCTACATCATCTATAAGCATCACGATAGCATCTACATCAAACATTTTACTTACTATTTGAAAAAACTCATGGGCATGTTGTTCAAGTTTTAGGCTTGATTTGTTCGATGCTATTTCTTCTATGCCTACATCTTTATCAAGAGTTTTTATAGCTTCTAGTGATTTTGATAATTTTTCAAGAGCTTTGTAATAATTCTCATCATTTACATTTTCCTTGCTTACATATTCTACTATTCTCGCCAAAACAACACTCAAAAATTTCTCAGTGTGTTCTAAAAGTGTTGGGTCAACAGATTTTAAAAAGATATATTTTGGTTTTTTTGCAACTTGAAAATATTGATTATAATAATTTTCGATATTTATCATAAAAGCAGTTTTTCCAACACCTCTATCGCCGTCTATAAAAATAGTATCATGAAATCTACAATCAGTAATCTCAAGTGATTTTTTTTCATCGACTTTATGCTCTTGTAAAATTTTTGCTACATTTTTAAAAGCTTCTATTTGAAAAAGTTCTTTTTCATCTTGATACTTTTGTGCCTTGTTCGCTTCATTTATATTGATAATAATTTCACTCATCTGCAACTCCTACCTCTGTATTTGATTTTTATCTCTTTTTTTGTCTTGTTTTTATCTTTTTCAAGCAAATAGTTAATATACAATCTTTTGTTTCTAGCTTTGTATCGCATCTTTGCGACTTTATGGAGGTAGATCCCCAAAAGGTAATAAAAAAATAACACAATAGGAAACCACAATATTGTAAGGTGTCCAAATATATAAAAAATAAAGATAGTGATAAAAATATTAAAACCTAAAGCTACATAAACAGTATGCAAAGCTTTAATTTCATCAACATAATTGCCACTTGGTGCTATGTTTTTGTCTTTTGCTAAAACTTGGTAGAAGCTGTAATCGCTATAATTGATGGTTTTGAGTATATTATTTTGGATGTCAGACAAATTGCTTTTTACCTTTTCTCTTAAATCTTTAAACTCTAAGCTATCACAGTAATCATCTTTTATAAATTCATCTAAGAGCTGTGTAAATATTTGATTTATATATCCATACGCAAGAAAAACAAGAATCAAACAAATGTATAAAAAAATTTTATCTATCTCGACAAACATATGCAAATAATTTAAAGATGCACAATAAGTTTCATTGTTGTTAAAATATTTATCATTAAAAAAAAGTACTACAAAAAATACAGAAGATGGAGCTACGGAGCGGGTAAAAAAGTTTGTAAATCTATCAAAAAATGTTTTAAAAATTTCATTCATATTTCATCCACCTTAAACTTATTTGAAGATTGTACATTAGATTAGTTTAAAATAGTATTGAAACGAATTTTGTTAAGTCCTGCCAATATTTGTATATGTAGCAATGTTGTGCAATGGGTTTCTCAAGTCTCCTTGAAAGATAATTTTAACCTAGTTTTAGGGTATCAAATCAAGTATTAACTTAGAAGCAAAAAATGTATTGAGCTTTAATTTTAATGCACCTCTTGGTGAATCAGATTCTAAATACTCCATATCTAATAAAGTTTTTACGAGAGTATATGCACTCTTTTTGCTTTTAGATATAATTTTTTCAACTTCGCCTCTTTGAACTTCACCTTTTATAAGAAGTGCACTAAATAACATTTCGCTATATTTTGGTAGCGGTGCTATGCTATACATCCCTTTTTGTGAGAGTTCTACAAATGTGTTCATTCTATGGTTGAGCGTAGATAAACTTAAACTTTTACTCATAAATGTTATCTGGTCGAGCGCAACTTCTAACATATATTTTAGGTAGTATTGCAAACCTCTGAGTGACAATTCTCCCCCTCCGTCTGTTGCACCTTGCTTAATCATATCTGCAAGTGACAAATACTGTTGATACCCTTTTACATCTCTAGCAAGACCTCTTGATATATTCCATAATCCATAGCCATCTAAATCCATAGCAAAGAGCATGGCATCAAGGTGCAATCTTGACACTCTTCCGTTGCCATCTAAAAAAGGGTGTATATAAACTAATCGATGATGCGAAGAGAGCGCACCTAAAAGTTTCATCGCCTTAGTGTTGTTCACATAGATTTTTTGATACTCTTTTTCAAAATAATTAAAAATAGAATCAATTTTATCAAAAGAAGGTGCGACATGATTTGCTACTTCAACACTAGTTTCTCTAAACTCCCCTCTCTGCATTATAATTGTTTGCGCATCACTTTTTATCTCTAAAAACTTTTCCATTCCATCAGCACTATAAAATTCTCTGTGAATACTTTTGATAAATTCTCTACTTATTACAAGATTTTTGGAACTACAATATTCTTCTACATACTCTTGCGTTTTGATATGAGCCAAAGATAATCTTTGCAGTTGTTCTTCTTTAGTATCTTGTGAAAACTGTTTTTTCATAGCTTTTTCTATCTCAATGGGATGCGTGCTTTGAGCCTCTATCCTATTTGAATAATAGCTATTGGTGATTCTAAGTAACTTTTTTATTGATAAGATAATTTGAGGATTATAGCCACTCAGTAAAGAAGAACTTTGAATACACACTTCCTCTGCAAGTTTTAGCAATTCAATATCTATATTTCCTTTTATATCTATTGGAAGTATTGGAGAGATAAGCATAAAAGTCCTTTTAAATATTGAAAATATTATATCAAAATTACCACTATTTTTACAACTATAAAATAGCAATCTAATATTGCAAAGTAAGTATCTTTAGTGAACCATAAAGATGAAAATATTTTACTATTTTACCACTATTTTTACTACTGTAGTAAATAAAAAAACACTCTAAAAATTACTCCTCATCACTCGCTAAATCATCCACAAGACTCGTTTCAACAGTGAAGTTTCATCCTAACAATTCGTTTATTTTTTTAGGAATCCGCACAGTAAAAATAGCTCCTTCATCACTATTTTTTACACAAATAGAACCATGCAGATGTTTCTCTACAATAGATTTGCTTATGTACAAGCCTAATCCTTTTCCATTCAAATCCTCTTTTGTACTAAAATAGGGTTCGAAGATTTTGCTCATATACTCCTCTTTTATTCCACCCGCATTATCAGAGACATGCGTTATAAGCTCATTTTCACTTCCTTCAATTTCGATTGTAATTTTCGGATTACTAATTTCGCGCTCAATCAATATCTCTTTAGCATTGTTTATAATGTTCCAATAAACCTGAAATAGCTCTCTTGAAACAAGCATATGCTCACTCTGGCTTTCACACTTGCGCTCAACCTCTATACCGTAATGTTTAAAGCTATTTTCCATAACATTTAAAACTTCATTCATTAGCGTACATTGTTCTGTAAAACTTTGAGCCTCGTATGACTCAAAGAGGTTACTAAAATCAGTAATTATTTTAGAGAGTTTTTGCGTCTGAGCTGAAATATGTTCCAACTCCTTTTTTGTCTCATCTTTATTATCTCTACCAAGTTCAAGATTTAGCAACAAACTACCAGCAGTTACTCCAATAACAGTAATTGGCTGTCGCCACTGATGAGAAATCATCTCTAATATCTCTCCCATGGCTAAATAACGCGATTGAGTTAGCATCGCTTCATCTTTTTTTCTATTTTTTTCTACCTCGTTCGCCACTCTGACTTCGAGACTGTTATTTATTTCAGCGAGTTCTTGTGTTCTAAGAATTACTTTTTTTTCTAATTGTTCATTCAGCTCTACTATCTCATTTTGATGTGTAAATATTTTTTTCATTAAAAATAAGATTAATAAGGCAATAATTAAACCAGATATGAGAACAATCCATCGCATATGATTGTTCTCTTTTTTTATAAAACTCATTCCATCACTATAATCATTTGTGGGAACAGTAACTCTGATTCCACCTCTAATATCACCCACTTTATAGCCTTGTTCTGCATGGCATAGCAAACAACTCTCAACAACCTTCAAGCTTCCCATAAAATCAAATTTCTCTATAGTATCGCCACTCTTTTTAACTCGCCAATAGTAGGACTCATTTTTATTTTTTTCAAAATATTCCAACGCCTCTTTTTCAAAAGTATCTGGCTTATTTATTGGGTTAATAGGCTTTAGAGATGTAATTTTATAGTAATGATTTGAATCTCTGTTAGCTATTTCAGACAATTGGCGCGTCATCCAAGCAGGATTTACTCTAAGGAGTGTTTCATTTTTATCACTGTGTATTACATTGTCGCGAAGATACTCATTTGGCTTCATTCCTTCCTGCGCTATGACATAAAGACCACCAAAAGAAGCATTCCAAGTTCTAACTAACATTATATTATCAAAATTATCAATCGCATTATGTAAAATATCCCCAGTAAGATGCCCCTCAAACTCTTGCTTATTTTTTTCTAGCTTCACAAAAAGCATAACAACTACAAAAATAATAATAAAAAACATCAAAGAGAGTGCACCATATAATCCAAAATTGTCATTACCACTTTTTACTTTTTTAGCGCTCACCACTCATCTCCCTACATTTATTATGTTCTATTGCTATAAATTATATCTTAAACTGCATAAGAGGTCAAAAAATATCAACTATTTTATAATTACCTCTTATTTGCTATAATCTAGCAACAATTATAAAGTAGAGCAAATGCCAACACATACAGAACATGAAACAGTCGATGAAGTTAAAGTAAAGTATCCAAAAAACTATAAGGTTTTTATACTCAATGATGATTATAGTTCTATGGATTTTGTAGTGGATGTGCTGATGAGCGTATTTCACAAAAGTTATGAAGAAGCAGAGGCAATAATGCTTGAAGTACATCATAAAGAAAGAGGCATTTGTGGTGTTTACACCCACGAAATAGCGGAGACGAAAGTTATGGAAGTGCATAAACGAGCACGAGAAAATGGCTTTCCACTCAAAGCAATTATGGAAGAAGAATAGATGATAAGCCAAGAATTAAACGAAATATTTCAAAAATCCATCTTGTTTGCAAAAGGGTTAAGACATGAGTACTTGACCATAGAACATGTCTTTTATCTGCTTTTAAGTTCCCCTGAGGGAATGCACATCATCACGGCATGTGGAGGTGATGTTTATAAAATGAAAGAAGCACTCGTAAACTACATAAACACAAATATACATCCGCTTCCTTCCCACATAAACAACGACCCTTATGAAAGCGTAGCACTCGCAAGACTTATCGACAATATGATAAAACATATACAAAGTTCTGGACAAAACAGTGCGGATGTTGGCGATTTACTGGCTGCTCTGTTTGATGAAGAAAATACATTTAGCTACAAACTTTTAAACGCATACCAAATTTCAAGAGTAGATATACTCGAACTCATCTCACATTCGGACATAAAAACAGAGAGTCACGAGAGCGAATCCTACCTAGAAAAATATGCGATAAACCTTTTAGAAAAAGCTGTTGAGGGCAAAATCGACCCTGTCATAGGAAGAAACAACGAGATAAAAAGAGTAACACAAATTTTATGCAGAAGAAAAAAGAATAATCCTCTTTTAATCGGAGAAGCAGGTGTTGGAAAAACTGCAATCGCTGAGGGATTGGCTCTGAACATTGTCGCAGGGAATGTGCCTGATATAATTAAAAAATCACAACTTTACGCGCTTGATTTGGGTGCGCTACTCGCTGGAACAAAATACAGAGGAGACTTTGAAAAGAGACTCAAGGGCGTTATGGATGAACTAAAAACAATTCCACATGCCATACTTTTTATAGATGAGATTCACACGCTCATAGGTGCAGGTTCTACAAGTGGAACGATGGATGCGGCAAACCAGCTCAAACCAGCCCTTGCAAGTGGTGAGCTAAAATGTATGGGGGCTACAACTTTTGCTGAATACAGAAACGGTTTTGAAAAAGACAAAGCACTTAGCAGAAGATTTAGCAAAATTGACATCAATGAGCCATCCACTAAAACAAGCTATTTGATTTTAAAAGGCTTACAAGAAAAATATGAGAAGCATCATGGAGTAAGCTACACAAACAAAGCACTTCGCACTGCAGTGGATTTGTCAAAAAGATATATTACAGATAGATTTTTACCAGATAAAGCGATTGACCTCATAGATGAAACGGCTGCTTCCTTTCATCTTAAAAAAAATAATAGAACTAAAATAACTGCCACAGACATCGAAAAAACCATCTCAAATATCCTAGGAATTTCCACTTCTAAAGTCAACAAAGATGAAACTTCCTCTCTTGTAAATTTAGAAGAGAGCCTTAAACAAAGAGTGATTGGACAAGAGAGTGCAGTTACAAAAGTAACTAATGCTATAAAAATATCAAAAGCTGGGCTTACACCTGCAAATAAACCAATAGCTTCATTTTTATTTTCAGGGCCTACAGGTGTTGGAAAAACGGAACTCGCAATCGCCCTGAGCGACACTTTAGGAATTCATTTTGAGCGATTTGACATGAGCGAATATATGGAGAAACATGCGCTTAGCAGATTAGTAGGAGCACCTCCTGGATATGTCGGGTATGAGCAAGGTGGACTTTTAACTGAAGCCATCAAAAAACATCCCTACAGCGTTTTACTGTTGGATGAAATCGAAAAAGCGCATCCAGATTTGGTCAATATTCTTCTTCAAATAATGGACAATGCAGTTTTGACGGATAACAATGGATACAAAGCAAACTTTCAAAATGTAATACTCATCATGACATCCAACATCGGTGCCTCGGCAAGAGGTGTCATGGGTTTTAACAAAGACATATCTCTTTCAAAGAATGAAGAGCTTAAATCGTTCTTTACACCAGAATTTCGGAATAGACTCGATGCAATAGTTGAGTTTAAACCGTTAAATATGCAAAGTGTACATGGGGTTGTGAAAAAATTTATCACAGAACTCAACAAACAGCTTAAAAAGAAAAAAATCATAGTAAGCATAAGTGATGAAGCAGTTGAGTTTATTGCTAAAGAGAGTTATTCGCAAGAGATGGGAGCAAGACCGATAAAAAGATATATTCAAGAAAACATTACAAACAAACTCACAGATGAAATACTCTTTGGAAAACTCAAATATGGTGGGCATGTGGAAGTTGCATATGACAAAGAACTTACACTTCATTTTAAAGAGTTAAGTTGAATATACCTCAGTTAAAAAAAAATAACTTAATATTTCCACATGCCAATGATGCGAATAAAGACGGTATCGTAGCTTGGGGAGGTGATTTAACTCCTTCAAGACTCATTCGTGCCTATCAAAGTGGAATATTTCCATGGTATGCAAAAGGTGACCCTATAATCTGGTGGTCGCCAAATCCACGCCTTATTATGGAATTAGATGATTTTAAACTCAGTCGCTCTTTAAAAAAAAGCATAAAAAAATTTGAGTATAGATTTGATACGAATTTTAAAGAAGTTATCCAAAAATGTGCAACAACTCCAAGAGAAAATCAAAATGGAACATGGATTCAAAAAGAGATTGTAGAAGCGTATGAAGTTCTTCATAGAATGGGAATCGCACATTCAATAGAGAGCTATTTAGATGACAAGTTAGTTGGTGGTTTGTATGGTGTTGTAGTAGGAGGTGTATTTTGCGGAGAGTCAATGTTTGCACATGTAAGCGATGCATCGAAATCAGCCTATGCAGTTTTAGTAAAACATCTAAAATATTGGGGTTATGATTTTATAGATTGCCAAGTTCCAACAGAACATCTAAAAAGTTTGGGTGCAAAAGAAATAAGTAGAGACTATTTTTTAAGTAGATTAAATGAAGTTACTATGAAAAATATAGAACATAAATGGAATCTAAACAAATCCATATTACATAAATTCCACATGCCAAGAAAAAGCAAAAACTAAAGAAGTCAACAATAAAAAAAGCAGAAAAGTTAAAAAAAGTAGATTCAATAAAATCGAAATAAAAATTAAATAAGAAAAGTGATGATTGAAAGAGTAAGAAGAAAGGATTATATTTGAGAATAAAGATTGTATTTTGAGAACTAGGCAGCGACCTACATTTCCACACCTGAAAGATGCAGTATTATCAGCGATGAGAGGCTTAGCTTCTGGGTTCGGAATGGAGCCAGGCGTTTCCCTCTCTCTATAGCCACC
>JAPLGP010000006.1 GCA_026390075.1 Campylobacterales bacterium
TGCTTCACGATTGCTGGACGGTTCACTCCAAATATGCTTGCTATATCATTTGCACTGAGCCATATATCATTCTCATTGAGAGGTATTTTAAGTTCAATTTCTCCCGTATTGTATATGACTACATCTGCTGATTGCATCTATATTTTCCTATTATTTGATTTCTTTTCATTTTTACAACTCCACAACCACTTCAAACATCTCCTTAATCTCCATTTCATGAGATATCAAAAATATCTGTCGATATTGTTCTTTGATGGTGTGGAAAGCTTCTAGTATCTCCATCCTTCTTGCCTCGTCTTGACTTCCGAAAACTTCATCAAACGCCAAAAATCCTATGCTACTTGCTCCGCTGAGTTCTGTGAGGGTTTTTGAGATGGCGATGCGTAGAACTAAGTTTGCAAGGTCTATTTCTCCGCCTGAAAATCTCTCTATCGGGTATTTTTTGCCCTCGTCGTAGATGAAAAAGTCGAAGTCGTTGCTTACTTCTATGTGTTGGTATTTTCCTTTTGTGATTTGGCTGTACATTTCTGAGGCTAAACTAGAGATGCGTGGTGCAACCTTGGAATTGAGTTTGTTTTTAAACTCGGCAAGGCTTGTTTTTATTTTCTCATAATCCACCAAATCCTCTTTTTTGTTTTGCACTTTTTTCTTTTGTGCTTCGTTATTTTCAAGGGTATTTTGGATAGTTTTTATCTCGCCATCTATTCGTGCTATTTGTACTTTTATCTCATTTAAAAGAGTCGTTTTTGTTTCTATGGTTTTAAGTGTTCCCTCATGCTCTTCAAGCGTGTGTTTGTGCTTCACATCTTCGTAGATGACGAGGTTAAACTCTGCTTCTTTTGCTTTTCTTGCACTGCTTAACTCTTCGATTTTTTTTGTTACATTTGCTAGGTCTGTTTTAACAATTGGCAGTCGTTTTAGTTCGGTTTCAAGTGCCATTACATGCTTGTATTGTGGCTCTAAAAGTGTGAAACTGTTTTTGAGATTTTCGTGGAGTTTTTCGTCATAAGCGTATTGCTCCAACGCTTTGAGTTCCTCTTTGTTTTTGAGACCTTTTTGCTCTACTTGTTTGAAATACTCTTGTGCAGTTTTGAGGTCTTGAAGTTTGCTCTCTATCACTTTGAGAGTGTTTGAAAGCTCCAAAAACTCTTTCTCTTTTGGTTTTTTCTCTGCTTCAAATGCACCTTTTTGCGTTACTACATTTTGAAGCTGTTTTTGGTACTCGTTTATCTTGGTTTGGTGCGTGTTATTTACAACTTCTACCAGTGAATTTATGACATTGTCATATTCTTCTAGTAGCGGTCGTGTGCATGTTGGACAGGCTGAATCGCTTCCGAGTTCTCTTAGTTTTGCGATTTTTTCGTTTGTGATATCTATCTGTTTTTGTTCGCCTAATATTTCGGCTTTGAGCTCATTTTCTATGGTGTGTTTGGTGTTGATTTGCTCTTGCAACATGGCGAGGCTGAGTTCTAAGTTTTTTGCACCAAACACAAGCTCCTCGTAATTTCCACATGCCAACTCTAGAGTTTGAATATCGGTTTTGCTTTTGGTGTATTGTTCTCTTAGTTGCACGAGTTCTTTGCCAAGTCCCTCTTTTTTGAGGTGAAACTCTTTGAGTTTTTCTTGGGTTTTGAGTTGTTCCCCAGCTGAGAGATACTCGATTTTAAAGTGCGAAAGCTCTGCGAGTTTTTGCTGTTTGTGTTCGAGTTCATGGTTCTCGGCGATGAGTTTTACTTGGTTCATAATCTCGGAACTTTTTGTGTTTTTGATGAGTTCAAGTTCTGAGAAAAATTTGAGTTTCTGCTCTTTGGTTTTGGCAAAGATTTCCAGCTCTTTTTTTAGCTTTTGCTCATGGAGTTTGATGGCTTCGAGCTCTTTTGTTTTTAGCTCCACATCTTTGGCAAATGCTTCTTTTGTGGCTTGGTTGATTTGAATCTGTTCCTGTTTTGCTTTTGCATCTTCTACGCTTAAAAGCACTTCATCAAAAGCACTGATTTCGCGTTTTAACTCTCGGCTTTTTTCAACTAAAGAGTTTTCTATAAAGTCGATTTTTTCCAAACCTAAAAGCTTTCGTATCATCTTTTTACGCTCTTCATTATCTAAAATACTTAGATTTGTAAGCTCTTTTTGAGAAGCAAAGAGAGTGTGCATAAAAGCGTCTCTGCTCATCTTCGTGAGTCTGACTATGGCGGTTGTAACTTCTCTTGCTCCTGTAGTCGTTAACTCGCCATTTTTGTAGAGCTTGGCTTTTGCGGTTAAAGTTTTTCCTGCAAATTCTCGTATAACTTTGTATTCAAGAGTGTCAAACTCAAAGTCAAGTTCAACAACAACAGCATCTTTTGAAGAAGCGTTTGAGTTTTTTATGCCATTTTTTATGCCTTTTTTAAACTCTCCGTAGAGTGCAAAAAGTATCGCTTCAAAAATGGTAGATTTTCCGCTTCCATTTTTGCCGATAATGCCTACAAGTCCTTCGCCAAACTCGATATCATAAGTGGTGTATTTTTTGAAATTTTCTAAGTGGAGTTTAGAGAGTATCATCGTGAACCTCCTCATACTGGGCAAATAGCTCTGTGATTTTGTTTTTTAGCCGTTCAAACTCTGTATCGTTTGCATCCTCTTTGATGTGCGCCAAAAAATACTCTTCCAAAGAGAGGGCTTCGATATCGGCTAGATTTGTTTCGTTTGTGCTGAGTTTAAATTCCCGTTTGACGGTAACACTCATGGCATGTGGAAAGAGTTTTTTGATGTCTGCGTTTTGAATGTCGATGGACTGAAGCGGTGTTAAGTTCGTGAGTTTTACTTCGACGATGGCATTTTGTGTGTCGCTTTCATCGATGAGTGCGTTTTCATAATCTTCGCAGTTGAGTTCTTTTTGCACAATCGGGCGGATTTTTATCTCTTTAAATTCCACATGCGCTGTGAGCGATAGCGAGGAAGTACTCTTGGGGTGCCCATCTTCTAAATCTACTACGATGAATCCTTTTGAGTTGCGTTTGTCGTTCAGGCTTGTGCGTTCTGTTGAACCGCTGTAATAAACATTGGTGTGTTTTCCCACATGCCCAAAACCGTGCCAATGCCCGAGTGCGACATAATCCATCTTTTCAAACATTTTTTCTTTGGCATGTGGAAATACCCACTCCCCAAACTCCTGCATCAAATAACCTGCCCCTACGGAGCAGTGCATCATCATGATGTTTTTTTTGCTTTTGTTTATATTTTCTTCACAAAGTTCGATTTGTGAAAGCGCCATTGTTTCGTCGTTCATGTGGGGCAGGGTGTGAAAGACTATATCTTTAAACTCAATTTTTTTGTATTTTTGCTCGTAGGAGACAAAAACATTTTTAAAGTTTTCAAAAATTTTGAGGATGGGTGCGCTTAGATTTGTGCGTGGAGTAGAGTGGTTTCCAGCAATGAGAATAAAAGGAATTTCTAAAGAGTCGATGATTTTAAACTGTTCAAGTGCAAAGGTTATGGCACGGTTTGAAGGGCTTGAGCGGTGAAACAAATCGCCTGTATGGATGATAAAATCTGGTTTGATTATTTTGATTTGCTCGATGACTTGAGAGAAAGCATCGTAAAAGTCTGCTTCTCTTTGGTTGATGTTTTTTTCATTCAAAATGTCTAAGTCGTTGAAGCCAAGGTGCGTGTCGCTGAAGTGAATTATTTTCAAAATATTTCCTGATAATTTTAAACATTCTATCATAAGAAGTTATCCTTTGATACAAATCAAGAAATTTTTTTCTTTACTTGAATAAAATGTAAGTTAAATAAAAAGGATAACTATGAAAAAAATATCATTTCTGCTTGTTGCGTTGTCGGCTCTACTTTTTGCTGGTGTTGAAACGGATACTTGTGTGAAGTGTCATCCAGCTATTGTTGAGGAGTTTGGGGATTCGATGCACAAAAAATCTTCGGTGGACGAAGATAAAGTTCATAAAGCGGTTTGGGATAAACATCCAGCTCGTGAGAGTGGAGATTATAAGTGTGCAAACTGTCATACACCAAATATTAAAAAAGAAACTGCTACAAAAACAGATCAGCAAGGTTTTTCATGTTCAAGTTGTCATACGATAAAAGATGTAGAACTTCATGCGCAAGAAAATAAAAATATTAATACCACTGAGGAAAAAACATTTTTCTCAGCTGAAGCGGGACGAGAGAGTGAAAAAGTGAAGTACAAATATGAAACTTCCATGCTTGGTTTAAATAAAACATCGGTTGGTTCGCCTTATCATTCGATTGACTACACCAATGAAAAGTTTTATACGGGTGCGGTGTGTATGGGATGCCATTCGCATAAACAAAATGCGGAAAAATTTACGATATGTGAAACAGATGAAAAAGGTGCTAAAGATAAAAAACAAAATTGTATCACTTGCCACATGCCAAAGGTTGAGGGAAGTGCGACGACGATTAGAATGAGTGAAAAACACGCTTTTCACGGTTTTGCGGGGGCTAGACATAAGCCAGAAATGTTGTCTCAGTATGTTGCATTAGGGTTTGAAAAAACAACAAATGGGTTTAATGTTGTTGTAGAAAATAAAGCACCACATAACCTTATGACACATCCACTCAGAGTTGTGCAACTCAGAGTAAATCTCATAAGAGATGGAAAAACTACAGCATTAGAGACACAAACTTTTGTTAAAGTGCTTGGGCGTGACAATGCGCCATCTATGCCATGGACAGCGAATGCAGTTTTGGAAGATACGATGATTAAGAGTGAGGAAAAACGGGTTATAAACTATGGCGATGCTCTTCTTGCTAAAGATACAATTGAGGTGCAACTTGGATTTTATGTTGTAAATCCAAAAGCTCTTAAGGGATTAAATCTTGATGGGGATAAAGAGTTAGAAAAGTTTACAATACTTAAAGATAAATATTTTACCGTAGAGTAACTAGAGTTCTTGCAAAACTCTCTTTTTAGATTGCTTCACGCCGACTCGCAATGACGGTCATTGCGAGAAGGAACGACGAAGCAATCTTAGTTATGCAAGAATTCTACTCTGCAATAAAACTATTTACCAAAAAACTTATAGTAGAAGTCTTTGATGGTTCTTAACTTTTCTCTGCTGATAGCCAAAGAACCTTTTTCGATTTTTCCGCTTGTGAGAGTTGTTCCCGCAGCTATCATAACATCGTCTTCGATGATGAGCGGAGCGATGAGTTGGCTGTCGCTTCCTATGAAAACATTTTTGCCAATGATAGTTTTGTGTTTTTTAATGCCGTCGTAGTTGCAGGTAATCGTTCCTGCACCGATGTTTGTTCCCTCGTCAATTTGTGCATTGCCCAAATAGCTTAAATGACCTGCTTTTACGCCTTTGAGTGTGCTTTCTTTTACCTCTACAAAGTTTCCTATGTGGGTATTTTCTAAGTAAGAGAGCGGGCGGAGATGTGCTAAAGGTCCTACATGTGAATTTTTTACAACACTATCTTCAATGATAGTATGGGCTTTAATATCTGAGTCAATTATGAGCGTGTTTCCTGTGAAACGACACCCATTTTCTACTCTGCATTCGCCTTCAAAAACCACTCCCTCTTCAATGTAAATAGTTGAAGGAAGTTGCATGATGACACCTGCATTCATCCATTTAGCTTTGATTTTATTTTGCATAATCTCTTCGGCATGTGCCAAATCAAGTTTTGAGTTTATGCCTTTAAAATTTTCCTCATCGACCAAAAGAGGAGAGATGCTCAGTCCATCTGCCTTTGCCATGGCGATAACATCTGTGAGATAGTATTCTGCTTGTGCATTGTCGTTGTTTAAAAGTGGAATGTATTTGTTGAGAATATTTTTAGAAAAGGCGTAGATACCCGCATTTACAGTTGTTACTTTGAGCTCATTGGCAGTTGCATCTTTTTGTTCAACGATTTTTTGCACATGAGAGTTTTCTATGATAACACGACCATATCCGTCTGGATTTTCTAAATCAAAAATGGACATAATGATGTCATCTTGCGTTGTTAAAAAACCTTGTAAAGCTTGTGCAGTGATGAGTGGCATATCGCCATTGAGAACTAGAACTTTCTCGTTTTTTGGCTTGATGTTCATCATAGCTCCACCTGTTCCAGGGAAGTTTTCTGCATCTTGAACAACAAAATGGATGTCATCAAAAAAAGCATTTATTTGTTCTATCACAGCTTCTTGTTGATGTGCTACAACGATGCTGATATCATTTGAAATCTCTTTTGAAGCTTTTATGATATGGTAAAGCATAGGTTTTCCACTAATGGAGTGAAGCACTTTTGCCTTGGATGATTTCATACGGCTGCCTTTTCCAGCAGCTAAAATGACTATGCTTATGTTATTTTTATTCATCACTTATCATTCCCACATGCCGAGGCATCTTTTTTGATTATAAATTCATCTGCAATGATACCATCAATAGTCAAAAATTTTGAAATTAAAGTTGTTGGAGTTACTTCCAAAATAACTGAGCCTAGTTTTTCAAAACTAAATGGCAGGGCTGGATGTTTGAGAGATGCCTGGTCAAGTTTTGAAGATGAACCAGTTACGAGATAGATTGTACCACTCTCTTTTGTTGTAGTAAGAGGTTTTGTGTAGCATGTGGAATTATCTTGGAGTACATTTTTTTTAGCATCAAAAGTGTCGCTTTTTCCAAGATGATTTATTATAAGTTTGGAACGCTCGTAACCATGAGAATGTCCGTTTAATACTAAATCAACACCAAATTCATCAAAAATCGGTACAAAATTTTCTCTCATCTCTTTCATGCGACCGCCACTGTTGCTATCGCTGTCAGATTTATGCCCGCCATCTGTGTAGGGCGGAGTATGAAAAGCAACAATCGTCCATGGTTTTTTGTTTGCTTTTAAATCATGTTTAAGCCATTCTGCCATATCGCCATCTTTAGCAAGGCTTGGATTTTCACTATCTAACATTACTATATGTAAATTACCGTTGTCTATAGAGTAAAATTTATTATTCTTGCTTGCTACACCGCCAGACTCGCCATTTTTTGGGAAATCCCAAATGTCATAAAAAGCAAATCTTCTTGCATCATGATTTCCTGCAACCGCCCAAGGTACAAAGCGTTTTACCAGTTCTATGTATGGCAAAAATAAATCTGTATTAAACTGCTCTTGAGTTCCACTTTCGTAAGCATTGTCACCGAGTAAAATCCACATGTTGAGTTTACTAAAATCATTTTTTATATAATCTATCATCTGTTTGTAAACAAGCCACTGACCTTCTCCTCTTTCTCCGCTGTCACCAATGACCCATAATCTTTGGAAGTCGGATTTTTTACATAGTGTGCTAAAGCTTCTACTATTATTGTCTATTGCTAAAGAAGTAGAGTCAACACTGTAGTTATATTTTGTACACTCATCTAAATTTGAGATGGTTATGGAATGTTTTTTTGTAGAATCTTTTTCAGTCAAATTTTTCTCAAGTTTATCTGCAGAGAAACCATAATTTACTTTGCCGATTTCTGCTTTAGGAGTTTGCCATTTTATAGTCATAGAATTTTGAGTTTGTATAACCAAATAAGGTTCTCTCTCAATAAACAAAAAGCTTTCATATCCGACAAGAGCAAATCTACCAATCCCAAATAAAACTGCAATTATGCTAATAAAAAGTAATGATTTTTTAACTATTTTTTTCAATTTTTTCCCTCATTTTAGAATAAATAAATAGAGTTGATAAAGTTCCAACTAACACGCCAGCAAAAATATCACTTAAAAAATGACCGTTATCTAAAATTCTACCAAATACAAGGACAATTGCCATACTGAGCCATAGATAAAAATATTTTGGAAAAAGAATAACGAGGTAGGTAAATACAGCAAAAACTGTTGTTGTATGTCCTGATGGAAAGGATGTGCAAGTTGTTGGTGCATCCAAAATCGTTATAAATTGGTACTTCATCTTTTCAAAAAAGCTCATATCAAAATTTTTAAAGAGTAAAAAACCAGACGCATCCCCATCATTTCCCCATGGTCTTATGCGTCCAAAGATATTTTTTATTACTAAACTCATCACACCTGAAAAAAGATTTATGTAGAGTAAAAAGAGAAATCTTTCTTCAAATAGTTTGTTTTTTTTAACAAATTTAAAGATGATAAATCCAATAATCGCAGTTGCAAAATACCAATGCGATTCACCGAAAATGCTTATAAAATCACCTAAAGCTTTGTAAGTTTTCATATTTGCTAAAAAATATTTTGCAATGGTTTCATCTATAAAAAAGTATGAAGTAACTATGAGCGTCACTAAAGATAAGATATATAAAATAACCTGTTTTTTTGAAAAAATCATCGAAGTCCCTGATAGTTTGTGCATGTCACAAATTGTATGGTGTCTATTTTATTTGCATTTAAAATTATATCAAACTCGGCATGTGGAATTACTTCATCGCACTTCATAGAATGAGCAATATCTTTTTTAAAAAAATAGGAATTTATAACCACTAAATCTTTTCCAATCGCACTCTCCTTTTCCCAAATATCAAACTGGTCATATCTATCGTCAATGAGATAAACTGAGGAGTTATAATCACGGTTATAATAAATAGCACGGGATGCTAGTGTCCAGTTTGTAACGGCTATGGCAGTGGCATGCGCTGTGAGCGAATGCGAGGAAGTACTCTTGGGGTGTGGATTGTTTTTTATTTGTGCATTTGCTTCTTTCATAATTGTATCCCAACCGTAAATATCACGGTGCGGTGATTGATAATCGGAGAATGGAATAAATTTGAAACCTAGTTCAGCATAAACGATGAGGCTTAAAAAAAGACCAAATGCTATGGCAAATTTTAGATAGTTGAGAGTTTTTTTACCAACTTGAAGTGCAAAATAAGTTCCAATGGGAATAAAAAGCAGATAAAAAAGAGCACTCCAATGCGGTAGGGCGGTTTGATGCAAAGATGCGTAAGTGAAAAAAGAGATAAAAACTGCGCCAAAAAGAGCGGTTAAGAAAAGTGTATCGTTTTTGCTACGAAAAGCTTTATAAAGTCCATAAAAAGCAAGTGGAAATAAAAATGGATTGTATGCGCCAAACTGAGCAGCGATAGAGCCCAAAAATGCACTCCACTCAATTGCATTTGCACCTACAACATGCGCACTTTGATAGGCAAAACTTGACCAATTATTTTGGATATTCCAGATAATAACTGGCGATATAATGAGAAGTGCTACGAAAATAGCAGGTAGGATTTTTGGAGTGTAAAAAAGCTCATATCTTTTTTTGATGAGAAAATACAGAACTATGGGTGCTATAAATAAAACTGCTGTGTATTTTGCCAGACCTGCCAAGCCGAGGAGAACTCCAAGTAAAATCCACATGCCAAGAGTGTCTTTTTTTTCTAACTTTATAGCTGTAAAAATGATAGGAAGTATAAGTAAAAAAAGAAGTGTATCAGGCATAAGCATAAGAAACAGAGCATTAAATAAAAAAGAGGCGTGAAGTGCTAGAACTGCAATAAATGCTTCATTTTTGTTTTGGTTTATATCAAAAATGAGTTTATAGATAAAAATGGCTGTCACAAAACCTATCAGGATGGCAGCGATTCTTGCACCAAACTCATTTGTACCAAAAATGGAAGTAAAAATGTATTGAACCCAGCCAACCAAAGGAGGGTGGTCAAAATAGCTTAAATCAAGGTTGATGGCATATAAAACATAGTGTGCTTCATCGACTCCAAGCCCAACAAAAGGGGCTAAAAGTAGTCGCAAAACGGCTACAAAAGAGATAAAGTATAAAAAAGAAGAATATTCTTTATTTAGTAAGTGCATCAAGTTTAAATTTGAGTGTGTTAAATACTAAATCAGGTGTGATAACTTGAATACATTGGTTGTCAATACAAGGTGTCTTTCTGTGGTTTGAAGCACTCACACAAGGACTACATGCCATACCTGCATAAATAGGAGTTGTTGAACCTAGTGAGCCATAAAGAGCGGGTGTTTCAGGGCCAAAAATTACAAATGTGTGCATGTCAGTGATGGAAGCAAAATGTGCAGGTCCAGAGTCATTTGTGAGCATAAATTGACTTACACTATAAAGCGCAGGGAGTTGTAAAAATTTTACTGCTCCAGCAAAATTGATACACCTTTTGTCGTTTACATAACGAGCTAAAAGTCCAGCTCCCTCTTTTTCAGCAGGCGCACCTGTGAGGAGGACAACGGCATGTGGATTGTACGCTAAAATCTTTTTAATAACATCTCCATAATTTTCTCTATCCCAACGGCGTTGTGGAAGAAGGTCTGAAGCGTTTGAATTTACTAAAATAACAGGGTTCTTTTCTTTATGAAATCCTTCATACATATCAGCAATAGTCGCTTGAATACTCATCTGTTCTTCATCACTTATTACCGCTTTCGCGATGACTATTTCGCTATCAGGAATAACTCTTTTTGTGTAAGGAAGTTCTACTTTCTCACTTAAAAGGGCATCCACTAAAGAGATAAAGTTTTTTGCTATATGCTGGTGTGGATTGTAGGCTACTTTTCTTGTTAAAAAATCACCACGGTAAAGTCCTTCGTTGTGAAATGCGTGAAAACCGACACAGTTTGTAGCTCCACATGCCGCAGTTAAAAGTGCAGTAAAACGAGAAAAAAGTTCTAAATCTATAACAGAATCTATCTCATTTTTACGACACCATTTTAAAAATTCTATGGAACTTTTTGCAAGTTCTACAATGCCACTCTCATCAATAGTAAAAATATTTTTCTCTTTGACAGTTTCAAGAAGTTGCAAACTTACTTTATTTTTAGAAAAAATGACAAAAAATATTTCCCCTTGGATATTTGCTTTTAATTTCCGCATAGCAGGGTCAACGATGATAGCACTTCCCATTTCTGAGAGTTCAATAAACAGTACATTTCGTGGTTTTATTTTTACTGAGGGTACAAATATTTCCATAGTTTTTTTGATTAAAGTACCAATAAATGCAAGTGGCACACCTGCATAATGGTCAATATTTCTCATCGTATCTACATTCATTTTATTTCATCCTTTTTTATGTTGCTTTTTTACTTTTTATCCAGAAGTAAGAACCTGGCAGAGAACTGATAATGAGTAAAAGCCCATAAAGTATAGACATTGCTAAAATCTTCGTCTGATCTGCACCGATGAGCATAAATATCCCAACCATAGCACCTTCTCTTATACCCCATCCAGCAAGGGAAATGGGAACGATTGTGAGTAAAAATACAGGCGGAACTGCTATGAGAAAAATTTGAAACGGCATGTGGAAGTCAATGCTTAGGGCAAGTGCGTAGATGGTTAAAACAGAAAGTAAATGCACTATGATAGATATTGCGATGTGTCTAAATAAAAGGGTTCTGTCTGCGTAAAGATTGTTTAATCTTTTTGCTAAACGATTTTTGCTAAACGATGAAAAAGATTTAAAAATTTATAATTTGCTAAAGGGGTTATTTTATCAAGATGAAACAGCAGTGCAAAACCACTTATCCCACCAAGAGTGATAAGAATAATAAGCATTGAAAAATCGTTATCAAATGCTCCCCAAAACAAAATTGTTGCTAGTAAATTTAAAACTAAAAGACCAACTAACCCTACAACTCTATCCACAAAAACACCATAAACAGCATCTTTTTTATCATACCCTTTTTGTGTTAAATCAATAATGCGAACAGCGTCACCACCAATACTACTAGGTAAAACTTGATTGAAAAAAGAGCCTTTGAAATAGCTTCGCACATAGTAGGAAACACTTTCATTAAAAACCAAAAGACGCATGATAAGACGCCATCTGTACGCGGCTATGTAGGTACTTGTGAGTTGAAAAAGGAGGGCAACAAAGATAGTTCCACCGTGAGATTTTGCAAGTATGTCTATAAGATTTTTAAAGTCCACATACTGAAATAAAAAATAAAACATAACAACAGTGATAAGAAGTTTTATAATATTTTTCATGTTTTGCCGTGTTTAAGATTAATGTGATTTTATCAAAAAAATAATTAAATATCTACTTTGCACCCGATACTCTGTAAATATAGAGAGTTTTTTTGTCATGAAAGCCTTGTTTTCGTGTGAGTGTGTTTATGAGTTGGACATCTTTATAGAGATTTTGAAGTCCAATGAGTTCTGGTTCTCTTGTTAAAACCAAACCATTTTTTAAAAAATCACTCTTTCTCCACATGCTGTATTGAGAAAATCTTGTAGGAAGTGCTATGTCGGTGTTTGGATGATTTTTAAGGTAGTATTTAAGATATGCCGCGGTTGTTAAGTGGTCACCGTAGAAATTATCTCCCTCTTTTGCATGTGTTTGTAAAAGTTGTACAGCTTCTTTATACCCATCCATTCGCTCTTGAACAACTTCTAAGTAAAACATAAAACCTATACGACCTATGAGTGTTACAAAGAGGGCTAGAGCCAAACCAACTTTAAATGTTTTTACCAATTTGTAATGCTCAAACATATATGCAGTGAGTATCGCACCGCCAATATAGGCTGGAGCAGTGTAGTTGAGTGCCATTCTTAAAAATAAACTTTTGTAGAAAAAAAGGAGTAAAACAACAGCTACGCTCAGGGAGAGAAAAAAGAGTTTATCATCTTTAAAATAGAGTCTTTTTTTCGCTAAAAAGTAGAAAAGGATAGCTGTAAAAACAGGAGAAAAAAGTCCAAATTGTCCAGCAAAAAATTCAAAGAAAAGATGAGGAAATATTTCAAATGTTTGGGTTGAACCGTGATCTAGTTGAAAAGAAAAACTAATCCAATCATTTTGGTAGTTCCACAAAAGCATCGGTGCAACTATAATGAAGGCAATAATGGCTGATAAATAAAATTTTATATTGATTAGTATGTCCCGTCTTTTAAGGAATATAAAAATCAAAAGCATAAAAACAAAAAGAATAGCTGTGTATTTGCTCAGCATCATAAACCCGAGCATAATCCCAGTTAAAATAAAGTCTTTTGTTTTGCCGTGAAATAGAGCCATGTAAGAGTAGTAAAGAGCGAGTGACCAGAATAAAATGAGAGGTGAATCAGGCGTGGTTATGATATACCCAGCATGCACTAAAATTACACTAGAAAATATAATGACAGCATTGAGTGCAATTTTTTCATCAAACATCTCACGCGAGAGTTTAAAAATATACAAAGCTGAAATACTTAAAGAAAAGACATTTACTAATCTCACTCCCCATTCAGACTCTGAAATAAAGTTTGTAAGATAAATCATATAAGCAATCATAGGCGGATGGTCATAATACCCAGTCTGAAGATTGTGACTCCACATCCAGTAGTAGGCTTCATCTCCATGAAGAGGCAAATTAGCATTGTAAAGAGTGCTAAAAAGTGCTAAAAAAAGAATGATAAGATAAGCAGATTTTGTTGGAGATTTGTGTAAAAAATGTAACATATTTTGATAATCCATAGTGAATTTGAGTGTGCAATTGTACTATTTTAGAAGATAATTATCGAAGTAAATTGGAAAATAAATATTTGGAATGCATAAATGACTTTATGAGCCTAAAATATGCATTCCCAATGAGGATATTAAACGAGCAATATCAAAAGTAAAGTTTACACCTTAAAACCCAACTTTAACCCCAGCCATTGCAGTATAACCCTCTTCATTTTCTCTCTTGTTTGCATTGACTAATGCAAACAGTTTTGTATATTTAGCTATCGTTATATCTCCTCCAACCGTCGCAGTCAAGACATCTTGTCCGCGATTTGCTGAAGCTATACTAAAACTTCCAGCCGTTGGTGCTGCACTAAATCGTCCACTCAGTGGTGCGTTGGTATCTCCTGATTCGCGTATGTAACCGACCGAAGCTTCAAGTGTTTTTTTGTCATTTTTATTGTCGCCAAATGAATTGATGATTTTGAGTTCAGTTGTGAGAGCTTGACTTGCAAAAGTTGCTTTATCTATACTCAAATTTGCTCCTGATGCACCGTGTTCACTATAGTTATCTTGTGTATATTGTTGTATCCATCCACCTATGGTTGGTTCTAAAGTGAGTGATTTTGAAAGAGTGTATTTGTAAGCTGCTTTTATTTCTGTTGATAAAGAAAGTCCATCGTAGTCAGCATTTGCCATTCCTGTAGGTGTGTTTCTTGATGTAGTTGTAGCGTATTTTCCAACAATCGCATTGAGACTTAGACGATACGATTTCGTATCTTGTGAAACATAAGCACCACCTTGATAGGAGTTGATGATTCCATCTAAACCTGTTTGTTGCATGTCACTTTTGAGATATCCAAATGAGCCACCCACTATCCATTCATCCATCTTTTTGTCCATTCCAGTTTGAACGCCTCCTGTACTTGTTGTAGATTTGCTTATGTTGCGAGTTGTATCGCCATCTGTGAGTGTTTTTCCTCCTACAGCGCGCACCCAAAATTCTATATCTCCCACTTTTTGAGGTTCTACAAACCCATTTATACCAATAGCTCCTGCGTCAGCGAGATAATGAAATGTGGATGCCCAGCCACCATTGTCCGCAAATGCAAGTGATGCAAGACCTATCCCACCGCCTCCGCTTCCTGCCATACGACTAAATAAACTTGTACTAAAGTTACCAACTTGTGCATTGCTTTGATGTGACAAAGAGCCAAGAGGTGTGCCACCAAGTTGTGCAATCGCTTCGCGCGCTTGTTGTGCACTCATAGAGTTGAGTGTTGTGTAGAGCTGTTGCATAGGTGCATTTGATGTACCTTGCGCATTGTCAAGAACGCGTGCTACTTCAAGAGCATTGAGTGTTGCAAATGTTAGAAGTGGTGGTGTCGGAGTCGGTTCAGGAGTGACAACTGGTGGTGGCGTTGGAGCAGGTGTTGGTGTTACAACTGGTTCTGGAACTACAACTGGCGGTGTGACAACTGGAGTTGGAGTTACAATAACTGGCGGTGGTGTTGGAGTTACAATAACTGGTGGTGGTATTGGTTCAGGAGTGACAACTGGCGGTGTGACAATTGTTGGTGGCACAACCACTGAAACATAACTCACATCGTTTCGTGCCAATGTCAACTTCACCGCACCGCTTTCATAACTAAGTGTCGGGTCTAAAAATGCTAAGTTGTCCGTGACACTTGCAAATGTCCCAGTGACTCCGCCTGTAGCCGATACAACGGTATATACGGTAGAATTGTTCCATGTTCCGGCATTATTTGCGATTACATTGACATTTCCACCGTTAATCGTCGCTGTGCCTGTTGCAGATACTTTTGGATTTGTGCCATCTGCGTATGCGTTGACTTTAAGTGTTGAGCCTGCATCCATGATGAGATTTCCAGCTACGCTGAGAGTGGATATCGCTGTAGGTGCTAGACTGCCACCATTTGCCACCGTCGTACTTCCAACTGTACCATTTCCAGAGAGTGTCGCACCACTATTTACCGTGAAACTCGATGACGAAGTATCGCCAGTAACCGCTAAAGTTCCAGCGTTTATGGTTGTTGCTCCGCTGTAGGTGTTTGTTCCGCTGAGTGTTAAAATTCCAGCACCCGATTTATTCAAAGCTCCTGTTCCGCTCATAATATTTGCATAGGTTGCGTTGCTTGCTTGAGCAAATTCTACGATGGAATTGTTTGTAATGTTTCCTTGTAAACTTGTAGCGCGTTGCTTGCTTGAGCAAATTCTACGATGGAATTGTTTGTAATGTTTCCTTGTAAACTTGTAGCATTTCCTTTGAGTGTTCCACCGTTTACTGTTGTGCCTCCGCTGTAAATGTTTGCACCTGAGAGTGTTAAAACTCCAACACCCGATTTATTCAAAGCTCCTGTTCCGCTCATAATATTTGCATAGGTTGCGTTGCTTGCTTGAGCAAATTCTACGATGGAATTGTTTGTAATGTTTCCTTGTAAACTTGTAGCATTTCCTGTAAATGTTTGCACCTGAGAGTGTCAATGTTCCTGTGCCAGATTTTGTGACTCCGCCTGTTCCTGAGAGTACACTTGCAAGTGTGACATCATTTGCATTTGTGTCAAAAGTCGCTCCGTTTACTCCGATGGCGTTTAGTCTTGCTGAAATGTCGGTTGTGTTTGCTGTTGCCCATTGCAAACCACCGCCGTTGAGAGTGATATTTGCAGTTCCTAGATTTGCTCCGTCTGCAAAGTTAACTAGTCCACCATTTATAGTTGTGCCTCCGCTATAAGTGTTTGTACCGCTGAGGGTTAAAACTCCTGCACCCTCTTTGGTTACTCCTCCCGTGCCTGAAAGTACACTTGCTAATGTGACATTATTTGCATTTGTGTCAAAAGTTGCTCCGTTTGCTCCGATGGCGTTTAGTCTTGCGGATATGTCTGTTGTGTTTCCTGTAGCCCATTGCAGACCACCGCCGTTGAGCGTGATATTTGCTGTTCCTAGATTTGCTCCGTTTGCGAAGTTAACTAGTCCGCCTGTGATAGTCGTGCCGCCGCTGTAAGTGTTTGTTCCGCTGAGTCAATGTAACAGCATTGCCATTCGTATCGACCGTGCCACCTGCAACTGTGGTAAATGTCGAGCTGTCATCGTAGGTGAGGTTAAATGCGTCATGTAGATAGATAGGGCTGGAGAGTGTAAAGCTTCCCGTAGCTCTCAAAGTTCCCCCTGCGAAGTTGACATAGTTTGTGAAGCCTTTTGTGGTCATGTCTGCGGCACTTGAAATGTCTAGGGTGCCTGTTATTAGGTTTGGGGAGATGAAGGGGGAAGTATTACTTGATGTACTTGTAGAAATGGAATTATAAGTAGTCAAAGCATAAGTTGTTGCATCGATGACATACAAGGAACTTCCTCCACTAGTTACATAGATTTTTGAACCATCAGGAGAAATTGAAATACCGTTTGGTGCCGTTATCCCGTTTATTGTTTGAGTAACAATATTTGTTGTCGTGTCAATCACAGAAATTGTATCGCTGTTTCCATTGGTTACATACGCTTTTAAACCATCAGGACTAAGAGTTATTCCAGTAGGATTTATACCAACATTTATCGTAGCAATAATCGCATTTGTGGCTGTATTAATGATAGAAACATTATCACCAAAGTAATTATTTACATAAACTTTAGAGCCATCTTGACTTATAGCAATACCGCTAGGGAAGGTACCAGTATTTATGGTTGTAAGAACTAAATTAGTCGTTGTATTAATAATCGAAATAGTGTTGTCAGATCCATTAGTAACATATACTTTACTTCCGTCGGGACTAAGAACAACTGATGAGGGAAAATTTCCAACATTAGTTGTCGCTGTGACGGTGTTAGTTGCTGTGTTTATAATAGAAATCGTATCACTATCTCTATTTACTACATAGGCTGTAGTGCCATCTGAACTAAGAGTCATACTAATAGGAGAAGTTCCTACTGCTACACTCGCCCCACTTGCTCCCGTATAAACATTGTATTTTGTAATTGTTCCTGCATTATTGGTGCCGTATAACCATGCACCTGTTGGAGAGATACCAACTGATTCTCCCACTACTCCTGTGATTGTTTTTATTTTTGTTGGGTCGGAAGCATTGAATATTGTCAAATTATTACTGCCACCGTAAACATACCCAAAATTAGTAACAGCAGGGTCAAGAGCAAAAGCCGATGAAACAAGAACGGCAGATGCCGCAACTGAGAGGGTGAGTTTAGTTAGGGGTTTTGTCATTTTTTGGTTCCTTTGTTGATTGGTTTGTATTGTCATTTTCTTCATATTTATTGAAATGAGCTAGTGTTGTTAGTTCTTTGGCAAGATTAGTTGCACTGTTTTTATTCTCTTCTAGAAGATATTTATCTATATACAACCTTTTATTTGTATCGTAATTGTTACTTACAAACTCAATAATTGCATCAGCCAGTTCTATCTGTCCTAAATCTACAATTTTTGCTTCTAGTCCATCGTTGTAAAGCAAAACTATTTTTTCAATATGCAAGTTGTTTAAATGCAAATTACGAAGTTTGTGAAAATCAGGAAAGTCAGCAACACCTTTGATTGTTCCATAAATCATAATATCATCAAATGCTATACTGAGCTTGTATTGTTTGAAAATCTTTTGTAGTTTGATATTTTCTCTTAAGCTTTGTGTGTTGACAATTCCTAGCTCAGTTGTTGTGTTTTTTTCGTTTATAGTAAAACATTGTGCATCTTTATATTCAAAAAAATCACATGCCCATGTTCCGATGTCTTGAACAATCGAATCACTTTTTGTAAAAAAATGCCAATCCCAAATATGATCTACTTCTATAATATGCTTCATACTGTTTTTATAATTATTGTTATTCATGGAAAGTTTTCCGACTCTTATCAAAAAGACATGAGTATTTATTTGTGTTGTGATTTCAAAGAGTGCTGTGCTAATATCTACTTCTATCCAATAAGGTTTTGCAAATCGCCAAATAAAAAACCATATAATCTTGAAATAGAGTTTAAGTTTATAATGAATAACCCTAGATACAACACTCGAAATAGCCTTAATATTGGCACCAATAGTTATAGCGATAACAAAAGATATAAAATCATGATTGATAATAATTGCTATCCAATGTTCAATAGATACAATCAAAAGTTCAAAAAAAACTCCTATAATCCCAAGTATTTCACGATAACATAAAAAATCACATCCCATAACTTACCTCCAATTTATGATAGTCTGAATAAAAGTAACAAGTCCAACAAATAAAATCACTATCCAGATTGGGATTTTATTGGCAATGTTGGTAATAAATTTAATTTTAAAAATATTGTTTGATACAAGAATTACTAGTAATCCTGCTATTGCAGTTCCTATTAGCAGAGGCATAACATCTACAGCATTTGTACTCATAATGGCAGTAAACACCAAAAGCTCATCTATACTGCCTGTGAATGAAACAAAAAAAGCAGTTTTTAATTTTTTTGACAACAATATATTGGTAGCTTCTAATGAAATGTTTTCATCACCAGTATTTCTGAGATAAACTAGTGCGAACATAATCAATCCAAAAGAGCTAAATAGAGCAAATAAATTTGTATTATCAGAAATATTTGCAAAGACTAAATTGCCAAACAGCGACAATATGTACGATATAAAGACAATAAGCACTAAAGTCAATATGTAAATCAATCCTATGAACCATCTATGCTTTTTTGGTTCGTTATGAAGCAGTTTTGGCAACCATAATGTGTCATCCATAGACGACATCAGCTTTAGTATTACAGCAAAAAGTACAATGTTAAGAAATTCAAACATAAGTTAGAATACCTTTTGTCATTTTTGTTTGCTTTTCTTCTGTTGTGTTTTTTGTATCTTGTCCCATTTTTTACCCCTTTATGTAGTTATTTTAAATTTTACTCTTGGCATGTGGAATGCTTCATATCCCTATCTTACCTTTTGTTATCGCTGCTATTTTGATTATTTAGTCGCTCCTCAAATCTATCAAGTTGTGCTTTTTTATCGGCGATTTGGCTTTTAACCAGTTTGATATAACCTGAATCTGACATTATTTTTTTCCTTTTGGTTTGATTGTTTGTGGATTGATTTTGATAATCTCTTTTCTATTTTTTTCATCGAACTTCCCGCCAATATAAATTCCTAATAAAGCGAATACAAGCGGTGAATAGCCATAGAAAGAGCCAACGGCGAAAGCATAACCGAGGTATATAATGTGAAAATGAATATGGCGTTTAAAAACCCATCTATGCTTAGTCGTATGCTTTTTGATAGCATCAAATACGGCGTAACCTAAAAAAATCCACAAAGATGGCAGTAATGAGCTACTCAAATATTCAAAAGAGTAAATAACGCCTAAAAACATCAAAAAAGCGGCAATTATGTGTTGTTTACAATCTATCTTTCCTCTATAAATCCAATACAAAAGCGGTCCAAAATATGCCGCTTGCAAAATAGGCGAATAGCTAATTAAAAAAAATCCAAAAGCTCCCCATAAAATCCCAAAAACAATATCTGAGTGTTTGAAAAGATACATACCCTCATCATGATGGTCATCTGCTATTTTTTGGGTTATCCCAAATAAAAATGATGCAAGCGATAGATATAAAAACTCAAATAGCATATTTAGCAACATCCATAGAATTTAAAACTTTATCTATGACATTTAAAAATGGCTTGACACTTTGGTGAGCTAATACTTCTTCAACCGATTTGGTTATCTCTTCGTAATGATTTGTGACAACATACGAAATATTAAACGGTTTCAAATCTGCCCTATACGCCAAAAGTTCCATAAGTACCTGTGCAATACGCCCATTTTGATTAGCAAATGGGTGGACGGTGAGAAATTCAACTGTAAAAGCTACGATGTTTTCCTTTATCCATTCTTCTGATAGTTTTGAAATAAATACACCATTCATTATCGTCGCCAACTGCTCCATCTTTGTTGCTATATCTTGTGGATGTAAAAATAGTGTCTGTGAACCTTTGTGCAGTAATGAGGGTGCGGATGAGTGTGTCGTCCGATACTCTCCCGCTTTGGAAAATCCCGATATACCGCCCTGAGGGTCGTTGACAGGGATATAGACATCATCACAAACAATGCGATGAAGCTCACATATCAGCTCAGTCGTCAGTCCGTGAGTATTCATTCCTTGTGTCCAAGTATAGACAATTTTCGACGCTCTGTCTGTGTAGTCTATCTTTTGCTGTGCACCGTTTTTTTCGTCGTAGTCATCGAAGATTTTGTGGATGATGGTGTGGATAGACGGGGTCATTTTTTAGATGCCTCGATGGCTTTTGGAAACATGTTCGCAAACTCTTTGAACACCGTACCCCAAGGTGCTTGTGCTTCTGTATTTACATCAGCAAAAGCATTGTTTTGTGCATTATTCCAGTTGAACGCTTGTTCTAGCTCTTCTACAGTTTGGATTTGACCATCTTTTAAATGAATATAAAGTCTTCCCTCTCTGAGTGCGTGTCTTCTGTCTTTTATTCTCTCTGCTTGGTCGAGCGAAGCTTTGCCTTGTCGCTTGAGAAATACTGCTGACAATACAAGTAGTCCGTAAAATGTGAATGATTTCATAAAAGCGACTAAAGCATCCTTCCAAGCTAAACTTACATCTTTGTCAATAATAGTTTTGACAATATTTTCATTGATTTTTGATGAGCTGTGTTCTTCTTTAGATTTATCATCAGATTTGATTGTGGATTCATATTGAGTAGCTTGTTTGATAATGTATGTTGCATTTACATCTTGATATACTGCATTTTTAAATGGGAATAAATTTATCATATTGAAAAAAGCAATAATTACACCGACTATAATAATCCAGTATGCGTATTTGAAAGATTTTTTACCATTCTCTTCATGCTCAGTTACTTGTTGATCCAGAAGATGAATAGCTTTTTCTACAAACAAATCCGTAGCAGACAGCTTGTATATCCTATCGGCTTTTGCAGGATTGCCTATGTTTGAAAGGGATTGAGTGATTTCGCAGTTGTCAGCTATCTCTTTTTTGAGCATATATCTTCTGCTTCTAAGTTCTTCTTGTATTTTTAGCTGTTTTTCATCTAGCTTAATGTCATTACAATCACAATTTTTAAATTCACATTTTGCCCCATCATCTTTTGAATAAAGCTTGTTTAACTTTTCTGATTTATCTTTGGACGACCTTGTAATCTTGATTTTTGTCGTTTTAGTTTGCTTTTTTTCTGTGTTTTCTTCCGTGTTCTCTGTACCTTGTCCCATTTTTAAACCCCTTTATGTTTTTTTTTAATTTTACTTTTGGCATGTGGAATGCTTTATCTCCCTATCTTACCTATTGCTATCGCTGATATTTTGATTATTTAGTCGCTCCTCCAGTCTATCAAGTAAAATTTTTCATAATTTTTCACAAACATAACCCATAGGTTACAGTAAAGCTTATTGTATCTTATTAAAATTGAAGCATTATTTAAACCTATGGGATACATTTGAAAGAGTTCGCGAATGCTGAAGTGGATGAAATAGCTAGATTTCATCACAAGATTTCTACCAATATAAAAAAAATCCGAAAAGCTAAAGGAGTGAGTCAGCTCGATGTTGCTCAGACCATAGGCATGACCTCCGTGACTTTTTATACCAATGCCGAAAATATGAAGCAGGGGAAGCATTTCAATATAGAACATATTTATAAGATAGCGAAGTATTTGGAAGTGGATGTAAAAGAGTTGTTTGATTAGATTTGTTGGTTGTGTGTGGTAGTT
>JAPLGP010000015.1 GCA_026390075.1 Campylobacterales bacterium
CTCTCCTTTTTAACACCAAACCTCCTATTCCAAAAATGAAATTAAAGTTTAGCAAAACTAATTTATTAGTTTAAGGTTCAACAATCAAAATATAACTTTTTGTGATTTATTGACTGCCTAGTTTAGCAGTTCGTTTGACATTTACTTTGTAAAATTTTAACTATTTATTATATTTTTATCACTTTTTTTTAATATATTTATATTTATTATGATAGCATTCTATAAACATTAAGTAGGAGATAGAATGAAAAAAACGATAGTGGTGAGTGTTACAGCTTTTATGCTTGCATTTATGATGAGTGGCTGTACTGCAATGAAGTTGGGTGTAAAATTTATGGGCTTTTCGCCAGAAACACAAGAAGCTTACGCGGGAATGATGGATATAGTTTCAGCAACAGGTGATCCAGCTCAGGCTATGATGAAGGAATGGGAGATTGTTGATAAAGATCTAACAGAAGATGCTATTTTTGAAGACATGAAAGCACTAGCTGGTGATTACAACATGAGATTTGTTGGTGAGAAAAATATGTTTAGGCTTATAGAAGCAGAAAACCCTACACCTGACAAAGTTGTACATGCAAGAATTGCTGAATTTTGTTCACTAAGTATTGCTAAAAAAATGTTAAATCACTCTCGTTATTATGGTGGGTTCATGCCATGTCGTGTGCTTTATGTTGAGTATGGTGATGGTAGAAGATACCTAATCTCAATGGATATGACTTTAGCTTTATACGGTGGAACAGATAAAAAACCAATTAATCCAGAACTTATGGAAGATATGAAAAATGTTAAAAAAGCAATGGAAGAGATTCCTGCAATTGCAGCTGGTTATGATATAACAAAAGTAGCAAAAAAAGATTAATAAAGTACTCCTTATTCTCATCATCTCTGATGAGAATAACTATACCCCCTCTCGGGGTTTAAGTGTCCACTTTTTCTCTGCGTTACTACTCTTTTGAGCAAAAATATAAATTCTGCAAAATTATTTATTATCTAAAAATAATGCCCTCTAAATATTTTCTCTTTTACGATAATAAATATACATCTATAAAAACTATACCTTGGCATGTGGAAATACTTTATTATTTGTTTAACTATACAAAAAGGAAGATATAAAGTTATGATACGATGCATGGAAGCTAATTTAAATGATTGATGCTGTTAAAGAGAAGTTAAAGAGGTTTGTTTGCAAAGTAATCTTTGCAAACATTTTAAATATTTATTTTTTAGCTAAACTCTCAAGTGTAACTTTTACTTTTTTTTCAACCGAACTTCTTACAGCTTCTATCTCTTTTTGAGGGAGAGGAATAAGCCCTATACTTCTTAAAATTCCTTTTGAACTAATCATATTATCACTCATATACATTTTCACATACGAATTTATTGCTGGAACTTCTGTTGCATGAGAGTTTTTGATGTAAATAAATAGACTTCTAGAAATTGGATATTTACCACTTGAAATAGTATCAGGAGTTGGTGCTACAGCATCTACATTTGAACCTTGTACTTTATCTGCATTTTCTTCTAAAAATGAATATCCAAATACACCAAAGGCTGCTCTATTTTTATCTAGTTTTGCAACGATTAAATTGTCATTTTCACCAGCTTCAACATACAAACCGTCTGTTCTGATTGTGCTGTATTCTTTATAAGCTTTATTTTTTTCTTTGTCTGCTTTATAAAGATTCGTATAAACATCCATTTTTTCTGTGAGTTCTTTTAAAACCATATCTTCAAAGGCATCTCTTGTTCCACTCGATTTTGGAGGACCATAAATCGTGATTTCTCTGTTTGGCAAAGAAGCATCTATATCAGACCATTTTTTATATGGATTTGCAATTAAAGTTTTACCATCAGCTGAGGGAACTTCTGCTGCAACTGCTAAAAGTAACTGTTTTTTTGTTACATTAAAAGGTGCATTTGCTTTACTTTGAGCAAAAGCGATACCATCAAAACCTATAGTAGCTTCAGTAATATCTGTAACACCATTTTCTACACATAACTTAAACTCACTCTCTTTCATTCTTCTACTAGCATTTGTAATATCTGGAGTATTAATATCATTTCCTGCACAAAATAGTTTCATACCACCACCCGTTCCAGTTGATTCAACTACTGGTGTTGGAAACTTTGTTGTAGCCCCTAACTCTTCAGCAACTGAAGATGAAAATGGATAAACAGTAGATGAACCTACAATTTTGATTTGATCTCTAGCACTTAAAGATATTGCAAGTGCAGACGCAGCCAAAAGAGTGATTGTGATTTTGCTAAGTGTCATTTATGAACTTCCTTTTATTTTTGATACTGAAAGTTTAGGACATCTCGATTACACTTTAGTTACATATTTCCTCTTTATATATAATTTGATATATGTCATATATATAAAAATAAAATATATGTTATAATCTAAGCTTAATAAAAATCACTCTAAACAGAGGAAAATAAATGAAAAAAATAGTGAGTGTATTATGTATAGCAGTAGCATTAACTGCATCGGAACTTGCATCTCCAAGCTCCTTAACGCTTGATGAAGCTATAAATATTTTAAAATCTAAAAACTTAGAAATCAAAGTGGCTTCTCTCGATGTAGAAGCCGCAAAAGCTGATACCCAGACCGCATCAGGAAATCATTGGGGTAAATTAGAGTTTATTCAAGACTTTGCAAATTCCAACGATGCAGGAAATGTTTTTGGATTTAAACTCAGTTCCAGAGAAGCTACTTTTGGAGATTTTGGAGCAAAAGAATTCATGACTGCTACAGGAATGAATGGAGGAGTACCACCTGCAAGCGCCTACACAACACCTCCAAGCAACTTAAATTATCCAGACTCAAGAAACTATTTTCAAAGTAAATTAAAGTATGAAGTTCCTCTTTTTACAGGATTTCAAATTACAAGTTATACAGATATTATGAACAGTATGACGAAAATGAAAACTTTAGAAAAACATCAGGTTATGAGTGAAAAAATCTATCAAGTAAGAAAAAGTTTTTACGATATGGCTCTTCTTAAAAACTCTGAGAAAAATCTCAATACAATTTTAGAAAATATTAATACCCTAGAAAAAATGACAACCAGTATGATAGAAGTTGGTTATGCGAAAAAAGTTGATTTACTCGAAGTTCAAGCCAAAAAAGGAAATGTTCAAAGACTTATCAATGAAATAAAATCAAATCAAGTGCTTCTTTATCACTACATTAGTTTTTTATTAAACCAAAAAGTGAGTGATATCGCTACTCCGACTACGGATGTTTCAATGGCATCTTCGACAAATGAAGAGATACTCCAAAGTAATCTTGACATAAAAAAAGCACTCATGGGACTTGATATAAGAAAAAGTATGGTGGATGTTTCAAAATCATCTTACTATCCAATGATAGGAGCTTTTGCTGAAACATCCACCGCAGATAGCACATTTTTAGGTAATGCCGATATGCACAAAGCTTATACAGTTGGAGCAAGATTATCATGGAATATTTTCAACGGTGGCATAGATAATGCAAAACTTGAAAAATCAAGAATAGAACATTTGAAAACTACTACACAGGTTCAACTTGCAAAAGAAGGGATTGCGCTTCAAGTTGCTAAGATTAGAACTGAAATAGAAACTTCTAATTCTGAGATTACATCTTTAGAAAAAGAACTTGAACTTGCAAATGAAATTTATAGCAACTATGAGGGAAGATATAAAGAAAAATTATCTTCAATGAGTGATGTTATCATAAAACAATCAGAACAAATTCAAAAAATTTTACAACTACAACAAGCACATAACAAGCGAAATGAAAGAATTTTCGCACTTGAAAATTTAGCAAATGGAGAACAAAATGACAATAATTAAAAAACTACTGACAGTAACGGCACTCAGTGCTTCACTTATGGCGGAAACGCTTACTCTTTCAGGAAGTGTTATTTCTGATAACCAAAAGATGATAACTAGCCGTTTTATGGGCTTTGTCACAAGTGTAAATGTATCGGATGGTGAGAAAGTAAGCAAAAATCAGATTCTTTATTCTATTGATTCAAGAGAAATCGACGCTGGAAAAGCTCAAGCAGAACTTAGCCTTCAGATGTATGAAAATCAATATACAAATGTGAAGATTAACCTTGATAGATACAAAAGACTTTTAGACAAAGATATGGTTTCAAAATATGAAGTAGAAAATCTGGAACTCGCTGCTAAAAACCTTCAAGATATGACCTCCATTGCCAAAGCAAGACTTCAAGAAGTGAACAACCAATATCGCTATTTAAACATTACAGCTCCTAACGATGGTGTTGTTGTTGCTAAAAATATCAAAGTTGGAGAAATGGCGATGCCTGGTATGCCAGCTATCGTTTTATCTGATTTAAGTGACTTAAAAATTTCTGCTGAAATTGCAGAGAGTAATTTAGGTCTTATCCAACATGGTAAAAAAGTGACTTTTGAAGTGCCTTCATTAGGCATCAAAGGGATTGGTACAGTTACAGCGATTATACCAAACTCAAATCCTATGACACACACATTTAAAATCAAAGTTTCATTTGATACATTAAATAAATCAGTGTATCCTGGTATGTATGCTACGATAAACATAGACTAAGGTTGATAAGAAAATGAAACATATTAAACCTTATGAACCAACAGATTTTGCTGGTAAACTTGCAAAAGGCTTTTTGAGAAATCCTCTTACTATCGTGTTGGGGATTTTTTTGTTATCGATTGGTTATTTGGCACTTATGATAATGCCAAGAGAAGAAAATCCACAAATGGTTGTAAGTGGTTCTACTGTTATCGTTGCACTTCCAGGGGCAAGTGCTGCTGAAATTGAAAAAGTTATAGTAAATCCACTCGAGCGAAAACTCAAAGAAGTAAAAGGTGTTGAACATATCTACGGTAGAGCTATGGACAATGTTGGTATCGTAACTGCCGCATTTTACATAGGTGAAAAGAAAGAGGATTCAAATCTTAAAGTGTATGACAAGATTATGCAAAACTCAGGCATGTTTCCAAAAGGTTCAATGAATCCTGTCATCAAACCACTTGATATTGACATCGATATTCCCGTTGTTTCCGTTGCATTTTTTTCTAAAAATGAGAGAATGACACATACGGAACTTTATGACAGAGTTAAGAAAATCCAACATCAGATTAATGGACTCCATAATGTTGCTGTTACAGAGGTAAAAGCTGGGCATAAACCCCAGTTTAACATCGAAGTTGATTTGTATAAACTCTCAGGTTATAACTTATCTATGGGACAAATTGTTCAAGCGGTAGAGTCACTTTCTTACAGTGTTCCTGCAGTAAAAAACAGAACAAAAGACAATCAAATTATTATGGTTGGTGTAAAAAATGCAATTGAGAGTTCAAAAGATGTTGGGAATATCATTGTTGCAGAGTATATGGGTTCGCCTATATATCTTAACCAAGTAGCAGAAGTTACGGACTCGTATGATATTCAAAACTTTAAAACTGCTTCTATTAGTGTTAAAGGAGAAGATGGCAAATTTGTACCTCTCCAAGAGCAAGTTACACTCACAGTTTCAAAACTTCAAGGTACAAATGCAGTTGTTATTGCCAATGCTGTGAAACAAGAGTTGGAGTCTTACAAAGAATTATTGACACAAAGTGGCATAAACTATGTCATCACTAGAAATGATGGGCACAAAGCAGATGAAGCTGTAAATGAACTTGTATTTCACTTGCTCTTATCAATCGTCATCATTGCTATTTTACTCGCTGTTGTACTTGGATGGAGAGAGTCTCTTATCGTTACTTTTACAGTTCCTGCCATCTTAGCGATTACACTTTTTATAGCGTACTTAACTGGACAGACGATTAACCGTATTACACTTTTTGCTTTTTTACTTTCACTTGGATTATTGGTTGATGCCGCTATTATTGTTATTGAAAATATTCACAGACATTATCACTCTATCGAATCGCAACACGAGAGTGCGGATGATTTGATGATTAAAGCAACCGATGAGATTGGACCACCGACGAACATTGCAACTCTTGCGATTATTATGACTATGGTTCCTATGGCGTTTGTTGGTCAAATGATGGGTCAGTTTATGAAACCAATTCCAGCAAATGTTCCTGTTGCACTTATTGCTTCACTTTTTGTTGCTTATATTTTTACACCGTATTTGGCGGTTAGAATGCTTAAAAAACCAGATTTCAGTGAAAAAGGGAGCCACTAATGTTTAAAAAGTTTGAAACTCTTATTTTAAATGGAATACAAAGCTCTATGCAGAGAAAACTTATTCTTTTTGGAACTCTTATAGCTTTTATTTTATCTATCCTTATGATAGCACCTACGCAAATGGTTCTAGCAAAAATGCTTCCTGGAAAAAATAACGATACCTTTACCATTTATATTGATTTAACAAATGGAAGTTCTATCGAGCAGACAAAAGAAGTAAGTGATTGTGTGGTCGGTTTTGTGCAAAAAGAAGAGGAACTAAATGATATTGAAGTATTTATAGGCATGGGTGCTCCTCTTGATTTTGCAGGACTTATCAAAGGTTCTCAATATAAAAATTCTGAAAATGTTGCTGAGATAGTTTTAAATCTTACAAATAAACACCACAGAGTAGAACCATCTTATTTTATGGTTCAAAGAATGCGACCAGCCATAACTGCGGCATGTGGAAAGCTATATCCAAACACAATTATCTCTTTTGTAGAACCACCAGCTGGACCTCCTGTTTTAGCAGGTATCGTGGCTGAAATATATGGTAACGATTCGGATAGCATAAGAAAATTAGCGGAGAGAGTCTCAGATGTATTTAAAAACACAAAAGGGCTTGTAGATATAGATATCATGCAGGATGATATCTATGATACTTATGAGATTCATATCAACACTACGAAAGTATCCACTTCTGGTGTTTCTATAAAACAGCTCAACGACATACTCTATCTCGCTTTTGAAGGGATGGAAATAGCGGTTAAGAACTCTGACATTTATAATGACCAGATTCCGATTTACCTCTCTCTCAGCCAAGAGTCTAAAAAATTTACAAACAAAGATATAGAAGCGGTAAAATCAAAACTTGCAGCTTTAAAACTGATGAATCAATTAGGAATGATGATTCCTATAAATGAATTAGTCACAGTTTTGCCTAAAAAATCTAATCCTATGATAATGAGTAAGAACTTACACAAAATGGTAAATGTTATGGCTGAAACAGACATGGTGTCACAAGTTTATCCACTCATGGCTGCTAGAAATGTGATACTTGATACATTTAGCGATACATACGATATAAAAAAGATAGGTCTCTTTAACCTAGAACTTCGTGATAAGAGCAATGGTTCTGTTTATAAACTTATCTGGGATGGTGAGATGGAAGTTACACTTGATACTTTTGTTGAGCTTGGAGCTGCATTTATAGCTGCCCTCATCCTAATCTTTTTACTAATGGTTATTTACTATAAAAGTTATACGCTCAGTGGAATTATCTTACTTGGCTCTTTCCTTTCCATCATTGGGGTTATTGTAGGTCACTGGATTATGGATCTTTTAGTCAGTGGTACATTTTTCTTAACTGCAACTTCGCTTATCGGTTTTATCGCACTTATCGGTATTAGTTCTCGTAACTCTCTGCTTCTTATTGACTTTACAAAATCACTTATGGATGAAAAAGGTATGCACAAAGCTGAAGCTATTGCTTTTGCCACAGCAACTCGTGCGAAACCTATCTTTTTGACTGCTGCAGCGATTATTTTAGCTTCTACTCTTTTAGCAGGAGACGCTGTTTTTGGAGGGCTTGGTGTTGCACTCATATTTGGAACTGTTGCCGCAGTTATCTCCTCACTCATCATTGTTCCTGTACTTTTGTACAATGCAGACCTAGAGCGACACTTCAACTTCCATGAGAAAAAAGCGGTATCTGTTTACGAACCGTAATCTCTTTTCTTTTTTCTATTTCCACATGCCATGGCATGTGGAAATGATTGCAACTTCTACAAGTTCACCCTCTTCAAATATATGTTTGATATGTTCACTTATAGTTGGTTTTGACTTTTGAAAAAGTTCACAAAGTTATGCTTGTGTAAGCCAAACCATTTCATCTTCAAGTCGTGTCTGAATTTTTATTTGCCTATCTTCGGTTTGATTGCACAGTCATCTTATCCATGCTTCAATCTCTGTAAAATCTCCAAAGCTCCTATCTCAAACTTAGAAAAAGCAAACCATTTTTTGCCAAGGTCTTTAAGACTCGCTCCTATGTGGTACATCTCAGTATTGTCGATGATTAAAAATCTATCGTGAGCTTTTTTAAACTCTTGTAGTTCTACATTTTGATATTGGGAACTGTATTTTTTAAAATCTAAAAGCAACTGTTTTGAAATGTTTTGGGTATATATTTTTATCTTTAAATTTTGGTATTTGCTAAAGAGTGTAAAAACCGTATCATCTATGTAATTGTCAATAAGAACCACTTCATTTTTTGCACTTTTTAACAAATCGTTCACAAATACATAGGCATCATACATCTGTCCATCAAAGAGTATTCCTTGTTTTTGTTTGAGCGTTGTACTTTCAAGTGAGTTTGAAATATCTGATACTTTTAACTTTAAAAGCACAACCTCATTTTCAAGCTTTTTAAATCTTTGGTTTGTTATTTTTTCGGAGTTGATTACATACCCCCATCAGTAATGTAGCCTTTGAGTACTTTTGTCGCCCATTGTCTAAATCGTACGCCTTTTTGCGATTTAACCCGATAACCTACTGAAATAATGACATCTAAACTATAGTATTCAACATTGTATGTTTTACCATCACGAGCAGTTGTCGCAAAATTCGCGACAACTGAAATTTTTTCAAGTTCCCCATCACTAAACACATTACCGATATGCTTTCCTATGGTTTTTATATCTCTACCAAATAACTCTGAAATTTGATGCCTACTGAGCCATACCGTATCATTTTCAATAGACACATCAAGTTCAAGTTCACCGTCGTTATAAATAATCATATCTGATGTGTTAGATGTATCCATTTAACTTACTCCTTGTTTATGCTTATGGCATGTGGAAATAGTTTTTTGAGTTTTAGTAGTTGCCAACCCAACTTTTATAGTCTCTTTGTTAATCACAGATATTTCATTTATAACTAAACCTAGATACTTTTATTTATCATGACATAAGAATAAAGATTTATTTAAAAATATGACATTTTGCAATGATTTTTTGAAAAAAGTGAAACTCTGACCTGCTTTATTTTTTTAACATCTTCGCCGTAGCATCTATATGTTTTATAAAATCTTCTTCAACGCGTGAGAGTTCATTTTTGGTCTTTTCTTTGTAAGAGAGGTACTCTTCATTCACTTTTTGTATCGCATTTTCGTGGCTGATTTTTCCTGCGTGGCTGAGTATCTCTTTGCCTGTCATTTTCAAAAAATCATCCAGCCTCTGCGTCCAATCTTTCATATACATCGGTGTTTTACTCATCGCTTGAATCTCTGCTATCTCTATGTATGCGGTTACCATACGATTTAAAAGACCGAGTTCATCTTCGCTCAGATAGTTTTTGGCTATTTCTGCCCCTTGTTTTGTGGGGTGGTTTCCTTTGAAGTTGGTAAGTCCCATATTGAGTTTGGTGCTATCTACTCTTTGATAGACTATCTCTGCTGCTGTGTTGCCATGAACCGCCCAGTGCATTTTGTTTTGCAGCGTCTGAAAAAAAAGCATAGAACTCTCTGCATTTGGGTCATAATCTATACTTGTCGCATAGATATCTAGCACCTTTCTCCAAAATACTTTTTCACTGCTTCGTATATCTCGAATGCGCTCTAAAAGTTCCTCAAAATAGTTTCCGCCACCCGCTTGTTTTAAGAGTTCATCATTCATAACAAACCCTTTGACAATGTACTCCTTAAGCCGTGCCGTAGCCCACTGACGAAACTTCGTCCCTTGAAGCGATTTGACTCTGTAGCCTACGGAGATGATGACATCAAGGTTGTAGAAGTTTATATTTGAAGTTTGAGTTTTGTTTTCTATTGCCCCGTGTTTAGTGGTATGTGCAAATTTTGCACATACCATATTTTCATCAAGCTCTCCCTCTTGAAAAATATTTTTGATATGCTTGGATATAACAGTTCTATCTCTTTGAAAAAGTTCAGCCATCTGTTCTTGCGTTAGCCAAACCGTCTCATCTTCAAGTCGTGTCTGAATTTTAGTTTGCCCATCTTCGGTTTGGTAGATGAGGATATTTGATTGTGAGTTCATTTTTTACCTTTTTAGAGAGGGTTTTATTTAAATTTAATTTCACTATGATATTTCAAATATAATTTCATTTTGGGCATAATCGATATATTTAATTTAGAATTTGAATTAATATTAAATAACTGATATTCTTTTTCATCTAATAAATTAGATATTTTTATTTTCCCGCTATCATCAAAAGAAATATATCCTTTATCAAATAATTTGTCATGTTGTGGACATAGCAATAAGCCATTGAATTCGTAATCAGTTTTTTCTTGTCCATTTGCACACTCACTCCAAGGTTTTATATGATTTGCTATTAGTAAACTATTATTTTTTATCTCACAAATACAACATTGTTGATATTTATTTAATAAATTTTCTCTAAATTTAGATTGTCCTATTCTAGATTTTATTATTGCTTCCTTTTCATCTCCATCAGCTATTGTACATAAATCTTTTGATTGTATATCTTGTCTAGTATTTACTATTTTTTTTCTTTTTTTAGAACAGTGACTTATGGTTATATCCTTCCATGTATTATCTTCTCTCTCTGCATAAAAGCTTCCAGAATTAGAATCCATCCAAATCAATGATTCTCTAATTTCAAATAAATCTTTATCTAACTGCTCATAATCATCTTTAATGATAGAGCCTTTATAGAAAGTAACTATTTTTTCTTTATCAGAATAACTTAGTATAGGCTCAAATTCCTCAGGATACAACAAATATAATATGGAATTTCTGGCGACAAATTTATTAACAACTTTTTTATGTTTTTCTTCACCACTTACTAAATCATTAAACTTTAAACTATAAATAATCTCTTTATAATTTAAAGCATTATCTTCAATTATTTTTTCAAGAAAAACAAAAATAAAATTCATTTCATAATACATATTAGTATTATATGCTGTAGAATTTGTAATACAAGAATCAGAAACCACATCTTCAATTTTCTTTTTATCAAATTTGATTACATCTAATATCTTGTCTATTTCAGCATATGTTATATTTTTCTGTTGCTTAAATTCTTTTCTATGACATTCTAAATAGAAACAAATTTTGTTAACTTTCTTTTTCTTTTCACTATCACGAACTAAATCATATAAATAATATATATTGGCAAAAAACAAGTTAAATGTATCAGAATTTTTCAAACCTTTATTAATTTGATCTCTGTATTTTGAAATACTTGAAGAATTAGAATCATCAAAGCCTACGATAATTTGTTTTCTATATTCTTCAATATTTTTTTTTGTAAAGATAACTTTATCTGTAAAAATACATTTTTTATTTTCTATAAATCTCTCTTTAAAATGATTAAACTCATTTATGATTTTTTGTAATTTTGGTAAATAAATTGACATAATGTTCCTTTAAAATATCTTTGTTTCATTTGATTACTATGTGAATTATATTGAATTTTAAAAACATATTATCATGTTACATTTTATCGAAAAATATATAGAAAATCACTTTTATTGGAATATGCTTGTGTGTGGAACAAAATATATCAACTATTTAGATAAAAATATCAAATGTTATATAAAAAAATAAAATCTTGGCATCTGGAAATAAAAATAGCTAAAAAGAGGTGTTTTGCAATGGCGATTGGTGCCATTGCAAAGGAGAAAGTGACTAGAGACGAGCGTAGTTTACACTTAAACAAGCTTCTAAACTACCTAACTCTTGAAGTGTTGTTTCATCTACTGCGTTATCTACTAAGATAACTGCTAATGCTTGAGACTGTTTGTTTCTCGCAAGTGAAAAGTCTGCTATGTTTACATTGTGTTTTGCCAATGTAGAACCGATACTTCCGATAACACCTGGAACATCACTATTTTTGAAAAGTATCATGTTCCCTTTGAGTGCTACTTCTATATCAAAACCATCTATCGCAACGATGCGATGTACATGGTCATCAAAAATTGTTGCAGAGATACTTGTCGTACCCTCAGAAGTTGTAAGTTTTACAGTGATTAAATTTTTAAATACAGATGAATCATTTAATGCTTCTGACTCTATTTTAATCCCTTTTTCTTTTGCGATAAATTCCGCATTTACATAGTTGATAGTATCACCACTTGTTTCACTCATTGCACCAACGGCAACAAAAGTAGAAAGTGAATCAACATATTTAGATATTTCACCCTGTCCGCTTACTTTAACAGCAATGATTTGAGACTTGTTTATCTGAGAAGCTAAGAAACCGATTTTTTGTCCCATCTCTAAAAATGGTTTTACAAATGGTGGTATTTTACTCTCATCAATTGGTAAATTCATGGCATGTGGATATGCGATGCCCTTCGCTGCTTCTATCGCATTTTGTGCAGCTTGTGTGCCGATGTTGTACTGAGATTCATAAGTATTTGCACCAAGATGTGGAGAAACAGTGATATTATCCAAGTCAAGAAGTGGATTATTTATAGCTGGTTCTTTATCAAAAACATCTATTCCGGCAAAACGGATTTTTCCAGATTTCAGACCATTGTAAAGTGCTTTTTCATTATAAAGACCACCTCTCGCACAGTTGATGAGAACTACACCATCTTTCATTTTTGCAATCTGCGCTTCATCAATCATATTTGTAGTTTCTTGATTTTTTGGCGTATGGATTGTAATAATATCACAAGCTAAAATATCTTCAAAGTTTTTAGTATAAGTCATATCGCAATCTGTAACTTTTGATGGGTGGATATATGGGTCGTATGCAACGATGTCCATCTCAAAAGCTTGCGCGCGTTTTGCAACACGAGAGCCGATGTTTCCAAAACCGATAACACCCAGTTTTTTACCCATCATTTCATAACCATACCACTTCTCTCTCTTCCAAACTCTATCAAGTTTTAGATGATTGTGAGAGTATGGAAACATTCTCATACATGAAAGCATGTGCGCCATAGTAAGTTCAACAGCAGCGATTGTGTTAGCTGTAGGAACATTCATAACGATGATTCCCTCTTTTGAACAGCCTTCAATATCAACATTATCAACACCAACACCAGCACGAACAATCGCTTTCATATTTTTAGCATGTGCTATAAAAGCGACATCAACATCCGTTGAACTTCTTGTAATTGCCACATCCGCTTGCTCGATAATTGTTAATAGTTTTACTTTGTCTTCATCAGCAGCCATAATAAAATTTATACTTTTATCATTACGAAGCATCTCTAACCCAGCTTCATGGATGTGATCACAAACTACAATTGTATGTTTTTTCATTGTACTTCCTCATTTATAATGCCTTCAAGTAAACAAGGGTGTTACAACTTGTCAAATTTAGCAAATTTAATTTTGCCGAATTTTACCATTTTTTCCTTTTATTTACTTAACTTTTGAGACTCTAAAAGAACCCAAAGAACTTAAACCTCTGACGATTTTACTTTGATTGGTAAAAGTATTGAAGTCATTAACAAAAAATTATTCATAATTTTCTTGCAACTCTTTTACTTTTTCAAAACTCTCTTTTTGAGCTTCTACTATCTTATCAAATGCTAAGCCTTTCATAAGAGTTGCGTACAAAAAAGGCTTATCTTTTCGCCAATTTCTTAGTGTTCTAGGGTCTATTTCAAATAGCCTTGCCATATCTTGCTGAGTCAATTTCATAGCGGAACTCTACAAAAATAATTATATTA
Organism: Campylobacterales bacterium; assembly: GCA_026390075.1. Taxonomy (GTDB): domain Bacteria; phylum Campylobacterota; class Campylobacteria; order Campylobacterales; family Sulfurimonadaceae; genus Sulfurimonas. The sequence goes on from JAPLGP010000015.1 coordinate 13,842, forward strand.
AAACAATTAAGAAATATATGTGCTAAATTAATAATAATATAGGAAATATATGTATATAATAAAAAATATTTTCGGAATAACTTTCCTTAAAAACTTAAAATATGAGAAAAATTATGGCTTTGAAAATACTTCAATACATACAAAATAAATTTCCAAAAATAAAAAAATTTGATGATACAACTTTTACATGGACACATAAAAATTGTATTTTAGAAGGTGTTAAAGACGGGCTATGGGATTGGAACATACAAACGAATGATGTCGTATTAAGCGAACGCTTTGAAACAATGTTGGGCTACACTACTGGCAATTTACCTCAACATATAAATTTATGGCTTGATTTACTTCATCCAGATGATAAAACACAAGCCAAACAAAAAATGCAAGAGTATTTAAGTGCCAAAGGGAAAACAAGTTACGAAAATAGTTTTCGTTTACGAGCAAAAGATGGCTCTTGGCGTTGGATTTTAGGTCGAGGAAAAGCTCAGTTTGACACAGATGGTACACCACTAAAATTTGTTGGGTTTAACACAGATATTACGCATACAATTGAGTATCAAGATAATCTCGATTATTCTGCAAAACACGATTCACTCACACAGCTTCCAAACAGATTTTTACTTTCAGAATTATTAACACATGCCATGTATAGAGTTCAAAAAAACAATCAGCACCTTGCACTTCTTTTTATCGACCTTGATGGTTTTAAAGAGATAAATGACATTTATGGGCGTGGTGCAGGAGATGAAGTTTTATCTACTATTGCTTCAAGAATGAGCGGAATGGTTCGAAACAGTGACATCGTATCAAGATTAGGTGGTGATGAATTTGCCATTGTGGTAAGCAACCTTTCAGATGACAATGAAGTCATTCCCCTACTCCAGCGTCTTTTAAGTGAATTATCTTCCGATATTGTATATAACAAAAATACTATGCATGTCTCTGCAAGTATTGGAGTTAGTTTTTATCCTCAAAAAGATGATATTGGAAATGAAGCACTTCTTCGCCAGGCGGATCAAGCAATGTACAATGCCAAACTTTTAGGCAAAAATCAATACCAATTTTTCAACTTAAAAGCTTCTCAAGAGCTTAAAGAACAGCAACAAGATATATTAATTTTACGCCAAGCGATTAAAGAAAATCAGTTTGTTCTTTATTATCAACCAAAAGTTGACATCAAAAAAAATAAAGTAATAGGGCTCGAAGCACTGTTGCGTTGGAATCATCCAGAGCAAGGTCTTTTATATCCTGATAGTTTTCTCCCTTTAGTTGAGCATGATTCAAGCTTTATGATTGAACTCGGAAATTGGGTATTTGAACAAGCTTTTTCTCAATTAGAATCTTGGCACTTAGAAGAACAAGAAATTACTCTAAGTATCAATGTCAGTTCTTATGAAGTGCATCAACAAGATTTTTCTAAATATTTAAAAAAACTTTTTACGAAGTATCCTGCTATAAAACCAAATACAATTGAACTAGAACTCTTAGAAACTGCAGCATTTTATAACTTTGAGCTTACATCCAATACATTGCGTGCGTGCCAAGAGCTTGGTGTAAGTATTGCAATTGATGATTTTGGTACAGGATACGCCTCTCTGCACTATTTAAAAGAACTTCCAATGAATACACTCAAAATAGATAAAAGTTTTGTCATAGATTTATTTAATACAAGTAAAAATTTATCTATTGTAGAAGCCTCTATAGGACTTGCACATGCCTTTAATTGCCGTGTTGTTGCTGAGGGTGTTGAATCAGAAGAGCATGGAAAAGTACTTTTACAACTAGGATGTGATGTAGCACAAGGGTACGCCATCGCAAAAGCAATACCTGCGAAAGATGTTCTGAATTGGATTCATTCATGGAACGGATTTGATTCTTGGAAAGCGATAGAACCAATCAATGCAAAAACGCGTGCTATGCTGTATGCCTCAGTAGAACACCGCAATAATAATTCCATGACAGCATCCTAAATTTCGGCAGAAAAATGAAATAGATTTCTTGCAAAACTCAGATTGCTTTGTCGTTCTTCCTTGGCACATGACCGTCATTGCGAGCAAAGCGAAGCAATCTTATGGGAGTTTTGCAAGAACTTTAATCTTTTTCTCTTAGAAAATTTCCACATGCCAAAGAAAAATCGTAAATTAAAAATTTACTCTTCCTCTTTTTCCTCGCCCTTCAAGACCAAAGCCCTGTAAACTTCATCTTTTGGAACTAATCCCGCTTCGTATAAAAACTGTGAGGGAACAAAATTTGTCTTTTTTATCTTGTCATATTTGGCGTAGCTTAGATACAAAATATCTTTGGCTCTGGTAACGGCGACATAAAAGAGGCGTCGCTCTTCATCGAGTGATCCGCCTCGTTGCATGAGTTTGCGGTTTGGAAATCTTCCATCCATCAAATCCACTACAAAAACTTCTTTGTACTCCAAACCTTTTGAAGCGTGAACACTCAGAAGGTTTACACCCTCGCCTTGTGTTAAGTCAGATGAGCCTAAAATCATGGCATTTAAAAACCGCTCATGTTCGGAATATGGCTTCGATAACTCTTCTAAAAGAATCATTTTTCTGGCAATTCTACTGAGTGATTCTGTTTGTTGTTTTTCATCTATAGAACCATCTTTAAGTGTCGCTCTTTTGGTGGACAACACATCTGAAATGTGTTTATACAAAGAGGATGCAGCGATTTTATTGACTATGGTTTTAGGCTGTTTTATCCCTTTTAAATCACGATAAAGAAGATAAAAATCGTGCAAAAAAGTTGCTCCATCTTTTGTCAGTTTTGGATGTTTTAAAATCGGGTTATTCATAAACTTACTCTCAAAGCCAAGTTTTGCAAATTTTCCGACAGCACCAAGTTCTAAAAAATCATCAAAAAGCCCTAATTGATGGCTCACTTTTCGTTTTTCAAATGGATTTGTTATGGAAACATCAGGTGCATAAAGTCCATAAAAAATAGAACCATGCCCTAAAATTTTCAATGCGCTATACATCTCTTTTGCCATCGCACTCCCGATGCCTTTTGCAAACTCAAAAAGGTGGATAAATGCCATCATATCGGATTCATTGACAAGCAAAGTATATAAATCAAGAACGGCTTTTACCTCTTTTGAATCAAAAAAACTCGTCCCGCCTTTTCTTTTACAAGGAATTCCAAGCTCTCGTAAACCTACTTCGATGCCATCGGCTGAAGAGTTATTTCTAAAGATAACTGCTATCTCTTCTTTTGGCGTTTGTGAATCACGAATTTGTGCTGCCATGGCGTGATACTGGTCAAAAAGTTCATCGTATGCGAGAAGTTTTGGAGGTTGTGCGTCATAAATCCGTGTCACTTCCAACTGTTTTGGATAAATTCGCTCATTATGCTCAATCACTTTTGTTGCGAGTGAGAGTATCGGTTGCGTTGAGCGATAATTTTTAGTTAAAGTGTGAACCTTGGCATGTGGAAATTTTGTAGCAAATGAACCGATGATGGAAATATCTGCTCCATTAAAAGCATAAATACTCTGATCATAATCCCCCACACAAAAGAGTGAAGGCGGTTTCATAGCGTCTATGAGTGTACCTTGAAGTGCATTTGTGTCTTGGTACTCGTCCACCAAAACTTCTTTGTAACCCAAATCATTCGTTTTACACATTTCTCTAAAATTGATGAGCAAATCATTGAAATTTACAAAACCATACTCTTTTTTGAGACTCTCAAACTCATCAACAATGTCGGCATAAATCATGGCAAAAAGTTCATGTTCAGGGTATTTTTCAACTATCCAACTATCAAAATCACGCTCTAACTCTGTGTTTTGGTAAAACGAATAAACATCATAAAGATAGTTTCCGCCATAAGGTGTTATCTCCGCTCCGATTTGCGAAAATGTGCGTTTTTCAAAAACACTTCTAAAGAGCGTTTTTAGCTCTCTTTGCTGTTTGAGAACTACTTTTTTGTCATGTTTTTTGAGCCATCTGTAACTCACCGCATGAAAAGTTCCCGCATCGATTTTTGCGGCTATCTCTTTACCAAAATATTCAGCAACTCGCTCTATCATCTCAGCTGCAGCTTTGTTTGTAAAAGTAAGAAGTAAAATTTCTTGTGGCTGGACACTTGAAGCCAATAAATGCCCTATTCTTCCTACAATCGTAGATGTTTTACCTGTTCCCGCCGAAGCGATGATAAGGTTTTCTTTTTCCAAAGAAGTTGCTGCAGCATATTGTTCTGGATTTAAACGGGATAATGGCAAGCTGGCAACTCCTTTGAAAATTTTAAGAGCGTGATTATACCCGCATTTTAAATGTACCATGATAAATATTTTTTCAAGAAATAATAGAGTAGAATAACAATAAATTATAAAAATGTATTCCCTTGGAGTGTAAATTGAAGAAGTTACGATTTGATATAGAAACATTAAGGGAACATGCAAAAACATTAAAAGTACTTTATGTTGAGAACCACGCTGGAACAAGATTAAAATTTGGCAGATTTTTAAAACGCTATTTTCAAAAAGTTTTTGTTACAACTTATGCCGATAATGCCATTAAGATATTTCAAAGTGGTCACTTCGATTTAATCATTACAAGTGCCAATCTTCCCGATATGAAAACCTCTCTTATATGTAAAAAAATAAAAAATATTGCATCTAAAAAACCTATTATCATCATTTCAAAAAATCAAAATCCAGATGAAATCATAGAACTTATAAATATCGGAATATCTGGTTATATACTCACACCACTTGATGAGCGAAAAATCATTCCTATTCTCTCAAGAGTGGTGCGTGAAATAAATGATTTGGAGATGATATATAATTTTGGGGACACAGTTATAAAAAAGATTGAAAAAGAACCAGAAGAGTTTTTAGAAACTCATCAAAATGAAGAAGAAAACTTTGAAGTTGACAACCTTTTATCTGAAAATAATATTGAACTTCTCATTACAAAATACGAAAGCATAAGTGCTAAAAAGTTTATGGACACCAACCCAGTTGGACTCCATCTCATAGTAGATAGTCTCTTTAGCGTCAATGAAGATATTGACATGCATATCAATAAATTTATCAACAATCCAACGCAAAAAAATGCAGCTATTATTGCAAATGAGTTTAAAAAATATGCCAATATTTTAGATGATATACCTGTCCTTTCTAACATCACATTTTCTGTAAAAAAACTTTCTATGATATTTGAGAGCATCGACTACACTAAGGATTATAAAGAGTACTACGATATTATTTTGGCAATTTCTGATGATTTAATGCACTGGTGTAACACTATTTTTATAAACCAAACTGCAAAAGATATTCACTATTTGGATAAATCATTTTTAGCGGATGCACTTATGCTTGAGAGTTTACTTAGACGAGATGAAGAAAACTTATCATAAAGCATAATTTTCTCAATAAAATTAAGCTAAAATTTTACTTATAATTCACTCTATATTAAAGGCAGTTATAATAGAAGCAAATCAAAAAAATTTAAAAATCATATCGAATGAAACAAAAAAAGCAATTAATGAATTGGAAATAGTTACGCCTAGTATGTATGCAAATATATTTTCAAAAAATGCATATTCTCATAATATTGATATAGATGATGAAAAAATAACAGACCATGTACTCGATGAAAAGATTTCAGCATTAACTACGATGCAAAATCAAACATCCAATAGTGTTTTAACACTCAGTGAAAATACAAATAGAGCTATTTCCGCAATAAAAGATAAAAATGAAACTCTTCTTGGTGAAATTTTGCAAGAAACACAAAAACTAAGACTTGAAATAGAAAAACTCAAAGAGTCTGTTTACAAAGATGAACTCACCAATACTTTTAATAGAAAATGGCTTCAAGATGTTTTACTAGATGAGAGCAAAAACTGTTTTAGAAACTCAGGCGCTCTTGCTATGATTGACTTAAACTACTTTAAAATTGTTAATGATACTTACGGACATATTATAGGAGATAAAGTTTTAATTTTTATCGCTAATCAACTGCGCGTCACAAAAGAGAGTGTTGTAAGGTACGGGGGCGATGAATTTATGGTTATATTTTCAGAAAATGTATCTAAAGAAGGCGCAATAAACCAGTTAAATGAATTAAGAGAAGATATTATCACAAAACATCTCAAAGCAAAAGAGTCTCTTTTTGTAGTTAGCTTCTCTTTTGGTGTTGAAGAATTTAAAATAAATGATAAATTATCAACTATAATAGAATTAGCCGACAAAAATATGTATGATGATAAAATAAAAATCAAAGAAAGAATTACTGGAATTTAAGGGCATATAGAAATGTCCTTAAGATAAAAATCTCTTCTAAGCGAACCCTCACATCACTTTTGATATAATCGCAAAATTTTAAATACACTATTTAAGGCGATTTTTATGTCAACAAACTCTTACGAACCACAAAAAGTAGAAGATGCATTTTATAAAATCTGGGAAAGTAGAAAATACTTTGAGATTGATGGCAACAAAGCTATCCAAGAAGAGGGAAAAAACTTCTCTATCATGATGCCTCCACCCAATGTTACAGGGCGTCTTCACATAGGTCACGCACTTACCTTTACACTTCAAGATATTATCACTCGTTACAAACGCATGGATGGCTACAAAACTCTCTGGCAACCAGGCACAGACCACGCGGGAATCGCTACGCAAAATGTTGTAGAAAAACAGCTTTTAGCAGAGGGAACTACAAAAGAAGAGTTAGGGCGAGAGAAGTTTTTAGAGAGAGTTTGGGCGTGGAAAGAAGAATCTGCTGGAATTATGACAGAGCAACTTCGCAAAATGGGTGTTTCTCCTGCATGGGAGAGAGAGCGATTTACAATGGACACTGGACTTCAAAAGTCTGTAAAAGAGGCATTTGTTCATCTCTACAACCAAGGCTTCATCGTTCGTGGAAACTACATGGTCAATTGGTGTACGCATGATGGTGCTTTGAGCGACATTGAGGTAGAACACGAAGACCATGAAGGTAAATTTTACCATATCAAATACCCTTTTGCAGATGGAAGTGGGCATGTGGAAGTTGCAACAACACGACCTGAAACTTACTTCGGCGACACCGCTGTGATGGTACATCCTGAAGATGAAAGATATAAACATCTCATCGGCAAAAAAATCCGTCTTCCACTCTTAGAGAGAGAAGTAGCAATCATCGCTGATGGGCATGTGGATATGGAGTTTGGAACGGGTGTGGTAAAAGTTACTCCAGCCCACGATACAAACGACTACGAAGTTGGAAAAAGACACGATTTAGAGTTTATCACTATCTTTGATGAGAAGGGAATTTTAAACGAGTATGCTGGAGAATTTAAAGGTCTTGAGCGTCTTGAAGCCCGTGCAATCATCGTAAAACGCCTCGAAGAAGAGGGTTTTATGGTCAAAATAGAAGAGCATAAACACCAAGTCGGACACTGTTACAGATGTAAAAACATTGTTGAACCTTACATCTCAAAGCAATGGTTTGTCAGAAGCGAAGTGGCAAAAAAATCTATCGAGAAAACAAATAATGGCGAAGCGAAATTTTTTCCACCACATTGGATAAACTCTTATAACTCTTGGATGGGCGACCTGCGTGACTGGTGTATCTCAAGACAACTTTGGTGGGGACATCAAATCCCTGTTTTTTACTGCGACGAGTGTGAGCATGAGTGGGCTTCACTTAAAGACGAAGAGCATGAGTGTCCAAAATGTGCTTCGAAAAAAATCGCACAAGACCCTGATGTTTTAGACACTTGGTTTAGCTCTGCTCTGTGGCCTTTTTCTACACTTGGTTGGGGGAATGGCGATGCGGAGATGGACAAACTTTTTACATCTCAGGACATGAAAGATTTTTATCCAAATTCTCTTCTTATCACTGGTTTTGACATCCTTTTCTTTTGGGTTGCAAGAATGATGATGATGGGAGAGAGTTTTGTCGGTGCGCTTCCATTTAACCACATCTATCTTCATGCACTTGTTCGTGATGAAAATGGCGACAAGATGAGTAAATCAAAGGGCAATGTTATCGACCCACTCGACATGATAGACAAATACAGTGCCGATGTTCTTCGTTTTACTCTTGCGATAAGTGCTGCGCAAGGGCGTGATATTCGTATGAGTAATGAAAAACTAGAACTCAACCGCAACTTTACAAACAAACTTTATAACGCTTCAAAATACCTACAAATGAATGTAGAAACATTTCCTGATATGAAAGGTTTTTGTATTACAACTGACCTTGGTCGCTACATGATGTCAAGATTAAATCTTGCTACAAAAGAGGTTCGCTCAAACCTTGATGAGTACAAATTTAACGATGCAGCTTTAGTAATGTACCGCTTTTTATGGAACGAATTTTGTGACTGGGGAATTGAGTTAAGTAAAGCAGATAAAGGCTCGATAGTAGAACTTGGAGCAATTTTTAAAGAGGCAATGAAACTTCTTCATCCATTTATGCCATTCATCACAGAGTATTTATACCATGAACTCTCAGGAACAACGCTTGAGAATGAAAACTCTATTATGGTTATGAAATACCCAAGCAAAATAAAACAAAGAAAAGAAGAAGCAAAATTTGAGATTATTATGGATGCAATCGTCTCTATTAGAAGAGCAAAAGTTTTAGTAGATTTGGCAAACCAAAAAATCGAAAAAGCATTTGTGAAAATAGACGGTGTAAGCGAGGAAGATAAAGCGATAATGTTACCATTTATCGCAAGACTCGCAAAAGTGGGGCATGTGGAATTTACCGACACAAAAGTAGAAAATGCAGTCAGCGACATCGCCGACACATGTGAGACTTTCATCCCGACGGAGAGCATTGATTTGAGTTCAATCATCTCAAAACTTGAAAAACAAGATGAAAAGTTACAAAAAGAGATAGACAAACTAGCTGGAATGCTCGGCAATGAAAGATTTGTAGCAAATGCACCTGAAGATGTTTTAACTAAAAATCGTGAAGCTTTAGCCGATATATCTTCTAAGCAGGAGAAAGTTTTAGAACAGCTTAACTCTCTTAAAAAATAAGTTGTAGTATAATGAATGAATGGTATGGGGTTTGCTTAATAATATTTCACGGATAATTAAAGGATTTTGAATGATAAAAAAGATTTTAGGATTAAGTTTAACACTAAGTGTGTCTCTCTTTGGTGCGATTAATAAACATGATTTAGATCAGCTCAAGATTGGTGCATTAGTTGTTAAAGATTTGAAAACAAAAAGTATTTTATACTCAAAATTTGGTGAAAAAAGGGTTCATCCTGCAAGTTTAACAAAGGTGATGACAGCACTTTTAGCGATTCAGAGTAACAGAATGAACCAGTCAGTAACAATTACAAAACCAATGTTAAATGTACAACCTACGATAGCAGGTTACAAGGTGGGTGATGTAGTTTTGATGAGTGATTTGGTAAAAGCAGCAATGATTAAATCAGATAATGATGCTGCAAAAGCGATTGGGATTGCAATGGGGGATGGAGATGAGAAAAAATTTCTTGAAATGATGAATAAACAAGCTAAACTGCTTGGAATGAAAAATACTCATTTTACAAATCCATGTGGATTTGATAATAAAGAGCATTACTCTACTCCGAATGATTTACTAAAACTGGCTGAATATGCGATTAAAAATGCGACATTTAATTCAATCAGCAATCAAGATTCTTACACTTATACTGCACTAAGAGATGGTCAAAGAAAAACATTTACTGCCTATACACACAATCATCTTCTTGCGAAATACCAGTATGCTGTTGGTGTGAAAACAGGATATACTTCAAAAGCTGGAGCTTGTTTGATTGCTCGTGCTAAAAAAGATGGGCGAGATTGTTTGATTGTTATGATGAATTCAAAAGTAGATCGTTGGCAAACTGCAAAAACGATTTTTGAGCAGGTGTTGTAAAAACTTGTAAGAGGCAAAAAGCCTCTTATATTTTAGTAGCGTGTAAGTCTTGAAACGATATCGTTTATACTATCTGAAAACAGAGAGTACAAAAACGGCTCTACATTTTTTGAGCTATAAGATGGTGCGATCCACTTTCCGCCTTTTTGTCTAAAGCTTTGAGTTGAAAAATATTCCCCACTTTTGATTTTAACATCAATTTCTATACTGCCTTTAAGATTTTCATCAAAACTTTTGTCATTATAGAGAATTTTAATATCTCTAATATAGACTTCCATTACTAAAGCTGCCTCATCTGGATTTGTAGCAGTTTTAAAGCCTGCCATATTGAGCGCATAGCCTAGTCCTTCTTTATATTTCTCTGCAAAGTTTTCATCGCTATAAAGAGTTGCTAGTTTTTCACCTTTTTCAATAACAGAACCAATACTTCGCTTGTCATTTCTTGTGTCATTCACTAACTCGATATAAACAGATTTTCTTAGCTGAGAAATTGGTCCAGCATAGTCAGCTTTATATGCATGAAGATTAACAGCTTCATTTTTATAGGTACATCCGCTTACTAAAAATGCAACAAGAACTACAAAAAATAGATTTTTCACAATAATACTCCTTTTAAAAAATTGAAAAATTATACATAACAATTGCTTAATTGGTGTGTTAATTACTTACTACTATAAATCGCTCTGGTTTAAGTGACCTGTATTTTGGCATACTCTCGCCTATAGAAGCATTTATGTAGGTCGGGTCGGCGATTATAAACTTTTTTGAACCTGCTTTGACACTGTCGCCTTGCATGGGAAGGTAGAGAGCTGTTGCCATGTGGTCTTTGTACTTTACTCCTACAACGCCTACATGAAATAACTCTTTTACAAGATAAGAAAATAAAACCGCCCTGTCTTCACAATCGGACTTATCAAAATAGAGCGTCTCTTCTGCAAACATAACTTTTTCTCTTCCAAACTGCTCAGAATCCGTTTTATAAACAAAGGCATTTTGAACAAAATTGAGTACAAAATTCATAGCTTCACTTGTTTTTTTATTGTCAATATATTTTTTCATAGCCGTTGCGATGCCTGCAAAACTTCGTCTCTCAATCGGAGCATTAAAGTAAGTTTCATAGTCCGCTTGAGGATACGACGCCATAAAATCTATAAGATTCTGATTGTACTCGTAAGGTATAAAATATTCATGTTCATACTGTTTAAAAGAGAGTGTTTTACTCTTTATATTTTCACTCAAAAACGGAAGCGAGGTTAAAGTTAAATCTAGTGGTTTCTCTGATTCTGGATAATTTTGTGCATAAGTGAAAACATTTCCTGTTTCTTCTTTGGCATAATTTGATAACACAAAATATTTTTTAGCATCAATTATATAGTTTGGAGTAGCATAAATCACTTTTTGTGCGTAGTGCATTAGCAACACTTTTTGATTTGAAAGCCCTACTTTTACGGCATATCCAAGCTTGTTAAAGACAAACCAACTCAAAAGTTTCGCTTCCTCTTCATTTGCATATAATTTTTTACCAAGCTTTAAAACAAGTTGATACACGCCCCAATCATTGAGGTTCATACTCTTTGAAGTAGTCTCTATCTCTTTTATAAGTGGCAAATACTCTGTTTGAGCGATTGAGTCAAAAAAATTGCTTATTCCCTCTTGTGTTTGAGGATAAAATCTTGCTTTATCTATGGCATGTGGAAGTGTAAATCCAAGAGAAGTTCCATAAAAATCAATCGTTATATCTTTTTCATCTTTTGAAATCTCTTTTGGTGTGACACTCTCTTTTGGAAGTGCAAGTTCTATAATTACTTTTGGACCTTCGCCTTGAACTTTTATTGGTGTGGTACCCCAAGGGTATTTGTCGCTTCGCTCGGGCACATGAGGAAGTTCTTTTGGTTTTGGTTTTTCATAGAGAGAATCAGGTATTTGTGCAGTATATGCTTCCCACTCTGACTTTAAATATGTATTGAATTTTGCATCATTTTCATCTTTATATTTTTGAAAAGATTCCGCTTGTGTATTTTTATACTCTGAAAATGTTTGTGCGCTCAGTGGCACAAACATGAATACTGCTACAAAAAGTAGATTAAAATGGCATGATAGATTGTAACGCTTTAGTTCCCCAACCTTGTTTTGTAGCACGATCAACATCTCCCTGAGTTTTATATTGTATTTTAGCTTCACTCATTTTATTTGAATTTATTGAGTTATATTGGTCGATATCATAAGGTCTTATTACACCGCTAATCTGAACAATTTGTTTCTGATCATCTATGAGAATTTCTCTTTTTCCAGTGATAAAATAATTTCCATTTTGAAGTACTTTGACTATTCTTGCCGTGATTGTTGTAGCAAATTTAGCATCTTTAGTCGCACTTCCTGAACCTTTATACGCACTTGTACTTTTAGCTGTATAGCCAACATCAGAAATTTTATTTACCTCACCTGCAATGGTACCTGCAATTCCACCGCCAGTAGGTGTAATCAATCCACCACCCATTGCTGAAGTATCACTTTCACTCAGTGCTTTTGCTCCAGTATTAGAGCTTGAGGCTATTTCCGAAATAACAACTTTCACAATATCATTTGCATGCATCGCTTTATGGTCTGAAAAAAGAGGATTATCACCCTGTCCAAAGATACTGCCCGTAGAGACAAAATCCTGATCATTTTCTTTTGCTGGCATCTGATCTACATAAACAGGAGGCTCAAAATTTATATCAGGGTCTGTTAAACCTGCGGTACATCCACTCAAAATAAGTGTCGCACAAAGTGGTATGAAAATGCTCAAAGCAGTTTTTTTCATGATAATCTCTTGTAGTAGGCTATGTTTAGTTATAATACTAGCAAAAATAGTTCCAAGGAATCCCAAATGAATTTAAGAGAAACAATCAACAATGATGTAAAAGATGCAATGAAAGCAAAAGAGACAAAAAAAAGAGATGCCCTTCGTCTTTTGACAAGTGCTTTTAAACAAATAGAAGTAGATGAGCGAAAAGAATTGAGTGATGATGATGTTATAAAAATTATACAAACGCAAATCAAAAGAAGAAATGACGCGGCAACACAGTACAGAGATGCTGGGCGTGATGATTTATTGCAGATTGAACTTGATGAAATAGAAATTTATGCTCCCTATCTTCCCGCACAACTAAGCGACGATGAACTAAGCTCTGCCCTCAAAGAAATTCTCAAAAATATCGGTGCAACCACTGCAAAAGATATGGGAAAAGTGATGGGTGTGGCAAGTAAAGAGTTAGCTGGTAAAGCCGATGGCAAAAGAATTAATGAGTGTGTGAGAAGTTTGTTGGCGTAAATTATATGGCATGTGGAAATTTTTTATATTTTTACATGCAATGTTGTGAGTTTTTCCTCAATAAATTGTTATGTGTCGTAAAAGTACATATTATTATGCTTGTTAGTATATTTCAAACCAAACAATAACTGTCGGTAATATCAAATATTATATATTTTAAAAGGGATAAATTATTCAAAATTTAGCAGAACTTATTACAAATTCTTACAATAAACAAGAAGCAAACATATTTACTAATTTTAAACCAGATAATATCGCAATAGATAAAATAACAGATGCAGGGGAAGAAGCTTTAAGATTATTTCCAGATATTCCTGGTGCTTGTGTGCCAATGTCAGTTTTATGGACTGCATTTATTAAAGATAATACAGAATATCCAATTCATGTAGTAGCAGGTTCTTTATACATTGATGATAAAAAAATATTTGGTAATAATGCAACATCAAAGCAAATTAAAGACATTTTTTCAAATTCTAATTTAGATTGGGACGGTCATTGTTGGGTTATATTTGGTAACTTTATATGTGATAAGTGAAGTAGTCAAAAAAGTCCTTTCTCTTGAGTATAAAAATTGTGAAAAATTAATAAGAGCTATTTCAGATGAGATAGCTCTTGATTCCAGTAGGTCATTTACAAGAATACATGGAGTATAAAAATGATCTTGA
>JAPLGP010000019.1 GCA_026390075.1 Campylobacterales bacterium
GCTTCACTATGGAGTGAAATAAATTTTGAAAACATTATCCTTTGTACTTTTAACACTCTCAATACTTTTCTTTGGAGCATGTAGTAGTAAAAAAGTTTTTGAACCAAAAAATGTTGTAGGAAAATGGGATAAATATGGTAGTTCCCCAAAAGGTGTTGTAGATATCACTTCAAATGTGGCGATGCTTGAAAACCGTACAGTTTTAGCGAAAGATACAATTATTGACATTGAAATTGCAAAATCTTATAGACTTTTAGCCAAAAGTGATGGCTGGATAATAAGTTCAACAATTGATGGAAATTTAATGTTGCAATTTATTTTAGATAAGAATATTGTGGAAAACTTTGAACTTAAGAAAACTATTGCAAGTGCGAGTATTAAAAACAATATGTTAGCTGTTTTATTTGCTGACAATGAAATGGCACTCTACAATATTTCGACAAAAGAACTCCTTTTAAAAGAACAGGGTGACCCGTCTTTAGCTGTTGATTCAAGAATTACAAGTCCACATTTTATGGGAGAACTTGTTCTTTTCCCAACGCTTGATGGAAAAGTAGTTATTATAAACTCTAAACTCAAAAAGAAACTAAGAACTATCATAGTTTCTTCGGAAGAACATTTTAATAATATTATCTATTTTAATGTAATCGATAATAAAATTATCGCAGCAACGGGTAATAAAATACTTTCAATTGCAACCAAAGAAGAGAGAGAAAAGTATGAAATTAGAACTATCGCTTATGATAACAAAGATATTTTCTTAACTACAAAACAGGGTGAAGTTGTCTCTATCACACCTGACTTGAAGCTGAATGCAAAAACAAAATTTCCTTTTGCCCACTTTTTAGGAATGATTACGACGACAGATAAAGTTTATCTTTTAGAAAAAGAGGGATACCTTATAGAGCTGAGTAAAGATTTAAAAGAACAAAAAATATATAAAGCAAATATAGATAATGGATATGTTTTTACAGCAGATAAAATGTTTTATGTGGAAGATGAATTTATTTCAGTTGAGTAACGAATTAGAGGCGTATTTAGAGTATATTAGTGTTACAAGAGCGCTTAGTAAAAAGAGTATCGAAGCTTATAAAAGCGACTTACTTGGCATAGAAAATGAGTTAGGTAAATCACTTATAACACTCGATTCTAAAACTCTTTTAAACCTCTTGTCTAAATATAAAAACAAAAGAACTCTTAATAGAAAACTATCCTCAGTAAACGCCTTTTTTGATTTTTGCTACAAAAGTCAGTTTAAAGAGGAACAAACAAAACTAAAACTCTCAAAAATTCCTAAACTTCTTCCAAAATTTCTTTCCTACAAAGAGATTCAAAATGCACTCAAACTTATAGATAGAAGTTCATGGCTAGGACTTCGAGACTATGCTTTAATCCTTTTTTTGTATGCAACTGGTACTAGAATTAGTGAGTGTTTGGCTCTTGGGCGTGATGATATTGATGGCGAGTGGTTGCATATAAGACATGCGAAGGGTGAAAAAGAGAGAGTTGTTCCAATCGCAAAAGTTGCGAAAGTTGCGATAGAAGCATATTTAAGTGCATTTAAATATGAAAAAGAGTTCGTTTGGTCGAACTATAAAGGCGAGAAGCTGAGTAGAATTTCTGCTTATAAAATCACTGAAAAATATCTTGGTGTATCGCCCCATGTTTTGCGTCACTCGTATGCAACTTCTCTTATAACAGGAGGCGCTGATTTGCGAGTTGTTCAAGAACTTTTAGGACATGCCTCACTTTTGACAACACAAATATATACACATATCCAAAAACAAGATTTAAAAAATACGGTTGACTCTTGTCATCCAATGGCGTAATTTATATGAACAAAACAAATAACACTGTCTTTTCAAAACCATTTCTTAGGTCACTTTTTTGGATGCAAAACAACTGGCATCAGCACGGTGTTTTGGTTCATATACTCCGAGTTGTTTATGCAATTATTAAAGCAAGAGATTTTAAGTTTTTTGCGGCAGGAGTATTACATGATATTGGAAAACCATTTGTTGCATTTCAAAAGCCAGAAGATGTAGAATTTGGTGAGTATAGTTTTACAGACCATGAAGAAAAAAGCTACCAGATAATTAAAAAATGGACATTTGTAAGTGAATATACAAAGCAAATTGTTCGCTACCACTACCTCATAAGAGACATTAAAAAAAGCTTTTCAGAAGATAAATCTAGGTATCATACAAAGCAAAAAATTTGGGATAGTTTGAGTCTAAATCTTCAAAAAGACTTAGAGATATTTTTGCATTATGATGACTTAGGTAAGGGTAAAAAGAGAAGATGAAAAAAGTAACACCTTTTTTAATTATTTTTATAATTATTTTTATAATTGTCGCTCTGTTTTTATCTTTGGCATCTTCACAGAATATGATAGTTATAAAAGAGGGCAATTATAAGATGTTACCTCTTGAGATGGAGCTAAATCGTTATCAAGATAGTGATTGTGGGATGGTTATAAAAGATTTAGAGTACGCCTCACAAGTTATAGCCAAAAATGGAAAAACTTGGTTTTTTCATGACCATGGTGGCTTTATAAACTGGCTTAAAGATAAAGAATTTAAAGATGATGTTGTGATTTGGGTTATGAGTAAAGATACAAAAAAATGGATAAATGCTAAAGAGGCGTTTTACTCTTTAAACGATAAAACACCCATGGGCTATGGTTTTGGTGCATATGAAATGAAAGATGCTCGGCATGTGGATTTTGAGAGTATGAAGCTCAGAATGCTTCGAGGCGAAACTATGAACAATCCACTTATAAAAAAACAACTCTTAGGCAACTGATTTTGGAAACTGTCAATATTATAACTATTATCACCATAGCTTTTTTGGGCTCTTTTGGGCACTGCATTGGCATGTGTGGTGGAATAGTTGTAGCCTACTCAACGATTAAAATCCAGCCAAAGAGTTCTAAAGTATCCCAAAGTGTTGCACATTTATTGTACTCTTTTGGCAGAGTTTTAACTTACTCCATTCTTGGTGCAATGTTTGGTTTTCTTGGCGGAGTTGCAACTTTTAGCAACAACGCAAATGGCGGATTATTGATTTTTGCAGGTGTTGCTATGGTTTTGGCTGGATTATCTTTGATGGGGAAAATAAGATTTTTAACTCTCATCGAACACTCTTTTTCATCCTCTGCATTCTATAAAAATGCTTTCAAAAAAGTACTCAATTCTAAATCAAATCTTAGCTTTTTCGTTTTAGGAATGCTCAATGGTCTCTTGCCATGTGGATTTGTTTACTTCTTTGCTATCACGGCCGCGAGTACCGCCGACCCACTTTATGGTGCTTTAGTGATGGCAATCTTTGGTTTGAGTACGATTCCAGCCATGTTTGGACTTGGTTTTTTAACATCCCTTGCATCGGCGACGAGTTTTAGAAATATGATGATGAGTTTATCCTCCATCGCAGTTATACTTTATGGAACTTTCACCATCTATAATGGATATGATTATATTTCAAATCCTCAAAAAACATTAAGAGATTGTCATAAATAAATTAAAAAATAAGGTTTTGTTGTGAAAAGTTCAATTATAGATAGTATCAAATCGCTTCCACCTCTTTCTAAGACAATTACAGATGTCAATATTATTTATTCAAGCGAAGACTCTTCTTTGGCAGACATGGCAAAAGCTGTAGCATCTGACCCAATGATAGTTGCAAATATACTCAAAGCTGCCAACTCACCTCTGTATGGATTTGGCAAAGAAATTCAAAGCGTTGCTCAAGCAGTAAGTTTGTTTGGTATGAGCATGACGCGTTCTATTGTAGTTGGAAATTCAGTAAAGAAATTACTCAATGTGGACATGCAACCCTATGGAATTACATCTGAGAGATTTGCAGAAATATGTTCACAACAAGCAGCATTGATGCTAAGCTGGTATAAAAGAGTAGATAAACAAAAGGCTGCAAAATTATATCTTGCTGCATTTTTACAAGAAACAGGAAAGATAATTATTGCGAGTGATATCATCCAAGAAGATGAGACTACAAGCTTTTTTTCTGAAGTTGAAATGACAAATAATATAGCGCAAGTTGAAAAAGCGTATGTGGATGTGACAAGCTCTGAAGTGACGGCAAAGGTATTTGAACACTGGGGTTTTGATAGTGAGTTTATTGATATTATCAAATACGCAGACAATCCACATGCCGCACCACGAGGCATTCAAGAATATTGTATTGCGTTAAACATCATAAAAACTGTTATTCCAATCAATAAACCACTCTCCGAAATATCTATTAATTATGGATTAAAAAAAGCAAGTGATGCAGGATATGATCATCGTTTGCTTGAAGATGCAATTGATGAGATGTTAGATGCACAAGAACAAGGAAATACATGAGCAAAACAGTTACCGTAATAGACACATTTGGTTTTTTCTTTCGTAGTTTTTATGCTCTTCCGCAACACTTAAAAAACAAAGATGGCTTTCCAACAGGACTTTTAACAGGATTTACAAACTTCATAGCAACATTGCAAAAACAGCATGACAGCGACTATATCGTCTTCGCCATAGACTCCAAAGGTCCAACTTTTAGAAATGAAATAGACACAAACTACAAAGCCAATCGTCAAGCACCGCCAGAAGAACTTACAATGCAACTTCCAATCGCCATAGAGTGGATAGACAAAATGGGCTATAAAACTTTAGGGCAAGTAGGTTTTGAAGCGGATGACATCATCGCAACCGTTGTAAAATTTGCAAAAGAGCATAATTATAATGTCCGAGTTGTTTCCCACGATAAAGACCTTTATCAGCTTATAGATGATGGAAAAATTGTCCTCGTTGATGCCATAAAAAGAGCCACAGTCGATGAAGATGCTTGTTTTAAAAAGTATGGCGTGACACCTAAACAGTTTATAGATTATCAGTCTATTTTAGGCGATAGTGCGGACAATGTTCCAGGGGTAAAAGGCATAGGCAAGGTTGGAGCTGAGAAACTGTTAGTTGAATTTGGAACTTTGGATAATATTTATGCAAATATTGAGAGTGTAAAACCCGCTGGAATTCAAAAAAAACTCATAGAATCCAAAGAAAAAGCGTATATGTCCAAAAAACTTGTCTCTTTACGAGATGATGTTTTTGAGAGTTTTGATTTTGAAGAGTACAAAATGGATATCGAACACCCATTTTTGAACATTTATGATGAACTTGTAAAGTATGAGCAAAACGCCATTTTAAGAACACTTCAAGCCAAAGGGCAGGTAAGCCAAGAAGCGCATCAAGAAGCACAAACGAGAGTGGACACTTTTTATGAGACACAAAATACAAATATAGAATTTAAAGCGACACTTTTAACCGATATCAAAGAGCTTTTTAGGGTTTTAAACACTTTAGAAGCGGACACAATCATAGCTTTTGATACAGAGACAACGGGACTTGATTATGATAAAGACAGCCTTGTAGGATTTAGTTTTTGTTTTAATGACACAGAGGCATTTTATGTGCCGATTGAGCATTTTTATCTTGGTGTACCAGAACAGATAAGCCACGAAGATGCGAAAGTGGCGATAAAAAAAATCTTTAACTCTCGTGTTGTCGGGCATAACATCAAGTTTGATTTGCATTTTGTGACTCGATTTTTAAAAGAGGATGAGCTTAAAATCTATTCAGACAGTATGATTTTAGCTTGGCTGATAAATCCTGAGAGTGCGTTGTCTTTGGATAAACTCGCAGATAAACTCCTTCATCACACCATGGTAACCTTCAAAAACACAGTAAAAAAAGGCGATACTTTTGCAAGTGTAGAGTTGGAGACGGCATGTGGATATGCAGCGGAAGATGCGTACATAACGCTCAAACTTTTTCATAAATTTAACACCATGCTGGAACTTCAAGGTGCAACACATCTTATCGATGAAGCTTGGTTGACGGAAATACCGTTTATCACCACACTTTTAGAGATGGAAAAAATCGGTATCAAAGTCGATGGAACATTTTTAAAAGTGTTTTTAGTCGAAGTAAAAGAGAGTTTGGCAGAGCTTACAAAAAACATTTATGAAAAAGCTGGAACTGAATTTAACATCAACTCCACGCAACAACTCGGTGCAATTTTGTTCGATACTTTGGGACTACCTTTTGGTAAAAAAACAAAAACAGGTTACTCCACAGATGAAAATGTTCTCTCTTCGCTCAAAGATGCACATGCCATAGTTCCGCTTCTTTTGGAGTATCGTGAGGTGTATAAACTCTATTCAACTTACATCGAACCACTTTTAAAACTGAGTGTTGAGAGCAAAGAGAGTCGTGTTCACACTTCCTTTGTGCAAACGGGAACAGCAACAGGACGACTAAGCTCTAAAAATCCAAATCTTCAAAACATTCCTGCAAGAGGTAAACTTGGCTTGAGAATACGAGAAGCTTTTGTATCACCAAAAGGCAAAAAACTCGTAGGCATTGACTACTCACAAATAGAGTTGAGACTTCTCGCACACTTCACACAAGACCATGTTCTGGTGGATGCTTTTAAAAATGACAAAGATATCCACATGCAAACAGCCATCGCACTTTTTGGTGAAGAGGAAGCTCCAAACAAAAGAAATGTGGCAAAAACTGTAAACTTTGGACTGCTTTATGGCATGGGGCAGAAAAAACTCTCAGACACTTTGGGCATCACAACCAAAGAAGCCAAAGAGATTATCGAGAAATATTTCGAGAGTTTTAAAACTGTAAAAAGCTATTTTCGTTCTATCGTTGACATCTCAAAAGAGCAGGGTTTTGTTGAAACACTTTTGGGTCGTCGCAGATATTTTGACTACGAAAACGCCACACCAATGTTTCGAGCAGCGTATGAGCGAGAGTCTGTAAACAGCGTATTTCAGGGAAGTGCAAGTGACCTCATCAAACTCTCCATGAATAAAATCCATAAAGTTATAAAAGAAGAAAACCTAAATGCAAAGATGCTTCTACAAATCCACGATGAACTTATTTTTGAAATAGAAGAGAGTCAAGCTGAGATACTAGGAAACAGATTTAGAGAAATTATGGAAAGCATTATGCAACTTAATGTTCCGCTCAAAGCGAGTCTCAACATCGGCAACAACTGGGGAGAATTGAAATAATTTCCACATGCCGAAGTAGTTGTTGGCATGTGGAAATTACCATCATTCGCAACTTGATTGGTTTAACAAATAGTTTTAAGAAAAATGCATTGTGTTTACAATCAATGGTACAATATCAGACGATAATAGACTTCTTTTATAACTTATGTCAAACGAACTCTAAAATTGGGCAGGTAAATTAAAAAAAAGTTACATTCTGAAACTTAAACCACCTCTTGTTTTTCTACTATTTTATTTGAAGATTTAGCTCCAAACTTATAAATGTCTGAATTGATGATTCC
>JAPLGP010000054.1 GCA_026390075.1 Campylobacterales bacterium
AGAAAGTGAAGCAATATCATTGAGGGATGTTAAAAAAATACATGGGGTTGTATTTCCCGAATTTCTTAACATAGCCAAAAGTTCAAAGCCGTTAAAATCAGGAATATTTACATCTAAAAGCATGATTTCATACTCTTGTTTGTATGTGGCGTCGAGGGCTTCACTAGCACTTGAAGCAAGTGTTAAGCTGTAACCATCCGCTTCTAAAAGTTCTGCTAATGTTTCTCGAAGGATTGGGTCGTCCTCAACAAGTAATATTCTAGCCATAAAACTTTCTCACTCCCAATCTTGATATTTATCACTTGTATGCTTATCTTTTTTGTATCTTCTGGCATTTTTACTTTTATCAAGTTGGTTTGAGCTGTAGAGAATATCTTCTTTTAACTCTTTTATATCTTTGTCACTCTCTTTGCATGCGATCATCTTTTGTACAAGCTTTTGCAAATCTTGCAATTCACCTTTATAGAGTGCAATTTCATCAACTCTTTTGAGAAGTTTCAAAGAGTTCTCTATTTTTTTATCATAATTCTCTTTTGTAAGTTCTGGTGTATTGGAAAGATAGGAGATAACACCATGATGAAACCTCTCCAAAGCTCGAATATAACGAAGCCTCTTTGAATTATCTACTGCTTTTTGAGATGCTGCCATTGATGCCCTAATTTATATTATTATTTATTTATGGTTATAATTATACACTTAAAATCACACATGGAGACCCATTTGAAGAAAATCTTTCTTTCATTCATTATCTTAGTATCTTCGCTTTATGCGGAATTATCGACCGAGCGTACCTCTCAAAAAATCTTGGATTCTAAAATGCCAATCGTTGACATCAGAACCCCTGGAGAATGGAAGGAAACTGGTATGGCAAAAGGTGCTATAGGCATCATGTTTTTTGACGAAAAAGGTGGATACAATGTAGAGGCTTTCTTAAAAGAACTCAATGCAAAAGTAGATACAAAAAAGCAATTTGCTCTTATTTGCCGTACAGGAAGCAGAACAAAAGTTGTCGCAAACTTCCTCTCAGTAGAGCTTAAATACAATGTTATCGACCTTGCAGATGGAATGATGTATTACAACTTTATGAAATTTCCACTCGTTCCATACAAATAATATCCTAGTGAAAATACCCGTATTTATAAAATTTCTCTTCTTTTTTAGCCTAAGACTCATAGCAACATTTGCGGTTTTAGGCTTTATTATTTTTCTTCTTTGGGGCGTTTTATATCTTCTGTTTGTTTCGTAATGGTTGCTCGATGACGGTCATTGCGAGGAGGAACGACGAAGCAATCTAAGTTTTGCAAGAAGTCTACTTATTCTTCTATACTATAACCAAAGTCTTTCAAAATATTCTGTGCTCGTTCACTAAAAATAAAATCATAAAACAGTTTTGCGTCGCTCTTATTTTCATCATACCCTGCTATCATCATGCTCTGATTTATCGGTGTATAAAGCTTTGAGCAAATTTCTATCCAATGTATATTTTTTTTAAATTTCGTCCTATCTTGTTTATAAAGCAAAGACCTTGCAATAATCGCCACTTCATTTTCTTTTAAATTCTCTAGTGAAAATGCGTCCACATAAACAACTTTTTGTTTTGCATTTTCATACACTTTTTCTTTTTTCATCGCCTCTATTGCTGATGTCCCATATAAAGAAGTGTTTGGATTTAAAATAAATATCGTTCCTATTTCATTCTCTTTAAGAAGCTTCACTCCGTTGTTGTAATCGCGTTTATAATTGCTAAAAAGTACTAATTCATCTAGTGCATAAACAAAAGATTTATCTGCATTCAAACTACTTTTATCTAAAACTTTTACTTTTATAGCTGGATATTGACTTACGAATTGTGCTAGTAACTCTTTTGTAGCATAGTTTTCACTCTGCAAAAAAGCGATTTGAACCTCCGCACTTAGTAAAGTTCCACATGCCAACAAAAAAACTATAAGTAGAGTTCTTGCAGAATTCAGATTGCTTCGTCGTTCCTCCTCGCAATGACCGTCATTGCGAGCAAAGCGAAGCAATCTAAAATATGAATTTTGCAAGAAGTCTAATACATTTTTTAGCATTTGCCTCTCCTTTTTTTTACAAAAGAGATTTTATAACATTACTTACACCCTGATGCAAGTTGTAGCTTGAAATTGGAAAATCTAAGAACTCATTTTCTACATTAATATTACATCGACTGAGATACGCATTTAGAACTTCCAGCTCTATTATTTCATATCTTTGGCATGTGGAACTCTCATATTTTGTTCTAAGTAATGTTCCTGCTTCATTTGATTTTTTGATTGTAAAAGCTAAAGTTTTTAAGCTTACCAAATCATTAAATTTTAAAAACAACTCAGGTGTTAGCTCGTCTGCTTTTTCACCCTCAGGCGTAAAAAGCATCTCTTTATCTCGAAGAGGAAGAAGAACACTCAATATAGCTTTTGTAAAAGGCACAATTTTATCAGCCCAAAAAGGCGACTCATTTCTTGTTTTTAACTCTGTTTCTATCACTTCTGCGATTGTTAACAAATCGCCATTTTTAAATAGTTCGTAGCTCTCTTTTTTCATCTTTTCTCTTTTAAAATTATAATTTACAGAATAATACCTCTTCTACTATTTTTAGTCAAAAAAAAATCATTTTCAAAAACCAACATAAATTTGGCATTTCTATTGTAAACTCCGAAAAAAATTTAAAAGGTATTTATTGAGATACATAGTGACAATAGTATTCATTTTTATTAGTTTGTTTGGTGTGGAAAATCTCCAAAATACACAAGACCTAAATGCAACAAAATCCTCTTGTGCCATCGAATTAAAAAAAGGGTTAGAGGCACATAGCAAGAATGATTTAGATGTTGCTGTAAAATGTTTAGAGCCATTGGCTCAAAATGGCGAACCAACTGCACAACTCACCATGGGCATTATGTGCTTTTGGGGTGGAAGTTGTGTCCCAAAAAATATTGATGAAGCTCTAAAATGGTACACACTTTCAGCCAATCAAGGGAATGCTTCTGCACAATACAAATTGGGTGAATTGTATTATCATGGCACAGAAATAAAACAAAATCTCTCTGAAGCAGTGCGATGGTATGTAGCGTCAGCAAATCAAGGAAATGCTGTTTCTCAATCAAGACTTGGTCATATATACACTTTTGGTGAAGGAATTCCAGTTGACTACAAAGAGGCTATGCGATGGTATACTCTAGCAATTAAAAGTGGCAATAAAAAAGCTAAATGTGATATATTTGAACCAATTCTTGCATCAAATGACACAAAAGAAATAAAACAAAGAGCTAAAACACTTTTAACAAAAGCTTACAATGAAACGCATGAGCGTCAGTGCAAAAGGATATATGACAGATATAAGCTACAAGATTTTTAGTAACCAATGTTGGCATGTGGAAATATTTTTCAAAAAGAATTATTTTGTTATGAAATCATTTGAGTATAATTTCCATTTTATAAAGGAGAATTATTTTGAAATTCAATAAAAGTTTTATAACGAACTTTATCGCTCTCGCCTTTGTAGGCTTATCTTTTCTTGTAGATGGTGCGTTAAAATCGTATCTCTATAATGCTGGACTTTTTGCATTTTCTGGTGCTGTTACAAATCAGTTGGCAATCCACATGCTCTTTGAGAAAGTTCCCTTCCTTTATGGTTCAGGTGTAATTCCTGCTCGATTTGAAGCTTTTAAGAGTGCCATCAAAAACCTTATGATGAGCGAATTTTTTACAAGCACGCAACTCGATAACTTCTTTAAAAGTGAAGAAAAAAAGATAAATTTACAGCCCATCATAGAAGTAACAGACTTTGCACCTGCTTTTAATGCACTCAGTAAAACTGTTATGGAATCCTCTTTTGGTGGAATGCTTGGAATGTTTGGAGGAGAAAGTGCCTTAGAAGGACTCCGTGAACCTTTTTCTTTAAAAATGAAAAGTGCGGTTATCTCCATAGTAAACTCAGAAGCATTTAACCAAACGCTTCAAACCCACATGCAAAGTTCATCGCTGAGCAACGACCTCATCGCATCCATAGAAAAAGTTATTGATGCAAGGTTAAATGAACTCACACCGCAAATGGTCAAAGAGATTGTTCAAAGACTCATTGAAGAGCATCTTGATTGGCTTGTTGTTTGGGGTGGAGTGTTTGGGGCGATTATCGGTTTGATAAGTTCTTTACTTTCTTAATTGAGGGAAGATTGCTTCGCTTTGCTCGCAATGACAGAACTTTGTCATTGCGAGGAAGAATGACGAAGCAATCTTTAATTTGTAAAAATTCTATTTATGCACTTCTATCACAGCATCGGCAATTTCTATAATATCTCCCGCAACTATCTTCGCTCTTTTTCTAAGCTCAGTTTCCGAGTTTCTTTTCACATATCCATCCGCTATAAGCAACTTTGCCTGAGCACCACTATCTACTAAATCTAAAACTTTTAAAAGTTTAAAAAGCTCTATATATTCATCTTTGAGTTGAAATTTCATATTTTATTTCCTTATTTCCACATGCCAATCAAAGTTTTAAAAACTTCATACAAATCTTCAACTTCTTTGATGGTCGTTCTTTCATTTACGGAGTGGATTGTATCGTTTTTTACGCCAAATTCTATGACTGGTATGCCAAGCGGAGCGATAAATCTTGCATCACTTGTTCCACCCGCAGTTGAATGGCGAGGTTTTAATCCTGTCACTTTTTCTATCGCCGCGTCCATATTGCGAACTAACTTTGTGTCTGTATTTGTACGAAACGGATACGAACCTTGTGAGAGTTTAAGTTCATAATCAAGTCCATCAAGATTTTTTGCAACAAAATCTGAAACATCTTTTTGTGAAGTCAGCGTAGTGTTACGGACATTAAACATCATTTTCAGCTCGTTTGGAGTGACATTTGTAACCTGCATCCCTGCCCTGATATCGGTTATGACAAATTTGCTTGGACTAAAAAATTCATCTCCGTTATCTAAATTTACACCTGCCATATTTGCAAGTCGTGGAGCAATGAGGTTTATAGGATTTATCGCCTTCTCAGGATAGGCTGCATGACCTTGTTTGCCTTTGAGCGTGATGTAACCATTAATCGAGCCTCTTCGCCCTACTTTTATAGCATCACCAAACAGCTCTTCGCAAGTCGGTTCAGCCACAACTACGGCATGTGGAAGTAGATTATTTTCTTTTAAATACTCCAGAACTTTTACCGTGCCATTGACTGCATCGCCCTCCTCATCTGAAGTAAGCAAAAGAGACAAAGTGCCATTAAAGTTTTCAGCTTCTTTTACAGCCTGAACAAACGCAGCCACACCACTTTTCATATCTTGCGTGCCACGCCCATAAATGAAACCCTCTTTTTCTACCGCTTCGTATGGATTTGTATCCCAGCCATCGCCAGCGGGAACAACATCCACATGCCCAGCAAAACAGAGATGCTCTCCCTCGCCAAATTTTTTATAGATAAAGAGATTTTTCACATCTTTTACATCCACGCGAATTGCGGTAAAATCTGGCAAGTAAGTAGCTATAAAATCTAAAAGCCCACCATCATCAGGAGTTTCGCTTTTACACGAAACCATATATTTGAAAAGCTCGATTACGCTCATTATTTCGCTACACCAGGATTTTCATAAAATATATAAGGAGTTGCATAGTCGCTTATCTCAAAATAGAGCTTTTTTTCGCCCTCATCGACTTTATAGTTAAAGTTTAAATCCAAATAACCATAGCCATAACGATAATTTCTTGAAGCAGTTCCCTGCGTCGCTTCTGCAGTTGAGAGTTTATCAATTTTGACATATCTTTGAACAAGTTTTTCGCCCATGTAAATGTCAAGAACACCATCCGTTCCAGTCCAGTTTTGGATACTTCGACCCATTTTATTTTGCGTCTCTTGCGTACAAGCGGTAAACAAAATTGCTACTGCTAAAGTACAAATTACAAGTAGTTTTTTCAATATTTTCTCCTATTTCTTTAAAAATGAATTATACCGTTATTTAAAAAAAACCAATTCTAAATCAAATAGCTATTGACATTATTACTAATTAGTAATATCATTTTGCTGAGGAATGAATAAGATGAAAATAAATAAACTTAAAAGTTATGGTACAAACACTGACAAAGCCATGACAACTTGGATACAGCTTTTTAGGTCTTTTAATAAAATAAGAGCCAAAGAGTCAGCTTATATTCAATCATTTGATTTGACTATGAACCAATTTCAGGTTTTAGAAGTTTTATATCACAGAGGTGATTTAAGTATTGGTGCAATCACTAAACTTACGATGGGAACTCCTGGAAATATCACTGTTGTTGTACGGAACTTAAAAAGAGACGGTTTTATTAGCGTTATTCCACATGCAAAAGATAAAAGAACTTCAATACTCTCTATAACGCCAAAAGGCAAAGATGTTATTGAAAAGTTGTTTCCAGACCATGCTAAAAACCTTGAAAGCTATTTTGAGGTTTTAAGTGATGATGAGATGGATACTTTGTTTAACCTATTAAGAAAACTGCAAAAGTCACATTAGCTTTTTTTTTAATTAAATATTACTAATTAGTAATTTAAAGGATGAAAGATGAAAATAAGAACGATAGTATTGGCTTCTTTGTTAAGCGCAGGAACTCTATTCGCAGGAAATTACAATGTAGATTTAGCACATTCCAATGTTGCTTTTAAAGTTCAGCACTTGATGATATCGAATGTAAAAGGTCAATTTGACAAGTTCAGCGGTACATTTGAGTATGATGAAAAAACGAAATCTTTAGTAGCGCTTCATGGTGATGTGGATGTAAACTCCATCAATACACAAATTGAAAAAAGAGATGCACACCTCAAAAGTGCAGATTTTTTCGATGTTGTAAAATACCCGACTATGAACTTGACGCTTGAAAAAGTAGAGGGAAATACAGCCTATACAAAACTCACAATGCACGGGGTTACAAAAGAGGTAAAAATGGAGCTTGAAACAAGTGGTGTCGTAGTCAAAGACCCGTGGGGAAGTACAAGAACTGGATTATCTCTCTCAGGTAAAATAAACAGAAAAGATTTCGGATTGAATTGGAATCAAGCACTTGAAGCAGGCGGTGTTGTGGTGGCAGACGAAGTGAAAATCACTCTTGAACTAGAAGGTATTTTAGCTAAGTAACAAACAAAGAATCATGACCAGAAAATATTTTTTAAAGCTACTCGCTTTAACTTTAGGAGGTTTTACGATGCCACTTTTTGCAGATAAACCAAAGAGAGCTCCTGCTTTTTTTGTCGGTCATGGTAACCCAATGAATGCGATACAAAAGAATGAATTTACAAAATCACTCAGAAGTGTGGGCGAAGCTATACAAAAACCAAAAGCTATTTTGGTTATCTCCGCACACTGGACATTGCCGTACAATGCCATCAATATTCACGATGGCGATGAACTTATGTATGACATGTTTGGATTTGTAGATGCGCTTTATAAGGTAGAGTACCCTGCCCCAAGTGCTGATTTTTTAGTAGCTGATTTGAAAAAAACAGTTCCATCCTTGCATGTGGAAAATAGAAATCTCGACCATGGAGTTTGGAGTGTTTTAGTGCATCTATTTCCACATGCCGATATTCCGGTGATGCAGTTGGCAATCAACAGCACACTTTCAATGCAAGAACATTTTGAAATGGGCAGAAAAATCAGAGTACTGCGCGAGAATGGAGTTATGATAATCGGCAGCGGAAACATTACGCATAATTTGAGAGAAACTTCATCTCAAAAAGATGCACCGATTACTCCTTGGGCGAAAGAGTTTGATGATTTTGTAAAAAATGCGATACTCAAACGAGATTTCAGTTCACTTATAAATTTTGAGAACAAACAGCGTTATGCAAGGCTTGCACATCCTTCAACGGAGCATCACATACCTCTACTCTATGTTGCGGGTGCTTCTTACGAAGAAGATGAAAGTAACTTTATCTATGAAAATATAGAACATGGAAGTATAAGCATGCGTAACTGGCTGCTTACATAAAGGAGTTAGAAATGTTAAAAAAAATATCAAAAGATGCGATGTATCTCTCAAATCAGAGCTGGCTTGAAAGTAGGTTTCATTTTTCATTTGCTGAGTATCATAACCCAGAAAATATGCATTTTGGAGTGTTACGAGTTTTAAATGATGATATCGTCCACCCAGAGAGTGGCTTTGGAATGCATCCTCATAGAGATATGGAGATAATTTCTTATATAGTCGATGGTGAGATAACTCACAAAGATTCTATGGGCAATGAAAGAACATTGAGGCGCGGTGAAGTGCAGTACATAAGTGCTGGAAGCGGTGTTTTGCACTCCGAATACAACCATAGCAAAGAAAAGGATTTAAGACTTCTTCAAATCTGGATTTTGCCTCCACAAAAAGGCTTAGAACCAATGTATGGAGAGGAGTTATATACTGAGAGTGAGCGAAAAAACAAACTCTTAAACATTGTCTCTTCCAAAGATGGCAGTGCTAAAGTAAAAATTCATCAAGATGTAAATATCTATGTTTGTGAACTTGATGAGGGTAAAAGCGTAGAGTATTCACTTCAAGAACATAGACAGATATACTTTGTTCAAATAGAGGGTACATCAGACATAAACGGCACTTTAGTAAATGATTCGGATGCTATGGAAATTACAAATGAAAACTTTTTATCTGTGAAAGCTTTGAAAAAGTCGCATTTTCTTTTTATCGAAATGAATCAAATAAAATAGACATCTTGCATAACTTAGATTCAAAGTTATTCTCTTTTTAAGAATTTTAATGTAAAGTTTGGCTTAATTTTTATACATGGCAAGGATAATTATGATTAAAGAGATTACAAAATACCCCACAACTGCAAGTTTAGAATTTGGTGCGAATGTTCGTCACTTTAACGATGAGCTGTTTAGTCTGATTCAAGATTTAAAAGACACTATGGAAGCGAACAATTTAGATGCACTGGCTGGATTCCAGATAGGTTCTCCTCTTGCCGTGATACTCATAAAAGATGAGAACGGTGAAACTTTAGAGTTGATTAATCCTAAGGTTTTAAAGAGAGAAGGCACGGTTACACCAACAGAAACTACAGCCTATTTTCCAGGTCTAAGTGCAGAAACCATAAGATATGGAAAAATCAAAGTTATGTACGAAGACAGAGATGCAAGTCAGAAATTTTTGGAAGCAGACGGTGATTTATCTATAACGATTCAGAGAAAAATAGACTATCTATTTGGTTCAAACTTCAGAATAAGATTAGGTACTGATGAGAAAAAACTTTTTGACTCAAAACTGGAGTTTGGAACAGATTCAATTACGCAAAATGATTGTCCTACAGTTTTTAAAAGAGACAGAATACTGCAGCTTTTTAAATATCTTTTTGTAGCTGGTTTGCTAGGTGTTGCATCCAAATTTTTCATAAGCCAAGAAATGCTCAGCACATTGGTATCAGCAGAAAACTACACTATGCTATTGATGAGTTTAGTGATAATTGTCTACTTCTTTTATGCACAGTACGAAGGAAAACAGTACAAACACTGCACCTCATGCCAGATTGGAAATATTATTGGCACAACAATAGTTTCATTACTCAAACTTAGTGCTCTGTTTTTACTGAACTTTTTCATACTTTAGTAAGGAGTAAATCTAATATATCTATAAACTGGGCAAACTTTAGATTATTTTTTATACAATATACAAAAAGGATAGAATATGAAAAAATACAAATGTGCATTTTGTGGTTGGGTCTATAACCCAGAAGTTGGCGATGAAAAACATGGAATTCCTGCGGGTACTGCATTTGAAGATTTACCAGATAACTGGGTTTGCCCAGGTTGTGGAGCAGAAAAAGAGTATTTTAATCCTATAGATTAGAAGCTTCGTCGCAAATTTTTTTAAATGGATTTAAAATGAGACTACTGCTCGTTATAACAATGCTATTCTCGTTATCTGGATGTGGGACAAAAATGGAAGTAAAAAGTGAAAATCATGATTACAATGTTAGTTTTAACGAAGTGTGGAATCAAGTAGCATCCGACGAGTTAGAAGATTTGCCTCAAAAGGAAGTTTCATTTTTTAAACTCTCCTCATCCAAGGAAGACACTCTCCTAAAAGATGCCCGTAGAACTTTAGACAATCATTCAGATATTTTAGAACCTTTTGAAAAACTAGCGCATCCTAATGGTATATGTTTCAAAGGAATTTGGGATATAGATACTGAAAATATATATAGCGGTTATTTTAAAAAAAGTAGCCAAGCTCTTATAATCACAAGAGCCTCCTCTGTCATGAGTAATACTAAAAGTGGCGATACAAGGGCGTTTGGATTTGCAGGCAAACTTTTTCCCACAACAAATCCAAACAGTAAAAATAGTGAACAGAGTGCCAATTTTTTTCTTATTGATGATTTGGGCGGAACAAATTCTAAGCACTATACAGATGTACAACTTACAAATGAGCCACCTCTTAGTATCACTTTTGAAGTTGTTAAAAATCTTTTGTACGCCTTAAAAGTATCTCATACATTTGCTAAAGCAGATGAAAATCAAAACATAAGACAGCTCTATGAGATTTCCGAGCTAGGAGAGAGCGATAATAAAAATATCATCACTCCAAAATGGATGAAAATAGAGGCAAAAAATGGCACAAAAGTGGATGCTAAAGATTTTCGTGATGAGCTAAAAATTCATGATGGAGAGGAATTGATTTTTACTATATTTGTCGCTAATACGATGCTAAAAACAGAAAAAGAGTGGCAAAAAATAGGAACTATTACACTAGATATATCCATGGTCTCAGAATCATGTGACCATAGATTACATTTTCACCATCCAAAATGGCGCTCTGATTTAGATTATGGAACAACTCTCTCACCAAAACCTTTTTGAATGGAACTTTTTTTGCTAGTAAATTTGGCATAAAAGCACCGTAAAAGGAGTAACAAATGCAAGTTTCCTCTCTTTTAAACACACCAAACAACATCGGATTATCCAAAGAAGACAAAAGTGTTGACAGTGAGTATCTCAAGGTAATGAACAGATTATTTCCAACCGTTGCATATAAAACACGAGACGAAATCAACAATAGTGACGCAGAGTTAGCTCAGTTTAAAAAAGAGTTAACAACAAAAGGTGCGGCAAAATTTCTCAAAGAATTGAATGAAGAGAAAATAGATACACTTGTTGAAGCATACAGACAAAAACTTTTAAAAGAAAAACAAGCCAATCCAAATAAACCTATGAATATCGAAAAAATGGTGAGTGATTTTAAGAAAAAACTGATTGAAGAGTTGATGGAAATACAAAAAGCTGAAAAAAAACTCAAAGACAATACGACAAAATCACTCTCTACCTCAGACATTTTATCAACCGTTAAACAGACAAAAGAAACAGAAAACACATCTAAAAATGTACTTAGTTTTTTAGAACAAATGCTAAGTTCATCCAATGCAAAAACGGATAAAAAAGAGATATTTTAGAGCTTCATTTATTATCAAAATATTTTCGCTTGGCATGTGGAAATGTTTGTTTCCACATGCCAAGATTAAATTACATGTGATATAATACATAAAATATTACATAAAATAGGACATACTTATGATAGCATATTCACGAGATGAAATTATATCTGCGAGTGATGTGGCTCGTAACTTTTCAGCTGTTTTGAAAGATATTGTCAGCCATACAAAAGAGCGTTTTGCAATTTCAAAAAACAATAAACTTGAAGCTATTGTACTGCCGATTGATGAGTATGAACGACTGAAAGAGGCGTATGACTTGATGGAACATACGGAAATTTACAAGCTAGTTCAGTTAAGAAAAAACTCAAAAACCATCTCTTTTGAAGAGTCCGCTTCCAAATATGGCATCGACTTAAATGCTTTATAAAATTGTTTTAAAAACTGAAGCTGACGAGGAGTTGGCTGAGCTTTCAAACCGTGAGAGGCTCTTAGTATTTAAACAACTCAAAAAAATTGCAACTTCGCCTGAGCTAGGTCAAATACTTGGAAACAAAGCAGGACTTAATCTTAGCGGTTGCAGAAAAATGTATGCAGATAAAAAAAGAATCCGAATAGTTTATACAATCTTGGAAGATAAAATCATCATCGAAGTTATTGCTATCGGCAAAAGGGATGAATTGGAAGTTTACAAAAAAGCTTCACAGAGAATGGAATAGACTTTCCTACTCATCATCCAAAACAAAGATGATGCCATCTCAATACCTGCTGTTTATTCATATATCACTCGTCCCTTTTCTTGGCATGTGGAAATGTTTGGTAGCGCCCTGAACGAAGCGATGGAAGTGCCCTTGGGGTATGGAAATGTTTGGCATGTGGAAATGTTTGGTAGCGCCCTGAACGAAGC
>JAPLGP010000024.1 GCA_026390075.1 Campylobacterales bacterium
TTGAAAGAGGAGAGGATGGAAACAACATTGCAAACGATCTTTAATGATCAATGACGATTAAGTCTTTGTTCATCCTCTCACCTTCTTATTATGCTTCATAAGTCTATCTTTTTTCAGCACTTTTAATTATACGATGACAAAGCTCAGTCACTGCGAGGCTTTAAAAAAGCCGTGGCAGTCTATTATTTCTTCTTAAATTTATTTTTTAAAATTATTTTTCCAGATTCAACACCTGGTTGGTCGTACGCGTTTATGTACATAAATTTAGCACAAACAGATGTTAAAAGTTCATACTCATACATCAAACTCGAAACACTGCTCTCACAAACACCATCTAATGTTATAACATCACAAGGAATATCTTTTAAGTTATTTATAGACTCTATCGTTGCATCTGCTTGCATATTGATGAGTTTAGAAAATTCCAATCCATCAATATAATCTAACTCTTCCAAACCCTCTAACTTGACATGTGGAATTGTAAGCGCATTATGAAAATCATTTACTTTTACCACTGTAACCTTTTTATCTCTTGTTCCCTCAACAATAAGCTGTAAAAAAGAGTGCTGGTCTATGGGTCCGATAATGCCTATTGGAGTAAGTCCTTGTCTTGTATTATAAACATCGACTTTGCCTAATGATTCTCCCCAAAGTTGGATGTACCACTTGTTAAAACCTTCA
The DNA here is from genome assembly GCA_026390075.1 of Campylobacterales bacterium. Classification (GTDB taxonomy): domain Bacteria; phylum Campylobacterota; class Campylobacteria; order Campylobacterales; family Sulfurimonadaceae; genus Sulfurimonas. Next base: position 682 of record JAPLGP010000024.1, read on the forward strand.
AGTCTTGAGGAGTATGAGAAAAGCACATTAATGTTCATTACGCTTCTGTTTTCTACAAAAAATCTTGCTTTTTTTAGAATTCTTTTATACTGCTCTTCTTTGTTGAAAAAAGAGTCATGAATCACTTTCGCACCAAGTAAAAGTTCATCTATATCTATCCCAACTATAGCCAGAGGCAAGAGTCCTACTGCACTAAAAACAGAAAATCTTCCACCGACATTTTTAGGAATTTCAAATGTTTTGATATCATTCTTTTGTGCATATTCATTGAGCTTCGAATCATTTTCTGTGATAACTAAAGTATTGTTTTTATCGCATTTTACTAAAGAGTGAATATACTTAAATATAGAAACTGTCTCTATTGTAGTTCCAGATTTTGATATGACAACAAAAAGAGTGTCTTCTAAATCAATCTTACTTATCTTTGAGAGTATATCAATTGGGTCGGTAGTTTCTAAAAAAAAGAGTTTTTTACTTAATGGTTTGGAATGTTTTAAAAATTTATAAATAGCATAAGTTCCAAGAGTACTCCCACCTATACCAATAACCACAATATTTGTCTGTTTTACGGTTTTAGCATACTCTTTAAAACTTGAAGTATCTTGATGCACGAGATTATAATATCCGATACTCTCTTTTTCCTTTTTTATCTCATTAAAAATATTTGTATCTGATATGCTTGGATTAAAATTATTTTGATAATTCATCTTATTTTACTTTTTTATAAAAATAGTTTGTTGCTTCTACAAATCCATCCACACTTCCACAGTCAAATCTTTTGCCCTCAAATTTGTAGGCTATTACTTTGCCTTTTTTGGCTTGTGCCAAAAGTGCATCTGTAATCTGAATTTCTCCACCTTTTCCAGGTTTTGTCTCTCGAATGATATCAAAAATATCTGGTGTCAAAATATATCTACCAATAATAGCTAAGTTTGAAGGAGCATCCACAGGCTCTGGTTTTTCCACCATGTCTGTTACCCTAAATATACCTTTTTCTTCCTCATTACCAGCGATTACGCCATATTTATTACTATCTTCTAATGGTATCTCTTCAACTGCTACAATCGAACATTTGTATTTATCGTATAATGCAACCATTTGAGATAAAACAGAATCACCGCCTTCATTGTCACACAAATCATCCGCTAAAACGACTGCAAAAGGTTCATTTCCTATGAGAGTTTCGCCACAAAGTATTGCGTGACCCAGACCTTTCATCTCTATTTGTCTTGTGTAAGAAAATGCACAATTTGTTATAACTTTTCTTATTTCAGTTAAATAATGCTCTTTTGAAGTCCCTTTTATCTGGTGTTCAAGTTCATAAGAAATATCAAAATGGTCTTCAATCGCTCTTTTACCACGACCTGTAACTATCGCCATCGTGTCAAGTCCAGCACTTATCGCCTCTTCTACACCATACTGTAAAAGTGGTTTTGTAAGGACGGGAAGCATCTCTTTTGGAATAGCTTTTGTTGCAGGTAAAAACCTTGTTCCATATCCCGCTGCTGGGAAAAGACATTTTCTAACTTTTGTTAAATCTCTTGCCATTTTTATCCTCTTTTTTAAATTTAAATATTTTTTTGAGATTATATCTCAAATAACAACGATTTGATTTCTACCTCTATCTTTTGCTTGATAAAGTGCTTTATCAGACAAAGAAACTAACTCGTGCATAGATAATTCATCTCTATCTTGTGCTATACCAAAAGAACAACTTACTTCTATTTCATGATTGCTCAATCGCATAGATATAGAATTCAACATATCTTTAATTCTATTAAATATCACAACGGTCTCTTGTGCATCTGAGTATATAAAAAAAATAAACTCTTCTCCTCCATACCTAGCGACGAGGTCATAAGCTCTTATATGTTCAACAAAAAGTTTACTAATTTCAACGAGAACTTCATCGCCTACTTGATGCCCATACTCATCGTTTATCTTTTTAAAATAATCAATGTCTGCCATAACAATCGTAAAATCTGTTCGGGTGCGTCTTGCTTTGAAAAAATCATAATTCACTTTTTCAAAAAAATATCTTCTATTAAATATATTTGTTAAACCATCAAAATTTTTCTCATAATTTTCACTCTCAATGACTAAGGCAGTTAACTTTTGTATAAATTGGAACTCTACAATTGCAAAATCTTCATAGGTTGTTTCACTCACAATTCCTTGCATCTTATACTCTGTAAATAAATTCTCCAATAGGCCATGCAATCGCAAGTGATGATCTTCAAAATCTAAAATTTTCTCTTTTTTGTCATCTATGCTCTTTACTTTAGAATTTAAAATTGCATTTAACATATGTGTAATTTCACAATTAGCATAAGAATGATGCTCAATCATGCTCTCTAAATCATCTATTTTATAACCGCATACAACTATTTTAAAAAGTCCTATTATTTTTTTGAGATGAATATCTAAATTTGCTTTTAAATTGCTAGATAAATCCTTGTGAATATCTATCCTATCAAGACTTGTCATACCTTACCTTCTTCTTATTATACTTCTCGTGCCAATTGTAACTCTCATACACCAATTTAAATCTTAAGTTTATAGACCTTGGCATGTGGATTCATAGTAACTTTTTCAAAAAGCGTTTTATCATACTCTTCTAAAACCATCAACTGTATATAAAGTGACTCGTATGTTTTATCATCCAGCACTAAAAAGGTGTTGTAATTTGACATATAAATCACATTCACACCCCCATTTATGTGTATCATACTCATCTCTTTTTGAAGTTCCATATTTGCATCATAAAAAGTTTTTGCAAATCTTTTTATAGGAACTGACTGTTTACCAATTTTAAGCGTTTGCTCTTTTTTATTTATAGAAACCCCATTGCCTAACTCAATGCTATTTTCTTTTTCAGAAAAACTTTTACTTACAAAGAAAAAGGGTGATGGCTCTTGTTTTCCATTCATCAAGTTTAAATTTGAAAAAACAGTAACTGTCGGATAAATTTCCAACATTCTAAATGGAAGATAAAAGTAGATATCACGCGTTTTTTCTGGCATGTGGATATCTGTAGAAAGTGAAGTTAAAAAATCATTTGTATCTTTAAAACCGTACTCTTTTGTCATCTGTTCAATATTTGAAAATACTGTTAGATTTTTATCTTTATTCTCTTTTTGAAACTTAAAAGTTTTTTCTGTATATTCAACATCCAATCTTGCCAATTTTGCTGAAACTTCTTGAGGATTACTCAACATAAAACTCACAGGAAAGTTTACATCTCCACTGTGTTTACCACCATCGATAAGCGTTTTTACATCTGAGTAGTAACGCAAAGGATAACCAAAATCCCACCATGAAACAATATAATCTTCTCTACTTACTTTCGTTTTTAAATCATCCAAGATTTTAACTTCCGTTGCATTAAAAACCGTAGGCACTTTGTAAGAATCCACATGCTCAATGTTAGGATATAAAATCGCTAAAGTAAACGCTACCAAACTTAAATATTTTAATTTTTTAGTTGGCATTTTAAGAGAGACCTCTGTGATTAAAAATGCCACTCCAAAAGCTAAAACTGGAACAGCATAAATCGTAAAACGAAGTCCCCCAAAAAGAGCCAAAAATCCAAGCCCAATCATAGGAAGCCCAAACAGCATGATTTTATGTCTGTATGCCAGATAAAGAAATCCAAGAACAGATAAAATAAATGTTACCACATGCCCACTTATTCGCTCTGCAAAAGTCACAAATGAAATTTGACCAGCCTCTCGAACTGTCTGCATAACAGAAAAGAAGTGAAGTTTCAATCCCTCTTCCCCAACTGTTAAGGCATCTTTAAAAACATACCCTTTGAGCTGTGCCCAAATCGGGTCAAATCCACCTGTCGCAAAAAATGCAATCACCGAAACAGCTAAAATATGATAAATATATTTTTGAAATTTCTCTTCTTTAAAAAGATACATTGCCACTAAAACGATTGGTAATCTGACAAAAGCATCTAAGTTCATCATCGCAAACATCATTATTGCTAAGAGTTTATAGTTATACGAATTTTTTCTGTCATAAATCAGAGCATACAAAAGTATCAAACCAAAAAATGAAAATTCTAACGAATAACTTTGAGGATACCACCATCTGTAAAGTAAAATATCGAGTGCAGTTAGAAGCAGATATTTGTCTTCATTTGTTTTAATTGCCCAAATAATAGACCAAAGTAAAAACATAGGTAAAACAATGTTAAGCATATCAGTATCATAATAACCAGCCATCGTACGATTATAATAACTATGCCCAATGGACGCCAAAAGAGCCGCTATAAATCCCATCTCTAAATTATGAATGCTTCGAGCGATTAAGATGATTGGAACAACGATAAGCGAACTTAAAAATACTGGCATGTAAAAGATAACAGATTCAAAAGAAAATGGTAAGATCTTCGCGAAAAATGCCGTTAGTAATGAAGTTGCATTGTCAATAGGTGAGAGGTCATTTTCTTGATGCATACCACTCAAAAAATCCCTTGCACCCTCAGCAAAATAATAGCCGTCATTTGTACTAATCATAAACTGACCATTAAATTTAAAAGCCTCCATATCGTTAAACTGATAGACCCAAATCATACGAACAGCCACTGAAAATAAAAATGCTATAAATATATAGGCTAGAGTAAGTTTTGTTTCTCTTGAAATACTATTCAACTCTCATTTCCTTCAATTCTTTATAAAATGTTATTTTTTGATTATACACTTCTAAATCTAAGAATTTATTATATTTGAGTGCACCTTTAGAGAGTAATTTATACTTGTGTAAAAGAGTCTCGATAACTAAATTTTTATCTACGATTTTAAGCTCCAAAAGTTTCTCCAAAGCCAAAACACGAAACCTATCCATCCCCCAATATTTCGCACTGAGTTGCTCATCACTTCCGCCATATTTGGTTATCAGTTTTTCATCAATCAGCCCGATACTATTTCCACATGCCACTCTCAGCCACAAATCATAATCTTCACACACTTCCAGAGTCTCATCAAAAAGCCCTACTTTCTCAAGTAAATCCTTATGAATAAGCGTTGCCGATGGAGCGATGATGTTGTGAGACAAACACTCGGCAAATATAGAACCACCATATTTATGAAACTTTTTAGGTAATTTAACTTCCACCCCGTCCCGTATCCACTGCTCATCGGTGTAACTCATAAGTAAATTTGGGTTGTTTTTATGGAATTCCACATGCCGAGCCAACTTTTCCACATGCCAACTGTCATCCGAATCTAAAAAAGCAATCCACTGGCATGTGGAATTTTTTATGCCTAAGTTTCTCGCACTTGAAACACCTGCGTTTTGTTGATAATAATACTTGGCATGTGGAAATTGTTTTTGAATTTCTGAAGTGTTATCCGAGGAGCCATCATCGATTATAATGACTTCACTTGGCATGTGGGATTGTGCATAAACCGAAACCAAAGCTCTTTGCAAAACTTCGTAACGGTTATAAGTTGGGATGACAACCGAAATTTGCAAAGCTCTCTACCAAACCTTGATTTCGTTATAAATGCTGTCTCTCTCCACAGGAATAAATCCGCTGTTTTTGATAAGTCCTACAAACTCTTCAAGATTTACACCGTTCGCACTCTTTGCTCCAGCAGCGGAGTTTATGGACTCTTTTTCGATAGTTCCATCCATGTCATTTGCCCCAAACTCTTGCGCAACTAGTGCCAGATTTACAGTTGAAGTGACCCAATACGCCTTTAAATGCGGAACATTATCAAGTACGATACGACTCACCGCCATCGTTTTTAAAATCTCATTTGCAGTAATTGGAGCTTCTATTTTGAGATAATTATTTTCCGTCTGATACACAAGAGGAATAAAGCAATTAAAACCGCCCGTTTTGTCCTGCAACTCACGAATACGCATCATATGGTCGATGCGGTTTGCTCTACTTTCCACATGCCCAAACAACATCGTAACATTGCTTTTTTTGCCTCGTTCATGCCACTTTTGATGAATTTCAAGCCACTGCTCTGAGGTAACTTTACCCTTACAGATGTAATCTCGCACTTTTTCATCAAAAATTTCAGCACCACCCCCTGGCATAGAATCCACACCGTTTTCCACCATCAAATCAAGTATCTCATCGTAACTTTTAGAGTAATGTCGTGCCAAGAAATCGACCTCAGCCGCCGTCAGAGCTTTGACATGCAGATGAGGATAGGCTGTTTTTATCTTTTTAAATATCTCTAAATACCACTCAAGCCCCGTATCAGGGTTATGTGCAGAGACAATATGCACCTCTTTAATCCCACGACTCTCGATATCTTTGACAATCTCCATAATCTGCGCATGGCTCATCGTGTAGGGATTTGGATTTTTTCTATTTGCGGAGTAAGCACAAAATTTACACACATCCGCACACACATTGGTCGGATTGATATGGCGGTTAATATTGAAATATGTTTTTTTGCCATGGAGTGCTTTTCTCTTCGCATCCGCTAACTCGCCCAACTCAAAAAAATCCATCTCATAAAGGCTTAACGCCTCCTCAAAATCAACTCTTTTTCCCGATACTATTTTTTCTCTCAAATTCATTTAAAACCTTTATTGAGCAAGAATTTTTTCCACAATTGTAATAATTTTTGGAATATTAAATCTCAAATCATTTTCAATAAGTGCTAAATTTATACCATCATAATCATGTGCTATAAAATTTCTAACCGATATAAATCCCTTTATATCATCCAAATCAAACTCTTGAATTACCTCAGCGTTTTTATTATAAAGCTTGTTAAATTGTTCCGCCGTAGCAATAAGAAGCATCAATATTGCGGGTTGTCCTTCGACATCACCCAGAGCTTGAACTATGCCATTGTGTCTTTGTATAATTGTTTGAATATCTATTAATTTCGTATAAATTGATTTTACACGAACTAATTCGTCCTCTTTATACATAAACTGTCTTATCCAATATATAATGATTGTGATGCTGTAATAATCCCTGTTTATCGACTAAATCTATATTTTTTTCAAAAGTTTGTTTGAGGATTTCTTTGAGTTCATCAAGTTTAAGATGTGCTTTAAAGCCTTTATACTTTTCTAAAAAAGTGGGCGTTGTTTCTATAAGTATGTCTATATCGCTCTCTTCTTTGGCTTCATCTCTTGCATAAGAACCAAAAAGACCAAGCAGTTTCACTTCACTACTCTCAAAAACTGGTTTTAACTCTTTAAGCTTCATAAGTATATTTTTTTGATTTAAAATCATCTTCATCTCTTTGTTGTTTGTTGCCAAAATTATATCCAATTTCACAGTCCTGGTGCTTTCCACATTGAAGTCGTGATATTAGCATCTACCAACTTTAATTGCACTTCATACGCCTTTTGCCAAGTCTCTTTTATCTCTTGATATTTTTCAAAATTTTCCATGTTCGGCGTGAATTCTTTCTCCCAAACAACCAGCTCTTTTGCGGCATGTGCAAGTGAATCATAGACCCCCGCACCCACCCCCGCCGCCATTGCAGTTCCTAGGGCTGTAGCCTCTGTCACACGAGGAATTTTTACTCTACACCCTGTCACATCCGCCAAAATCTGCGACCATAAAGCACCTTTACTGGCACCTCCTGCAAAAACCAGCACTTCCATTTTCACACCCGTAAACTCTCTGATTTTTTCAAGATTTATAGCCGAAACGATACACGCATTTTCCTGCAAACTTCGAAACATCGAAGCACGGTTACAAACTTTTGGGTCGAGTGAAAGGTTCAAAAAACTAGGAGCGGCATGGTACCATTTGCCATATTTCATAGAGTCTGAAAATATCGGGATAATTCCGTGTGAGCCGAGAGGAACTTGTGACGCTTTTTCCTCTAAAACTTCATAAGTATCAATGCCTCTTTTTTGTGCCTCAAGTTTTTCCATCTCACAAAAAGCGTCTCGAAACCAACGCATAATCAGACCACTAAAAAAGGTGATTCCCTCTGCTTGAGAGAGATTTGACACGGCATGTGGATTGACTCTGATTCCCATATCTTTTGGCGGTAAAGTATCGCTCGAAATATTCACAACCTGTTGCCAAAATGAACCACCTAAAATGGCACCTTGACCAACTTCAACAACGCCTAAACCTACACTTCCAAGCCCAACATCACCACCGCCCAAAACAACTTTTGTCTGCGTGGATAAACCTGTTTCATCAGAAGCTTTTTGGCTCACACTTCCCAAAAGCGTACCAACTTCATGGCATGTGGGAAAAATATTATCTTTGAGTCCAACCCGTCTGCACATTTGGACATGCCAGTCACGATTTTTTAAAGAGAAAATTCCCGTAGTTCCACCGTTGCTTGGGTCTGTTGCTATCACTCCGCTGAGTTTCGCCAAAATCCAATCGCCAATCATAGAGATTTTTGCAACTCTCTCATAAATCTCAGGTTTGTTATTTTTGAGCCATAGCATACGAGGAATCGCCCCCAAAGCAAAGGTCTGCCCAGAGAGCCCGTAAAACTCCTCCTCAATCCCAGCAAAATTTTCTTTAAGATATTTCACTTCCTCCGAAGCCCTTGCATCCACATTCGCAACCGCCCAAAGTTCCACGCCCTTTTCATCATAAAGCACGATTCCCTCACGCATACTCGTCGCACTGAGTGCGATAATATTCTCGCTCTTTATATTTCCACATGCCATAGCATCTCTGATACATCCACATGCCAAGCTCCAATTTGCCTCACAATCAAAGCTCATAGAGTTCGCCACACCAGCCTCTTGCAAATGCGTCCACTCTTTTTGAGCGACACTTATCTGATTGCCTTTTGTGTCAAAAATTACCGCACGAATACTTCCTGTTCCTGCGTCTATTGCCATTAAATATTGTTTCATTTTTTCAACTTCGCCTGTTCAAGTTCCCAATATTCCATCTCAAAACTATCTTTGAGACTTATGCTTTTGTATCCGCCGAGTTTATCAGCTCGTAGGACTGCCATCATTGTGTGTTCTACTATATCATTGATGATGTTTGCTTCTTGTTCTGACTTTCCACATGCCAAGATTCCATAATTTTTTACGACAATGAAGTTTGGTGCAGAGTTAAGGCAAATTTCATTTTTTGCGAACTTTTTAAAATAGTTTTCGTACTCGTTTTTATAATTTTCTATCGCTTCTTCGATGTTTTCATCTTTTGAGGCGTATATTTTTGCTAAGTCACTTCTGTTTTCTTTGATAAAAACTTCGTAGCCTTTTTCTTTGGAGAGGAGTTGTTGGAGTTTTTTTACATCAAACTCTTTGGTCTTGGCATGTGCAAAGCTAAACTCCACTTTCGCATTTTTCTCCAAAAACTCTTCGGCATGTGTAACTGCTTTTATCATCTTCTCATACGATTTTTTGGCGTCATTATCAAAGGTAAAAATACCGTGATTGTGCAAGATTATCCCATCGATTCTGTTCCAGTCCAGCCCTTGCGTCATTTCATAAATCGTTCGTGCGAGGATAAATCCTGGCATCACATACGGCACGATTAAAAAGTTTGGAAAAACTTCTTTTATATTCTCAATTCCACATGCCGAATTTGAGATGGTTACGACTGCATCGGCATGTGTATGATCCACAAATTTATAGGGAATGAGTGCGTGAAGTATCGCTTCTACGGATGGATTTGGAGCGGTTTTGTCTATCATGGCAGCTTTTTGTCCTGCAACCATATCGCTGTCCCTTAAACTTTTTAACTCCGCCATTTCTAAGAGTGTTTTCATTTTTACAGGAGCAAAACCTTCCGCTTTTATGCTTACCAAATCCCAACCGCTTCCTTTGACAAGGAGTATCTCTTCTCCATTTATAACGGTTTTCACAGAGGTATTTCCACCGCCATGCAATACTAATTCATCGCTTCTGCCAAACAGGTTGGAGGTGTAAACTCTTAATTTTAAATCATCTCCAATGAGATTCCCACTTTCGTGAGAATGACGGAGTTGTACTTCATCATTCCATAAATTCTTCAAAAAATTATCCTAAAACTTCAAGTTCATCTGTATATTTTTTTTCACAATAGGGCTCATAACTCGACTTATACACTGCATAATGCGCAGATGTTCTATGCCCATCAAGTGCCTCTTCATCCCTCCAGCTCTCATACGCCATAAATTTCTGAGGATTGTTTTCATACTGAAATATTTCGTAAAACAGACAGCCATCTTCAGCTTTGCTTGGAGTTACCATCGCACTTAAAAGCTTTTTCATCATCTCGATGCCATCTGGTTTTGCTATAAAAGTCACTCTTTTTGTAATTGTCATTTTTTTCTCCATAGTTGTTCAATTTTTCATCCTTGGATTATAGCAAATTTCCTCACTTTGACTATAATACTAAAAAATTATTACAAGATTGAGATTATGGATTTATTACTGCAAATCGAAGATATTATAGAAAAAAATGGCTCAGATTTTGAACTCTCCAAGCTTTTTAAAGCTTATATTAACGAATACAAAACTTCGCTTCCAAAGCTTTTTGAAAGTTCTCAGGGAAAAGATTTTTTGGTCAAACATACCAAAAAACTTGACTCCATTATCTCCTTAATGTACAAGGTAACACTCAGACGCATATTTGGAAACTATATTCCCATGAGCAGTTCCATTCCTATCGCTATTGTGGCACTTGGAAGTTATGGACGGGAGCAGTTATGCGTTCACAGCGACATAGATTTAATGATAGTGTATGAAAAAGTGGATGGCTATAACACAAATCTCATCATCGAAAAACTTTTTTATTTGGCTCTTGATGCTGGGCTAAAACTCGGTCACAGAGTGCATGAAACAAACGATTTATTTAAAGCAAGTGGAGAAGACATCACCATCCGCACCTCTTTAATGGAATCAAGACTCATCACAGGTTCGCCTTACACTTGGCATGCAACAAAAAAAGAGCTCAACAAAATCCGTCTTTACAACCAAAAAGAGTTCATTCTTGCAAAAATAGAAGAAGCACAGACTAGACGCAAAAAATACCCAACTTCCATGCAACCAAACATAAAAGAGAGTGTGGGCGGACTTCGTGATTCTCAACTTCTTTTTTGGGTAGCACAGACCATTTATGGGGTTTCAAAGCTAAGAGAGTTAAGTCAAATTTTATTTTCCGATGAGGAATACAAAGAATACCGTGTAGCTCTGGAACTTCTCTATCGTGTTAGAAGTGCTTTACATCTCATTACAAACAAACAAGAAGATAGGCTTTTGTTTGATTTAATGCCACAAGTAAGTACCATGTTAGGCTTTAGAGATGAGAGAAAAATGGCTTCTAAAGTGCTTGAAGCACAGTGGCGCATAAGCAACTTTACACAGATATTTGTAAAGAAAATGGTGCGACCGTTTATTGTGGAAAAACACAATATAAGCAAATTCAAATCGCACCGTCTTCGCAAAGGAATTTACGAGTATGATGCAAGACTTTTTGCCTCATTTAATCTTAAAATTCAGCCAATTAACGCTCTGCTTGAAGTTTTAGTTTCACTCCCTGACAAAGAGTATAACTTTGACGCAGGTTTTTTAAACCAATTTACCTACACAAAAATCGCCCATCCGCAGAGTCAAAGAACCTATACTCTCATCAAAGAACTGCTAAAAAGAAAAAATATGTACTGCTTTTTGAAACTTTTTTATGATGCTGGAATACTGCATGAACTCTTCTCAAGCTTTAGAAAAGTGATGCATCTTCCACAGTTTGATGGGTATCACACCTACCCTGTTGATATTCATTCTATCCGATGTGTTAAAGCCTTAGAGAGTATAAAAGAGCCTTTTGTACAAACACTTTATGATGAGCTGAACGATGAAGAAAAACTCCTTTTAAAAACTGCTGTACTTCTGCATGATTCAGGGAAAGGTCGCAAACAAGACCACAGCGAAGTTGGAGCAAAACTCATCGTTCCTTTTGCAAAACATCTCAAACTCAAACCAGAGTCCATTGAGAGAGCGGTGACACTTGTCAAAAATCATGTTCTTATGAGCAGTGTTGCCTTCAAAGAAAACATTCATAATGAAAAAACACTTTACAGTTTTATGTCCAATATCCACGATGACAAAAATTTAAAACTGCTCTATATCCTCACTTATGCCGACATCAACGGTGTTGCTGGAGATACTTACAACTCATTTAACTCCAAACTTCTTCTTGATTTGTACAAAAGTGCTCTTGAAGTTTCACAAAAAAGCGACCGCATATCCGATGCAACAAAAAGATTAAATATAGAAAAAAAAGTCCAAGTGCAAGAGGAGTTTAAAGCTCTGCCAAAACTTTTACAAACAAAAGTTTTACGCATAGAATCCAATCTTTTCTTTTTCAAACACTCCATTCCTGATATCATCTGTATCGCTACAAAAGCAAATCAAACTAAAGAGTACGACTACAGCATAAAAGCTGTGGACTCTTTAACGATTGAGATTTACAGAAAAATTCCACTTAACATTGGTTACTTACTTGCCACTCTTGCACATCTTGATGTTGGTTCTATGGAGATTATCACACTCTTTGACAACATCAAATATTTCAAAATTGAGTTTGTAAAAAATGTTGAGGGCAATGAACTTTTAGAAGTCCAAGAGATAATAAAAAAAGCTTTTGATATGTCACGGCATGTGGAACTTAAAAATATAAAAATAACGAGAAAAGAGTTAAATATAGATTGCGAACATTCACTTACACATGCCGAACTAACAGTCAATACAACAAATCAAAGAGGTCTTTTAGCCTACATCATGAACTGCTTTGAAGAACTTAAAATAAATATCGTAACAGCAAAAATACACACCACAAAAAACAGGGTCAGAGACAGCTTCTTAATGGAAAAACAAAACGATATATGCAATAATGTCGATAAAATTTATAATCTATTAACAAATTAACACTTTTTACAAAGGCGAAATATGTGCGGAATCGTTGGATATATCGGAAATAAAAACACCAAAGAAATCTTACTCGATGGCTTAAAAGAGTTAGAATATAGAGGCTACGATTCTGCTGGAATAGCGGTGCTTCAAGGTAATAATTTTGAGAGCTTTAAAGCAGTTGGAAAACTTGTAAACTTAGAAGAAAAAACGAAAGATTTTATTACGGAAAATTTTGCTGTTGGTATCGGTCATACACGCTGGGCAACACACGGAAAACCGACGGAACTCAACGCGCATCCGCATTTGGGTGAAAGCTCATATGTGGTACACAATGGAATTATAGAAAATTATGCTGTGTTAAAAAAAGAGTTGATGCATGAGGGTGTAACATTTTTAAGTCAAACTGATACAGAAGTTATCGTACATCAGTTTGAAAAAAATCTCAAAACTACAACTACTGTTTTTGAAGCTTTTAGCAAAACGATTCAAGAGCTAGAAGGCGCATATGCTATTTTACTTGTAACAAAATCAGAACCTGAGAGCATCTTTTTTGCAAAACATGGTTCGCCCATGATACTTGGAAAAAATAGCGAAAATGAGAACTATTTTGCTTCCTCTGACACACCTCTCATCGGTCACTGCACGGATGTAAACTACTTTGAAGATGGCGATTTTGGATATGTAAATCCTAAAGAAATTGTACTTTTTGATAAAAATGAAAACAAAAAACAGCCCAACTTTTCTAAACTCTCTACAAATAAACTCTCCGCTCAAAAAGATGGATTTAGATTTTTTATGGAAAAAGAGATTTATGAGCAAAGTGTTGTCATCGCCGATACTTTGATGGGGAGACTCAGTGAGAGTGAAATTATCTTTGACGAGTTAAATGCCAACTTTTTTGATGGCATAAATGAGATAAAACTTTGTGCATGTGGAACTTCATATCACTCGGCTCTGAGTGCATCCTACCTCTTTGAGCGATATGCAAAAATAAAAACTTCCGTTGAAGTAGCAAGTGAGTTTCGCTACCGCCAACCCATCATGACAAAAGATACTCTTTTTGTAGTAATTTCACAAAGTGGCGAAACAGCAGATACTTTAGAAACCCTCAAAATGGCAAAAGAGGCTGGACTCAAAACGCTCGTTATCTGTAATGTGGACAACTCTTCTATGGTTCGCTTGGCCGATGCAAGTATCTTAACAAGAGCGGGAATAGAAAAAGGTGTAGCTTCTACAAAAGCTTTTGCAACTCAGGTTACTATTTTTTGGATGCTCTCTCTCTTTATCGCAAAACTTAGAAACTCACTTGATACAAACGAAATTGAAAGACAAATTACCCTCCTTCGAGAAGTTCCAGCTTCTGTAAAAGTCACAGATTCTATGCATGAGCGAATTAAACGACTCTCTAAAAGATACCTTCACGGGCATGGCTTTTTCTTTATAGGAAGAGATATATTTTATCCTCTCGCGTTAGAGGGAGCTTTGAAATTAAAAGAAATTTCCTATCTTCATGCTGAGGGGTATCCATCTGGCGAAATGAAGCATGGACCTATCGCACTCGCCGACCCAGAACTCTTTACAATCGCCCTGCTTCCGCAACATCTTTTGTATGAAAAAGCGAAAAGTAATGTCGAAGAGCTGAGTGCGAGAGATTCTACTATCTGCGTTATTAGTGCATTAGAATTTGATAAAGCAGATGACTTTATACAGATTTCCACATGCCAAGATTATATGCTTGAATTTTTTGAGATGATGGTTGTTGTGCAACTTCTTTCATTAGAAATTTCTATACGACTTGGAAATGATGTAGATATGCCACGAAACTTAGCAAAAAGTGTAACAGTAGAATAATATTTTCTAATTTCACTTTAAATTTATTTTTTATTAGCTATTATCATTAACTAAAAAAATTAATTAAAGTGGGTTCTAATGGATACTAAGTCAAAACTCCTTCTCATAGTTGCTTTTATGCTTTTAGGAATAACAACAGCAACCATAGTCAATATTTCTCTTAACTTTAGAGAGTACAGTATAGATAGCGCTATCGATAAAGCAAATATGACTGCCACAATAGTTAAAGATGGCTTGACTGCACACATGGTGAATGGCATCATGGATAAGAGACAATATTTTTTAGATAAAGTATCCACAAATGATGGCGTGAAATCTTTATGGGTTGTTCGTTCACAAAATGTTACAAAACAATATGGGGAAGGCTTACATAGTGAATCAGCCAGAGATGCCATTGATGCAAAAGTATTAACAACTGGAGAAACGATAAAAGAAGTCTCTGAAAAAGCCAGTCAAATTCTTTTAAGGGTAACGATTCCTTATAAAGCAGAATCAAATGGTGGTAGCCCAAATTGTTTAAGTTGTCATGATGTAAAACATCAAGATACGCTAGGTGCAATTAGCATGGAGTTTGATATTAGCGCTGTTAGAAATAGTGGTTTTATTACTATTTTAAAAATTCTAAGCATTAATTTACTTTTTATTGTAGTGGTACTTTTTTTACTCAATCATTACATATCCCCTTACACAAAACTCTTTACAAACCTACGCACTGGAATCAAACGAGCGCACAGCGGTGATTTTACGCATAATTTTTCAACATCTGTTGGTGGGGATGCTAAGCTTATAATTTCTCAAATGAATACACTTTTTGGGAAAATGCAAGAGACTTTTGGAGATATCAAGTACAACTTAGCTACATTTATCCCTGATGGCTGTGTCTCTTCTTCTGACCCACTCTATGAAGCAAAGATGATTATACGGGAGTTATCTGATATCTATAAATTTAAAAAAACTATAGAATTAGATTCTTCAAAAGATATGGTTTACATACGCATTACGGATGTATTAAAAACAAAATTTGAAATTGCACATTTTGCTTTTTATGAAGTGAGCAATGTTTTATCTGAGAGAAAATTAATCTACATTAGTGAAGCGGGTAGCATTTGTTATGCTGAAGTTGAGAAAAATGCACTAGAATGTAGAGCACACAGAACAAAAACAGATGTTATCTCCACAGAGTTTATCAATCTATGCCAAACATGTGATGCAAAAGATTTGAAATATGTATGTATTCCTTTTAGCATAAATGCTGACAACTCTCTTGTACTCTCTATGACTGCAAAAACTGAAGAGGAATTGAGTAGAATTAATTCGCATTCTCTTAGTATTAAAAACTACCTTGAAGCTGCTAAACCTGTTATTGAGAGCAAAATACTTATGGATAAACTTCGTGATACTTCCCTTCGAGATGGGATGACTGGGCTTTACAATAGAAGATTTTTAGAAGAGTTTATAGATAAGATAATGGGTCAAGCACAAAGAGAAAAAGAGACTTATAGTGTAATGATGCTTGATGTGGACTTCTTTAAAATGGTAAATGATACTTATGGGCATGATGTAGGCGATAAAGTAATTGTTGCAATCGGAAAAGTTTTAAAAGAAAATACCCGCAATGCAGACCTAGCTATCAGATATGGTGGGGAAGAGTTTGTTGTAATGCTTCACAATGCAAGTGATGAGGGCGCACTAGAAGTCGCACATAAAATACATTCTGCTTTTGGAGCTCTCACATTTGATGTTGGAGCTGGCGAAAAGTTACAAAAAACAATGAGTATCGGTGTATCAAAATTCCCTATAGATGGAGACACTATCTGGAAATGTATCAAATTTGCAGATACAGCACTCTATAAAGCTAAAACAACAGGTAGAAATAAAATAGTTGTTTATACGCATGAAATGTCTGAAGATGAGAATGTTCGATAAATAAAAGAGTTCCAAATGCCAACTTCTTGGCATGTGGAAAGAAAGAAAATCTAGTGGCAGCCACATCCATCTGAACCATGGTCATGTTTTGGCTTTGGAGCTGATGCAGTTGAATATGCACTTACACCAGGAGCGGTTGTAGGTTGCACGGCTTGGTTATCCACGCCACCTTTTGCGTTTATATCTTCAATCATATTCCAAATAGATTCTGCTGCTGCCATATAGCGTTTTGCAGTCTCAGAACTTGGATTCACAAAAGTGATAGGTTTCCCCTCATCTCCACCCGTTCTGATACTTGGCTCAATTGGAATTTCAGCGATAATTTTAGTGTCGAACTCATCTGCCATTGGCTGCGTAGTTCCTTTTCCAAAAATATCATATTCAACACCCGTATCTGGTGCGATAAATCCGCTCATATTTTCAATAATTCCAGCAATAGGAATATTGAGTTTTCTAAACATATCAAGTGAACGACGAGAATCATCCAGTGAAACACCTTGAGGCGTTGTAACTGTTAAACCTGCTGTAACTGGTACACTTTGCGCCAATGTAAGTTGTGCATCGCCTGTTCCTGGAGGCATATCGATAACCAAAACATCAAGTTCTGACCATAAAATATCGCGTAAAAATTGCTCGATTGCTTTCATAATCATAGCCCCACGCCAGATGAGTGACTGCCCTGGTTCCATAAGTGAACCCATAGACATAACCTCAATTCCATACGCTTTAATAGGGAGAACTTTATTTCCATTTACTTCTGGCTTAATATCTGCAATTCCCATCATGCGTGGGATATTTGGACCATAAATATCAGCATCCAAAAGACCCACTTTTTTGCCTTGAGCCGCAAGTGCGATAGCGATATTTACAGATGTAGTTGACTTACCAACCCCACCCTTGCCTGAACTTACCATCAAAAAGTTTTTCACTTGTGGAGCAATATTTTTACCACGAGATGAAGACTCTCTTGGCATAAGCGGAGCTTTTAAGTTACAAGTAACACTCCCAGCACCAACTGCTTTTAGTTCACGCGCTGCATCATCTTTAATCTGCTGTGCAACTTCTGGAGCACTCGAAGTTATCTCTACACTGAAACTCACATCATTACTGCTAATTACTATGTTATTTACAAATCCAAAAGTAACGATATCCTTAGTAAATCCAGGATAAAGAACTTTGGAGAGTGCTGATTTTACAATTTCTTCTGTCATCATTACTTTCCTTTAATTTATTTCATAAATTTAAGGGAACCTTTTCCCTATTTTAAACGCAAAAGGAACAAGTCCCTTTTGCTACGCTAAGGTCGCTAAGACCACTAAAGCTTGACTCTTCGAGTCAGAAATATTTAGTTTTGATACTTTATCACATTTAAATAAGACAAAAATTGTCTCTTATCAACTATATATATTTTTAAAATTAATTTAAGCCAGTTTTTTTAGCTTCTTCTGCCTGTCGTGCATCTTCTGCAATTTGTGCAATCATCTCAGGATTATCCATAATTGTTTGCGTTATTTTATACGAACAAAATTTTGGTCCACACATAGAACAAAACTCCGCTTCTTTAAAAACATCTTGAGGAAGTGTCTCATCGTGATACTCTCTTGCTCTTTCACCATCTAGGGCTAACTCAAACTGTTTTTCCCAGTTGAAGCTGTATCTTGCATCGCTCATAGCATCATCAATATCTCTTGCACCTTTGCGTCCTCTTGCAATATCTGCGGCATGTGCAGCGATTTTATAAGCGATAATTCCCTCTCTTACATCATTCGCATTTGGAAGTCCTAAATGCTCTTTTGGTGTGACATAACAAAGCATACTTGCTCCATGCCATCCACCCACAGCAGCACCTATTGCCGAACTTATATGATCATATCCAGCAGCAATATCCGTCACTAATGGCCCTAAAATATAAAAAGGTGCTTCATGGCAAAGCTCTCTTTGAAGCTTCATATTTCTCTCTATTTGATTGAGTGGTACATGCCCTGGCCCTTCAATCATAACCTGAACATTTTTTTCCCATGCTCTAAGCGTAAGCTCACCTAAAACTTTAAGTTCACCTAACTGTGCATCATCCGAAGCATCTGCCAAACATCCAGGGCGAAGTGAATCACCAAGGGAGAGAGAAACATCATACTTTGCACAAATATCAAGAATTGCATCATAAGCTGTATAAAAAGGGTTTTCTCTATGGTAGTGCATCATCCAAGCAGCCATTAAACTTCCGCCGCGGCTTACGATTCCCATCTTTCTTTTTGCAACTTTTGGCATAGTTGAAAGTAAAAAACCAGCATGAATTGTAAAATAAGAGACACCTTGTTTTGCTTGACGCTCTAAAACTTCAAGCATAACTTCTATACTTAAATCTTCTATTTTATTTCCAACATCATGTAAAATCTGATAAATTGGAACTGTACCGATTGGAATTGTAGAGTTTGCTATGACTGCGCGTCTTATCTCATCCAAATCGCCGCCAGTAGATAAATCCATCGCGGTATCTGCTTTATAGTGTTGAGAAACTTGTACTTTTTCTATTTCGCCCTCTACATCAGAAGCGATAGCTGAAGAACCAATATTTGCATTTATTTTACATTTTGCTGCTATTCCTATTGCCATAGGTTCAAGCGAAGTATGGTTAATATTTGCAGGAATAATCATTCTTCCACGAGCAATCTCGCTTCGGATAAGTTCAGGAGATAAATCTTCTACTTTCGCAACGAACTCCATTTCTTGTGTGATAATACCCTGTTTAGCGTAATACATCTGTGTACGAACAGGATCGTTCTTACGCTCTTCTACCCATGAAGATCTCATAAATTCTCCTAAAATTTTTAGTCTAAAATAAAACTCGGTTGTACTTATACATATTTTTTTAAAATATTTTAAACGGTTAAAATACAATTAAAAAAAATTAAAGTTTAATTAAGCAAATTATTTGTGAAGGATATTTTAGCCAATTAAGTTGAAATTATTCAAAAATACTTTATCCATTCAAGATAAAAAAAAGCTTTGGATGTGTATAATTTCGTAACACTTTAACTAAATAGGAGTTTTATTGTCTGATTTAACACTTATTTTATTAGCGGCTGGCAATTCAACTCGATTTGGGTTGGATGTCAAAAAGCAATGGCTACGAATTGGGCATAAACCTTTATGGCAAGAAGTAGCTACAAGACTTGAAAATACAGAACTTTTTAGCAAAATAATTATTGCTTCTTCAAGTGATGAAATAGAATTCATGAAAAATTATGCGGATTATACATTTGTGAGCGGTGGCAAAACAAGACAAGAATCACTCAAAAATGCCCTCATAGAAGTAGAAAGCGAGTTCGTTCTTGTGAGTGACATAGCGCGAGCTTGCGTAAGTAAAGAACTTCTAAAAGCTCTCATAGAAAAAAAGGGAAAGAGTGACTGCGTTGTACCTTTTCTTAAAGTAAACGATACTATTGTTTACGAAAATAAAACTATAAACAGAGAACAGGTAAAAAGAGTTCAAACTCCTCAACTCTCCCGCACTAAAATTTTAAAAAATGCTCTCAATACAACTGAAGAATTTACAGATGAAAGTAGTGCTATAGTCGCTTACGGTGGAAGTAGAGAATTTATTTTAGGTGAAGAAGACGCACATAAAATTACCTCTATAAAAGACTTAAATCAACTCTCATGCCTAGAAAAACCCTCATCCGATACACTCAGTGGAACAGGCTTTGATGTCCATGCCTTTGATGATGGCGGAGTAATGGTTCTAGGCGGTGTAAAGATAGAATCAAAGTTTGGTTTTAAAGCACATAGCGATGGAGATATAGCAATTCACGCCCTCATAGATGCTCTTTTGGGAGCTGCTGGTATGGGCGATATAGGAATGATGTTTCCAGATAGTGATGATACATATCAAGGTATAGACTCTAAAATTTTGCTAAAAATGGTTGTTAAGAAACTTTATAACTTTGGTTTTGTGATTGTAAATACAGATGTAACTATTGCAGCAGAACAACCAAAAATCGCTAAATATAAACTACAAATGAGAAAAACACTTGCGGAAATTTTAAACATAGATACAAGTAGAGTAAACATAAAGGCTACAACAACGGAAAAACTCGGTTTTATAGGTCGAGGAGAAGGTGTTGGTGTGATTGCAAATGCAAATTTAAAATATTTTGATTGGACACAAATTTGAAGATACTTATTATAGAAAATGAAGTTTATTTAGCACAAAGTATTGCTACAAAACTAAGCGAACAAGGTCATACATGTGAGTTATGTACATCTACAAAAGATGCGATAAAAAGTACTAATTATGATGTAGTTTTATTATCTACAAATATAAATGGGCAAGATTTTAATCCTGTCATTGAAACATTTAAAAGGTCAATCGTCATTTTAATGGTTTCTTATATAAGTAATGACACCGTATCTAAGCCACTAAGTGCTGGTGCAAAAGATTATATTCTTAAACCATTTATGATTGAAGAACTTATTAGAAAAATAGATCACTATCAAGATTATGAAAAACTGAAAAAGAGAAACGATGCGTATGAGACTTATTTAACACATAATTTTGCATCCATCTCTAATGAATTTAAAAATGAAGAAATAGAGTTTCCACTCTTTATTTCATCTAGTTTTCAAAAAAGTTCAGATGCATTTGCTTTTGAATACGCTGCTAAAGTGAACAAACCTATTCACTTCGTTACTCTGAACGACCCAAAAGCTATGTCCAAAATTGACGCTATTTCTCAAAACTGCATCATTTATATTATAGATTTTCAAGTTCTAAAAAAAACAAGTAGAAAACCTTTTCTTGATTTAATATCTGATAAACTCGCAATCATCGCAAGTACCGACAAAATTGATGATATTGAACATAAAGTTTTAGAAATTAAGAGTGATAGCAGTATCTTTGACAAGGGAGAAATTCTTCCAATCGAAGATTATGTAAAATTTGTTATTGCAAACTACCAACATAAATATCCAGATACAGAATTATCTAAAAAACTAGGTATTAGCAGAAAAAGTTTATGGGAAAAACGAAAAAAATATGACATCATCAAGAAAAAATAAAACTCTTTTAATAGATAAAGAAGCAGCTTCAGCATTAGAATTAGTCAAAGATGGTCTTTTATATCCAGTAACTGGACTTATGGGCGAAAAAGAGAGCCAAGAAGTTTTAAGAACAGGTCTTATAAATGGGAAAACTTTTCCTTTTCCATTTATACTCGCACCCTCAGGGACGATAAATGAAGAAGTTCTCAAATCGCTCGTAAAAGGTGAAGAGATAACCATTCTTTGTGAGGGAAATCCTTACGCTCTTTTAGTGGTGGATGAAGTTTTTAAAATAAATCCTCAAGAAAGAACCAAACAGATATATGGAACGGATGATGTCACACACCCAGGGGTTATGGCGACGCTTAAAAGACTTGGTTCTTACGCTATTAGTGGTGAATACACTCTCATCCATGGTTCATCTAATGCAAATAAAGAAAAGATCATTGAACTTAAAAATGCAATAGGTGCGAAACATACAAGTTCGCTTTTTATGGCTGCAAATCCTCTTCACAGAGCACATGAGAGGCTTATTCGCCAAACACTCGATACGACTGATTTGCTTGTCATATTTTTGCTCAAGCCCTATAGCAGTGGAAATATCCAGTATAACATCCGAAAAGAAGCGATGGATTTTTTTATAAATAACTTCTTACCAAAAAATCGTGTAGTTATAGTTCCTTTAGAAAATAGCTATCTTTTTGCTGGGTACAATGAAATTATTATAGATTCAATTGTAGCAAAAAACTATGGATGCGATAGACTAACGGTTGGGCGCAATCATGCTGGACTTGGGATGTTTTATGATTGTAATTCAAATAAATCTATCATTGATAAAGTCATCGGCATAGACATAGAGATACAAGTTGCAAGTGAATATGTTTACTGCAATAAATGTACAACACTTGTGAGCAAAAACACTTGTCCCCATGGGCAACATCATCAAATTTCTTACCATGCTGATTCTATTTTAGAGCTTTTGGAGATGGGAATTTTACCTCCTGCTGTGCTTATGAGAAAAGAAATTTCAGCATTTTTACTCTCAAAAATAGTACCAGAGAGATTTAAAAATTTAGAAAAATTATACTACGACCTTATCCCAGTAGAGGGTCTCATCGAAGCACACACAGAAAAAGATTTTTATGAAGAGTTAATGAAGCTCTATCAAACAACATCACTGACTTAGGATTTTTATGAACTGGTTTTTTATAACTTTAGGCTACAGCGGACTCGCTCCAAAAGCTCCAGGGACTGCTGGAACTGTTGTCGCTCTTTTTCTTGGCATGTGGATACTCATCGCTTTTGATGCGCAAACTCTTTTTTTAGCTTCACTTTTAGTGAGTGTTATCGCTATCAAATCTATCAACAAATACGAAGAGACAAACGGTATTCATGATGATAAACGCATAGTGATAGACGAACTCGCCGGCATGTGGTTTGCTCTGAGTGTTGCTCCTGCGATAACTATAAACTTCAATGCGCTTGGCATGTGGGAAAATGGATTTTTGATTCAGAGCATTTTGTCATTTGTACTTTTTAGATATTTTGACATTACAAAACCTTCTATTATTGGAAGAATCGACCGAGAAACTAAAGGCGGTTTAGGTGTCGTTGGCGATGATGTTATTGCTGGATTTGTTGCTGGAATTTTGAGTGCAATTATTTGGCAAGGTATTGTAACAGTTCAAGGATTGTAAAAAATGGGCTGGACATGCCAACATGATTTCAAAGGCGAATGCAAACTCCTGAGCAAACCATGCTTACCAGGGATAAAAGGATGTATTTTGAACAAAAGTGAATACACCTTTACCACAGGAAACTACGAAGAAGACAAAAAAAGAGCGCAAGAAAAATCTCAAGAGCAAGAGATTGATTTTGCAGCTTTGGCGAGAAGTAATTAAACTTCTTGTAAAACTTAGATTGCTTCGTGCCTCGCAATGACGGGGTGAAACTTGTCTCGATGACAATATAACTGTCATTACGAGCGAAGCGAAGCAATTTTATGAGATGGTTTTATATTGAAAGCGGGTCAGAAGTTGGTTCTATCTCTTCAAAATCTTCTATAATCTGCTTAAACATTTTCATAGTTTTTTGTGCTTTTTTTGTATGTCCATCAAAGATACTTTTTGACGCGGGAAAAACTTCGCTGAGTTCTTGATAAATCATAATACGACCGTTTATATGCTTGTCTATCTCGTTAAAAGCACCTTCTAAATACTCTTTTTTTGTCGTATGTCTAAACAATGCTCGAACCATTTTTATGCGTTCTTTGATAGGAATAGACTCATCAATCGCCTCAGCAATTCTTTTTATATCGAGTCGAGAGAGATAAACTCCACTATGCGCTGGTGCTAAAAGCAGTGTTGTGAGTGCATCTACAAACTGAGGAACTGCTTCCGCGTCTTCTTTATCAGCTCCATCAGGGTTTTGGTTTGCGCCATCATCACCTTCTAATGAGCATTTCTCACCTACAAACTGGTCAAACTCTCTTCGTAAATCACTTAAATCATGTTCGTTCATATCAACTTCCTTTTATTATTTTATATGCTTTATCTGCCAATTTTTCTATCATCTCATCATAGCCAATATATTGAACACCTAGTTCTTTGGCTCTTGATTTTAGGGGCGAAAACTCTTTTGAGTTTTTCATGTCAAAATTATACAGAGCTAATTTCTCGAGAGTATTTAAACTTTGTCTATTTGAAAAATCAAGCACTGCGTCAAAGTGTGACAAATCTGTACCCTGCACCAAACGGTTCAAATCCGCATCTTTTAAATCCACTTCATTTACAAATTCCATCAGCTCTTCAAGGCTCTCATCAAAGTAACCGACATCAAATCCACATGCCAAGAATGCAAAGGCTTTGGCATGTGGAGTTGTTCCTAGAAGTGCTATTTTAGAAAGTCTCAAATCTTTTAATAACTCAAGCAAAACTCTCATACCAAAAATGTCGCCTCTGAGTTTTTCGCCCTCTTTAAAGACAATATCACACATGCCGCTTCGCTTGACCAAAGAGGAAGCTTCATCTAAAATTTCCACTGCATTGTAAACATATTCATTAGAGATAACCGCGCCATCCA
Source organism: Campylobacterales bacterium (assembly GCA_026390075.1). Lineage (GTDB taxonomy): Bacteria > Campylobacterota > Campylobacteria > Campylobacterales > Sulfurimonadaceae > Sulfurimonas. Next base: position 25,402 of record JAPLGP010000024.1, read on the forward strand.
CCTGTGATTTTTTCATGCCATTCAGCGTAAAGAAAAAATCATCTTCACGGATATTCATCGGAATCATCATAGCATCCTCGCCACTGGCTTTAAATATTTTATTTACAAGCGCACTCAACCGACTTGCACCCGCATGTTCGCCAACATAGCCATAGAGTTTTGTTTGTTTTGAGATTGTATTTTCATTGTTCATCATTCAGTTATCCCCCAAAGTTCTCTTGCCTCTTCCTCTTCTGCTTTACATCTGTAGCAGAGTTTTTCGCCAAAATTTGTGCTAAAAATCACACCACACTCATCACATCTTCTTACATTAAATTTTATCAAATTTTGCACTTTTGGTTCAAAAAATTCTTTTATATTGTATGAAGTTGAAAGCGTAATAGCAGAAGGCTCACACACATCATGACAAATATTACATTTTATACACAAAAATGGGTCAAAATCTATCTTAGAATTTTTCATATCCGAACTAAGCGCACCCGTTGGACAAAGTCTATAACACATTTGGCACGCTGTGCAAGAGGCTTCATTCATTAGTTTTTGTGAGGTAAATGTGACCTCTTTTGCATCCACTATGTGAAACTGCGATGGTTTTTTCACTCGTTTGAGCGCGGTAAAAAAGAGCTTTCTTCTATCAAGAATTCTTTTTTGTTTTAAGAGTGCGATATCCGCCTTTTGAAGCGTGTGCTCGACTAACTCATCCGTCGCTTTTTTGACCTCTTTCTCAAAACTGTGCTTTGTTTTTACGATGGTTGTGAGATTTATGGAGCGAAGAAAATCTCTTCTGTTACTCTCTTTTGCTTGGCTTAAATCTTCATAACAAACATTTTCAAGTTTTATAATCGCTTCATTTTCCATCGCTTCAAGCAGATACGAAGCTTCTTCGTGGTTTTTCAGTATTTGGGCTTGGCATGTGGATTTGATTTCACACGCATCACAATAACCCATATCAAAAACTATCTCTTTTTTGAGTACCGCTAAAGAGATAAGATGCTCCACGCTCAAAGCCGCGATACAAGGAACATTTTTACGACAAGAAATGAGATTTTGCGCATCTTCAACAAAATCAAAAAAGAAATTTGTCGGATTAAAATCATCCAAAGAAAATGCTTCATTTGGGCAGATTGCAATACATCCGCCACAACCAACACAAGAAGAAAAGTTGATGCTAGGCAGTGGATTATTTGCTACAATTATCGCGCTTGTTGGGCAAATAATTTCACATTTATTACATGTACTCTCTTTAGAAAGTGAGCGAATACATCTCCCTGCATTAAGCTGAATCAGTGACATATTACGATTTTAACTCATTAACCAAATACTCATTATCGCTCAAAATAAACTCCAACGCCATATCCGCCACATCGTAATACAAAGGTGTTCTCGCTTCAAACTTCATGCTGATAAGATACATAGGCGCCCACTGCAGAAGGTGTTTATTTAAAAATTCTCGTTGTACTTCTTGTAAATCTTTTACAGCTTCCATATCTTTTTCTTCTAGGGCTTTGAGTTCAGCTTTGCAAAGATGGTGCATAAACTCTAACTCTATCCCAATATGGTCGGTTGAAACAACACGAGCCACTTCAAAATCAACCATAAAATCATACGCACTATACATATCTGTTACAGGATTCGCTCCGCCTGTTTCAATCTTTTGGTCTTCTCTTGTGTAAAAAGTTTCATAAGGAATAAGGTGTAAAAGAGAAAGATTTACAAAGTCAGGGTTAAAATATTCTTCTATAAGTTTACTGTTCTCCACTTCGCTAAACTCTTTCCAATCTCGCAAAGTTGGGAAAAAATCTAAAATAGCTTCATCATTTTTGATAGTTTTTAAAACTTCTAAGTCTAATTCTTGAAGTAAAATGCGCGATAAAAGTCCATAAATATTTACTCTTGCTTGTGTTTGTTGCATAAAAAATGCCTTTGTTTTGGTATAAAATTTTTATATTTATTTTTGAAAAATGATTTTATCAAAAAAGTCTAAAAGTAAAGTAAGAGAGATTTTCTACATGTCAGAGTTTTTATGTATTCCCATCGAATGGAGACTGTGAAATAACTAATCGGTGTTTAATATATTGCAATATCATTTATCGGTTAACTTTTTAATTGAGGAATTATGTATGAGTGATTTTATTTGCGTAATGGTGGTTTGATTTAACCTTACAAGCCTTTCATTTTGAGGCAATTCTTGTTTGATGAGCTCTGCATTGATACTCTCAAGATTTGAAAGCACTATCAGTTGCTCTACACTTGCATAAATTTCCCTCTTTGTCTTTGTTAACTTCTCGCCACTCTTTGGCAGTGACTCCAAATAAAGCGATATTTAACAAATCTGCTTCATTCGCATAAACAAAACTCTCTTTTGGTTTGTCGAGGACATGTGGAATCAAATGCTCTTTGATAGCATCGGTATGAATTTTATAATTTATTATTGGTGACATTGTAAAGCTATTCGCTCCAGCTTCATTTTTAAAGGAATCGAATTCGACCCCTTTAAAATTTGGATTGTTTATATGCTCCCAAAGCCCTAAAAACTCTATAGTTGTTCTACTCCTAAGCCAATTTTTGACCACATCTTTTGGCTCATCTGGATTTTTTGCTCTGGCAATATCCATCAAAGATATAAAATCAACTTGGTTATGTTGTTTAATTGACACCTCTGTATCTTTCACTAAAATTTTACTATTTTTCATACTAGCTCCTCAGATATATTTTTTACTGTATCACAAAAATGAATTAGACTTAAAAAGTATTGCAGTTTGTCATGTTATAAAACGCCAATTCTAAAAATAAGTGCAATTTTCTAAGAAAGTCGGAAGGTAGGGTTAAAGAGTAATCAGCTACCATTTTTTCGACCAAGAAAAATAGGAAGATGCATGAAATACACTCAACTAACCCTACAGAAAAGATACCAGATTTCAGCTTTACAAAAGGCTGGTCTTAATCAAAAAGAGATAGCAAAAGAGCTATTAGTTCATCCTTCAACAATAAGCAGAGAATTAAGACGAAACAGAGATAGGGTGAGAGGTTATCAGCCAGAACTTGCACAGATACAATCTACTAAAAAACATCAAGAAAAATCTAAGCAAAAATAAATTACAAAGAGAGTAGAAAAGTACATACGCATTAAGCTAAAAGAGGATTGGTCACCAGAGCAAATATCAGGACGGATGAAACTTGACACAGGAGAGTCTGTTGTTCATGAAACAATCTATCGCTATATCTATGGCAATAAAGTCAATGGCGGTAAGTTATATAAATCACTTCGACATAAAAATACTAGCTCAACAAGCGTCAGACCAAGTGAGGCTTAAAAGCCGATCGGTAAAAATATCATAAGCGTTCAAATGATTATAAAGCTAGAGGCACGATTATAGACCGTGTAATGATAGATCAAAGACCAAAAATTGTTGATAATAAATCCAGAATTGGGGATTTGGAAATAGATACTGTCATAGGCAAAAATCATATTGGTGCATTAGTCACTGTTGTTGATAGAAAATCAAAGTTTACGATAATCAAGAATGTTTCATCCAAAGAAGCTAGGGTTGTAACACAGGCACTCATAGAGATGATACGACCTATCAAAGCCATCACACATACAATCACAAGTGATAATGGCAAAGAATTCGCATATCATAAAGAAGTAGCAGCTGCACTTGATACTAAGTTTTACTTTGCAAATCCATATCACTCTTGGGAAAGAGGTTTAAATGAACACACGAATGGACTAATTCGTCAATATTTACCAAAAAAAAGTGAGTTTATACATGTTTCTAAGGATGAAATTATTATGATTCAAAACAGACTTAATCATAGACATAGAAAGGTGCTTGGATACAAAACTCCTTATGAAGTGTTTTTTAGTGAAATGAGTAGAAAGTTAGCTAGTTAATTTTAGGTGGAAATTGCACTTATTTTTAGAATTGGCGATAATAAATATTTCCACATGCCGAAGTTTTGTCATCGTATAATTAAAAGTGCTGAAAAAAGATAGACTTATGAAGCATAATAAGAAGGTGAGAGGATGAACAAAGACTTAATCGTCATTGATCATTAAAGATCGTTTGCAATGTTGTTTCCATCCTCTCCTCTTTCAA